>NZ_JAVDUE010000038.1:0-1300 GCF_031456255.1 Arcicella sp. BE140 | reverse complement strand
GAGGGACTTATTAGCTTTCATAAAATAAACGTTCTTTGATTTTTTGAGTAAATTTCATTACAAATATTTCCAAGAAAGTTATCGTCTTTCATTAATCCGACATAGCTTCTCAATTCATCATGATTTTGAGGGCTATTATATTTATCAAGCCACATTTTTACTTGTTGTTTGAGTTGTTGGAATTGGTCTTTAAAAGGGTGCATGTGCAAGAGTTCTTGTTTAAGCTTTCTCCAAAGTTTTTCGATAACATTCAACCATGAGGCATAGGTTGGTAAGGGTAATAGTTTTATTGGCAAGTTTTTGTTATTGTACTTTTTAGCAGGCTTTAAGTGATTCCAAGAAGCAGGAACATGCAATTTGAATGGGCAATCTTGTGCTTGTAAAGCTGCTAATATGTCAGGATGATAGTGCATAGGCCAGTTGTCAAGTATGATATAAATTTGCTTATGGGGATATGTATTGACCAATTCTTGATAAAAACAATAGATGGTGGCAACACTTATCTTATTGCGTATGAAGTAGTCGACTTTGCCAGTAAGTATGTTTAAACCACCCATAATACGCATAGTTTTATTATGTTGCCATCCCTGTTTAGCTAATGGTTGTTGTTTTGCATAAGCACAACTCACACTGGGATGAGCATAAATCGTCAATTGGTCAATACATATAAATACTGAATTGTCAATATCGGCTGTTTCAAGGCTTGTTTTGATATAAGCAAGTTTAGCTTGATAATCAGCATCTGGGCTGTGGACATAGAGTCTGCCTCTTTTATAAGAAATTTTCCATTTCTTGAGCCAGTTCCATAAGCAAGACTTACTTTTTATCTTTAAATGAGTGCAAATACAAAGCAAATGCTTTAAACTCCAACGGCTTTGCTCAAAACCATAGCCTTGGGGACTTTGTCCAACAATCATTTGGGTTTGTAAGCAAGCAACACTTTCTTGCTCAGGGGAAAAAAGAAGGTTTTAATCCTCGCCCTTTTTTAACTAATAAACCTGAAATACCCTCAGCCTGATAACGATGAACCCAGTCATAAACAGTGTTTTTACGACGTTTACGTAAAAGACCATTTTGGGCAACATCGACTCCAGACTGCCCTTGAGCTATTTTTAAGATAGCAGCAGCTTTTTCTCGAATATAGGCTTTGGGATGATGAATAACTAAATCTTGTAATTCTTGCTCTTGGCTATCGCTTAAAGTAACAATAAGTCGCATAAATATGAATTTTGACGAAAATTTAATGAGTTTTACCCAAATTGCAAAGAACGATTATTTCATGAATCTTAATAAGTCCCTC
>NZ_JAVDUE010000037.1:0-1350 GCF_031456255.1 Arcicella sp. BE140 | reverse complement strand
TTTCCTGTTCTATGACACCATTGTTTTAATACTAATTGTATCCAATTTCCCCAGTTGTTAATTAAGTACATCAAAAAGTCATAGATAAGTGCTACGATTCCAAGTAATTTACACGTATTCTCAAAAAACCATAGTCTTGGAGACTCAATGGCTAATTCTGTTTTACAAAATCTAAACGTCTGTTCAATAGACCATCTGAGCATATAGGAATGACACATTTCCCAAGCTTGTTGGACATTTTTAGTTTGAATAGAAGTAAGTAGATACAAAGGGGATTGATGATTTTTCCTATCTCTAACAATTACTAAAGACAAAGGAATTCCTTCAAAATCAGGATGTTGCACCTCTGTCCATGCGATAGAAATACTCTTGGCTATTTTACGTTGATTATCAAATACAATCTTACGTTGTTTAGCTTTAAAGGAACGAGCTAGTAAATGTGTCTTCTTTTTACCTTTATCAGCATGAATGAGTAGGTGATTTTTCTTCCAACGAACTAAGAAATCCTGCTGAAAATGCGTAAACCACTCAATTGTCCAAGCATTAGCATAACCTCTATCAAGTACATGTAAAACACCTTTACCAATAGATTTATGCAATTTTTCCAGCATCCTAAAGATAATATTAGTGCCATATTCTTTATGTTTTCCTCTTGTAGTCCACCATGACATTTGACAAACACTTGGAGCTTCACCCAAAGCAGAAAGTAATGTAGCAGTCCAGCGATAACCTGGCACACAGATACGACTTACGGGTGGACGATAAAATCCTTTCTTGACTTTCGTCAGACGTTTTCCTTTACTACTTTCTACACTGCATAGACCTTCAGTAAACCAACTCTCAGGCTTCTCAATTTTACTATCGTCCCACACTAACAAAGGGCGTTTTCCTATTTGGATTAGTTGTTCAATGCGTTTTTTACTACGAGCAAATAGAAAATTATCAATTACAGGAGCTGTCCATTTCTTTGAACGTAGAAGGTTACTGATACGTTTTGTTCCTGCTGGTGCATGATTGAAACCACAAATAAATCCTCCTAACTCACTCAGAAGCAACCCCATCGAGCGATTTCTATTCATAAGAATAGCCACAAATAAATTATAGAAAGTCCCAACAAGACGTTTGTCAAGAAGCTTATCTAGAGTAAGCTGTAAATCAGAAAGGTAAACATCTATTTTTTTGAGAAGAAAATATGAAGCATTTGCTTTTTTTGTAAAACTATTGTTTTTTTGTAGAAGTGCCTTGTGCATAATAAAACCTCCTGTTTTTTGTGTTTGTCGTAATTCACAAAATAAACAAGGAGGTTTTTATTTGGCAAGCCATCCACAAAATTCGGGATGACTCATGTTT
>NZ_JAVDUE010000036.1:0-1580 GCF_031456255.1 Arcicella sp. BE140 | reverse complement strand
GAGGTTTTCATAACATTTGTGCGAAAATTTACGGTTTTTAACTAATAGATTAGTTGTCTTGCTACATTGATTTGAAAATAAACCTACCATTCTTGGGCTTTCTTAAAGCTCTCAATCCGTTTTCTTCCAGTTTAATTTCATCTTTGAAATTGTACTTCCCTAAACGATTTATATGTTCAAAGACGGCAGGTGAAATATGGTCAAAATCTTCTTCATTGACCTGATAACCTTCTTCTTTGAGTTCTTTGAGGATTTCTTGAATGTAAACCGTGTTCCAAGCCATCACAATATTGGTTAATAATGTGAGACTGTACGCTGTAATTTGTTGTTCAGCTTCCTGTTGCTTACGAATGAATCCATCACTACCAAACCATAGATAAGACCTTAAATTATGTAACTGTTCTCCTTTATTAAGTTGCCGATTGATTCTTTTTCTCATGGGAGGTATCAACAAATAATTACAGATAAATACCGTTTTTTCTAACTGTCCATAGGCTTGTAAGACATACATTAAATTGTTTTGTCTTGGGTATGCTTGTAGCTTATTCATTAACAATGAGGCAGTTACAGTTCCTGTTTGTAATGATGCCGATACTCTTTGTAACTCCTGGGCGTTCTTTTTTAGATAATCTATATTGACCGTTCCCGTGAATTTAAGGGGCGGATATTCTAACTCATTGTATTCATTACTGGTACTTGATTTGATTTTGCAAAGTCTTTGCCCTTTGAGGTCTCTGAGTCTTGAAATAAGTTTTTTATTCACCAAATTAAAGAACGCAAAAAGTAAATCGGTATATCCATGAGTGTCAGTTGCGTGTTCTAAAATTTCCAAATCCGTCTCATTAGCTAAGATTTCATCTAAAACGTAGGTAGCATCCCGTTCGGTTGAAGTAATCACTTTTGAACCATATTGAGAATATTGGTCGGAGGTATGCGTATAAAAAGTAACGCCATTCCCAAATCCAAAATACTTTACGATAGAGGTGGCGTTCCGTATTTTGCCACTGGTAGGGAATCTTTGCCCATCGGATGATGATAGTGTTCCATCACCCCAATACTCACTGAGCCACTGTTTATGCAGGAAATTCACAACAATATTGTTGGCTTTTTTAACATTTTCATCGCTGAAATGATTGTTAGCAACCCACCACAAGGCTTGATACTCTAAATCCGAAGAACGTGCTAAATCTGCCAAAGGAATATTACAGCCATTACCCATTAGGGCAGCGTATAATAAAGAATCTCGTTCCGAATTTTGAGAAAAATCTCCGTCCCTAAGCTCATTGGTATAAGTTACCCAAGAGTCCACCTCCCGTATCATCTCCACTAATCCAACTTTGGGAAGTCTCAAATTTACTTGCTCCCTTAATCGTTTGGTAGAATCACTGAGTTCATCAGCCTTGATGGGCGGCAAAACCAATTCTCCATTTTCTAATCGAATGTCAGTGCCTTGTACCAATAATTCAGATAACGGTTTAAGTAATGAAGCTAACTCCGATGCCATTTCATCAATTTTAGCGACAATATCAATACCGCCCAAAGATTGACAAATACGCTCTGATTCTATCTCCCAACGGGAT
>NZ_JAVDUE010000035.1:0-1682 GCF_031456255.1 Arcicella sp. BE140 | reverse complement strand
GGCTTTCCTTTAATGTTGTAAATATTTAATTATCAATATATTACAAAAAAACAACCCCGAAAAAGTGTCAATACTGGCAATTTTCGGGGTTTTTCTGTATTTTGTTTCTGCTAAAAAATATAAATACGGATGCAATATACACTGTTTGACTTAGATTCTCCAAGTTTTCATAAATGGTATTTATTCAAGAATACAACTGTCCTGGGGAAAATACACCAAACTATTGATTGGGATTCTCTTGAAAATATTTTTCCAAAGAAAACTTCCATCGTTGGAGCACCTTCATGGTTGCCCAGTAGAGGTTTTTTTGCTCTGATGTTTTTAAAACATTATACTGGTTTAAGTGATGAGAAACTACTTGAGAGTTTTCACACTAATTGGGCAATGCAGATGTTCTGTGGGGTTTTACTTGCTGATAATGAAAGGATTAAAGATAACTCTTTTGTTTCAAGAGTAAGGTCTTATTTGGGAGAGCATTTAGATTTGAATCTATTTCAAAGTGTGATGATTAATTATTGGAAAGCAGAAATTCCTGATAAAAATGTGTTATTAATGGATGCTACGTGTTATGAAGTTTATCTTCGAATTCCTACCGACGTGAAGTTACTTTGGGAATCTTGTACTTGGCTCTGGGAAAAACAAATTCCAGCATTATGCACCAGCAATAAAATCAAATTACCGAGGTCTAAATTCAAAGATCAAAAGATAAAACAGTTGACTTATAGCAAACTTAGAAAGAAGATTTATCGAAAGACATACTCCAGAAAACGTTCACTTTTAAAGCTACTGAGTAAAGGTATTTTAACACTCAATGAACTCTTAGAAAAAGTTAAATCTAAGGGATTTTCGGAAAAAGATGCAAAAGTATTTCAAACTATTAAAGTGGTTTATGAGCAACAGAAACATCTTTTTGAAGTACCTGGAGCAAAGATTAATGACCGCATAGTAAGCATCTTCAAACCCTATATTAGACCTATTGTCAGAGGAAAGGAGAATAAACCCGTAGAGTATGGTATCAAGGTTCACATCAACCAAGTAGGAGGAATTAACATCATTGAGCATGCAAGTTACAATGCTTTCAATGAGTGCAAGAGATTGAAAGAGAGTGTAATAAGACATGAAACAATGATTGGAGAATGCACACATGTAGCCGCAGATGGCATTTATCCCACCAATGAGAATCGTACATTTTTAAGAGAACAAAGGATACAACATAACTTTTGTAGAAAAGGTAGAGGCAAAGATGATAAAGCAACTAAACAAATGAAAGGTATCCTCAACAAAGAGAGGAGTACACGTCTAGAGGGCAGTTTTGGTACGGAAAAGGAACACTATTTGCTTCGTAAGATAAAGGCAAGAAATCAAAAGACGGAACTCGTCTGGTTATTCTTCGGCGTATATACAGCCAATGCTGTCAGGATTACCAATCGAAGGCAAGAACACAGTCAGCAAGCTCAGAAACTAGCAGCCTAACATAAATCCGAAAGGACAGTAAATAACCACTCAACGAGCTGGTCTGAAAAAAAGTTGACCAGTTTTTACGAAAATAAATCTACAAAGATACAAGTCAAATAAAATTGTATTTTTTAAATAAATCACCTTAGGTGAAATGAAAAATCCACCCAGAATATGAGTGGATTTTATTCTAAATCAATATCTAAAAATAATTTTCAAGGAAAGCC
>NZ_JAVDUE010000034.1:0-2507 GCF_031456255.1 Arcicella sp. BE140 | reverse complement strand
GAGGTTCTCATAACATTTGTGCGAAAATTTACGGTTTTCAACTATTTCATTAGTTACAATACACCTTCTTTTGCTTTATTATAAACCTGAAAAGGAACATTATTATCCGTCAAGATTTTATATACCGTTGTAGTCGAAGGAATTGAAAATGCTTTCATAATGTCTCTGATACTTCTTTGCTCTTTGTAGGCACTTATCACCATCGGAGCAATTTCTTGATAACGTGGAGATAATCCCTTGGGTCTTCCTCCCATTCTTCCTCTCGCTCTTGCGGCTTCCTGCCCAGCTTTTGTTCTACGAATTAATCTTTTTCGTTCATGCTCTGCCAAGAGGGCAAATAATTTAAAGACGAATTCCCCTGTTTCGGTGGTCGTATCAATCAGAGATTGTGAAAGGCTTTTGAATAGAATTCCTTTTTGATTTAGTTCATCAACCAGCATAATCAATTCAAGGGTAGTTCTTCCCAATCGGTCAATATCCCAAACCACCAATTCATCCCCCGCCCTCAAAATTTCTTTTACTTTTTCATATTCTGGTCTTGACTTAGAAATGCCCGAAATCTTTTCGTGAAAGATTTTATCACAACCGTATTTTTTAAGGGCATCCATTTGTAGAGCTTCGTTTTGCTCTTCTTTGGAAACACGAACATATCCTATCTTCATAAATGTTATATATTTTATAATACTCGTCATAAATATAGTAAAATATAATTTGATTTTAAAAACAAGAATATGGAATTTGCAAAAGTAATTTAAAGCACAATTAGAAGGAAATCTTTATCGAAATGATAATTCCATAAAACCTCTCATTTTTCTATAACGCTCTAATTGAGAGTTATGGCTTTTAAGGACGTTAACGCTATATTCAGAATCGACAGAATCAGTCGATTCATTTGAATCAACGGCGGATTCAAATGATTCTGCGGAATCAGAATCAGCATAACCAGAAGTATAATCTTCATTTTTCTGTAACGCTTTAATCTAAAAATGGTCTATTTCCCTAAACACTCAGCATATGGCATATTTATTTTTAACCCATAAAGAGAGAGAACTCTATCAGAGCGTTCCTCAAAAGATTGAAGAAGAAGTTTTATGGAAAAACTTTTTTCTTAGCAAAGAAAATAAAATCTTCATTCACTTTTTTCATGGCAATCAATCCAAAGTGGCAGTTGCTTTACAGGTTGGAATCATTCGATTATTAGGTTTTTTACCCGAAGGCTGGAATAGTCAGATTAATCCTGATTGGATTAGCTTTATAACAGAACAACTAAAAATAGCTGTAAATCCGAATTTATTGGAATATGGGAATAGACCTGCCACCAGAACGGAACACTTACAACAAATTTTGAAACACCTTGATTATCGAAGATGGCAACCCATTATGGACGAACCAATCATCGAAAAATGGCTTATTGAGCGTGGAATGGAACACGACAATGAGCGTTGGTTGCTGGAAAAACTTTGTCAGAAACTACATCGTGAGAAAATACTACGTCCTGCCATTAGCTCTCTGGAAAGGATAGTTTCAAGTATCAATGAGCGTTTGCATGAAGAAACCTATAAGCGTTTAACGTTTATGTGGACGGATGATGTATTTCAAAAATTGGATAATATTCTTGAATTTGATGAAGAAAAGAAACAAACTGTGCATCGCTGGTTATGCCAAACACCTAACTCAAATTCTGCCCGTTCTATCAATCAAACGCTTGATAAAATTACTTTTTTAAAAGATTTTAAGGTAGATAGTTGGGATTTGTCGGTCATTCCTGCCAATCGTAAGAAACGATTAGCCAATATGGTTCGACAAAACACCAATACTTATTTGCAAAGGATGAACCCACAAAAGCGATACCCTTTGCTGGTTTGTTTTTTGTACGAAACGCTTTTGGACACTACTGACATCGTTTTATTAATGTACAGTGATTTTTGGCAACAAGCTATTAATGAAGCCAAAAAAGCCTTAGAAGAATATCAAAAAGGAATAGTAAAAACACAGGGATTTGCAGTGTGGACGTTGGTAAAAACGGCACAAATAGTAGTGGATGAGAGGATTGAGAGTCCAAATTTGAGGGCTATTATTTATGAACATCTAACCAAGGAAGACCTTGATGCAGCTCTTGATTTCTTTTTGAAAAACATTGACCATGACGCTCATTCTCTCCAATCATTTTTGCTGAAACAATATGCCAGATTCAAACAATTCACCATTAATTTTCTAAAAACATTATCTTTTGAAATTGCCTTTGTGAAAGATAATTTTGGTCCTGGATTATCATTGGTTACAGACCTACAAATCGGCAAAAAAAGAAAGTTTCCTGTTGATGCTCCGAGTAATTTTATTGTTAATTCTTGGAAAAGAGTCATTGATAATCAGGAGATTAACCAAAGCCATGCCTACGAACTTTGTGTATTATTAGTGTTAAAAGACAGGTTGCAATCGGGTGATGTCTTCGTAAAAAACTCTCGAAAGTTTGCTGATTTCAATAGCTTTTTAATTCCAAAATCCCG
>NZ_JAVDUE010000033.1:2500-5180 GCF_031456255.1 Arcicella sp. BE140 | reverse complement strand
TTCTAATATTTTTGGGGTTTATTTACTTTCCCGCATGTGATTGCAGTATCATCAACGGAACTGGGCTTAACTTCTCTGTTCGAGATGGGAAGAGGTGAACACCAGTCCTATCAACCCCATAAAGTCTGTGAGCCATTAAGCTCTATTTCTTTATGAGTAATTCATATAATATTGTGAAAGATGTTGAAGAGTAAGAACTATAAAGATTATATGTCATACGGTTATATGAATAAAGCTCTTGGGTAATTAGTATTGCTCGACTTTGGTATTTCTACCTTTACATCTGCAACCTATCAAGGTCGTCATCTACGACCGCCCTTATATGGATTACTCATCTTCAGGTCAGTTTCGCACTTAGATGCTTTCAGCGCTTATCTGGTCCCGACGTAGCTACTCAGCTATGCTCTTGGCAGAACAACTGATACACCAGCGGTCAGTCCAACTCGGTCCTCTCGTACTAAAGTCAGAACCTGTCAATAATCCTACGCCCACAACAGATAGGGACCGAACTGTCTCACGACGTTCTGAACCCAGCTCGCGTGCCACTTTAATCGGCGAACAGCCGAACCCTTGGGACCTTCTCCAGCCCCAGGATGTGACGAGCCGACATCGAGGTGCCAAACCTCCCCGTCGATGTGAGCTCTTGGGGGAGATCAGCCTGTTATCCCCAGAGTACCTTTTATCCTTTGAGCGATGGCTGTTCCATACTAAACCACCGGATCACTATATCCTACTTTCGTACCTGATCGACTTGTATGTCTCACAGTCAAGCACCCTTTTGCTATTGCACTCTACGCACGGTTACCAAGCGTGCTGAGGGTACCTTTGAAAGCCTCCGTTACTCTTTTGGAGGCGACCACCCCAGTCAAACTACCCACCAAGCAATGTCCCTATTTAGGTTAGAATTCCAGTACAAGAAGGGTGGTATTTCAACGTTGACTCCATAATGCCTAGCGACACTATATCATAGTCTCCCACCTATCCTACACATCCAGTACCAGAACTCAATGCTAAGCTATAGTAAAGGTTCATGGGGTCTTTCCGTCCCGTTGCGGGTAAACGGCATCTTCACCGTTACTACAATTTCACCGAGCTCACGGCTGAGACAGTGTCCAGATCGTTACACCATTCGTGCAGGTCGGAACTTACCCGACAAGGAATTTCGCTACCTTAGGACCGTTATAGTTACGGCCGCCGTTTACTGGGGCTTCGATTCAATGCGTCGCTTGCGCTAACATCCCCTCTTAACCTTCCAGCACCGGGCAGGTGTCAGGCCTTATACGTCAACTTTCGTTTTTGCAAAGCCATGTGTTTTTGTTAAACAGTCGCCTGGACCAATTCTCTGCGGCCTCTCATCGCTGAGTAGGCTCCCTTTATCCCGAAGTTACAGGGTTAATTTGCCGAGTTCCTTAGCCGTGATTCACTCGAGCGCCTTAGAATATTCTTCCCAGTCACCTGTGTCGGTTTACGGTACGGGTTACTAATAAGTATAGATTCACAACTTTTCTTGGAAGTCTCTTCGCTGACTCGCTTCTGCCTTGCGGCTGCTGCTCAAAGGCACTATTCCGTCAGTACCTGCCAACCACGAATCTCCGTCATTGTGTTTCCCTATCAGTAAGTTCAGGAATATTAACCTGATGTGCATTAAGTCTTCGCCTTCGCTAAACCCTTAGCCCCCGACTAACCCTCAGTTGATTAGCATAGCTGAGGAAACCTTGACTTTTCGGCGTGCGGGTTTCTCGCCCGCATTATCGTTACTCATCCCTACATTTGCTTTTCTGACCTCTCCAATGAACCTTGTCGATTCACCTTCGCTGATGTCAGAATGCTCCCCTACCAGTATGTATAAAATACATAATCCAAAGCTTCGGTACTATACTTGATGCCCGTTTATTATCGATGCCCGCCTCGCTCGACCAGTGAGCTGTTACGCACTCTTTAAATGAATAGCTGCTTCCAAGCTAACATCCTGGCTGTCTCTGCAATCAGACCTCCTTTGTTCAACTTAGTATAGATTTAGGGACCTTAGCTGTTGGTCTGGGTTCTTTCCCTCTCGGACAGTGACCTTAGCACCCCTGCCCTCACTGCCGTGTAAATTTCATGCCATTCAGAGTTCATCAGGATTTGGTAGGATGTGACTCCCCCTAGTCCTATTGGTAGCTTTACCTGCATGAAAATAACCACGACGCTGTTCCTAAAAACATTTCGGGGAGTACGAGCTATTTCCCAGTTTGATTAGCCTTTCACCCCTACCCACAGCTCATCGAAATACTTTTCAACGTAAACTCGTTCGGTCCTCCAGTGTGTGTTACCACACCTTCAACCTGGCCATGGGTAGATCACAAGGTTTCGCGTCTACTCCCCCTGACTAAACGCCCTATTCAGACTCGCTTTCGCTCCGACTCCAGTTCTGTAAACCTTAATCTTGCCAGGAAGAGTAACTCGTAGGGTCATTATGCAAAAGGCACGCCGTCACAGAATCGCTCTGCTCCGACCGCTTGTAAGTGTATGGTTTCAGGGTCTTTTCACCCCCCTGCTCGGGGTACTTTTCACCTTTCCTTCACAGTACTCGTTCACTATCGGTATCTTGTTAGTATTTAGCCTTACCGGATGGTGCCGGCAGTTTCAAAGGGGATTTCTCCAGTCCCCCCCTACTCAGGATACGGTTACGTCTAAAGAT
>NZ_JAVDUE010000032.1:0-16303 GCF_031456255.1 Arcicella sp. BE140 | reverse complement strand
AACCTCCTGTTTTTTGTGTTTGTCGTAATTCACAAAATAAACAAGGAGGTTTTTATTTGGCAAGCCATCCACAAAATTCGGGATGACTCATGTTTGTTATTGATGTATTTTATAATGTTTTATTTTATCAAATATCTACTTTCTTAACTATTTGATTTGCTGATACAAAATCTTATATTTGATGCAGTAATATATTTCTAACACTTTATTCTTTTTCTTTCTCCTACATGGAAAATCATCTTATTAACAATGGTAACAACAATAATAATTTTCAGAACATAACAAATTCTACTATTAACTTAACAACGGTTTATACTAAACCTAAACTGCCCAAAGAGCTAACTAATCGAGTGCCTAAGCTTAACTTAAATCAGGTAATTGGACGACAAGCTGAAATAAAAGAACTCCATACTTTGCTGTTTGAAAACAAGGATGTTGTGTTAGTAAATGGTTTGGGAGGGATTGGTAAAACTACCTTAAGTCAAGCGTATTTAACAAGATATGCGGAAGAGTATCAACATTTGGCATGGGTAAGTTTAAGTGGTACATCAATTGAAAGTGATTTTATCAATGCGATATCGTTGGAGAAGGCTTTTGGTATTAAAAAAGAAGGTAAGGAAACTAAAGATATTTTCAATCAGTTACTATATGATTTAAAAGCTATTGAAGCTAAGCCCAATTTATTAATACTTGATAATGCCGATGCTAGTTTGTATCAATTTAAAGATATGTTACCAAGCCAACCCAATTGGCATATATTGGTTACTTCCCGAGAAAATATAGAAGGCTTTTATACTAATGAATTAGGTTTTCTTAGTGCCAAAGATGCTCTTTTGTTATTTCAGACACATTGCACAAGGATTAAGGATATAGAGGGTATTGAAAAGCTTTTACAAACCATTGACTACCATACCTTAACTATAGAGATATTAGCTAAGACTGCCCAATTACAACGTTTAGACATTGCACAACTACAAAATGCTATTGAAAAAGATATTAGGGCTAATGTTCATATTTCACATCATGGTAATAAAATAGACAAAGTATATTCCTACTTATCCTCTATTTTTGATTTGGGCAAACTATCAGAGATGGAAGAGTGGCTGATGAAACAAATGTCTTGTTTACCTGCTGATTTTCATCATTATGATTTGATAAAGGAGCTTTGTTGTCCAGAAAGTAGTGGACAAGAAGAATTACTATCTGAAACCTTGGAAAGCTTAACATCAAAAGGTTGGTTACTTAACAACGATGATAGTTACAAAATACATATTATTGTATCAGAAGTAACGCGTAAAAAACTTAATATTGTCATAGAGGATGTAGTTGATTTAGTAGAAAATATAACTACTAAATTATCAATTGATGCAAGTAAAGATAATCCTGTTGATAAGTTTCAATGGATAACTTTTGGAATCACACTAGACACTCTTTTTGGTGATGAAACAGTAGAAATAATAGCAGATATACAAAATAATTTAGGTTTAGTTCTTAAAGAATCAGGTAATTACAAATTAGCAAAAACCTTATTAGAAAAGACTATAAAGTCAGATATAAAAAACTTTGGAACAGAGCATCCTAGAACTGCAAATAAATACTCCAATTTGGGAATAATCCTTCAAAATTTGGGAGATTATATTGGTGCAAAAACCTTATTTTCAAAAGCTTTGATTTTATGTGAAAAAAACTTTGGGATAGAACATCCTGCTACTTTAATTATTTGTTCAAATCTAGGCTTAGTTCTTCAAGTTTTAGGAGATTATGATAGAGCAAAAGAATTACTCGAAAAAGCTTTGATTTCAGATATAAAAAACTTTGGAACAGAGCATCCTAATACAGCAATTAAGTACTCTAATTTAGGTATATTACTTCAAGCCTTAGGGGATTATGATAGAGCAAAAGAGTTACTTGAAAAAGCTTTAAATGTGGATATAAAAAACTTTGGAACAGAGCATCCTAGTACAACACGTTCATATTCTAATTTAGCAACTCTTTTTCTAGCTTTAGGGAAATATGGTGAAGCAAAAACCTTATCAGAGAAAGCGATGATGTTAAATGAAAAATATTTGGGTCCAGAGCATCCTAATACTGCTATTACTTACTCCAATTTAGGGAATATTCTTCATGCTTTAGGTGAATATCCTGGTGCAAAAGTGCTATTAGAAAAAGCTATGATTTCAAATGAAAAAAACTTAGGTCCAGAGCATCCTAATACTTCAATTGCGTACTCTAATTTAGGAAATGTCCTTAGAGCTTTGGGAGATAATGATGGTGCAAAAACCTTATTAGAAAAAGCTATGATTTCAGATGAAAATAACTTTGGTCCAGACCATTTTAATACCGCAACTACTTACTCCAATTTAGGCTTAGTGTTACAAGCTTTAGGTGATTATGTTGGTGCAAAATCTTTATTAGAGAAAGCTTTGATTTCGTGTGAGAAAAATTTGGGTTCAGAGCATCAACATACTGCAACAGCATACACTAACTTAGGTTCAGTCCTTCAACAGTTAGAGAATTATGAAGGGGCAAAAGTATTGTTTGAAAAGGCTATTATTTTAGGGGAAAAAAAGTTTGGAAGTGAGCATCTCAATAATGCAATTAAGAACTCTAATTTGGCAACGGTTCTTTATATTTTAGGCGATTATAATCGTGCAAAAACCTTATGTAAAAAAGCATATTTAATTTATCAAAATCATCTAGGAGAAGAACATCCAACTACTAAACAAGTTAAAAGGAATTTAGATTTTATTATTCAGGAAAAGGGTTAATCAACGCTAATTAATTAAACAAAATGGAAACAGAAATAGAAATTGCTACTGTAGTAGGCTATCTTGCTTCTCAACTCAAAGAGAATGTATCTATCAAATCATTTTTAAATGATTTTGCAGAAGGTACGGTTAATTGGATGCGTGATATCTTTTTAAAAGAGGATGGTTCAGAAAATGATATGGTTCGTAGTTTAAAGGAGAAACCTGATAGTCCAGCCAAGCAAAATGTTGTAAAAGCAGCTATTGCATCAGCCTTGGAAGATAATCCTTCGAATGAACATTTTTTACTAGCAATGGCGAAGGTGATAGCAGAGAAAACAGGAAATAAGACTACTACTAATACGATGAATGTAACAGGGGATAACAATAACAGTATTCAAGGTATTAGTGGAAGTACTATTACAATTCATAAATAAGAGCAAAAGCGTAATTATGGGCTAGTAAAATAAAAAAACACTTAGATGTTATCGCTAAGCGTTTGATAATCATTGTAGTATTGAGGAATATTAACTCTAAACCTCCTGATCCGTAGTCAGGTGCTCACGCTTTTTCATTAGTGCTGAAAGACAACTAGAAGTTTTGATAAAGTTGCGTTTTTTACGAATTATTTATTAGCTATATTTGGATAAATTATTCACTTGACAAAAAATATGTTTGAGCCACTATTTAACTATCTTGAGCTATTTCAAAAAATACCTTTACAAGATAAAGAAACCATTTGCCAAAATATAACATACAAAAAAATAAAGGAAGGTGAAATTTTATTGCAAGAAGGAAAGACAGCAAAAGAAATGTTTTTTATTTGCAAAGGCATTTTAAAAATTGTGAGTATCAGCGATAAGGGAAACGAAGTCATTCATTTCTTTTTAAGTGAAAATCAGTTTTGTACTATTTTGAAAAGTTTTACAGAAAGTACAGTATCAACAGACCGTATCCAAGCAGCTTACGATTCCGAAATAGTTGTTTTTCAAAAAGACAAGTTACATTCATTGTATAACACTTTGCCTTATTTCAAGACCCTTTTGGATAACATTACCAAACAAGCTTTGCTAAATAAAATTGCCTTACGAAACTCTTATATTGGCGAAGACGCAACTACACGTTATCAAAAATTTATTGTGCAACAGTCCAATATAGCGTTAAGGGTTTCACAAACTGATACTGCATCTTATCTTGGCATCACAAAACAATCCTTAAGCAGAATAAAAAGGAACAAGCCTTAGTTCATTTTTTACCATTTGGTAAATCCTTTCTATAACTGACTTTCTACTTTTGTTCAACGAAAAATATTTTCAAGAGCAATAAAAAATAGAAAAATGGAAAGTTTAAAAGGCAAAAAAGTAGTAATTATTGGTGGCAGTTCGGGTATTGGTTTGGCTACTGCAAAAGCAGTTTCTTTAAAAGGTGGACTCGTCATCATTGTTTCGAGTAATCAACAACGTATTGACAAAGCTTTACAAGAATTGCCAACCGAAAGTATTGGCTATACCGTTGATGTAACAAATGAAATGCAAGTCAGAAATCTTTTTGATCGAATTGGAGCATTCGACCATTTGGTATTTACAGCAGGCGAAAGTCTCATTCTTGGTGATGTAGCAGATACAACATTGGAAATGGCTCGCAACTATTTTAATATTCGTTATTGGGGAGCTTTTACAGCCGTAAAATATGCTACACCATTTATCAATATCACAGGTTCAATTGTATTAACAAGCGGTATTGCTAGTAACAGACCTAACAAAGGATGGGCATTAGGTGCAAGTATCTGTGCTGCTATGGAAGGTTTTACGAGAGCAATGGCTTTAGAATTAGCACCAATAAGAGTAAATATTGTTTCACCAGGAGTAGTAAAAACCGAGCTTTGGGGCGGTATGTCTGAAAACGACAGAGAAACGATGTTCACAAATATTGGAAACGCATTGCCCGTAAAACGTGTTGGAGAAGCCCAAGATATAGCCAAGACATTTGTATATTTATTAGAACAACAATATGGTACAGGACAAACACTTATTATTGATGGAGGTACTTCATTAGTATAACTATAGAGACCCCAAACTTCAATATTGCCTTCCTTTGACTTGAACATATTAGGAAGAGCAGGGTTGAAATAGGCTTAAATCGCCTTTGAAACCGAGCGTCGGTCGCCTCATGTCACAGCCTGACTACTTGATGTGTTTATTCCTAGCGAGGGACTTAAGTCCCTCGCTAGGGATAAACACGTTGATTATCAATTATTTATATACTTATGGGTAATCACTAGGACTTAAGTCACCCGCTAATAGAAAGAAGTTTAAGAAAATATTTTACCCAAGGCTAGTGTCTTCCCCAGCCCTCATTCAGCAAAGGAAATAGCTATCGCCTAACGCTCCACCATTTGTGCTGAAAGACAAGTACAAGCTTTGATAAAAATGATTTTAATCCATTAAACGTTCTGAGAACGTTTTTATCTTTCATTCGATTTGCCCTTGCGGAACAAATCGAATAGCGTGTGAATCTCTTATCCCTAGCGAGGGACTTAAGTCCCTCGCTAGGGATAAATATATTGATTATCAGGAATTTTTACCCAAGGCTGGTGTCTTCCCCAGCCCTCATCCACCAAAGGGGATTCTAATGCTCTTCCATTTTCCCTTCCGCAACAAATCAAATAGCAAGAGTATTAAATTAGCTTTTCTACATATATTGTGATAGATTTTAAGTTTTGAAGAAATAAAACATGAATTATTCTTTTGCTGCTGGTTGCTTTATTTTTCTAGCGTTTGTTGTTTATATAAACCTACAACATAATATTAAAAATGCTAAAACGTGGTTTAGTAGCTTTTTGATTTGTGTGGGTTTAGCATTAATAGAGCGAGATTTGTATGAAAAATACCCGAATTTTGTGGCGTTAAGTGAATGTAGCCGTTTTTTAATCGCACCATGTTTATATTTTAGCATAGTATATTTTACACACCCTAAGTATCACTTTTCTAAGTACGATTTACTGCATTTTATCCCGTTTACGATATTTACTTTTTTCGCTTTTAGTTTTTTGATACAACATAAATATCCCATCATATCTCCACCCCAATTGAGCAGATACCTTGGTACAGCAGTATTACTTACATTAAGGTTGCAAATAATCGTATATTGGACGATGTCATTTGTCTTATTAAGAAGACACCGAAAGGATATTAGGTTATTTTCCTCTGAAGATGCCTCGATAAATCTTGATTGGCTATTGAGGCTATTGTTTGTTATTTTGGCAATCATCCTTATCGGAATGTTGAAATTCAAATCCTTACTAGGGTTTGATTATTTACCTGTCTTTTACAGTGTTGCTTGTGGTGCAATTGCCTATTACATTTTACAACAAAAAGAAATCTATCCATTCCCAGATACAGTAAAAACAGAGATTCAAGAAATAATTGAAAACAATCATTCAAAAAAGAATACTGTTCCACGGCTAAATGAACAAGAGGCAGTATTATTGAAATTGAAATTGGAGTCTATTATGGAAAGCGAAAAACCATACTTGCAGAGTGATATTAACTTGTATCAACTGGCTGAAAAACTATCCATATCTACCCACGATTTATCCTTTTTGCTTAATGCTAGTCTTTCCATAAGTTTTAATAGTTTTATCAATCATTACAGAATAAATGAAGCCAAAAGACTTTTAATGTCTAGCAAACACACGTTTTTAAGCATTGAAGGAATTGGCTACGAAGCTGGCTTTAGCTCAAAGTCCGCATTTTTTACTTGTTTCAAAAAAGTTGTTGGTTGCTCTCCTTTAGAATTCAAGAAAAATCAGGATATAACCTAGCTTTTTAGTTCAATTGGATAATTCTGAACTTTTCGCTGTGGCTTCACGGATAGATTTGTGTTTTGAAAATTAAAAAATTTGAAACTTAAAATCTGAAAAAGAAATGAATTATTTTAAAAAAATTGGTCTAATTATCTTTACAGGCTTAGTCTTCGTAAAAGTATTAAGTAGGTTATGCTCCTTCGTTTTAAAGTCAATTCCCTTATTATTCCTAATTATTCCAAGTCTTATAATGTTGGTTTGTTATGTTGCATACTCATTGTGGGGGGTAAAAAGAGAAAAGGATTTTACGAAAATTTACAAAACCAACATCGCAATACTATGTGGCGCTATTGCCCTTGATTTGATTAGTTTCTGTTGGCAAAAAATTTTCCATTTTCAGTTTAATGTGCCATTAGGAATGTTAGACCTGCCTTTTACTGAAATTGATGATGTTTCGTTGATGTGGGCATTTTTCGGAAGGTCATTCCCATTTATTGTAACCATTGGTTTATTGCAAATGGTGGGTTCATTATTGCTACTTTTCTCAAAAACCAGAAGTTTGGGAGTTTTTATGCTCTTACCAATCATGTTAACGATTCTAAGTATCGATATTTTTTACCATTTAGACTTTGGGGTGCTTAGTCATGCCATCATGCACGTTGTTGCTTTGTTTTATCTGCTCTTTCAAGATGTTGAAAAAATAAGAGATTTCTTTTTTTCCACAAACTGGAATACTTCTCATTTGCTTTCAACAAGCCCCATTATTAAAACATCGTTACGATTAATTATTTTATTTTTACCCCTGTTCATGGTCTTATTACGTCTTCCAAGAGATAAAAACGCTCAACTTACAGGGAAGTATCAAGTGCAAAAATTAGCAATTAATGGTATAGATAAAAAAGCAACATCAGTGTATGACAGTACCTTAACAAGGGTTTATTTTGATGTAGTTAATGATATTGTATTTGATTTCAACACCACCAATACTCGATTTATAGGTACTTATGAGTTAAATGAAGGTAAGATTATTGCCAAATGGCATTATCCTCGAAAGGATATTCCTCCATTTATAGGCAATATAACAATTGAAGAAAATCGTCGGATACTTTCGGGAGTAATGGGTAAAGATACTTTGGAGGTAGTGTTGGAAAGATAAAAATAACTCATGGCATGACTCAGAATCATCTTGATAATAGACGGATTTCTGTAAGTCATGCCATGAGTTATTTTGACAAACGCTCTTTTATTTGTTATAAAAGACAAGTGAATGCTTTGATAAAGAGGGTTTTAATTTAAAGTAGATAGTTAATTAAACGTTCAAAGAACATTTTTATCTTTCATTCGATTTGCCCTTGTGGAATAAATCGAATAGCGTGTTTAATTATTATTCTTTTGAATAATCGGCACTGAAAATATTGATAAACGTATCTGATACTGTTCCAACAATTGTAAAATCGCCGTTTGAATTTACAGTATTCTTCCTTACAACAGTTAATGTTGGATGTGAATAGGTATAAGTGATTATTTCTTTAGAGCCAATTATTTTTGTTTTTTCGCTGGCACTATAATATTCTATTTCTGTTTCATTTTTAAAATATAGAATCTTGTAAACGTTGCTATTATCAACAACACTTTTATAATTAAATGATGACCACCGAGTGCCAACTAGGCTTTTAGCTGGTGTTGGTTCATCTTTCTTACAAGAACTGAGTGTGAACAGAATAACAATTGAGACAATTAGTAGTTTTTTCATTTTTGTAGTGTATTTATTTATTGTTAAGTTTTCGGTGATTGAATGGGCATATTTCGATGAACATGTCTTTATAGATGTAATTTATTTACTATAGACTTATCAAAAATAGCCTATCGTCATGGTTTTTTCAATAAGATAAGAATATTAACAAGTGATTTTTTATTAAACGGTATGTGTCACAAGGACAAAACCTACCTAAGTACCTCCGTATGAGTATCAAAGTACATATTAGCCTCTTTGAAATGCTCTTTTTTGTATTTATTCAAAAAGTCTTTTCCCAAGAATGTACCTGCTATTTTATTTAATGGAATAATGAAAAGTTCTGATGGGTCAGATGCTACCCCACCGATACCGATGATGATAAATACCTTTTGGTTTTTATTGCTTTCGTATTTTCTATACTTTTCTAACTGTCGTTCTGTACACCATTCAACGCCATTTTTATAGTAGTCGCTTCTGTATTTACACTCCACTGCAAAAGTTGTGTTAACATCGTGCCATTGAAAACGCATGGTAAAATCTGGATTTGAATTACTTTCAGGATATACACCATTGACAGATTTATCACTCCTCCAATCAGCAAGCGTAAAATACTTTTTTGCAAATTTCTGTATTACATATCCCTCAAAATCATGCCCTTTTTGTAAATCACTTTGGGTGTCTTTATGCGGTTTTTCTTGTTGGGTGGGTGCTGGCTCATTGATTATTTTATGTGTTTCAGCCAAAGGAGTTTCTTTTTGATTGATAATTATAATCCCTACAATAATAGCCAATACGCCAATGATAATCAGTGTAATCCCTAATGTCATTTTGTTTTTCATGGTTTAATGAATGATTTTATACTATGCCTACAAATTAATGGCTGTTTGTGGTACGTTATCAAACTGAGAAGAGAGGTTGGAGAGCTACATAGTTGACGAGGAGGCTCATTAGTAGCGATTTAATAGGGTGTTCTAAATTTCTATGGAAAGCATGGTCAGTGATGTTGCCTAAGTTGAACTTTCTGATGTATAGCTGTGTGGTCATTTGTAGATTTTGATATAAAGTAAGATGTCGCAATTTCGCTAAAACTTTACAAAAAACAAAACAGTTTACTTACCCTGTTACTGTGTCCAGTATAATTGCGAACGCACTACGTTCGCAATTGAGTCCTTGTTGGTATTTTCACCAATAACCTTTGTGTAAGCAGTAAGCAAGAAATAATTTAATGATTTACCTTAATACTGACTTGTATTATCTCGAATAGTTTTGAAGCAGTATTCAATTAAGAATGTGGAGGAGGTACTCAAAATAAAAAATCTCAAGCAAATGCTTGAGATTTTTGGTTGTGGTCTCGTAGGGATTCGAACCCCAAACCTCCTGATCCGTAGTCAGGTGCTCTATCCAATTGAGCTACGAAACCATCTTGTGGTAATTTTTTCCCGTTGTTTCGGACTGCAAAGGTAGTAGGTTATTTTTCTAATCCAAAACAAAAAAGACGAAAAATTTAAACTTTTTTGTAAGTTTCTGATTTTTAGGAAATTAAAATTGAAAGTTTTTTTGTTAGCTTTCGGCTATCGGTCTTCGGATGTCGGCTTTTGATAGTGGGCTTTTGGATGTCAGTCTTCAGCTTTCGGATTTTTTGCTTTAAGGTATAAGCAATAATGTCTATTGCTTGCACCCTAAAGTTTTTACCCGCTGATTCTCGCTGATTGAATACGCAGATTTACGCTAATCTTATAAAGCTGATAACTGACATCCGAAAGCCGAATGCCGAAGTCCGATAGCTCACAGCTGATAGCTCAAATCTCACAGCTTAATATATCTTCTCCTTCTGCTCTTTTACTTTTGCATCCGTGATATAATCATCGAAGCTCATCAATTTATCTAAATAGCCTTTTGGTCCTAGTTCTAAGATACGGTTGGCTACTGTTTGCGTAAGTTGGTGGTCATGGCAAGTGAAAAGAATAGTACCTGTAAAATCTACCATACCGTTGTTTAATGCCGTGATAGACTCCAAGTCTAAGTGGTTAGTCGGCTCATCAAAGATGGCAACGTTCGCACCCGAAAGCATCATTCTTGAGAACATACAACGCTGTTTTTCACCTCCTGAGATAACAGTACATTTCTTCAAGGCTTCATCGCCTGAGAACAACATTCTGCCCAAGAATCCACGGATAAACGATTCATCCTTTTCAGCAGAATACTGACGTAGCCAGTCTACCAAATTTAACGAACCATCTTTGAAGTATTCAGCGTTATCGTTTGGCAAATAAGCCTGCGTAGTAGTTACACCCCATTTGTACGTTCCTGAGTCGGCAACACGTTCGCCCATTAGTACGTCAAATAAAGCACTTACTGCCAAAGAATCGCGAGAGAGTACTGCCAATTTATCACCCTTGGTCAATGTGAAAGATACATCTTTGAATAAATAACCACCTTCTGGGTTTTTTACCGATAGTCCTTCTACCGAAAGCAACTGGTCGCCCGCTTCGCGTTCTGGTTTGAAGTTGATAAATGGATAACGTCTTGATGATGGCTTGATGTCTTCCACCTGTAATTTATCCAACATTTTCTGACGCGACGTAGCCTGTTTCGACTTGGCAACGTTGGCCGAGAAACGACGGATAAATTCTTCTAATTCTTTACGCTTCTCATCAGTCTTCTTGTTTTGGTCAGCACGCTGACGAGCCGCCAATTGTGATGATTCGTACCAGAACGTATATGTACCACCGTATAGTTGGATTTTACCAAAATCTAAATCGGCAATGTGTGTACAAACGTTATCCAAGAAGTGACGGTCGTGAGAAACGACAATGACTGTATTTTTGAAGTTTGTCAAGAAGTTCTCTAACCATAGGATAGACTCGATGTCTAAGTTGTTGGTAGGTTCATCTAGTAACAAAATATCTGGCGAGCCAAACAACGCTTGCGCCAAAAGTACCTTTACTTTCTCAGAACCAGATACATCTTTTAGCAAAGTATAGTGCAAATCTTCTTTAATGCCTAGTCCACTTAACAACGAAGCCGCCTCTGATTCAGCCTCCCAACCGTTCATTTCGGCAAATTCAGCCTCTAAATCAGCCGCACGGTTTCCATCCTCTTCGGTAAAATCTTCTTTTAGGTAAATAGCATCTTTCTCGATCATGATATCGTACAGACGTTTGTTACCCATGATAACGGCTTGTAAAACAGGCACTTCTTCGTATTCAAAGTGGTTCTGTTTCAACATCGACATACGTTCGCCTGGGTTCATGGTTACTGAGCCAGTCTGCGAGTCGATTTCACCTGATAAAATCTTTAAAAACGTAGATTTTCCTGCACCATTAGCCCCGATAAGACCATAGCAGTTGCCTTCTACAAATTTGATATTTACTTCTTCAAAAAGTACCCGTTTACCAAAACGGAGTGATACATTTGATACGTTTAGCATTATTGTAAGTATTATTGCTGGATATAGACACCGACTAAAAAAATCGCTTTGTCATCTGTTTTTAGGTTGATTATGAAGGTTTTGAACCGTTTTGTCTATCAAAAATTCAATAATCAACAGCTTTGTATAAAAAATCATACAAAATTACGACAATGCACTGAATTGACACGATAAAAAGCTGATATTCAAAAATTATTCTTGATGCACTGGTTGTAATCCCGTGGTTTGTGGCACGTAAAACACAATCTAACCACAATAGTAGGAGCAATCCCTTGCGGTTGCCTTTACCTTCGGGGAGGCTTTAAACCTCCCAGACAATAGGAAAACAAAGGGGTACAAACGAATTTTTTTACTGATGCACACGGCAACCGCAAGTTGTATGTTTTTCTATGACTAGGGTGGGTAAGTTGTTGGTAATCAAAGTGTAGAAACCTCATCCCCCAGCCCCTTCTCCTTCAGAGAAGGGGAGCAGACTCTGGGGTCGAAAGCTCCCCTCTCTGAAGGAGAGGGGTTGGGGGTGAGGTTGTTATACGTTGACTACCAGAAGGTTACGGACTTATGTATAAACCGTAGCTCTGAAGAGAACGGGACGCGTAGTCGGGGTTGGGGCGACCGCCGCTGCGGATGAGGTAAAAAACCACCCACCCCCTCATTTCTCTCAAATTATTTCCCTATATTTAAACTCTTGAAAACCACCCATTAACATGAAAACAGACTACGAAGAAGGCGAACTACTAGAATTTAACGAAAAGGGCGAAACCAAGCTCTTTGGTTTAGACTATACCGAAATGGTGTATGTGGAAAAAGGAACGTTTAACATTGGGGATAATAGTTCTGGAGAAAGTGATGAGAAAGAAGCCTCCATTAGTTTTGATAAAGGTTATTTTATAGGTAAATACCCCGTTACCCAACAACTTTATGAACGTATTACTGGAATAAATCCTTCACATTTTAAGGGTAAAAATAGACCTGTGGAATATGTTTCTTGGGATGATATTTGTGTGGATAGTAAAGATAATGTTAGTTTTTTGAGGCAACTAAATAATCAATTCTCTGATTCAGAGGGTTCAACTGAGGGTAAATTTGCTTTGCCCTCAGAGGCTCAGTGGGAATATGCTGCCAGAGGGGGTAAGGCTTGGGATAATCCTAAATTTGTATATGCTGGTAGCAATAATATTCATGATGTAGCATGGTTTGAAGGCAATGCTAATAGGCAAACGATGCCAGTAGGGTTAAAGCAACCTAATGCTTTAGGAATTTATGATATGTCGGGTAATGTATTTGAGTGGTGTCAAGGTTGGTATGTTTCAGATTACACATTGATACCCCCAAATGGGGAAGCTTTTGAAAAATCGGGTACTCTTCGGGTTTTGCGTGGCGGCGGTTGGTACTTTCAAGCACAGATTTGCCGAGTGGCTTATCGCTCCGACAACGACCCAGAGCATCGTAATTACTATTACGGGTTTCGGTTAGTTTTCTTTCAAGTTTTAGCATAAGTATATCTGTTGTCCGTTAATTGTTATCTGTATTTTATTTATATCTATTGTTATGCAAGAAAAAATTAAAGACTCTCTGGAAGCAAAAGGCTTTAACAAAATATCTAATAATATAGACCTTATCAAAGTCACCAATGATGACAAACAAGATTTAAGGTGTTTTTTTGATAATGAGCGATTGGGCTTACATATCAGCGGGGTAAACCCAAATTTGGATGTTGAAGAAATATTGGAAGATAAAGAAATTGGTCAATATTTAGAGGTTCTATATATTTCAAGTTCTCTCTTGCAAGAAATAACGATTGATAGTACAAATTTCCCTATGCTAAAGTATATCAACCTAAATCAAAATGATGCTTTAAAAACAATTACACTTAATAATTTATCCTCACTTGAAGAACTTTATACACATCATTGCCCAGCATTAGAGAAACTATATTTAGAGGGTGAATTCCTCTCTTTAGCAAAACTGGATACCTCATTTTGTATCCTTAAAGAACTAAACCTACCTACTAGTCTCCCTAAATTAGGGTATTTTAATTTTACTAAAAACCATCTTGATAGCACCGAATTTCTAAGTTTTGTGGCTGATAAAGACAGTCAATTAAATATGGAGTATTTATTTTGGAAAGGTAATCCCTTACCCGAAAGTTTTATAAATACCTTAGAAATAAACGAAATAAGCGTTCTTAAAGCATTCTTTATTGGCAACCAAGTAAGTATTTATCGTAAAAAACTTATTCTTTTAGGCAATACTCAAGCGGGCAAAACTAGTTTATGCGATATTTTGTTGGATACAAACCATGCCAATGGTAATAGTACACATGGTGTAAATATTTGTACTTACGAGCCTGAAAAAAATAAAATTATACAAATTTATGATTTTGGTGGACAAGACTTTTACCACAATACCCATTTGTCTTTTTTTAGTACGAATGCCAATTATTTGTTGGTATATGGTAATGGACAAAAAGATGAATATTACCAAATTGATGCTCAAGACGTTATCAGAAAGGATGATGTTTTCCCGATGCAATATTGGTTAAACAGTATTGCCGCCAATGTAGGTTTAGCAGAACAAACAGATTCTGTAGCTATTGCTCAAAATGAAGAGAAGGATTTGTTAGAAGAGTTGGATAAAGAAGAAGATAGCCTAATCCCTAAGAACCCAAACCCTGACGAGCATTCATCTGAATCATTTAATAAACTAAAGGATAGCCAAACCATTGAAAAACAATTTGATGACAAAAATATCAAACTAGGCTTACTTGAAAACCTCTTAGAAAACAAAAAAGCTAAAAGACTTAACGAAAAAACGTTAGAAGAAGAATTTGGAGCTACTGAGTTTTGGCATTATCAATTGCGTAAAACCCCAAAGTCTCCCCTTGGTGATGATGAGGCTAACCTTATAAAAGCAACTTTCGATAATTGGCTTTTGCAAAACATTCGCCAAGACCAATTAAGGCAAGACATTAAAAATTGGGGCGAAAACATTCAAAAAAAAAATCCAGAAAATGCTATTGTAGAAAAAGCTACCATAGTGAATGATGAGGGTAAAATGCTTTCAGAAGCCGAATTCAAATTGCTGCATGCTAGCTACTATATTTTTCTTTGTGAACCCCAAAAAAAGGAAACCATTCCTCCCGTTTTAACCCAAAAAGTAATCGTTAACCTAGGGTTATTTGCTCAATGGATTTATGCCATTCTTAATTTAGAGAACCTATTAGGGAAAGGTTATTTTAATGCAGAGAAAGCAGAGACATGGCTGAAAAAAACAAAGTTTAATCCAGCTATACCGCATCTTGATTTTATCATTGCATATCTGTTATATCAAAAAATGATTTTTCAGATAGAAAGTAGTAACGAATTTTTAGTACCACAATATTTACCCGAACCCCAATACCCCGCGGATAAATTATTGCTTAATCTGTTTAAAAAACCATTTGTCAGATACGAATTTACAGGTTTTTACCATACCCAATTGCTAACTAATATTATTGCTAAGTTCTTTGAGAAGGTAGCCAAAGAAAAGGTAGATGGACAATATCGATACTTAATCTGGAAAAACAAAGTAATATTGTACTTAGTAAAACAGGATGATATTGTAGATAAAAACCCTGCTAATTTTTTATTAATAACCTTTGACATCATAGACCAACAACCCACTTTATCGCTCTCGGTGTTAGATAATAAAGATTTGAATGAACGCTATGATACTATAAAGACCGTAGTTAAGTTTATTGATGAAACCTTAGAAAAGGATGCCATTAAGCACAAAAAACTGTTAAAAGCCCCCAATAACCACTATATTGATGCCAAGCTGTTAGGTGAAAACAACACCGATAGCAAAGGCAATATCAGTGATTTAATATTTGATGTCCATGCAAAATGTTTTTACCGAAAAGGCGATTTTCCACTATTTGTTGACCCCAAAATATTCCCAATGAAAAAGATATTTATTTCGTATTCTAAATTCGACGAACCTTATAAAAACGAATTCAAATCTCATTTAATTTCGCTTCAACGAGAGAATCTAATTGATACTTTTGATGATAGAGAATTAGAACTAGGCGAGAAGTGGGATTCAAAACTCCGTCAAAAAATACAAGAATGTGATTTTTTTGTGTGCTTGGTCAGTGTGAAATTTCTGAATGTAGGTTATATCGAGAACATAGAACTTCCTGAAGCATTTAGAAATAATAAGCGATTGATTTTAATTATCATCAAGCCTTGCGACTGGCAAAACTTCACCATCACATGGATTGATGAGAATGGTAACAGAACCACACAAAAACTAGGAGATTATAATGCCTTTGACAAAGGAAATGCTATTGGTTTACAAGAAAATTATGTAGATTCAACGAAAATAATAAAGCCAAATACTGAAATCGAAAGAGATTATCAGTGGTTAAGGGTAATACAAGCAATAAGAGACTTGTTGAAAAAGTAAAACACTACGCCAAGCGAGGGCTTGAACAATCAGAGATTGTCATTTTGGCTTTCCTTGAAAATTATTTTTAGATATTGATTTAGAATAAAATCCACTCATATTCTGGGTGGATTTTTCATTTCACCTAAGGTGATTTATTT
>NZ_JAVDUE010000031.1:0-17010 GCF_031456255.1 Arcicella sp. BE140 | reverse complement strand
ATAATTGATTTGCAATTAATCAATATATTTTTAGAAATGTATAAAAAGTACAATATACTAATTGGTTTTTTAGACGATTATCAATTATCCTCAATGGAACTTGAAAGATTTGAAAATCAAATTGTAAAATTTTATTAAGATATAAGATTCAGTATTAATGTCCTTGCTGCTTCAAGCTGTATGTTATTCTACGGCTCCAAACGATTAAGAGCGTCACGCTCGCACTTTATTATCTACAATGTTTTCAAACCGTTTCCTTCATATCAAGGGAGTTTTACTAAAATGTTATTAACTTAGAAACCACAATTACATTTGATAATTATTGTTCAACATTAGACTTAATCGTTAATGAAATACTCAATATATTAGAATGAAATTTAAAACGAACCCTGAGATTTTTTAAGAGAATTAATAGTATTAACCCAGTACCAGCAAATCCAGAAAAATTTAATATTTCTGAAAGATTACTTCTTTTTGAAGGTTTTAGAAGAATATATGAAATAAATGTTAAAATCAATCACATACTTCATGACGAAGGACATACACCGGGTACAATTACCAGATTCATTCCTGAAGATATACTTGAAAAAATAAGTCATATAATCAGCGAGGGAATTAAAGATAAAAAATTTTGGCCGGGAATATTAGGTCTTTCAATGATATATAGGTATTTAACTTGGGAGATGTTTTGTGAAAATACTTTTGTAAGGGAGTTATATTCTATGAATCCATACCATTTCTTCATAAGAATATTAGAACGAGGAGTACAAATCAGTAAAGTAGATGGCAGATATGTAGAGATAAACCCTTATGAATCATACATATATAGTGATTTGCATTCAAAAAAAATATATCAAGAAACACCTTATTTAGTATCAACAGATGACGAATATCTAGATAAAATAAATGCCTTTTATGCTGAGCATAAGGAATTACCTCCTTGGCTTGAAGAAGATAATAAAAGAGGGTATGTTCTTTAAGGTAAGTATTTGATAATGAGTGGGGTATTTGATTGTGGTAAAGGAATGTTGAAATTGTAAAATTGGAAGAGTCATGAAAAACGAATTAAATGATAATTTTATAAGAGCTTTGGAAAGGGTAGAGAAAATAAAATCTAAATATCCTGGTCCAGAATCAAATGGGAATAACAATATTATCAACTTTCTGTTGCTTTACTTAGAACATATAAGGCGAAATGTTATTTGGGTTGTTGAAATAGAGAAGCTGAAAGGAGTTGAAATAAATCAAGTCAGAAACCTTGACTTTGCAAATATGATTAATAATGAATGGGATTTAGATAATGAATCATATGGTAAAATCTTAAAATCATCCTATAAGTCTATTCTTATTCACTATTTAAACTTTGAATTACATAAAGAGGAATTTCCAAAGCTCTTTTTTACACTCCCAAATCCATATGAACCAATAATAGTTTTTTTTGAAAAAGGGTATTGTTATAGATATGAACATGGAGAAGTTAATCTTGGTGATTTTGTTATTAAGAATTTACAAAAAAGATTTTACGTTAACATGAAGCCTATTATACAATTAGAAGAAAGGGATTTTCAAAAAGAAGATAAGCAATTCAGTCTAAATAATATTGAATACATTAAAAATCTTGTAAATGAAACAGGAATTAGGATTGACTGCCTTTTCTAACGAAAAATTGGATTATTATTTATTAAAATAATAATTGTTATATACACAATTAAAAACGTTCAATTATAAGCTACTCCGTCTCCTCGTATATTATCCTACGACTCCAAACGATTAAGAGCGTCACGCTCGACTTATTTTTATCTGCAATGTTTTCCAACCGTTTACTTCGCATCAAGGGAATTTTACTAAAATGTTACTAACTTAGAAATCACAACTACATTTGATAATTATTGTTCAACATTAGATTTAGTCGTTGATGAAAGACTTAATATATATAATAGCATGAAAATTAACACTGATTCTCAGATTTTCAAAAGAACTAATAGTATTAGTTCAGAAATTGAGAAAGACAATTCTATTTCAGAAAGATTACTTCTTTTTGAAGGCTTTAGAAGAATATATGAAGTAAATGTTAAAATCAATCACATTGTTCATGAGGAAATATATTCATTAGGTACAATTAACAGACTCATACCTGAAGATGTACTTGAAAACAAAAGTGAAATCATCTATAAAAATGATGAGAATTTTGAGAACAATAAAACTATTATTGGTATGTTTGGTAAGTTAATGGTACACATGTATTTAACTTGGGAGATGTTTAACGAAAATGAATTTGTAAGGGAATTATATCCAATCAATCCATATCATTTTTTCGTAAGAATCTTTGAACGAGGTATAGGAATAAATACAGAACATGGCCGTACATTGAGGATGACTATATTTACCTCATTTAGTTTATTCAAATTGCTATCAAAAGAAAATTATCAAGAAACTCCATATTTAGTCTCTACAGATGATGAATATCTAGATAAAATAAATGCCTATTATGCTGAGCATAATGAATTACCGCATTGGTTGGAAGAAGATAATAAAAGAGGTTTTGTACTTTAAGATGTTCCTATTCCTAGCGAGGGACTTAAGTCCCTCGCTAGGAATAATGGTTGTAAGTTGTTGATAGTCAAAGTGTAATAGGCAGCTTGTCGTCGTAGTGTATTAAGATTACTATTCTTTTATATGAAAGTAAAAAATAGATATTATTTCTATTTTGTCAACAAATTAGGAATATTTATACCAATTTGGATAATTTTTTATATCCTTAAAATAGAATTTATGATGGTGCTTATACCATCATATCTTCTTTTGAATAGTATTTATTATTATATTTTTTGTAAAGACTTTATCATTGAAAAAGATAAAATAGTCTTACTTTCAGCCAAAGCCGAAAACTATGATTTTGATAATATTGTAAAGATTGTTTTTGTAGAAAAATCTTCTCTGGTTTATATAAGTCAAAAGATTGAAATATTTTTTTCTGATGGAAGTAAAAAAATAATTAATTGTGACGGATTAAATTCAGACGATGAGTATATCGATTCATTCTATAACAAATATGAGCATATAAAAAATGTGTTCGAAAAAACGTACTTACAGGAATCCTTTTTGAGCCCTTTAATACATCATAGCGTTCATTAGGAAATTTTAGACACCTATAAATCCCTCTTTCCCCCTATGGCACAGTATTTTATCTATTCTTGAAGAACATAAAACTAAATCAAATAATAATGATGATGTTATTCAAGCTACTACCTTTGTGCCATACCTCCTTCAAAAGAACTTGTTTTTTATTGATAGGGCTATCGCCGTTTATTAATTTATCAGGATTAGCTCAGAAACCTCAGCCTGCTACTTTACCTGCACCTTATGCTACCAAATCGACTATGAATTTCAGTAATGTTCATGGTTGGGAAAACGGACAAACACCTATAGCTCCAGAAGGTTTTATTGTTACCCGATTTGCTGATCAGTTTGATAACCCGCGATGGATGTACGTAACCCCGAACGGAGATATATTGGTGGCTGAAAGCAATTCTAATCATACCTTAATCGAAAAAATAGGCGGGCGTATTATTGGGGCTAGTAAATCAAATAATTTAAGTAAAAGTGCTGATAGAATTACTTTATTACGTGATACTAATCAAGATGGTATACCTGATTTACGCACTACTTTTTTGAAAGACCTAAATCAACCTTTTGGAATGTTAGTTATCGGAAATTGGCTATATGTGGCCAATATAGATGCCGTGTTGCGTTTCCCTTATCAAAAAGGACAGACAGAAATTATTGAGAAAGGACAAACGATAATGAAATTGCCTATTGGAGAACATCCCCGCCACTGGACTCGTAATTTATTAGCCAATGCCGATAATACAAAAATCTATGTATCGGTTGGTTCAAATACTAATGTTGCTGAAAAAGGCATGGAACAGGAATTCAGACGGGCAGATATTCTCGAGATTAATCCAGATGGCTCGGGTGAACGGATTTATGCTAGTGGCTTAAGAAATCCTGTAGGAATGGGTTGGGCAGTGGGTACGAAAACCCTTTGGACGGTTGTGAACGAAAGAGATGAATTAGGCGATGATTTAGTGCCTGATTACTTAACAAGTGTAAAAGACGGAGGTTTTTATGGGTGGCCATATTCTTATTTTAGTCAGCATGTTGACCCACGGGTGGAAGAAAAAAGACCAGACTTAGTAGCCAAAGCCATTGTGCCAGATGTTCCTTTGGGGTCACATACAGCATCTCTTGGATTAGCTTTTTATAATCAAAAGTCGTTTCCCCAAAAATATCATAATGGTGCATTTATTGCCCAACATGGGTCTTGGAATCGTTCGGTACTATCGGGTTATCGAGTGGTGTTTGTACCCTTTGAAAATGGGAAACCCAGTGGAAAACCACAAGATTTCTTGACTGGATTTATGGCTGATGAGAAGAAAAATGTGTATGGAAGACCCGTAGGTGTAATCGTATTGCCTGATGGCTCCCTGTTGGTGACAGATGATGTTTCTAATATCGTATGGCGCGTGAGTGTTTCAAAAAAATAAACCATTTTAATTATGGACTTTCAGAAGATTGTTGAACTATTGGGAGAAGATTTCGATAATCTATTACATCACGATTGTACTACCTTTTCAAAAGAACTCTTATACCGCCCTTCACCCGACTATATCAGTCAGGTTTTGGTAGAAAGCAATCGTAGCCCACAGGTATTGCGTAACCTTGCTAGTATTTTTAACCATGGTCGCTTGGCAGGTACAGGCTATGTCTCAATTCTACCTATCGACCAAGACATAGAACACACCGCTGGAGGTTCGTTTGCCAAAAATCCAATTTATTTTAATCCAGAAAATATCTTGAAACTGGCGATGGAAGGTTCTTGCAATGCAGTGGCTACTACCTTTGGCAATCTGGCACTGGTTGCCCGAAAATATGCCCATAAGATACCTTTTATTGTAAAAATAAACCATAATGAATTGCTAACGTATCCCACTAAATATAATCAAATCATGTTTGGGTCGGTTCGGGAAGCTTGGAACTTAGGGGCTACAGCCATTGGAGCTACCATTTATTTTGGTTCAGAGGAGTCGAGTAGACAGATTATTGAGGTATCAGAAGCCTTTGAGGAGGCGCATAGCTTAGGAATGCCCACCATACTTTGGTGTTACACCCGTAATAATGGCTTTAAAAAAGAAGGTATTAATTATGAAACAGCCGCGGATATTACGGGACAGGCCAATCATATAGGCGTAACGATTCAGGCTGATATTATCAAACAAAAAATACCTGATACCAACGGTGGTTTTGCTGCGATTGACTTTTCAAAAAGCGACCCGCTGATGTATTCAGATTTAACGACAAAGCATCCGATAGACCTTTGTCGCTATCAGGTAGCCAATTGTTATATGGGTAGAATCGGGCTGATTAATTCAGGAGGGGAATCTAAAGGAGCTTCTGATTTAGTGGATTCTATCAAGAATGCCATCATCAATAAAAGAGCAGGAGGGATGGGGATGATTTTAGGGCGAAAGGCTTTTCAGCGTACATTTGCTGATGGCGTAGAACTTTTGCATGCTGTGCAAGATGTGTATTTAGCCAAAGAAATTGGCTTGGCGTAGAATGTTTGTTAATTTTTTTTGAGAACATAACCCTCAAAATAATTTTCTATTAGCGGGTGACTTAAGTCCTAACCATTATCCACATCTTTTAAAAAGTTGAAATGAAGATGTAATTATTGATAAAATTGGTTCAAATAGGCTTAAATCGTCTTTCAAACTGAGCTTTGGTCGCCTCATGTCACAGCATGACTACGTGAAGCTCTTATTTCTAGCGAGGGACTTAAGTCCCTCGCTAGAAATAAGAGCTTGATTATCAGTTATTTATATGCTTATGGGTAATCATTAGAACTTAAGTAACCAGCTAATAGAAAGGTGATAAAAAATTGAATATACCGAGATGTGTTATTTATAATGCGAAATTGATAAAATCATGAAAATCTCAAAACTATTATTCACATTTTCTTTTTGGGCAATATTAGTCTCATGCTCTATAAATTTGTTTGCCCAAACACAATCAGAGCTAGAAGAAAAAGACTCTAAGCAAGTATCAGAACATTATACAGTTGCCTTAGAACAAATTTCGGCTGTCCAACTGGCAGAGTCTCTTACGAAAGCAGAATTGTTAGAACTTGTACAAAATGCAGGGAAAAATTTGAAAAAAGCAGAGGAGTTTTTCGCTTTGGTAGAAAAATACATCGGTAAAATAGATGCGAAAAGTTCTGCCTGCTTGGCTGTTAAGCAATATAATAAAGTGGCAAACGGCTATTATTTAGCGATAGTAAAGGAACTGGAAAAGGAAAAATACAATATTAGGACTATAAAAGCCCATGCAATGAAGTTTCAAGACGCTATATCTAATGCTGAAACGGAGCATATAAAGGCTAGGATGATGTAGCAAATCTACTATTAAAATTAATCCTTCCTATTATAGGAAGGATTAATTTTATTACCCTATAATCGTCAACAAATCCTTATCTCACTAGAAATAAGGAAGGCCTCTACTTACTCACATTTCTATAAGTAAAAGAATGAAAGATATGTCTTTTGGCAAATCTTGGCAATGATGGAGCATTAACAAGCTTCACATAAGTATTTTTAGGCACACCGAAATATTCATACACCACATTATCATGAAAGATGATTTTTAACGTTTCATCTTTATAATCAAAATCTTCAATGATAGAAGTCGTCGTGATACGAGTGTACTCTTCTGCATTAGCCAAATGTGTTTCTGGCGCAATACCTACCAAAAGATTATAGGCTTCAATGATTACCTTACTCTTCACCGCAGCTTGTGCTTGTAGCTCCTCATTATCTTGAATTTTATCAGGATGCCACTCTTTTATCAGATTTCTATATGTTTTTTTTAATTCAGAAAGCTCAGTTGTTTTTGTTGCACCAAAGAGTGTTCTATAAGAATTGATTTTTTTCATGAGTTTATCAAAATGTGAATAACCACATTAAACACCTGTTAATGCTTTTAAGTCTTATTTTATTATTCAGCTACAAAATTAAGGATTAATACTTATCGAAACATAAAAAAGCTTGTTACTGTGTGTATTTTGGGGAATTTTGGGGAATTTCAGTAAGCCCCAGTTCTTTATTTATAACCAATCATAGCCAAATCAGCTATGAACCAACAATGGAATAATATTTTTAATACCATCAACAGTAATTAATTATCATTCAATTATTCCATTAAAGTTATGAACAAGAAAACAGGTTTATTCATTGTAGCTATTTTATTAGTGGCTAGCTTATCGAAAGCACAAAATTTATCTTTTGGCCCAATGGCTGGTGTAAATTTTTCTAATTTATCTTCAAACGATAATACCTCAACTAAAACAGGACTCGCAGCAGGAGCATTTTTCAACTACAGTAGTAAAAATTGGTTTGGCGTAGGTGTACAGGTATTATATAATGAATTGGGCGCGAAGGTGAAAAATGTAGACAATTCAATCAATTTGAATTACTTACAAGTGCCAGTGTTGTTTACTTATTATTTCGCAGGTGAAAACACAGCAGGCTCTTTTAGACCAAAATTGTTTGTTGGGCCACATGTAAACTTTTTATTAAATGCCAAAGACAAAAATGGTATTGATTTGAATCCAAACGGACAGAATTTTTCGAGTACTGATTTTGGTGTAACAGTAGGAGGAGGGTTTAACTATGCTTTAGCAGACCAAATTTGGTTGAATGTAGATGCTCGTTATGGTTTAGGCCTAACAGATGCTACAAAATCTACCACTAGTAACAGCATGAACAGAAATTTGGGTATAAATGTAGGAGTAAGCTTCCCGATAGGAAATCTCTAATTGTTTAAAACGATATAATATAAATCTCCCTTTTACTCAATGAGAGTAGAAGGGAGATTTTGTATTTTAAAGGAGTGATAAATTGTTTGCTCTTTTGCTGTTCCATATCTTTAGACTTGGAACGATAAATACAAAGCAGTATCTGAGTGCAAGGCAACTACAATATATTTAAACAAAATCTATTTCTAACAAGCCTTTCTATTGGTCATATAATCTCTGGTCTCTGGCTAAGTGAAGTAGATAATTCCAAGATTGTTCTACTAAGCCCCCTAAATAGTTTTGGGTTAGTTAAGTATAAAAGAGAAGTAAACTAAAACAAAATTAATGTATAACTATCTTGTTTTCAGCTATATACTTTACTAAAAGTTTTTTTAACTCTTTTTGGGTTAATTTTTTACTTTCAAACTCCATCAATATCAGCTTAGCGTCCTCTTTACTCACTACTACTCCATAACCATTGAATTTTATCTTGTTTTCAGTTAATTTATAATGAAATAATAGAACATCTTTTATTGAATAATCAAAATTAAATTCTTTTAAATCGCTTGCTCTTTTTAAACTTGCAAAATTATCCCTTACTTCTCCTTGAGCAGGAAAGCTATGAATAAAAATGTTTAAATTATTAGGCATTTTGATGGCGAATTTTAATGAATCGCTATAATTATTTTGAAAATAAGAGTTTTTAGGAATTTTTATTTTTGAATAATAATCTATATTAACTAACGAATCATTAACTAATTTAATAATTCCATCCTTTTCTCTTTTTTCTTGAAGGGATACATTAATATCTGCATATTTGTCGTATAGAGCCTCATTTGATTTATTGTTTTTTACTTTATCAAATTTTTCATTAGCTTCTCCAGTTATTTCTTGTATGGCTTTCTTAAATGGATTATCACCATGAAAGCTATCGGTATTAGAACTTAGATTTGAATATTCTAAAAATAATCTTGTAATAAAAAAAATACTTATAGCAAGGCTTAAAAGGATTCTCCATACTGGCACTTCTTTCTTTTCTTTCATTATTAAAATATATTATTGTTGGTTGGTGGTTGTGATTCTTTAACGTGTTGAATAGGAAGACAGATTTTATCATTTCATTTCGTCTTCATTAATAATAATTTGTGTTAAGCGGTCTCCTACACTATTGAAATAAACGAATTTTATTTTTGTAATACCATATCTTTTTACCCTTTTGAGCAACGTTTTCAATTCTTTGTCTTGTATTATTCTAGTTTTAAATTCAATATTATCTTCTCCCTTCATTACTATAGTTTTCAAATCCTCGTAAGTAATAACTTCATAAACCAATTCATTTTTATCGCTGAACTCAATATTTAAAACTTTATTTCCTGATTTTGGGTCAATATAAGGTAAATTTTTATTCAATTCTTTCAAGGTATTATCTATTTCAACCTCCATTGGAGTTTTAGGTTTAGATACCTCGGAAAGACTCTCATCATTTACAGGTACTTCTTGGAATGCATAGTTAAGTCTTTTATTACTAGGTTTCCTATCACTTGCAGGTGGTTCATAGAATGTATAAAAGGTTAGTAAATCAATGTCTGTATTAAGAAGTTCGGTGCCATCTTCAGCCAAAAATACTAATTCAAATATTACACCATCATCCATTAATTTAACAAGTTCCTTGTCTTTACTTAAAGCTTTCGACCATATCATAGGAGCTTTTTTTTCCATAGAATTTATTCTATCAATATCGCGTTTTTCAACTCTGACCTTCGATACTATCCTAATTTTAGTTTCAGTCGCTAATTCAGCATATGTGGATATTAAATTAGGGTATCTATAATCAGCATTAAAGGTGTAAGCATTATATTCTTTGATAAAATCGCTTATTTTTTGTTTGGTACTTTTGCGACAGCCTATTAGTAATATAATAAGGAGTAGAAAAATTGATTTTTTCAAGAACATTTGATACATCTGTAGCGTGGTTTTTTTGTGAAATAAATGATTAGGTTCTCTAAATATATTCAAAATAAATGGAAAAAAAAATGCCCTTAGATTAAATACTGAGGGCATTTTTGTTAAAATATGTTCCTCTAGGATTATTGATTTTATAGACAAATCTGATTCTGTAGAAAATAATATAAGTGAATATGTTTTGCAGTTGGAGACTGCATTTTATTTGTCGTTCCAAGTTTTTAAACATGGAACAGCTTTGTAGTTACTAATTTTTGAATATGATGTTTTCTGTTAGGAATCTCAATAGTAATTTTCTTAACTCTTTTTTATTTAATTGGTTACTTTCAAATTCCATAAATGAAAGATTATCGTTTTCATAATTCATCATAACAGCATAACCATTGAACTGCATATTATTTTTAATTATTGAATAATGAAATAATTGAACATTTTTTATAGAATGATCAGACTTAAATTCTTTTAAATAGCTGTTTCCTTTTAGACTTCTAAAATTCTCTTCCACTTTTCCTTTAGCTGTAAAACTATGAATAAAGATGTTTAAATCTTTAGGACTTTTAAAGGCATATCTTAATGAATCGTCATAATTCTTTTGGAAATAATAATTTTTTCGAATTTTTATTTTTGAATCAATATCTAGCAGAATCAATGAATCTCTTACTAATTTAGAAATTCCATACTGCTCTTTTATTTCTTGCGAGAGCATGTCAATATCTATGTATTTAGCATAGAGCATATCATTAGATTTTATATTTTCTTGATTTGAAAATTGTTCATTTTTACTTTCAGTGATTACCTCTAGCTCTTCCTTGAATCTTTCATCATCAAAGCGATTATTTGCATTATGATTTGAACAACCTGTAACTAATCTTGTAATTAATAAAATACTAGAAACAATGCTTAAAATGATTCTCCAAATAGGCAATTCATTGTTGTTATCACTCATTATTAAAATATGTTATGATTAATTGTTGCAATGAGTTTTTATTTTCTAAATGCGTATTTAGATGCTATTATTTCAAATCTTTCTCATCTAAAATAATATAATTAATAACCTTCCCTTTTTTATTTAGATAAATATATTTTATACCTAAAATTCCTGTATTTTTTAAATTATTAGCTAATAATTTCAAGTTAGGATTTCTCATCATTTCATCTTTAAGCAAGTTTTTACCATCCTCACTCTTTAATAATACCATCAAATCAGCAGCGGGTTCAACTTCATAAACTAATTCATTTTTATCACTCAGATTAATCCTTAATACTTTATTGCCTGTTTTTGGGTCAACATAAGGCAAGTTCCCATTCATTACTTTTAGCATTTGTTCTATTTCAGCAGCCTTTGGGTTATTATTTTTAGATACTTCTGAAGAATGTTTATCATTGGGAGAATCTTTTAGTAATTCTTTAATGGTTTTTCTGTCAATGACAATATTTGTAAATTCTCTATAGTTATCATCAAAAAATACAAAATTAAATTCTACTCCTTCATTTAATAAATCATTTAGCAAACCACTTTGTTTTATAGCACTCGCAAATAGGCTTGGATATAATTGATTAATGATTTTTATTTTGCTTTGATTGTCTCGTGATATTTTAGTGCCAAATTCTATATTAATTCTGGCATTAGTTATTACTTTAGCATACGACGATTTAATATCATGATCCATGATAAAAAGTGAACTGGCAGAACGGTTATATTCTGTAACAAAATCTTTCATTTTGTCTTGGGTACTTTGACAACTTACCAGTAATATAATAAGAAGTAGAAAAATTGATTTTTTCAATAACATTTGATACATCTGTAGGGTGGTTTTTTATAAAATAAATGATTAGTTTCTCTAAATATATTCTAAATAAATGGAAAACAAAATACCCTTAGTATTAAATCTAAGGGTATTTTTCAAATTTAGCTCAAGATTTATAGATTGTTTTTATATTTGCTTTATGAGGATGACCGTAATGCTTTAATATTCTTTTTCCGCTTTTCTTCCAAAGGCAATGCACTAACTTATTGATAGTGCAAGGCTAGTTATTGTTCAATGATGATAAATTAAAGCAAAAAAACTTTATGGCAACCGTATTAAATAAAAATGAAATAGAACAGTTTATTTCAGAAGGCTTCATTCGAATTGATCATGCATTTTCTTCGGAAATTGCGAAAGAAATAGTAGATATTTTATGGAAGGATATTCCTTTTGACCGTTCTAATCCCCAAACTTGGACAGAACCCGTAGTTCGTCTAGGAATGTATTCCCAACAGCCCTTTATCGATTCTGTTAATACCCCAACATTGCAAAATATTTTTAATCAATTGGTGGGTGTAGGAAAATGGATTCCTTGTCAGAGTGTAGGTACATTTCCAGTTAGATTCCCCAGTGCGAAACAACCGAATGATACGGGTAAACACGTTGATGCAAGTTTTTCGGGTGACGACACTACCAATTATTTTGAGTGGCGTGTCAATGTCAAATCAAAAGGCAGAGCCTTATTGATGTTGGTTTTGTATTCGGATGTCAGCGAAAACGATGCCCCGACTATCATTTACAAAAAGTCGCATATCGATGTGGCAAAGGTGTTATCTCAAAAAGGAGATTCAGGGCTTTCTTTTATGGAACTGGCAGGGAAATTAGATGAATTACCTAAAAGAGAAGAAGCTTTCGCCATAGGAAAGGCAGGTACAGTTTATTTGTGTCATCCGTTTTTGGTGCATTCAGCACAAGCCCATCGAGGAAATATCCCTAAATTTATGGCTCAGCCCCCTTTATTATTGCGAAATGAATTAACTATTGCAGATTCTGATGTTGGCTATTCACCTGTCGAACAAGCTATTCGTTTAGCGTTGGACTAGGTAAAGAATGGTTTTTAATTCCAGAGGTTGCTATTTGACGACCTCTGGATACTAAAGACTCAGCTAGATACTCAAAAACTAGCAAATATTATTAGGACTTCGTTTTCCTACATTTCATTAAAAAGAACGGCTGACTTTCATTGATTGATAAGATTTCAAATAGTCCAGCCTTGTCAAATTCTGCATGGATAGATTCCCTGTCGTAAAAAAACATCTTAACCCCTTCGAATATTTCATAGCGGTCTTTGCTAATAAACTTGCCTTTACCATAAGTAGGTGCTTCTTTTGAGATAACTGTAAAAACCATATAGCCACCATCAGATAATTGATTGTAGCAGTCTGAGATGAGTTTCTGTCTTTCATGATCATCTAGCAAGTGAATCAACGCATAACAAAATATTCCATCATATTTGCCATCGTCAAATGGCATATCAGTTACCGAACCATGATAGATAGTAGTGGTTGTACCGTAATGTTTTTTAGCCAAAGCAATAGCCGTTGCTGAAATCTCAATGCCCGTTACTTGAATGCCATTCTCTATAAAAATCTGTGCATTTCGTCCATAACCAAAGCCAGGGATAAGTATATTTTTTACGGAGTGTTGAATAAATAAATCCTTCGTCAAGACAGCAGACTTTGAGGGCTCAAAACCCCACATTTCTTGTTTATCGATAAAGTTTGCCTCCCAAAACTCTGGTTGTTGATCTTTATGTGTCATTATTTCATATATTAAAAGAAAGCAAGAGATTGCCTAAGTGAGTTTTGACGGATTATAAATCTTTACTCCTTTGTTAATGTATCTAACGTTTTCAATAAAGTAGGTATCCTATTTGGTCCACTCATATTTTTTATTAGTTCTGTTGCCTTGTCGAGGTCAATGCCAATTGCTGTTATGTAAAGAGGTTTTATACTTGTCCCTCTCAAAAGTTGCCTTTTGTTTTGTTCTATGGTGGCAAAGTTTGTTTTAGCAACTCCAATAATCGGAATAGTCGAGCCTAATTCTCTATATAAATGCCCGCCCAAACCAAGCTTTTGATTATCGTCCAAAAACACAAAACTATCTACTATAATTGTTTCAATATTCTCGATTTGAATTTTTTCAAGCAAACTCATAATACAAGGTAATTCTCTTTTATAAAATTCTCCTGATTGATATTCTTCAATCCCTTCTAGTATTTCAGTAGTTACTTGATAGTTTTCATCGTTTTCCCAACTTTCAAAAGCGATACACACCGTTTTTGCTTTATTATCAAAATAATAAGTATCAAAGCATAAAATCATAATATTATCTATAAAAATCTTTTGGAATTATAGTACCACAAAGTGAGGAAAAACGATTTTTAGTCATTAATTGATAATCACTGCATTCGGATTCGCTTCAATGTTTGCCAACCTTTCACGCCATTGTGCAATCTCTTCGGGTGTCAATCTCACCCAATCTGTTACTTCACCAACGACTTTCAAGGGTGCTTGACTACGATAGGAGCGAGTAGGATTACCCGGAAATTTTTTATCGGTAACATTTGGGTCATTTTCAAAACTGCCCATCGGTTCAACGATATAAACACGTTCAGAACCATCACCTTTGGCCAATGTTGCAGCAAGCCCCGCTCCATTCACCAAAGCTGTAAAATAAATATGATTCATGATGATTTCGGGTTTGTAATTCGAGCTAAACCCAGCTGTCAGCAAATCGCCAATTTGCAAATCTGCTTTCGTTCCGTGATAAAAGGGACCATTATCTAGAACTTCCGTCTTATCAGATATGCTTGTTTTGATTTCTATCATTTTTGTGTTTTGAGCGACGTTTATAATTACAATTTAATAATGTACGTTGTCAAGCATCACTTTTCGGAGCCAATCCAAACTGCCTTTTTTAGTAGTTATGTCGCCAATCAAGAAAGATGTTTTACCACCGAAAGTAATTTTGATTCCAATTTCATTTTGTAACTCATAAATTTTATAAGTAGCATCGTTATTTTTAAAGGTGACTGATAGGTTGGTTGTAGTACGGTCAAAATAAAAATCTGGACTTTTATAATCTGATTTTATAGGATATGCAAATTCGATGGTACTATCTTTTTTGGCAAGAACATAATAAAGTGCACTATTATCAACATTAATGAGCATTACTCGTTTATTGTTTTTAGGAAGATTAAAAGAAAGAAAGACTTCAAGACCTTCTTGGTTTAAATCAAGCGTTCTAATCGTGTTTTTTACCATTTTTTCCCCATTCCAAACTTCTTCAGTAGTGAGACTGAATATTCTATCTGGTTCATCAGTAACTACTTTAATTGCCTTTGGTTTATTATCTACTACTATAAATTCAGAATATTCATGCCAACAACATCCACTTTTGGTCATTGTATAGATTTTCTTTGATTCAGCATCTATGTCAAACATTCCACAGTATTCCTGAGCCAATCTTGTAAAATCATTATTGTAAATAAATTCATTCTTTGTAGCTAAATAGATTTTGAAAGACGGTCCATGATAACAACTATTCTGTCCATCGCTTATTGCAAAATCTTTTATACCATCAAAATTAAAGTCATCATACATGAGTAAACTTTGTTCTCCATACCCCAAGGATTTAATGTTCGCCATGACTTTATTCGCATGAAGTTCTAACACAATTTCATCGGAAAATACTCTTATAACTCGCTGTTTTGTTTTTCGTTCATAAATGGCTATCCAACCTTTGTTATACACGTCATCAGAGCTGGTGATATGTACTTCACCATAATATTCATTTGAAAAATTGTCAACAGTAAAAACTTTTTGCGAAAAGGCTAGTGTTGTGAAAATTGAAAAAAGTAGTGTCAAAAAAGTTTTCATAAGTGTGGTGTTGTCAATATACTGTTTTTTTGCCCTTATTAAAATCGCCTTCAATGAGATAAGTGTTAATAATAATCACATAAGATGAAGTATAATAATTATTCCAACAATCTACTGTATGGTTGTTAATAGTCTAATTATGGCGATTTTGTCATTATTTCGCATATTTTCATAGTACCCTTGAATCCTTGTTATATCTACGGCAAAATATTAGCTGTCATTTTGGGTTGTTCAATAATTTGTTACTCGTTGTATATTTGGAAATACTTCAACGTCGTTCCTATCTAATCGTTACAGTATTAGTATAATCACAATAGCATAGCTTTTGTCTAAGATAAGTAAAAATACCATAAAATCTTTAGTCGTATCTGATAGATTTTGTGGTATTTTTATATTTTTCAGCCGAAGATTATTTGTGCGTCTGATTCTGTCTCAAATTGGACTAAAGTTTAATACAAGTGACGATTTGATTAACACTTTCGCTAGTGTGGATGAAATGGACGAAAAGCAGAGCTGTATTCAAAGGAAAAGAATTAAAGTAGAAATGCTAAAGGTTATAGATAATGAAAAAATACACATTTGTAACAGAGTATAAAGGTGGTACTTACATTCAACAGATTTGTGCTGATGATATATTGGCTTCAATTCGATTATGGATTGATAAAATAGAGCAGTTTAATATTCCAAGCTTGGGAACAGATGAAAAGGTTATTTTAGAGAGTGAGTTTTTATATGAAAGACCTACTAAAATAGAGGGGATAGAAAACGTTTGGTTTATATACTTTAGTGTCAAAAAAAATCAGGTATTAGTTAATATAATAGCAACCCAATAATAAAAACCACAAATACAAGTGCCAATGGATGACCAAGTTTATAAAATATTTTACATTTTTTACAATGAAATATTATACTCTAACATAGTGTAACATTATATAAAGCAGGGAATTAATTAGACACAATACTCGTCAAGACAATTTATATTATTCAGAAATCTCAAAAATAAACTTGTAATATGAACTCAACACTTTTGAAAATTTCAAATGCTTGGGAAATGGATGGTTTTCTTGGCTTATTAAGAGATAGAGTTTTTAATGTACAAATGGGCGAAGATTTTCTTCACAATTTACAATCTATTGAATTTGATTCAATAGATTGTATTCCAAAAGATACCGTTAAAATTCTTTGGTATATTCCTATTTTCATGGAATGGAGAGATATAGATTTAAAATATACTTTAGAAGAAAATGAGTATAAAAAATATATTAATTTAAAGTCTAAAATATTAAATCATTTAGAAGAAATATTAGGGATGCCATAACTGTAAAATAAAAAGACGATTTTATACACTTCAAAAATAAATTACCTTTTCTTTCTGTTGGATTGTGTCCACTCCCGAGCAATAAGAATAATCCGGCTTTCCTTGAAAATTATTTTTAGATATTGATTTAGAATAAAATCCACTCATATTCTGGGTGGATTTTTCATTTCACCTAAGGTGATTTATTTA
>NZ_JAVDUE010000030.1:0-26691 GCF_031456255.1 Arcicella sp. BE140 | reverse complement strand
GAAATGCTTCGATACCGATTTACAGATTAAGAATAGCCATTCACAATATATTATGGACAACTTTTACCCAAAATTCGGGATGACACATGTTTTATCCGAAAGCTGACCTCCGAAATCCGACAGCCCCTACCTTATTCCGAAAGCTCTAACCATCTTAATTCTTTCTCATCCAAATCATTATTGATTTCTTCTATTTCTTTTGCCCAAGCAGTTAAGTCTTCATAACTACCGCCATTGTTTAATCGTGTCGTTAATTCTGCTTTCTTTTTTTCTGCTTTTTCGATGGCTTTGCCTAAATCTTCGTATTCTTTTTGTTCTTTGAAAGAAAGTTTCCTTTTCGTCGTTGAAACTTGAACAGAAGGTTCTAGCTTATGATTATTCGTTGAAACTGGCTCGCTTTTTACTTTTGGTTTTTCGCCTAAAGTAATTTCGTTTTCTTCCAACCATTCTCTATAGTCAGTATAGTTTCCAGGGAAATCTCTGATTTGTCCATCGCCTTCAAATACAAAAAGGTGTTCAACCAATTTATCCATAAAGTAACGGTCGTGAGAAACCAATAATAGACACCCTCCAAAGGCAATCAAAAAATCTTCCAAGATATTCAACGTTTGAATATCAAGGTCGTTAGTAGGCTCATCAAGAATCAAGAAGTTTGGATTTTTGATAAGTACTTTCATCAATTGCAAACGTCTCTTTTCTCCCCCAGACAGTTTATCAACTGCTGCATATTGAACCTTTGGTTCAAATTTGAAGTGCGTTAAAAACTGGCTTGCAGAAATGGTTTCGCCCGTTCCTACCGTCACTACCTCCGCAATATCTTTGATAACGTCAATTACTTTATCGCCTGGTTTAAAATCTAAATCGCCTTGGGTATAATAACCATATACTACGGTTTCGCCCGTAGTAATGCTACCAGAGTCTGGCTTTAGGTTTTGCGTAATCATGTTCAAGAAAGTAGATTTCCCGATGCCATTTTTACCAATAATACCAATGCGGTCTTTACGTTGGAAAATGTAAGAGAAGTTTTCTACAATCTTTTGGTTGCCAAATCCTTTATTCAATCCCTCAATTTCAAGAATTTTACTGCCTTGACGAGACATTTTTACATTCAAAGTAACTTTTGAATCATCTTTAGACTGCGAAGCTTTTTCTTTCAACTCATGGAAAGCATCAATTCTATACTGCGCTTTTGTACCACGAGCCTTCGGTTGGCGACGCATCCATTCCAATTCTGTCCTTAACGTGTTTTTTGCTTTATCAATACTTGCCGCTTCCGAGGCTTCACGTTCAGCTTTTTTCTCTAAGAAATAACTATAATTTCCACGGTAAGGATAAATCGTTCCGTTATCCAATTCAGCAATGTTATTACATACTCTGTCTAAGAAATAACGGTCGTGAGTAACCAATAGCAAGGTGATATTCTGAGCAGAAAGCGTTTGTTCCAACCATTCTATCGTTTCTAAATCCAAGTGGTTGGTAGGCTCATCGAAAATCATCAAATCGGGCTCTTCTATCAATACTTTCGCCATGGCAACACGCTTGCGTTGCCCGCCCGAAAGTTGAGATATTTTACGCTCGAAATCATGGATACCTAGTTTACCTAAAATTTGCTTTACTCTACTTTCATAATCCCAAGCATCGTGCTTATCCATCATTTCTAAAGCATCCGACAAAAGGTCTGAATCTTCTGGATTTTCCATCGCCTTTTCATACATTTTTAAGGCTTGATTGGCTGGAGAATCGCCCGTAAAAAGTGTATCCATTACACTTAATTGCTCATTAAAATCTGGATTCTGGAAAAGATACCCTACTGAAATACCTTTGCGGATACTTACTGTTCCTTCATCTGAAGGAATCAATCCTGCCAGAATGTTCATTAAAGTAGTTTTCCCTGCTCCATTTTGTCCGACTAAAGCTACTTTATCTCCTTTCGAGATACCAAAATTTATGTTACGAAACAACCACCTTTCGCTGTAGTTTTTCGAGATATTTTCTGCTGATAAATAATTCATACTACAAAGGTAGGAACTAAAGCTGTAAAAGGATAGAGAGTTGAGGGAATTAGGTAGAAAGGAATTAATTACTTAAGGTCTAGCAGTCCAAAAACTTCACTATGAGAATGGTTAATATCTATAATGTGAAAATTCAATTTGGTTTCGTTTTTAAGGATATTATAGATTGCTAACGAACGAGCATCAGAAGTCACAAAATAATTGATTGACGTTTCAGTATCTGACTGAGCAAAAAGTTTGGAATCATTTGGTATAACAGTTCTAGGTTTTAATTCTTCTCTTGTTTTACCCTTTTCGGTAAAAACTATCTTAGCAAACTCTCCTGTTCTTTTAGCATGATTCAAATTAAATGGTAATATCTGAATATTCTTTAAAGGTAACTCACTAATTGAACCCAAAACACAATACTCTGCTATAGAAATAGTAGATATTTTTAAGATAACTCCTTGTTCAAGAAAATATTTAAAATACCCTCTTGCATTAGTATGTAATGGGTCTTCATCATTTAATAATCTAATGAAGAAACTGGTGTCTAACAAAACACTATAATTCATACGTCCCTCTTAAATTAAATAACCATTCATTTGCATCAATTCCATTCCAATTCTTTTTTGCTTTACCAATTAAAGCATTGAGGTATGAATCATCATATTTAGGATTAAAGTCTATTAACTCCAAGAGCGTTAAAGTACTTTTATCAATTTCGCCTGTATCTATATTTTGTTTTCCGTATACCCTGACACCATATTTTTTATATAGCATATTTTCTTCTTGACCCTCCAAAAATGTCTTTGATGTATCTATTGTTAAAGAGCCAAAATCTGGAGTATCGATATGAATATTAGCTTTACTTTTCCCGCCAGCATTGGTAAGAGTGCCATAAAAATATAGCTCTGCATCTACCCAGATATTTTTTGTTCTAACAAAACTCGTTTGTGGGGTAATTCTTAATTCTACTTCATTTTCTTTTTTTAATGAAGTTCTAAACTCAAATTCATAGTTCTTTTGTATTGATAATGCTTGAATATTCTCAATAGCTTGAGCTGTTTTCAATTCTAAAAAGTCTATTGAATTAACATTGTTGATTTGAGTTAAAACAGCACTTAAACTGATGATAGCTTGGAGACCAGTTCTAAAGACATTCCTTACCGAACCTTCTTCAAGATTATAACTAATTAGAGGTCTGTCTTTTTTATTAATCGGATAGAGTAAATCTTCAACATTTTGCAGAAGCAAAGAAATCTCCTTTATATCATAACTTTCTGGTGAAAGCTTGATATTACCATAGTTACCAATAACTCTTATCTCTATATCTCCGAATTTTTCCATTTGTTACAAATATACAAATTTACGAAATGACAAATACTTTTGTCAATAACAATCCTTTCTGGATTTCTGTTTTCTTTAATACACCCTCCTATCAAGCCAATTCTCCATTGAACACATAAACTTTTTTTTGGAAACAAGTCAATTTATTTTTGGGTTTACGACTTAGCATAAAAGTTCTTAATCTTGTAGGTTGTAAGTATTAAAACCAAAACGAAAACTCATGTTACAATTTCTTAAATATGTTTTAGCTACCATAGTCGGATTAATAGTTTTCTCTATTGTTAGCCTTTTTATAATTATTGGTATTGCTGCCGCAGTTGGCTCTTCTAAAGCCGAAACTACGCTTAAGGATAATTCTGTTTTAAAATTAGACCTCAATCATAGCATTGTTGAAAATGTTAGCGACGATGAAAATCCTTTCAAGGATTTAGGTGGAGCATTCATGGACAATAATGAAAGCATTGGTATGGTTCAAATCAGAGAGGCTTTGAAACGTGCAGCTGTTGATAGTCATATCAAAGGGATTTATTTACAAGCCCATTACCCTCAGGCAGGCTATGCTCAATTAGAAGAAATCCGCAATGCGCTGTTAGATTTCAAAAAATCTGGAAAGTTTATCTATAGCTACGGCGAATCATTTACTGAAAAAGGATATTATGTTACCTCGGTATCTGATAAAATTTATTTGAACCCTGCGGGCGGAATGGATTTTAACGGTATCAGTGCTGAAGTAAGTTTTTATAAAGGTGCTTTAGATAAACTAGATATCAAGCCCGTAGTTTTCAGAGTAGGCGAATATAAATCAGCGGTTGAACCATATCTACGCGAAAACATGAGTGATGCCAATAAGCAACAATACTCATTACTACTAAACAGTATCAACAATCATATCTTTGAGCAAATTGCAAAATCAAGAAACATCGACGTTGCAACGTTGAAAAAGGTTGCTGATGAATTAATTGCCTACAAACCTAAAGGAGCTTTAGCATCAAAATTGGTGACAGATGTGGGATATTACGATGAATTTGAGGCTGATTTCAAGAAGAAATTAAAGAAAGAAACAGAAGATAAAATTGACTTTGTAGGTCTTTCAAAATTCTTAAAAGCAGAATCTGCTATTCCTTTTAACGAGTCTCAAAACAAAATTGCCGTAATTGTAGGTGAAGGAGCGATTATCGGAGCAAAAGCAGATAAAGGAAATATTGGCTCTGACGACTGGGTAGCTGAACTTCGTAAAGCGCGCGAAGATAAAAAAGTAAAAGCCATTGTATTAAGAATTGATAGCCCAGGGGGTTCATCATTAGCTTCTGATGTTATGTGGCGTGAAGTAGAATTAACCAAAAAAGTAAAACCTGTGATTGCTTCAATGGCAGACTACGCAGCGTCTGGAGGATACTACATGGCAATGGCGGCTGATACTATCGTTGCTGAACCAACCACCATTACAGGTTCTATCGGGATTTTTGCTCAGTTTTTCAACTTTGAAAACTTCTTGAAGAATAAATTGGGTATTACCAACGACCGTGTAAATACTAATGCTCATTCTGATTTCCCAACAGTTACGCGTGAAATGACTGATTTTGAAAAAGATTGGTTTCAAAGAAGTGTAGACGCAGGCTACGAAACCTTTACTTCTAAAGCGGCAAAAGGTAGAAAAATGACGATTGAGAAATTGAAATCATTAGCAGGCGGACACGTTTGGTCGGGAATAGAAGCAAAAGCGAATGGTTTGGTAGATGTATTAGGAGGCTTGGACGATGCGATTAAGATTGCAGCGAAAAAAGCAAAACTAAAAGATGGTGATTATAAAGCGAAGTTTTATCCACAACCAAAATCTTTCTTTGAAGAGGTTTTCGAGAAAAAAGAGGAAGAAGCACAAGCTAAAATCATGAAAGCACAATTTGGTGAATTAGCACCTTATGTAAAACAAATTCAAGACTTGAAAGCCCGTGAAGGTATCATGGCTTTAATGCCAGAAGTGATTGAATTCAAATAGATGTTGAAATATACAAAGGGCTTCTTAGGTTTTAAACCGAGAAGCCCTTTTTTATGTTTTTGGTTTTAGGTAAATTACAATCGTTAAAAGCTATTGTTAAAAACTGATAGCCGACAGCTTACATCCGATTTCCAAATTTATATTTCTAATTGATTATTCTTATGAAAAAATGGATACCCTTTTTAGCAATTGTTATCTTCTTGTCTGCTTGTACAAGCAAAGTCTCTACAGTTTTTGTGGTTCGCCATGCAGAGAAAGATTTAGTCTATAAAGGTGATGACCATTTTCGTCCTTTAAGTACTTCGGGGCATCAACGTGCTGGTAAACTTGCCAAGCGTTTAGCGAATGAGAAAATCACTAAAATTTATGCTACTGAATACCTAAGAGTTCAACAGACTGGCGACTCTCTCCGTATCAATAATCACATAGATACCACTATTTATAGCGCTAGAAATGCCCATTTTTTGGATAAAGTTGAGCCTCGTAAGAATATTCTAATCATTGGACATTCGAATACTGTTCCTGAAATTGTTAGGCTTTTGGGTGCAAACTTTGAGCTAAAAATAATTCCAGAAAGCGAATATGACAATTTGTATGTCGTAAAAATAAAAGACAAAAAACTTGTTGAGTTCAAGGCTGAAAAGTATTAGAACTTCAAGCCTAAATCTAGCGAAATCAACCCATTTTTAGTAATTAAATTGCTATAACCCTTGGTGTGATTAATTTCGGTTAAGCCTCTTTGGTATTGAATGCCAAATATAAAAGAGTCGTCTCCACCATTTATCCGCTTTTCAATCCCAAATCCTAATAACAGATTGATATCTCCCAAACTAAAAACATCGGGCTGATTTGCTACACGCTGGCTATATTGATAAAGTGGATTGGAGGTTCTATCAATGGGTTTTTCGGCAATTTTTAAATCGAACGTACCTCCAAATTGTAAATAAACAGGTGTATCTGAAAAAACTCCATCACTAAAAATCTTGAGTGTAACGGGTACTTGTAAATATTGCAGGTTATAAGCCGCTTTATTTCCTATATGCTCATCGGCAGTGAGGGGATACGTACCAAACAAATCATTATCATAAAAATTGCTTCCAACAGCATAACTAACTCCTTTGACACTATACCACAGTCCCGTACTAAAAGCATATTTTTCGGCAAAATAGCAATCTATCACAGGCCCTAAGCTCATTTTCAGGTTGATTCCCGAAGCATCAAAACTACGGAACTCCTTTGAAGCATCTACTTCGTTGAGTGTAATAGTGGGTGAAAATTTAAACCCTATTTTTAATTTATATAGCCCGTTACGATACCCTCCGCCATATCCAGAACCGTATCCGTAATTTTGAGCGTAACCTCTGGTTATCATCAACAGAATAAAAAGGACTAAAAATGCGTTTTTCTTCATAATTTTGTACTGTTAAATATGGTTTTGAAACTTAGACGAATACTACTGCTTAAAACTATTAATCTAAAAAACTTATGCTTCAAAAGTATAAATATTACATTATCCTCCTCTTTTCAAGCTTAGTTTTTGCTTGTACTTCCGAACAAGATAGTTCTTCTGAACCCGACGTTAGTTCGGTAAAAGTAAATGTAGCTATTCAACGACTTGACAAAGATTTACTTGCGTGTAAAGACAAAAATCAGTTAATAAATTTCTTCAATGCACATAAAAGCTTTGTGAGTACTTACTTTCAAGTTTTACCACAAGACTTTGATAAACTAGCTGAAAGATTACTCCCAGTAATCACCAATCAGGCTTTTCAAGACTTTTATAAACAGTCTCAAGAACCAGCTTTTTTTGGAAATACCGAGCTTGAAGATGATTTTAAAGAAGCTTTTCAGCACCTGAAATATTATTATCCTGACTTCAAAGAGCCTAAAATTATTACAATTTTTACAGGTTTTTTTGCGCAGGATATCCTAAGTAGTCCAGAATTAATAATTTCGGACTCTTTAATTATTATCGGATTAGATTATTTCATGGGAAAAAAAGGGAAATTCTTACCAGACATTTATGACTATCAATTAAGGAAAGCTTCTCCTCATGCTATTGTGCCACAAGCTGTGCTTTTACTTTCTGCCAAATATAATGCAACCAAACCTTCTGAAAAATCGTTATTAGCAGATATGGTTTGGTATGGAAAAAGTTATGTTTTTGGTCATACGATGATGCCATCAAAGGCTGACAGCCTGTTTATTGGTTATTCAGACGCACAACTAACGGACTGTTATACGTTCCAAAAAGATATTTGGGCTCATTTTATTGATAATAAATTATTGTATACCAATGAAGACCCTATCAAAGCAAAGTATATCATGGATAGACCTACAACGCCTGAGATTGGAGCATCTTGTCCAGGAGGAATCGGTCGTTGGTTAGGCTGGCGAATTGTAGGAAAATATTTTGACGAAAATGATAAACTGACGATTCAACAATTGATGAAGGAAACAAATGCCCAGAAGATTTTTGAAGAGTCTCATTATAAAGGATTACCAGACGAGGAAGAGTAATTTCTGCCGTTAGTCATCGGCTTTCGGATATCAGCTATCAGTCCGAATGCTGATATAAGGAGTAATTAAATAACCATTACTCAATCATAACTAAATTAATAGCTTTTTAGTAATTAAACCAAAAAATGGCAAAGCGAAGTAGCAATTTTGGAGCAGAGGTTTCTCCAGAAGACAAGAAAAAAGTAAGTAAAGAAGGCTTTCAGAAGGCCTTCAAGATTTTTAGATTTACCCTTCCCTATAAAGGCACATTTTTAATAGGTTTCATCTTTCTGATTCTCTCACAGATTACTACGATGAGTATCCCTTTATTGATGGGTCAGATGGTGGGATCAATCGTTTCGCCACAACAGATGCCAGACTCAGGTTCGGGAATAAGTACTGGTATGATGACGGATAAACTACAACGCGTTTTTCATGAAGCTCCAAGATTTACGTTAAATGAAGTAACCCTTATCTTTGTTGGATTACTTATTCTACAAGCCATCTTCTCATTTTTTAGAGTATATACGTTCACAAGGGTTTCTGAACAATCAATGCGTGATTTACGCAATGCCCTATATAGTAAAATCATTACGTTACCAGTTCCTTTTTTTGAAAAAAATCGTGTGGGTGAATTAATGAGTAGAATTACAACAGACATTGGTCAGCTACAAGATATCCTATCTATTACACTGGCAGAACTTTTTCGTCAAGTATTTACTTTAGTCGGTGGTATTGTATTAATCTCTTATTTATCGAGCAAACTAACGCTTTTTATGTTGCTTACTTTCCCATTCTTGGTCATTGCTGCCATTGTTTTTGGGAGATTTATTCGTAAAAATTCTAAAAAAGTACAAGACGAACTAGCCGCTACTAACATCATTGTTGAAGAAACGTTACAGTCTATCAATGTTGTAAAAGCTTTTACGAATGAAAGTCTAGAAGCACATCGCTATGGATTATCTGTTCAAAAAGTAGTAGATTATGCCTTAAAGGCTGCCACTTTCAGAGGAGGCTTTATTTCGTTTATCATTTTCGTACTGTTTGGTGGCGTAGTGGGCGTAGTATGGTATGGTGGTAATTTGGTATTGCAAGGCGAATTATCTTTCAAAGACCTTTTCACATTTATCATTTACACAGGTTTTATCGGAGGTTCTGTAGGTGGTTTGGGCGATATGTATGCCCAGATTCAGAAAACAGTAGGTGCTTCTGAACGTATTTTAGAAATTTTGGATGAAGAATCGGAAGTAAAAATTGTTGACTTAACAGCTCCGAAAACAGCCGTTATTCCATCACCTGCGAAAGCGAATGGTGAGATTGCTATCCCTAAAATTCAATACAAGAATGTTGCTTTTAATTATCCTTCTCGCCCAGATATGGAAGTGTTGAAGAATATTTCTTTATCTGTAAAATCTGGCGAAAAAATAGCCTTAGTTGGTCATTCGGGGGCTGGAAAATCAACCATTGTGCAATTATTAATGCGTTATTATCATCTTGCTAAAGGAGAAGTTTTAGTAGATGGTAAAAACATCAACACTTTTGATATTACAGAATTAAGAAAAAATATAGCCATTGTACCGCAAGAAGTAATGCTTTTTGGTGGCACAATTTATGAAAACATTGCCTATGGTAATCCAGAAGCAACAGAGGATTTGGTCATTGAAGCTGCCAGAAAAGCAAATGCTTTAGATTTTATCAATTCATTTCCTGAAGGTTTTAAAACGATTGTGGGTGAACGTGGCGTAAAACTTTCGGGTGGGCAACGTCAACGTATTGCCATTGCTCGTGCGATTTTAAAAGACCCTGCCATTTTGGTGTTAGACGAAGCAACAAGTGCACTAGATTCAGAATCTGAAAGATTGGTACAAGATGCCTTAGACCGCTTGATGCAAAACCGTACTACAATAATTATTGCCCATCGCTTGGCAACTATTCGTAATGTAGATACAATCTATGTATTGAAAGATGGCAAAGTAGCCGAAAAAGGAACACATGAGGAATTGGTCTTGATTGATGAAGGAATTTATGCTAACTTAGTAAAGTTGCAGTTTGAAAATGCAATGATAATAGAATGAAACCAGCAATAAAAGACACATTAAAATCATATAACCTTCGCCAAACAGACTGTCGTGAAGGTATTTTAGATGTTTTTATGAGCAAAGAACATGCTTTGGCTCATGCAGATGTGGAATCGCAATTAACTGAACAGTTTGATAGAGTAACGGTATATAGAACATTAAAAACTTTTGTAGATAAGGGATTAATTCATAAAGTGCTGGACGATGAGGGTAGTATTAAATATGCACTTTGTAAAGACAATTGCCATTCAGAAGACCATACTCATCACCACGACCATGTGCATTTTAAATGTACTACTTGTGGTTTAACAACTTGTTTAGATCATGTGGTGATTCCTAATTTTATTCTGCCCGAAGGATATAAACGTGTTGAGACTAATTTGTTAGTACAAGGGGTTTGTAAGGCTTGTAATCGATGACATTTAGACTAAAAGACGCTAGATTTTAGACTAGAAGACGCTAGACTAAATATTTGGACTAGAGATTACTACATTTTAGACTAGAAGGCATTAGATATTTGAACAAGAAGAATGGAGTTAGAAATAAGTTTTTCTTTGTCAGAATTATTAGGCTATTCAGAAATGGATAGCCTAATTTTGTTTATAAATATACACTAGTCCCTTCTTCCTTAAATGTTCAAATAATTATATCATTCTTCTATTTCATATTCTCCTATTTCCCGATTATAAATCTTAGTGTCTAATGTCTTCTATCTAGCCTCTTGTATCTTAAAGCAAACATCGCATAAAAAGGGCTGTTGGGCGAATATTCTTTTGATAATTTATTAATTTGGCAAATTATTACTTATTTGTGGCTTAAATCTTCATCAAATCATTAACAAATTCATGAAAAAACATTTCTTATTACTTTTTTCATTGCTTTCCGCAGGAAGTACTATAGCTCAAAGCCCGCTGTTACTTCGCCAACCAAGTATTAATAATGACGGTTCGGTAGTATCATTTTCATATCAAGGAGACATCTGGACTGTACCAAGCTCAGGTGGGAATGCGACAAGGCTTACCATTCATGAAGCCTACGAGAGTAATCCTATTTTTAGTCCAGATGGCAAGCAAATAGCCTTCTCAGGTACTCGCTTTGGCAATAACGATATTTTTGTAATACCTGCAACAGGTGGCTTGCCTAAACGGTTGACTTATCACTCAAGTCAAGATGTAGTAGCTAGCTGGACACAGAGCGATAAAATATTATTCTCTACAAGCCGTGAATTTAAACAAATTGAACGCCCACAAGAAGTTTACACGATTAGTCCCAAAGGGGGAACAGAGTCTCGTTTATTAGAAGCCGTTGGTTTCGACCCTGTGCTGTCACCTGATGGAAAATTGGTAGCCTTTGTCCGTGGAGACATTAACCCTGTAGCTCGTCAGGCTTATAATGGTAGCTCGAACAGAGATATTTGGATGTACAATACCAAAAACAAGAGCTTTAATAAAATAACCCTTTTTGATACCAACGACATCATTCCTCAATGGGGCAAGAATGGCTTACTTTACTTTTTGAGTAGCGTTGACGGAGCGTATAACTTATACCAAATCAAAATTTCGGACGAAGGCAAAGCCGTAGGAACTCCTAAAAAATTGACGCAATTTAAAGATGAATCTATTCGTCATTTTAGTATTTCAAATGATGGTAATACTATCGTATTTGAAAAAGAAATGGCACTTTTCACCTATAAAATTGCGAATGGTGCCATTGATAAAATCAATGTAATCATCAATGCAGATGAGCGTTTTGATGCATCAGAACAAAAAACATTGGCTACTGGTCTAGATAATTACAAAGTTTCTCCGAACGGTAAATTACTTGCTTATAGCATTCGTGGAGAAATTTTCATCAAGGAAGCTGATAAGGAAAAAACAAAAAGCATTAATGTTTCTAAACATGCTTTCCGTGACGTTTCACCAGCTTGGTTGAATGACTCAACTTTGTTGTTTACTAGTGACCGTAACAATGGCAATTTTGATTTGTATCTAGTAAATTCTGCTGATGGTGCTGAACGAAATATCTTCAAATCGTTGAAACATCAAATCGTACAACTTACTAAAACGCCAGACGACGAGACTTCTCCTACAGTTTCACCAGATAACAAAAAGATTGCTTACGTAAGAGGCAGAGGCAACTTTATTGTTGCTGATATTAGTGCTGATGGAAAACTAACGAACGAAAAAATCTTATCAGAAGGTTGGAATAATCCTTCAGACATCGCTTGGAGTCCTGATAGCAAATACATCGCTTATAGTCAATCTGATTTATATTATAACCAAGAAGTGTATATCAGAACTGCTGATAATTCAAGCAAATCTGTCAATGTTAGTATGCACCCACGTGGTGATAGCAATCCATTCTGGAGTGCTGATGGTTCTAAATTAGGTTTTGTTTCTGAAAGAAGTGCTGGTCGTAGTGCTGACGTTTGGTTTGTATGGTTGAAAAAAGAAGATTGGGAAAAAGAAACACAAGACTGGCAAGAAAAAGAAGCACCTACTCCTGATGCTAAACCAGAGAAAAAAAGTGTAAAACCAATCGTTATCGATTTTGATAATATTCACGAAAGAGTAGTACAAGTAACCAATTTCCCTGGAGATGAAAACGATTTTGTGATTTCAAAAGATGGTGAAACATTCTTTTATACTACATCAACTAGCTCGGCAAAAGGCAGAGATTTATACAGTGTCAAATGGGATGGGAAAGAATTAAAAGAAATTACCAAAGGTGGCAGTAATCCTAATAACCTAACATTAGATAAGGAAGGTAAATACATCTACTATACAAAAATGGGGGGTAGTTTATCTCGCGTTGATGTAAAAACGGGTGTGTCTGAACCAATGCCGTTTGTTGCCAAAATGAAAATAGACTATTTGGCAGAACGCACACAGGTATTTGAAGAAGCTTGGAGAACCATTCGTGATGGTTTTTATGACCCTAAATTCCACGGAAACAACTGGGTACAATTGCATGATAAATACAAAGAGCGTTGTATCAATGCTAGTACTTCTAATGACTTTAGAGATATGTTTAATTTACTATTGGGTGAATTAAATTCTAGCCACATGGGCTTAACCGCACCAGACCGTGCTGAAACGCAGAGAGAATTGACTGGATTGTTAGGAACAGAACTTATTCCAACGCCAACGGGTATGAAAGTAAACCATGTTGTACCAGAAACACCTGTAACAAAAATTAAGAGTGTCATTAACGAAGGCGAAACCATTACTGCTATCAACGGACAACAAGTTAGTGAAAACGAAAACTTCTATAGTTTGTTAAATGGATTAGCGAACGAAAAAGTAATCGTCAGTGTAGTTGATGCCACAGGTAAAAGTAGAGAAGTAGTAGTACGCCTTACACAAAGCATTAGTGATAACTTATACAATGAATGGGTTGAAGGCAGAAAGAAATTAGTAGAAAAATTCTCGAATGGTCGTCTAGGTTATATCCATATCAAAAGCATGGATTTCCCTAGTTTTGAAGTCGTAGAAAGAGAATTCACTGCTGCTGGTTATGGTAAAGAAGGTATTTTGATTGATGTTCGTTATAATGGCGGAGGGTCGACAACGGATTATTTAATGACTATTTTAAATTATAAACAACATGCTTATACTATTCCAAGAGGAGCAAGTGCTGATTTAGAGAAAGACAAGAAAAAATTTAGAGACTATTATCCAATAGGCGAACGCTTGGTATATGCTGCTTGGACAAAGCCATCAATTGCTCTTTGTAATGAAGGAAGTTATTCTAATGCTGAGATTTTCTCGCACGCATACAAATCTTTGGGCATAGGTAAATTAGTAGGCTTACCAACAAATGGTTCGGTAATTTCAACAGGAGGAAAATCATTAATGGATGGTTCGTTTGTTAGATTGCCGGGAAGAGGTTGGTACACTAAAACAACTGATAAAAACCAAGAGTTAGGTGCTGCCATTCCTGATGTTATCGTTGAAAACACACCAGACTGGATTGCCAAAGGAACTGACGAACAATTGAAAGTAGCAGTGGAAACACTATTGAAGGATATTGATGCTAAAAAATAAAATTGTTTAGTAAAAATGAAAAGCCGTAATCAACAATTTGTTGGTTACGGCTTTTTTATTAATCAAAAATATCATTCAAGTCTATTGTTAAATCTTCCAAAATATTAACCTTTAACTTTTCTCCTTTTTCGTAATGCTTCAATAAATGATATTCAGAAATAGTTTCGTCGAGCAGATAAACACTTATGACTTGCTCATCAGGGAAAACAACCCAATATTCTTTTACGCCAGACTCTTCATATAAATGAAACTTATCATCTAAATCTCTTTTGGCAGTCGAGCTTGAAATAATTTCAATAATTAAATCTGGCGAACCTATACAACCCCTTCTATCTATTTTTGATGGGTCGCAAATGATACATAAATCAGGTTGAACAACTGTCGTAATTTGTTCATCTAAAAGAAGATTATTGGTAGTAAGACGTACATCAAATGGAGCAGGAAAGACCTGACAAGTCTTCTTTTTGAGATAATATCCTAGCTCAACATCCAACCGATGAACCAATACTTGGTGCTGACTTAGAGGAGCTGGTGACATTTTGAATATCTTTCCTTTAATCAGCTCTATATAATCATCTAACTGCCATTTAACATAGTCTGCATAAGTATAATGCCCATTTAAATCAATATCATTTAATGACGTTATCATTTTATATTATATTAAAAGTTCTACTTATCTACTCCAATAAAGCCAATACATCATCCTTCGTCAAGGATTTTACAAAACTCTCTTCCGTTGTAATCAATTCGTTCGCTAGGCGTTGTTTGCTTTGCTGTAATGCTAATATCTTTTCTTCAACAGTATTTTTAGTAATAAATTTATACGTAAAAACAGTATTTATTTGACCTATTCTATGCGCCCTATCTATTGCTTGAGCCTCAATAGCAGGATTCCACCAAGGGTCTAAAATAAATACATAATCAGCCGCTGTGAGGTTTAATCCCAGTCCTCCTGCTTTCAAAGAAATTAAAAAAATCTGTATGTCTTCGTTATTCTGAAACTTCTCTACTTGCGCTTGTCGGTCGTGGGTACTTCCATCTAAATACGCATACGTTCTTGATTCTTGGTCAAGGCGTTCTTTGAACAGATCGAGATGCTTTACAAATTGACTAAATATCAATACTTTGTGCCCTTCTTCTAGAATTGTGTCTAGCTTTTCCATCACATCTTCCAACTTACCAGAATCTCCTTGATAATCAGGTTCGGTCATTCGTGGATGATTCGCCAATTGACGTAATTTTGTCAAGCCTTGCAACACAACCATTTGTGACATCGCCATACCTGCTTCCTCGATATGCTCTAAAATTAAGTTCCTGAAATACGATTTTGCTTCTTCATATTCCTTTTGTTGTTGCTCTGTCATCTGAGCATAATGGATGCTTTCAATTTTAGGAGGTAATTCGGTAGCAACTTGCGACTTATGTCTTCTCAGCATAAAAGGCTTGATGATGGAATAAAGCCTTTGCATTTTCACATCGTCCCCTTTTTTTTCAATCGGCACTTGAAACTCATTTCTAAAAAAATGCTGTGAGCCTAATAACCCCGGATTAATAAAAGTCATCTGTGACCATAAATCCATTGTACTATTTTCTAAAGGCGTTCCCGTTAATACTAATCGATTCCGAGAATTCAATTGCATTACGGCTTTAGTGATATAAGAAGATGGATTTTTAATGGCCTGCGATTCATCCAGAATCACATAATTAAACCGATAGTTTTTCAGTAAATCAATATCAATTCTGATGATGCCATAAGTGGTAAGGACTACATCATAATTATCAAAAACTTCAATATTTTTATCTCGATAAGTGCCTGTATAAGTCAGTATCCTAAGTTCTGGCGTAAATTTGCGTGCTTCCATCTCCCAGTTATAAATCAAGGAAGTAGGTAAAATCAACAAACTTGGCTGGTTATTCTTCTGTTCTTTTTGTGATTGTAACAATGTAAGGGTTTGAACGGTTTTACCCAAGCCCATATCATCCGCCAAACATCCGCCAAAATGATAATCATTCAGAAATCGCATCCAATCGTATCCTGCTTTTTGATAGGGACGCAAACTACCAGTAAAGCCTTTGGGTAATTGATAGGTTTGCATTTCTTCAAAATCTCTCAGTTTCTCCAACTTTCTACTCAACACTGCCGATGCCAATGACTCACTTTGTAAATCTTGCACCAATGAAAGATGGTGTTTATTCAAGATAAAGCCATCTCGTTCTGAATGATGTTCAATAAAAGCAAAAAGCTCAGAATATTGAGTAAACCAAGTTTCTGGAATCACAGCGATTTCACCATTGGGTAACGTAAATTCCCTCTTTTTCTGTAAAATCAAATTTCTGAGTTTCAGAAAAGGAATTTCAAAATCACCAAAATGAACAATCGCATGAATATCGAACCAATCATTCCCTTCGGTAATATTTACTTCAATATTTGAATACCCTAAGAAATATTTTTTAGCATCCTCTTCTACACTCTGTTCTATGGTGAAACCTGTCGCTGTTAGTTCAGCATAATTTTTCTGAATGAGTGCCAATGCATCACTTTTAGGGAGAATCATTCGCCCATTTTTCAGTTCTAAGCCCAACGCTTCAAGCTTTGCTAAAGTAGCTTTCTCAAACGTCAAATTTCTTTCTACTTTATGAAAGACATAATCGTCTCCATTTTTTTCCATACTCACATTTACTTCGGTAGAAAAACTATCGAATCTAAAAGTGAATTTCCCGTATTGAAAAGACAGGCTAATGGCTAATGTAACATCTTCTTCTTTCTGAACATCCACATCATTCGCTTCAACCAATACTGTTTGATGACTCTTTTGTTCGGCTAGGTTTAAAATAGGAATAACGGCATATTTTTCGTTCAAAATTTTAAAACCCTTCGGTCGCACATCAAACATACTGATGATAGATGTAACGAATTTGCGGTAATAATCTTCCTCAATGGTCTTGGGTATTACAATAAATTTTTTCTTTAAAAAAGGCCTTAGCTTTTTACCATCTACTTCTTTGGCAAAATGATAAAGCTTATTTTCAAGAATCATCCATGCGGGTTCGTCACAAACGATGTAGGCATTCTTATATTGAAAATCTATTTTTTCCCCTTCATATTTAATCGTAGGATAGTAATGAGTATTTTCTTCATTGCGCATAAAATGAAAAAATACCGTTGCTTTTTCGGGCAATACTTCTACTTTTTGCCAGATGGGGTTGCCGTCTCCCCCCATGATAAACAATTGCTTGCCTAGCAACAAAGGCAACATTTCTGCTTTTATTTTTTCTACATACGAGGCTATAATTTCTTGTAAAGCCTTCTCTCCTTTTTGCTGATCATATACCTTCAAGAAAAAATCAACGACTGTTCTTTTTTTTGAGCCAACGAATTTTTTATAAATATTTTCTGATTGAAGGTAATCAATGAGCTTTACTAACTGTAAATCGTTTTCGTCTAAGCCGTGTGCAAACTCGTTGATGTTTTTTATCGAAACATTTTGGTTGAGCAAAGTCAATTCTTGTTTGTCATCTAACTGAACGACAAAGGCCTCAAAGAGATAGCCGAGGTACTCGTGGTTGAGTATCGAATAAATAATCTGAAATGGCTGAGAAGTAGAAACTTTCATGATAGATTAGTCAAATTCATTTTTTTGACCAAGTAGAGGTTTTAGTTAACTAAAAAAGTTATTCAATAAAGCAAAGAAATCATTATTTTTTAAGATAATGAATCCTAAATATAGCTAAACTTGATGAGTTTTACCAAATAATTAATCACAAATTTAAGGCTTGATAATAAAAAAGTCGCTTTATTCTATAAAGCGACTTTTTTTAGTTTTAATTATTTTTTCTTCCTTCGTGCCTTTTTTGCTTCGGTTAGTAATTTTTTTGCTTCTTCTCTTTGGGAAGATTTTCGCTCAGAATCATCTATTACCTGTTTGTAATACTCTATCGCAGTATCATAATCTTGGTCTTGCGAAGCTATTTTTCCTAGGGCTATCATCGATGACCAATAATAACCAGAATTAGTCGACCCCGTTTGTTTAGCAAAGTCTATTGTTTTTTGAAAATACGTCTTTGCTTCTTTGTTGTCTCTATCATAATTCATTGCATAATAACCCAGAATATAAGCAGCATATCTACCACTCACGCCTTCATAACCAGGATAATGCTCGTCTATTTTTTGCAAAATACTTTTGGCAATGGTTTTAGCCTCAGTAACACGACCAGCAACAAAGGCACTTCTAGCATAGAATCGTTGAAAAAACGGATTGTCTGGGTACGTCTCATACGTGTATTTTGACAAATTCAACGCTTTTTCATTCATGTTTTCTAGTCCATAAATCTGTAACAAAAAGTAGCGTGCCTCTGTACGGGTATAAAAAGCATTATAACTTACCTTTTCTAACTGACTGATTCCTTTTGGTTTATCTCCTTTAGGAAACAACCAAAGTACTGGACGAAGCATGGCATAATTCTCTTTTACATAATGGAAGTAATAATTGTAAAGACCATCACCAAACATCAATTCTGGACTAAAATCAGAGAAACTTCTTGACCTATCAAGGTACTTTAGTGCATTTTTTGCGGCAAAAGTAGCCTTCGTCCAATGTTTTCTTTCAGAATGCAAACGTCCTTTAAAAGCATAGGCTGCCGCCATGAAGAAGGCCGCCTCGGGGTTTTCAGAATCATCCCATATTTTCTCAGCCTTTTCAATACTTTTATCCATGTATTCTATACATCGCTCATCGTAAATGACATTTTCAGTATTAGGCACAATTTTCCACCACTCCATCAATCCCAATAAAAATTCAGGGAGCGGATGGTCGGGATATTTTACTTTCAAATAATTAAACTCGCGTTCGGCTTCATAAAACTTGAAATTATACATGTGATTAATAGCCTGTGTCGCCTCTATTTGTACTTCTGTCGTAAGCAAAAGCATTCCTTTTGAACGTTCCTGTTCTGCTTTCTCTGTATCTTTCCACCATTGTGCGTTAGCCATTTGCTGTTGTGAAACCAACAAACTGCACAAGAGGAATACTTTTATATAAATCGATAAATCAAATACTTTTTTCATGGTGATTGTCTTTTCTGGATGTAAATTTAAGGAAATTTTAAGTATTGCTCTAACGAATGATACAACGAAAAGCATTATTAAAAAGTGTCATTTATCCAGATATTCTATTCACAAGAGTAATTACTTGCTTTCTAATGATTTGGCGAGCTCTATAGATTAGCGTATTTTTACAAATTAGAAATCAAGTATTTATGAAATCCACGATACAAGTACACGATAAACATTTTGAAGTATTTATCGAACAAAGCATTTTAGAAAAGCGCATCAATGCCCTTGCTACTGAAATCAACCAAGACTATACAGGAAAACAACCTTTGTTTTTAGCTATTCTGAATGGCTCATTCATGTTCGCTGCTGAACTGATGAAATCTATATCGGTAAGTTGCGAAATCACTTTCTTGCGAGTTTCTTCTTATCAAGCAACAGCATCTACAGGGAAAGTACATCAGATTTTGGGCTTAACTGAAAATATAGAAAATCGAGACATCATCATTATTGAAGATATTATCGATACTGGACTAACGATGGTTGAAATCAAAAAACAATTGTTGGCTCAAAATCCAAGTTCTTTGTCAATTGCTACGCTTTTTCAAAAACCAGAAGCTTTAAAAGTGCCTATTGATGTGCAATATGTCGGATTTGATTTGGAGAATAAATTTGTATTGGGCTATGGGTTAGATTATGATGGATTAGGAAGAAATCTGGCAGATTTGTATGTATTGTGTGAATAGTGCAGTACAAAGCTTTAGACTATCGCTAAAGAACAAGGATGCGTTTGGTACAATAGTTGCATTATAATACTTGTATATCGAAAAGAAAGGTCTCATAACTGATGCTCAGCTTGTTACACACAATATTCTATATTGGAATATTGTTATAAAAAAGCAAATATTATTAATTAAATTTGTGGTTCGACAAATAAATCACTAATGAGTAAAGGCGTATTATATTTTGAGCTAACAACCCCCGTTGAAGACAATAGACCCGTATTTATTTCAGGGAGTTTCAACGAATGGCTGCCCAATAAAGAAGAATTCCGTTTAAACAAAGTTGAAGACGGAAAATATGAATTCAAGTTACCAGATAATATCAAACTGCCAGAAAGCTTTGAGTATAAATATACCAAAGGAGGATGGAATCAAGTAGAATTAGATGAATTTGGTAAACCTACAGCCAACAGAATATCTAAAGTAAAAACAGGAGTTCTAAAAGACTTTGTACCACACTGGCGACTAGATGGCGAAAATCTTTCGGGGGATTTAATGCCTGAAATCCGCTTAATTTCTGATGCTTTTGAGATGCCGCAGTTTGATAGAAAGCGTGCTGTATATATCCTTTTGCCTCATAATTACGAAACATCCGACAAACACTATCCTGTAATTTATTTACAAGACGCTCAGAATTTATTTGGCGGAGGTTCTGTATTTGGAAACTGGGGAATTGATAAGCAATTAGCCGTTTTGGCAGCTCGTGGGCATGGCGATATCATTGTTGTGGCAGTAGCACACGGTGGTGAACAACGCTATCAAGAATATTCGCCCTATAATAACCCAAAAATGGGGAAAGGACAGGGTAGAAAATATACTCAGTTTTTGGCTAAAACGCTAAAACCATATATTGACAAAAACTTTCGTACACGCCCAGAAAGAGAATTTACGGGTATTGGCGGAAGCTCGCTAGGAGGCTTAATCAGTATTTATTCAGGCTTGATGTTTCCAGAAGTATTCGGGAAGTTGATGGTTTTCTCGCCATCACTGTGGGTTTCACCTAATATTTACTTTGATGCGATTGATTTCATTTCACATTTGCCAACCGACATTTATGTATATGCGGGTGGTGACGAAGGAACGATGATGTTACCAAATGTGGAAAAACTAAAGCAGACTTTCCAGAGACAAGGCATCAGAAAAACGGATATTCATCTTTCGTATGACCCTGATGGAATGCACAACGAAGACCAATGGGGCAAAGAATTCCCTAAAGCGATAGAGTGGTTATTCTATAGTTAGTCATTCATGAAAAATTTAATCTTCAAACGGCTCATTTATTTACATTTTTGTAAGTAGATGAGCCGCTTTTTTGTTTTTATGTTTTATGAAATGTTATGGCATTTAGGTTTGTTATACCATTAGATAACTTACAGCATATCATTGCTGTAAATTATTAAATATCCTATATTTTTGCTTATTGCTGTCAGTCCTTTTTTATGAGTATATTTTGTTAATATTCAGGTAAATTATCCATTATGAATCGTATAGAACAATTAAGTAAAATCTCGTCAATAGAACAATTTGATTTGTGCATCATAGGTGGCGGAGCAACAGGTGCAGGTATTGCATTAGATGCAAGCCTAAGAGGTTTAAAAGTATTGTTAATTGATAAAGCTGATTTTGCAGGTCAAACTACATCTAAGTCTACCAAACTTATTCATGGTGGAGTACGCTATCTTGAGCAAGCTGTAAAAAAATTGGATTGGGAACAGTACAAAATGGTACAAAAGAGTCTCCATGAAAGAGATACCCTTATCAAAAATGCCCCTCATCTCACTCGTCCATTAGCCTTATTAACGCCCTGTTATTCTTGGATTGAAGGTATTTACCTCACAATTGGCTTAAAACTCTATGAATGGATAGCAGGTAATCATGGTATTGGTGCTAGTAGATGGCTATCAAGAAAAGAAGCGTTGAAAACCATTCCTGAACTAAAAAAAGAAAACCTAACCTCCGCAGTATTATATTACGATGGACAATTGGATGATGCCCGTTATTGTTTAGCGATTATCCAAAAAGCAGAAGCCTTGGGAGCAACCGTTTTGAACTATGCCGAAGCCCTTCGGTTTGAAAAAGATAATGAAGGAAAGCTAACTGCTTTGACGATTAAAGATAATGTGAGCAATAATACATTAACTGTTCAGGCGAAAGTATTTATCAATGCTACGGGGCCTTTTGCAGACCATATTCGCAAGATGGCTAACACAAAATTGAAACCTCGGATGAAAGTAAGCAGAGGGGCTCACATTGTTTTGCCTACCAGTTTGATGAAAAATGAAACTGCTATCTTAGTACCCAAAACGGATGATGGAAGAGTATTGTTTATCATTCCTTGGCAAGACCATTTGTTGGTAGGTACAACCGACGAAGAAGATAAACTTTCTGAAAATCCAGACTTAGAGTCATACGAAATTCCGTACTTATTAAGTTATGTAAATCGTTATTTAGAAAAAAACGTAACACCCGAAGAAATTACCAGTGGTTTTGCGGGACAAAGACCATTGCTCGGAAAAGCTGAAAAAAGTTCTGATACCAAATCGCTAGTTCGTGACCACGAGGTGGAGATTGACAAGAGCAGTCAATTAGTAAGTATCATGGGTGGAAAATGGACTACCTATCGCTTAATGGCTAAAGACACCATTGACCATATCTATGAAACCATCTGGCATAAAGAACCTGTACTTTGTACATCTGAACATCAATTATTGCATGGTGCAGAAGGGTATCATTTTGAGGATTGGCAACAACTTGTCAGCCAATATCATGTTTCCCCAACAATAGCACAGCACTTAATGAAAAAGTATGGTTCATTGGCAGCAACAGTATTAAGTTTAACGAACAATCAGCCTGAACTGAAAGAGTTGGTTCATCCTAATCATCCATTTATCAAAGCTGAGATTGTATATGCTATCCAAGAAGAAATGGCTGTTACTACCCAAGACGTGCTAAACAGGAGGTTAGGATTAGGATTAAGAGACGCGCAAGCCGCCAAAGAATCAGAAGGTTTGGTAGAGGCTTTTTTAAGTACTGGAAAAACATTTATCAATCATCAAAATATTAGTAATTAATCAATAATTTACAACGCTCTAATTTATTCAATTACCTAATTAACTATCAAAAACACTCTTTAAAATGTATATAGGCTCTATTGACCAAGGGACTACCAGTACCCGCTTCATCATTTTCGACAAACAAGGCAATCAAATTTCTGTCGGACAAAAAGAACATTCTCAGATATATCCACAAGCTGGCTGGGTAGAACACGACTCGGACGAAATCTGGAGCAATACACAGGAAGTAATCGGGCTAGCATTGGGCAAAGCCAACCTTTCACCTTTAGATATTGCAGCGGTAGGCATTACCAATCAACGAGAAACAACAGTAGTATGGAATAAATTCACTGGTCAGCCTTATTACAATGCCATTGTATGGCAAGATACCCGCGTTGGCAACATGGTAGCAGATTTAGCCAAAGAAGGCGGAGCCGATTGTTTCCGCGAAAAAACAGGCTTGCCTCTGGCTACTTATTTCAGCGGTTTGAAGCTAAAATGGCTTTTAGAAAACGTTGAAGGACTGAGAGCAGATGCTGAAGAAGGAACGGCTATTTTTGGGAATATGGATACGTTTATCATTTGGCATTTAACGGGCGGAACAGATGGCGGAATCCATATTACCGATGTAACCAATGCGAGTAGAACCCAATTGATGAATTTGAAAACCTTAGCTTGGGACGATGAGATACTCCAAAAATTAAATATTCCTAAAGCAATGTTGCCAGCCATAAAATCAAGCAGCGAAGTTTATGGCGAAGCTCGTGGAGTACTTTCGGGCGTACCTGTAGCAGGAGATTTAGGCGACCAACAAGCGGCCTTAGTAGGACAAACCTGTTTTGCCGCTGGCGAAGCCAAAAACACTTATGGTACAGGTTGTTTTATGTTGATGAATACAGGCGAGAAAATAACGCCTTCGACTTTTGGGTTACTCACTACGGTAGCGTATCAATTCGGAAATCAGCCTGTAAAATATGCTTTGGAAGGCTCGGTTGCCATTACGGGGGCATTGGTACAGTGGCTTCGTGATAATTTAGAAATCATTAAAAATAGTGCGGAAATTGAAATATTGGCAAATGCTGTAGAAGATAACGGAGGGTGTTATTTCGTCCCTGCTTTCTCTGGTTTGTATGCCCCTTATTGGCAAGCAGATGCCCGTGGTGTAATTGTAGGACTGACACGCTATGTTACCAAAGCCCATATTGCAAAGGCCGCTTTGGAAGCTACCGCTTATCAAACCTTAGAAGTATTAGAGGCGATGGAAAAGGATGCGGGCATTGAAATTTCTTCGCTAAGAGTAGATGGCGGGATGGTAGTAAACGAAACGTTAATGCAATTTCAGGCAGATATGGTAGATGTCCCTGTGGTTTGTCCTGCTATGATAGAAACCACCGCTTTGGGTGCTGCTTATGCCGCAGGATTAGCCATTGGCTATTGGGAAGACCTAGAAGACTTGAAACAAAACTGGGGTATTGCACAAACGTGGACTCCTAATATGGAGGCATCAAAAAGAGAAAAACTTTATCATTATTGGAAAAAAGCCGTCACTCGTAGCTTTGAGTGGGAAGAGTAATAAATCCGTAGCACGAGTTTTCAACTGGGTCACATTAATTTGACGAGTTGAAAACTCGTGCTACTGTTTAAATTATAGCTTAACAATCGTTTTCCCCACAGCTTTTCCTTTCAACATCAAATCTAATTTGTCAGGTACTTCTTCTAAGGAAATTTCATGGGCAAGCAATGCTAAATTATTTGGTTTCCAGTCTGTCGCTAATTTTTGCCAAATGTTCTGTCGTAAAGGCATTGGGCATTCTGCTGAATCTATTCCAAACAATGTATTGCCACGCAAAATAAAAGGTAATACAGTAGTATGTAATTCAGCAGAAGCTACTAATCCACAAATGGCTGCCGAACCACCATACGTTAAAGACTTCAACGCTGTTGCCAAAATATTCCCGCCAACGGTATCAACCACCCCTGCGTAAACAGATTTTAACAATGGTCGCCCCGACTGGTCGTCTAATGCTTCTCTTCCGACTATTTCTCTAGCGCCTATTTTCTTTAAAAAATCAACGGCTTCAGGTTTCCCTGTGACTGCTACAACTTCAAAACCTAATTTTGCAAGCATCGCAATGGCTAGCGTTCCTACTCCCCCCGTCGAGCCTGTTACTAATACTTTCCCTTTTTCAGGATTTAATCCATGATTAAGTAACGCATTGATGCACATACCAGCCGTAAAACCAGCCGTTCCGTTAATCATGGCTTCTTTTAATGTTAATCCATCAGGCAATTTCACAATCCACTTGGCTGGTACACGAATATATTCTGCCAAACCTCCAGCAGTATTCATCCCTAAATCATAGCTAGTAACTATTACTTGGTCTCCTACCTGAAAATCAGCAGAATCACTGGCTTCAACGACACCTGCGGCATCAATGCCCGGGGTATGTGGATAATTTTTGCTTACACCTTTATTTCCTACTGACGACAAGGCATCTTTATAATTCAAGGCTGAATACTCTACTTTTATTAATACTTCACCTACAGGCAAATCTGAAATCTCTCTTTGTATAATAGTCTTGACATACTGCTTCTCAGCATTTTCAGAAATCACTAAGGCTTTAAAAGAATGGCTCATGGTTTTGTGTTTGTTTGATGAAACAAGCTATATTTATATTGTAAACCTCTACAAAAAAACATTGAAAGTCAAGTAGTTACAAACCTTACAGTTACTTACAAAAAGTACAGTTCTTCTGATAATCAAGTACTTAATTTTATGATACTAGAAAAAAACTATATCGAACACGATTGTCCTTCGGATGTATTTATGAAAATCCTGAAGGGAAAATGCAAAACCACCTTGATTGTTTTAATAAAAAAAGGGATAAACCGTTTTGGCGAAATGAAAAGAACATTGCCAACCATTAGCGAAAGAATGTTAGCCAAGCAATTAGACGAACTTGAAGCCGATGGTATTTTAATAAGGACAGTCTTTGCCGAAGTACCCTTGAAGGTAGAATATAGTTTAACGGAATATGGCGAAACACTATATCCGATTGTAAAGGAAATTAGGCGTTGGGGTAGAATCCATCAAGAAAAAATATTGAAAATAAATGTATAATTGATTTTTGCACTGACATACTGTTGTCAGTAAGCCCTATTTACTTTGCATTGTTAACAAAAAACATAAACCTCAAAATATAAATTAACATGCAAGTACAAGTAAAAGAAATACCTGCTCAGAAGTATTTTATCTATCGTACAGAAACTACGCTTTTAAACGTAAATGCTATTGCCGTGCGTGAGATTGACACGCTGTATGCTACAGCAGGACAATTGGGCTTAGACACCTCAGCACCTCTTGAGTTTATCTATTGGGGAGCTACAGGCGATGTAGAAAAACCATTTACATTGGAAATTGCATTGCCTGTGGGAAATCAAACAGTAGAAGTTCCTTCACCTTATGAACTAGTTGAACATCCTGCTTTCAAAGCTTTCGCCTATACCCATTATGGCGATTTTAGCAACATTATGCCTGTTTATAAAGAGCTTTTCAACAATTTATTCGCACAAGGCCATAAGCCAACCACCCAAACGAGAGAGGTATATATCAAGTGGGTAGATTTGACTTCTTCTGAAAATGTTACGGATATTTTATTGGGAATTGAGTAGTTAAAGTATCAAAAACAGTAGCACGAGTTTTCAACTCGTCAAATTTAATGACTACACGAGTTGAAAACTCGTGCTACAAAAAACATGTGTCATCCCGAATTTTGGGTAAAAGTTGTCCATAATATATTGTGAATGGCTATTCTTAATCTGTAAATCGGTATCGAAGCATTTCGG
>NZ_JAVDUE010000029.1:0-29379 GCF_031456255.1 Arcicella sp. BE140 | reverse complement strand
CGACGTTCACCCGAGTTAAATTCTCTTCTCTCGCCTTGAGGTTTGAATTCACGACGTTCACCCGAATTAAATTCTCTTCTTTCACCTTGTGGTTTGAATTCACGACGTTCACCCGAATTAAATTCTCTTCTTTCACCTTGTGGTTTAAAATCACGGCGTTCCGAGCTAAACTCTCTTTTTTCACCCTGTGGTCTGCGTTCTGCATCACCTCCGTAAGTCCTTCTTGCAGGCACTTCACGTCCTAATTCGCGGCTTAACTCGTCTTTTCTTTCACGAGTTTGTTGTCTTCTTTCGAAGCCCAAATCTTCTTTTTCGATTCGCTTTCTCATTGTTAATTTTATCAACGATTTTAGAAATATTGTCTTTTCTAAATCGTAGATGTCTTAGTTAAAATATTGCAACATCACTGCTGTAAAATAAATTTTTTAAGCTGCTTACTAGCAAGATAAAATATCAAGAAATAAAAAATAAGTTATTCACTTTCAGAAACTTAAATACTGCCTTTTAGTAAAAGGCTCGCAAAGGTACAATAAATTTTATATTTTAGATACTTATTAAAGTACAAATTTGCAAATATTTTTTTTGATGATTTTTTTAGTAACATTTATAGGTAAATCATAGCGTGTTTTTAGATAAAACAGATGGCTCGTAGAGGTGATTTTTCAGATTTTAGTTTGCTTTGATTCCTCACGCTAAATTAAAATCTATTAAGTACAATCATTTTAGACAAAAACTCGTTTATAAAATGGTTATATTTACCGTAATGCTGAATGTTTTCAGTTTTATATTAATACCAAGCAAAGACAATAATTAAAGTTGAAACTTAGTAATGAGCTAAATGCACAGATACGAGGTTCTCAGATTAATCAAATCAATTCTCTTAAAGAAAACTATGCAAAAATTTCGTCAACTTATATCTCTTTTCGCAGCGGTTATCTTGTTGAATAGTTGTAATTCAGCACTACAATCGTTTAAAAAAGGTCAGAAAAAATTTGACAATGGTGAATACGAACTAGCCATTAAAGAATTACAAAAGGCATCTGCAGCAAATTACGAATTGGGTAAAACAAATTATTTAATTGCTGAGTCATACCGATTATCCAACCGTGCGATTCTCGCAGGCGAATATTACGAAAAAGCATTGGCCGCTGGGAGTAGAGAAAATGATTTGCGTTATCATTTAGCAACCACGCAGAAAATGCAAGGTAAATACCAAGAAGCTGCCCAAAATCTCGAGAAATATCTTTCTGGCGTGCCTAGTAAAATATATAAAAACAAAGCACAAGCTGAAATAGACCAGTTAGAAGAAGTAGAAGCCTTGGCCAATAAAAAAACCTATATTGAATTAAAACCTTTGAATATCAATTCTACAGGAGCAGAATTTGCACCCATTATTCAAGGAAATGATTTGATTTTTACAGCTTCACGCAAAGATATTATCTATAAAAATAATGGATTGCCTTACTTAGGCTTATACAGAGCTTCATTGAATAGTCCAACAGAATTAGGAAACCCTTCGCTTTTTAGCACGACCATCTTTAAAAATAATGCGAATGAAGGAACGCCAACATTTTCTAAAGATGGTAAAATGATGGTGTTTGCTAGGGGAAATGCAGGAAAGCGTTCGGATGCATCACCAGATGTAGATTTATACATTTCAAAAAATATAGATGGCGTTTGGACCGAACCCGAAATGATTTCAGTGTCAGACTCACTGGCGTGGGATGGTTGTCCATCTTTCTCAGCAGATAATAAAACACTTTATTTTGGTTCAAACCGTGCTGGAGGAAAAGGCGGAATAGATTTATACCGTGCTAATATTGACAATGCAGGAAGATTCGGTAGAGCCATCAATTTAGGGGGTGATATTAATACCGCTGGCGATGAAATGTTTCCTTATGTTTCTGCGGACGGAAAATTATATTTCTCTTCAGATGGGCATGCAGGACTAGGCGGTTTAGACTTATTTGTGGCTGTTCGTAAAAATGGAGAAATCACGGTAGAGCATTTAGGGATTCCATTGAATTCTCGTTTTGATGATTTTGGTTTAGTAGCCATTGATTCTACAAAAGGATATTTTGCCTCAAACCGAGATTCAGGGAAAGGAGATGACGATATTTATTATTACGAAAATACACAGCCTGATAAAAAGTACGACGTACCAGTAATTGCCAAAGAAACGCCTAAAAAGAAAATTATCCGTTACTTTTTAGCAGGAAGCATTACCGATATGAATAATCAGCCACTTGACGAAGTAAAGGTGGCAATTATTGATAATTCAACTAATCAAGCGATTGATGAGATTTATACCAAAGCAGAAGGTACGTTTGGCAAGGTGAAAATGGAAGAAGATAAATCTTACACAATTGTAACGGAAAAGAATGGCTATTTTACCAAGCGTGAGCCCTTTACGATGGTTGGGAAATCAATTCCTTTAGAACTTTTAACGAAAGCAGAAACAGATACTACTTTCTATGCATCGATAAAATTAGATAAGCCAGAAGTAGGAAAAGAGATTACAAAGCTGTTTCAGATTGCCCCGATTTATTATGATTTAGATAAATCTAACATTAGAAGTGATGCTTCACCAGAATTAGATAAAATCGTACAAATCTTAAATGATAACCCAACGATTAAGCTAGAATTAGGTTCACATACCGATTCAAGAGCAACAGCAGAATACAATGCTAAATTATCGCAACGAAGAGCAGATGCAGCAGTAGCCTATATCATTTCAAAGGGGATTGCTCCATCCAGAATTGTCGCGAAAGGTTATGGCGAAAGTCAGCTAGTAAACAAATGTGCTGATGGTGTAAACTGTACAGAAGAAGAGCATCAGCTAAACCGTAGAACAGAATTTAAAGTGTTGTCGGTGAAGTAATAATCGACTATTAACTAAACATGAGTCATCCCAAATTTTTTCTAAAATTGTGCGTTTTGGAGGCAATTTGAGAGGTTTTCTACTTATATTATTGTCTAGTTCTTACTTTTCTTGTCTTGAAACAAGAAAAGTAACAAAAGAAATTCAAGAATTCCTAAACTCGCTACCGCTCAAACAGTAGGAATTCATTGCCCATCAATCATAAAAAAGCGGTCGAAATTAGTTTTCCGACCGCTTTTTTATGATTTTAAAATTCGGGATGACTCATGTTTATGACTAATTCAAAACTACTTCTCGTTTGTCTTCTGGAAAAATAAAGTTAATCGGTTTGGAAACCTTTTCTTCCATCAAGGCAATCTGTAATACTTCATCAACCATATCCACATAGTGGAAAGTAAGGTCTGAAATATAAGAAGGCGTTATTTCTTCAACGTCTTTTCTATTTTTATGACATAAAATAATCTCTTGAATACCTGCACGCTTTGCAGCTAGAATTTTCTCCTTGATACCACCTACAGGCAACACTTTGCCACGAAGCGTTACTTCGCCAGTCATCGCCAAATGAGGCTTTACTTTACACTGTGTTAAAGCCGAAGCAATAGACGTTGTCATGGTGATACCAGCCGACGGACCATCTTTAGGTACTGCACCTGCAGGAACGTGAACATGGAGGTTGTAGTTATCAAAAATTCTGTAATCAATTCCATACTCATCAGCATGTGCTCTGAGGTACGAAAGTGCTGCCATAGCAGATTCTTTCATGACATCACCCAACTGACCAGATAAAGTAATACCACCTTTTCCACGATTCAAGATTGATTCTATGAATAAAATATCTCCACCAACGGGTGTCCAAGCCAAGCCTGTTACTACACCAGCAGTATCGTTGGTTTCGTATAAATCTTTATCGAAATACTCTTGTCCTAATAACTTAACAACCTCCTCAGGTTTGATAACCTTCGGATATTCTTCTTGCATCGCAATTGATTTCGTCACTTTACGAATCAATTTGCCCACTTGTTGTTCTAACTTTCTTACACCAGACTCTCGGGTATAACCTTCTATTAGCTTCTGTAAAGCTGCATCTGTGATAGTTAACGTCTTGTTTTCTAAACCGTGCTCTTCTTTTTGCTTAGGGACAAGGTGTTTTTTTGCAATCTGTACTTTCTCTTCCATCGTATAACCACTGATGTCAATGATTTCCATACGGTCGCGAAGGGCAGGGTGGATACTATCTAATGAATTGGCTGTAGCGATGAATAATACTTTAGATAAATCATATTCTATCTCTAAGTAATTATCCATAAAAGCATTATTTTGCTCTGGGTCAAGTACTTCTAGTAAGGCAGAAGACGGATCGCCACGGTGGTCTGAACCAACCTTATCAATTTCATCTAATATAAATACAGGGTTAGCAGAGCCAGCCTTTTTGATATTCTGAATCAATTTACCAGGCATAGCACCGATATAGGTTTTACGATGTCCTCTAATTTCAGATTCATCATGTAAACCGCCCAAGGCCATTCTGATATATTTTCTACCTAATGCTTTTGCAATAGATTTTCCTAACGAAGTTTTACCAACCCCCGGAGGGCCATATAAACACAAAATTGGGGCTTTCATATTGCCCTTCATTTTCAATACGGCTAGGTATTCGATAATTCTTTCTTTTACTTTTTCAAGACCAAAATGGTCAAAGTCAAGTACCTTTTGTGCTTTCTTAAGGTCGAAATTATCTTTTGTGATTTCATTCCAAGGTAAATCAACTAGTAATTCTACATAGTTCATTAACATCGGATATTCAGCCGACATCGAATTGGTACGTTGTAATTTTGCTAGCTCTTTCTGGAAATGATCAGATACTTCCTTACTCCATTTTTTATTAACGCCTTTTGCTCTGATTTTATCAAGTTCCGCTTCTGGACTATCAACACCCAGTTCCTCTTGTAAAACCTTTATTTGTTGGCGTAAATAATAATCGCGTTGTTGTTGGTCTATATCGCTACTTGCCTTACTTTGAATTTCCCTTTTGATTTCCAATAAATCAATATCAGTCATCATCAATTCAAGCAATTTTCTGGCTTGGTCTAGTCCATTAATTGTTTCTAATAATTGTTGCTTTTCGGCTAATTCGGCATTTACATTAGCAGACAAAAAGTGAATTAAGAAACTTGGAGATTCGATATTATCCAAGGCAATTTGGGCTTCACGAGGAATCTCTGGGTTTAAGAATAAAATTCTCGAAGCCATTTCTCGCAAAGACTGAATCAATGCTTTGTTTTCCTTATTGAGTTTAGCAGGTAAATTATCTTCTAAATAATTTACTTTGGCAATCAAATTCGGTTCAGTTTTAATATAGTTTTGAACTTCAAAGCGTTTACGTCCTTGAACAATAATAGTAGTATTGCCACCCGGCAAAACAATCATTTTAATGATATGTGCTACCGTTCCTACTTTGTACAAATCTTCGCCAACGGGTTCTTCTTTATTCGGATTCGCTTGCGTAATTACGCCAATTGTTCTATTTCCTTTGTAAGCTTTTTTTACAAGCCTAACAGATTTTTGTCTTCCTACAGTAATGGGAATTACCATTCCGGGAAATAAAATAACATTTCGGATTGGTAATATTGGTAATTCGTCGGTAAGTTTTCCAAGTTTTTCATCATCAACCCCTTCCGACCCAAGGGGAATTAGTTCTATGCCATCGAAATCAGAAATCTCGGCAAGTTTAAGATTATTTAAAAAGTTTTTATCTAGACTCATATTATGTGTTATGCAAATTTGGAAATAAGTAATAGTACGGTGTAGGTAATGGGTATTTATATATAATTAAAGCAAGTGGATAAAAGTTTAAATATATCAAAATGATTATTCCCAAATTCAAATGGAATTTTCTGCCACAATGACAGAAGTCATAAAATTACACTTAAAAGTTATACAATCAAATTTGATTTATTAAACGGTCAAACCTTATGCCAATTGACATATTGACATGAGTTGTAAAGAATGTAATTGCTTTTTAACACCATTTTCAATACATCCCTGCTGTAAATATTGGGGTGTAAGAGAATAAACATAAACCCATAACGTTATTGTTCTAAGATAAAAAAACTATATTACTAACCAAAATAAAATTCTATGTAGTTGGCTAATCTATGAAAATTTCAGACCCTCTTTACACATAGTAGATTAATTCCTAGTTCTATGAAAACAGTTTTAAAATGCATTGCTTTAGCTACATTACTGGCGACAATTAGTTGTAGCTCATCATTGACGGTTCGCTCAGACTACGACCGCCAAATTAATTTTTCACAATATCGTACTTATAGTTTTTATACGCCTCCTGTTTCTCAGCAGGATGCCGTAATGGGCAGTCCGCTGATGATAAAACGTATGACTAAGGCTATGGAATATGAAATGGGGAGTAGAGGATATAAAAGAGATGACGCTAGACCAGACATTGTAGTGAGTTTTTCAACCGATGCTCATAATATACAATCAGTAAGTTCAAGTACTGCCACACCATCTTGGCCAGCGAGTGTTTCTTCTGATAATTATGAAGAAAATAGAATCATTATTAATATGTCAGATGCTAATTCTAAAGACATGATTTGGCAAGGATATACAAAGGGGCAAATTAATAATAGTAAGAAAGATAGAGAGTTGTTAGTATTTGAGATTGTCAATAAAATAATGATGCAATATCCAAACCGTGCAGGGTATGATAATATGGAGGCAATAGCAAAAAAAAGAAGAAGATCTTATTAATAACGAATACCTAACCACTTTTACAGGATCCCGATTCAGCAATGGACGGGATTTTTGTTTTTTGATATTCACCAAGAAATTCTTTATGTTTAGTTTTCAAAAACAATCTAAACCATTGTTGAATATTCTCAGCATGGAACCAAACATGAAAACAATTAAATTAATAGAATGCCCACGAGATGCCATGCAAGGCTGGGAAAGGCAAATCCCTACAGCACAGAAGATTGCTTACCTACAACAATTACTGGAAGTAGGTTTTGATACCCTTGATTTTGGGAGTTTTGTTTCGCCCAAAGCCATTCCGCAAATGGCAGATACAGAATTGGTGTATCGTGCCTTAGAGGAACATCATTCTTCTACTAAACTATTGGCAATTATAGCCAATCTGCGTGGAGCAGAAAAGGCTGTTAGTTTTGAGAAAATCCATTACCTAGGCTTTCCTTTTTCTATATCAGAGACTTTTCAACAACGCAATACTAATATTTCAATAGAAGAAGCTTTTAAGACAGTAGAAGCTATTCAATCCCTTTGTTTAAAAAACAATAAAACATTAGTCGTTTATTTTTCAATGGCCTTTGGCAATCCCTATGGCGATGCTTATAATACTCAAATTGTAGCATTTTGGACAAAGAAAATGGCGGATATAGGCATTAATACCATCGCCCTTTCGGATACTGTTGGCTTGGCAGATACTTCAATCATTTCAAGCCTATTCAAAGACTTGATTTCAGCATACTCTGCAATCGAATTTGGAGGGCATTTTCATGCTCGTGCAGATGCTTGGTTACCTAAAATCAAAGCTGCTTACGAAGCAGGCTGTACTCGTTTTGATGGTGCTATCGGAGGTTTTGGAGGATGTCCAATGGCGGAAGACGAATTAGTAGGCAATATCAATACACAAAACCTGATAGAGTATTTCGAAAGTCAGTCGATAGATTTGGGAATAGACTTATCTGCTTTTAGGAAAGCGGTTCAGCAAAGCTGGGAGGTTTTTGTATAGTATTCGCTGAATTTAATAAAACAATTCAGCGAATACTATCTATCAACATTCCGTAGCACTCAATGCCAAACCTGCCTCAGAGGTTTCTTTGTACTTTTTAGACATATCTTTACCTGTGGCTTTCATTACTTTAATCACGCTGTCAAAAGAGATTTTTTGTAGAGAGCTGTCTCCCGAGGTAGCTAACAGAAAAGCATTATAAGATTTTACCGCTCCCATCGCATTACGCTCAATACAAGGAATCTGTACATAGCCACCGATAGGGTCGCAAGTCATCCCTAAATGGTGCTCTATGCCAATTTCAGCGGCCGATTCCATCGCATTGATATCTTTGGTAGCACAGTAGGTTAGCATAGCTGCGGCCATCGCTGATGCTGTACCGATTTCGCCCATACAGCCCATTTCTGCACCCGAAATACTGGCATTATGTTTTACCAAAAAGCCAATGGCTGCGGCTGCCCACATACCATCACGCATGAGGGAAGGTGTGTAATGAAAATGATTTTTTATGAGATAAGTAATCCCCGGAATTACGCCAGATGCACCCGACGTAGGTGCGGTGACTACAATATTCCCAGCGGCATTTTCTTCAGATGCTGCCAAACAATAAGCATTTAAGAAAATCAAGAAGCTATCACTGGTGATGGCTAGATTCTTAGCACGCTCATAGAGTAAAGGGGCTTTTCTGCGTAATTTGATAGTACCAGGCAATACTCTTTTATCTTTCAAACCACGTTTTACGGCTTTATGCATAAAGTCTAAAATGCCATCTACTTTTTGCTCAATCTCTTTCTTTGAAACGCCTGTCAAAGCCATTTCATTGGCTAGCATGAGTTCGGTGAGAGAAATCTTTTCACGATTTAAATGAGCCTTCAATTCCTTCATACTGGTGTATGGGTAGGGCGGATTAATGGCATTTTTAGGATGTTGTTTTTCTCCCTTGCGATAAATGAATCCTCCACCAATGGAATAATATTCATGTTCAAGAAGTATGGTTGATTCATCTTTCAATTTCAACACCATCGTGTTAGCGTGTGGAGAATCGTATTTGCCTCTTTCAAAGTGAAAACTATCGGCATTTACAGCGATAAGGTGGTCGTGAAATTTGACAGGATATTTATCATCTGGATTTTTTAATATTTTCAAGAACTTAACGGGGTCGCAGGCATCAGGTTTCCAGCCTAATAAACCCGCAATGATGGCCCTATCTGTTCCATGTCCTTTTCCTGTGGCACTTAGTGAGCCATATAAATAAATTTCGATTTGAAGCGTATCTGAAATAAGTGATGTAGGTAAACGATTGATTTCTGTTAAGAAATCGTATGCGGCTTTCATCGGTCCAATTGTATGTGAACTCGATGGACCAGGACCAACTTTGAATAAATCAAAAATGGAAGTAGTAATAGCTTGGGAATACATAGTTTGCTGAAGTAATATTTAGGGCTTAAATATACATCTTTTTACTAGTCATTAGTATATATCGCTATTTGTGTAAATCAAAGAGGAGGAATATTCAAAACAAATCGCCTTAGTGACTACTTAAATACAACAATATAAAAAACAGATTTAAGCAAATAGAACCTAAGAAATTAAGTTGCATCGTGTGCTTATAGTCGGCTAACCTTTCGTCTTTAAGGACTTTCAAAAACCAACTATTGAAGAAAATTAGTACTGGCGACATTACGACCAAGTAAACAATAAAAGCAGGAAATTGAAAAATTTGTTGTGTTTGGAAAAAATAGAAGAAACCAATGGTAACCAATAGAAAAATTCCCGCTGTAAAAATAAAAGTACCACGAATACCCAATAGTCTGCTCATCGTTAAGTCTCCTCGTTTAGCATCTTCTTCATGTTGATAAATTTGGGTCATGGGGTAAAAACCCAGTAGATTGAAGCTACTCAATAAGGCAGGGAATAAGTATTTCTCTTGCAATAAATTCTCAAGTGGAAGCTCGTCGATTGCTTGGATAACAGTTAAATACGTAAACGCACCTTGAAAAATACCGACAGTAATCCAGCTAAGGATTGGGTATTTCTTTAACCTAATTTTATCATTAGAATATGCTTTAGAAATACTACTATAAATAAGTAAAGCAAGTGCTAATATCCAACCTGAGAGTAAGTAAGCGATAATGACTGCTATAATATCCAATCCCCAAGCAACATAAAATAATGCTTTGCTAACAGGAGGAGGATTTTCTAGTCCCCCAATTGAGCCTTCATCTTTATCATAATAACTATTATAAGCATTAGAGGCAGGATAAATCAATAAATGGAGCAGGAAGAAAACGCCGATACTGATACCCAAGTTGGTATTACTCGTTTGGCTCAAGGCGAACCAATAAACAGGCATAAGGAAAAAAGAAAACGGAATCCTGAGATGCAAAATAATATTTTTCATGTTAATCTTTTTGATTTTTTACCCGCAGATATTGGAGATTAATAACGCAGATTTACGCTGACAAATATTATCTGCGTAAATCTGCGAAAAATTATCTAACAATCTGCGGGTAAAAAAAACTCCCCACTCAGTTTAAGTATTTTTCCAAAAATTACGACTATAAATACGCTCAAAAGACCAGCCTTTGGCTTTCAATCCTGCTGGAATATAAGCGAAAGTTTCTTTGGGCGAAATATGCTCGTAATACAAATCATCGTCAGTTAAGATAAGCGACTCGTACTTTTCTCCTGTTTTAACTGTGATATCAGCAAAAGGCAATTCTTTAATATGTTGCTGATTATCTTTGGCAATTTGCTCTTTTAATAACCAATCTGCCTGATACTTTGTTGAAAAATAAGGCTTAGGTTTATAATTGCCTTCCGAGACTAATAACGCATATTCCAAATAGCTTTTCAATAATTTAGGACCCTCATTTAGGGTATCCTCAACATGCAGTTGATGTGGCATAATACTACTCACAATCAATATTTTTTCTTTGGCACGGGTAATGGCTACATTCAAACGGTTTTCGCCACCTTGCTGATTAAGCGACCCGAACTGCATACTCAATTTGCCTTTCACATCAGGGGCATACGCTATTGAAAAAATAATGATGTCTCGCTCATCACCTTGTACATTCTCAATATTTTTAACAAAAATAGGCGCCACAGCAGTATCAGTGTTATCAAAAGAAAAATGCTTTGCTTCTAATAAATCCTGAATGAGTCCTTGTTGTTTAAAGTTAAAAGTAACAATACCGATAGATTTTTGAGGGAAATCTTTTTTGAGGTTCTGTACCAAACTAATGATGGTTTCGGCCTCCTCAAGATTGCTGTTGTTTTCCCAAATACCATTTACTTTTAAATATTGAATAGCAGGCTCGCCCTTATTGATTTCATGAAAATCAGGCAAAAGCTGTAATGTGTTTTTATAAAAATATTGGTTAGAAAAATCTATTAAATCTAACGAACGACTACGATAATGCCCTCTTAGTTGCGTTTGGGGTAAATATTGGCAAGCCAAATCTAACAGTGAATCGACTTCCAAGGCGGGAGTATCATCATCATCGTTTTCAAATTTTAATCGGTATAAATCATTAGGTTGCAATTGTTTAGAATCGCCAGCTATCACTACCTGTTTCCCTCTGAATAGTGCTGGAATACCCTGTTCAGCAAAACATTGCGAGGCCTCATCAAAGATGATTAAATCGAAGAAAGGACTTTCGGTTTCCATCGGAAAAATGGCTGATACCGTTTCTGGCGAAGCCAACCAACAAGGCACAAGCCTGAATATTTCATCTGAAAAAGTGGAAATCAATCGCCTAACTGCCCATAACTTCCGCTTTTTAGCTACTTGGTGTTTTAAATCACGATAAGTGACAATGTTTTGAAGCCGATTTTTCTCTAAATTCTGATAACTGAGTGTGCGTAATTTTAGCAATAAGATTTCCTTACTTAATTGCTGTTTTTGTAACAGAGACTCTTGTAAGAGACTTTCTAATTGTCCAATTTTTAAAGAACTTACTCCTCTTAAAATTGGATTTTTTATTTCAATATCTTTTATCCAAGCTAATTTTAAACTATTCAGAAAACTCTCGTAAGGATTCTTTTCATCATCAAACAACCCAATTACGGCTAACTCTGTATGGCTACTATTTGCCTTCAACGCATCCAACTCCTGCATATCATCAAAATACTCTTGCAAGTATTTAATCACTAAAGTACCATGTTGGAGGTTGGCTAATTCTTTTATCTGAATAGGAGATAAGTTTGCCTGCCATAGACTTATTTGTTCTTCTAATTGGGTTGACTTCTCAATCAGAAAATTGACTTTCGGTTGAAAATCTGCCCAACTGCAATCTAGCCACTCACTTAATTGAACACTTTTAATACTCCGTAAAATAGTTTCAGCTTTGGCTACTTGATACAGTAGTTGAAAATGGCGTTCAAACCAACGATAGCCTTTCCTCAACCAAATAGGTTCCTGATTGTCCTCTATGGTTTTTTCAAAGTCTTTCCCAAACAGGTAAGCGTTTTCTTGCCACCATTTTTCTAAAGCAATTCTATTCAGAATTCTTTCGTGTAATTTTTTTAAATCGTCCGACGCAATGCTTAAACCATTGGCGATTGCCAGATGCTGAATTTCCTTTTTCTCTTTAGAAAACAACGTCCAATAAATACTTTCAAATGTATTTTCTTTGGCATTGATAGCATTACTTATTTTGCCAGCTAAAGGCAGTAGTGCTGTACTAGGTAAAGTGATTTCAATCCCCTGCCCAGCAAACAATTGTCCAACTTCCGCTTCTAATCCCGAGATTTTAGTAGCATTAGTCCTGATTCGTTCCGTTAAATTTCTGGTTAAAAGTTTATATACTTTGTCGGTCGCAATACCATTTAAAAGATTTTGTAGCTTTATTCTTTCGAGTGAAATCTTTTGGAGAGATTCAAAAGATAAATTTTTATCCAATATGTGCTTGGCTTGGTTCTCAAAGTCTTGTACAAAATGACTTAATTCTTTAATCGTCTTAGTAATCAATGCAATATCACTTGATTGGCGATGTTGAAAAGAAAGACGATTTTGCCAAAATTCAGAAGCTTCGTTCCCTCTTAATCTTTCTTGGTAAGCAAAGTATAGCTTAAATTTCTCAACAAAATCTTTGATTTCCGTAAAGTTGAAGTACTTGTAATACTCCTGCAAGTCCACAAAAGAATCATTGGCCGAGCTTGTCAAATATAATTCCTTGATTGATACGCCAGATTCATTGATGGCAAATAAGGCATCTTTAAAGCTTTGGAGTTCTTCGGAAACTTTATCAATTTGCCGACTTTGTTGTGTGAAATTTCTTTCGATAAAAATAGCATCCAGACTTTGATTCTGCTTTTGATAAGTATCTACTTGCTCTATCTGATCAAAGATTTGTTGATACAACGCTTTCCTATCATTCTTAAAGTCATGGACATTCCCTACGAAAGCTCTCATGCCCACTTGTGTTAGGCGTTCTTGCACAACATCTAGCGCTGCCCTTTTCTGGCAAACTACCAATACCTTTTTCCCTCTGGCCGTAAAATCGGCAACAAGGTTACAAATCAATTGAGACTTCCCAGTGCCAGGTGGGCCTTGTACTACCAACGATTGTCCAGCTTTTACTTCTCGCAAGGCTACCTCTTGTGAAATATCTATTTCAAAGGGCATTAGCAATTGTTCCTCTCTGATAACAGAATGCTCTGGATTGACATCATTTGGAAAAAGATGCTCAACCGTTTTTTCTTCATTTTGGGCAAGCGTATCAATCAGAAACTGATAATCGGGCACTAAAAACGAACCTGCTTGTGGGAAAATTCCTAAAACAGCTTGTGGATATAACTTCAGTTCGCCATTGCGTTCGGTTGCTTCTAATTCAGTTTTGGTGATTTTTTCGAAAAACGTTAGTTGATTCGTAAAGTTTTCTTGATTGAAATTGATATTTAGCGGAGAGCTTTTTAGGTATTCATAAAGCTGTGTTCTGAATTCAAGGGCATTTTTTGAAAAATCCTCGAAAGAATTATCCAAAAACTCATCGGAAAGCTGAATATCATTGAAATAAGAATAAGCCAACAAAAAACTTCTATTGATTGAAAGCGCCTCTTCTCTCAATTTTATTTGCCATATTTCTGTGAGAGATTCATCAGTGCCAGCATTCTTTTGAGTAGAAAGCGTAGCCTCTAGATGAATTGGAAAAAAAAGTAATGGACAACGAACGACAGTACCATCTGAAAATTTACCTTTTACAATAGGGTAACCAATGTATAAATCTTCAGAGCCACGTTCTTCTTCTATCAGTTTATCATGCCTTGAAATTTTTCTTAGTTTTTTACTGATTTCGTTTACTTTTTCAAAACGAGGGTCATGTTTTTCAGAAAGTGATATCGTGTTTTTTTGAGCGATTAGTTGCTCAATGATATGAAAAGAAGGAGTATTCTTTAGAAAATCAAGCTCATGAATATCTAAAAATTGTTCAGTTGCGGAAGTCAATAATAAAGACTTATTCCTAGCACTCAGATTCGTAAGTCTCTTTTGGTATGATTTCAGTATAGAATATAAAGTATTTTCTTTCACGATAACACATTTGATGAATTGATTAACTCAAATTTACAGGAAAAGCCTAGAATACAAACGTAAAAAACGAAATGATAGTTATTAAATTACCGATTTTTATATTTTTTTAGATACCTTAACATAAAAGAGGTTTTCTTCTAGGAACGGAGAGCCTCATTATAAGGTTTAAGCAATAAGTAATGATTATCATAAACTTCGTAATTTATTTAAAGAATTGTCTATCAGAAAATTACTATGAAAACAGCCTTAATTATCGGAGCAACAGGTTTGGTGGGAAGCACCCTCGTAAAACAAATCCTTGAAAACCCACATTACACAAAAGTAACCTTGTTATTACGCAAACCATTGGACATTAGCCATCCCAAGCTAGTACAAGAAAAGATAGATTTTGATAAGCCAGACCCTACAAAAATTGTTGGAGACGATTTGTTTTGTGCGATGGGCACAACCCTAAAAAAAGCAGGGTCTAAAGAAGTACAGTATAAAATAGATTGTACCTATCCTTTTGAAATTGGTAAAATTGCCCAAGTCAATGGGATAAAACAGTATATTCTGGTGTCATCGATTGGTGCTGATGCTACTTCTTCTAATTTTTATTTGAGAACTAAGGGCGATTTAGAACAGAAAATAAAGAGTTTAGGCTTTGATAATTTTATCAGTGTTCGTCCATCTTTTATTTTAGGGGATAGAGAAGAGTTTAGGGTAGGAGAAAAAATTGGGATTGTATTAGCTAAAATAATCTCACCATTATTGATAGGGAAACTTAAAAAATACAGAGGAATAGAAGCCTCACAAATAGCAAAGGCTATGCAAGTATTAGCGAGCAAAGATTTAAAAGGCGTTCACTTTTTTGAATCAGATGAATTGCAGGAATTATAAGCCTTTGCAATGTTCAAAGCCCTTTGTGTATCTTTGTCGAAATTAAAATATGTATATGACACCCCTCGAAACTTTTCAAAGCAGAAAAATACACTTCCAGAGCCTTGTTGAACACTTCCAAAAACAGTATAATCAATGGGCTGTTTTCAGAGCATTTTTATTTGCAATCACTGCTTTGGTCGGCTATTTCTGTTATGAGTTGTATGATTTTGCCTATACTTTATTGGTATTGATTATTGGGATAGCCTTGTTTTTATTTTCAGTGACCAAACATCTTAAAGTTAAATACTTAAGAGATAAAAACAAGGAGTTGATTGCCTTGAATGAAGATGAAATTCAACGGTTATCAAACCAATTTAATCGTACTGAAACGGGCGAAGCTTTCGTAGAAGACAAACATTTCTATGCGAATGATTTAGATATTTTCGGAAACCAATCACTTTATAAATTACTCAATCGTACACATACCTTTGGAGGAGCCAAAATGCTGGCAGATTGGATATTGCATCCAGCCCAAACAAATGAAATTTTAAATCGCCAAAAGGCCATTCAGGAATTATCAGCAAAAATTGACTGGCGTCAGGATTTAGAAGCTTCAGCGATGTTGATTGAAGAAGTAGCTGAACCAACCGACAAGCTATTAGCATGGAATAATGCTCCTGCGAACCAAACGATTAAAAAGTCCCTATTTCAAATTGCTCGTTATTTACCTTATTTGACTATTCCTGTAGCCATTGCTTGGATTGTGGGGTTTGTGCCAGCGTATATAGTATTGGTGCTTTTTATGGCACATGGGATGATTCTGAAACAAATTTTTGAAGAAGTAAGCATTGCCCTAGAACAAACCAATCGTATTGCGGGAGCGATGAAAGCCTATGCAGCAGTATCAGAATTGATTGTCGCAGAGAATTTTCAAGAAGAAAAGCTAAACGATTTAAAACATAAAATTTCAGAGGCAAGTCCTGCTATCAAAGCTTTAGAGGACATCCTTAATAAACTAGCCAATAGAAGTAATCCATTCTTTGCCTTTGTCGTAGGTGTTCCAACTTTATGGGATATTCAATATTTTATTAAACTAGAAAATTGGAAACAAGCTCACCGTGATAATCTTCCTATTTGGCTAGCTGTGATTGCTGAGTTTGAGGTTTTGAATAGTTTCTCGGGTTATCATTTTGCGAATCCAACCTTTATTAATCCGACTATTGTAACGGGCGGAGTGACGCTAAAGGCCAAGGATTTGGGGCATCCAATGATTAAAGCAAGCAAACGAATAGCAAATGATATAGAACTAATTGGCGAAGGCAAAACGATTATCATTACAGGCTCGAATATGTCAGGGAAAAGTACTTTCCAAAGAACAGTAGCCATTAATGTAGTTTTGGCATTGGCAGGTGGCGTAGTTTGTGCAGAAAGCTTTGAATGTTCGTGTTTGCAGGTATTTACCAGTATGCGAAGCAATGATTCGTTAGAAGAAGGAACATCGTCGTTTTACGCAGAGTTAAAACGCTTGAAGCAGTTGATTGACGAAGTAGCTACAACCGATACTAATAAGGCATCGATTCTATATTTTCTAGATGAAATTTTGAAAGGAACAAACTCAAAAGACCGCCATGAAGGAGCAAGGGCTTTGATGTTACAATTGCATAAGACATCAGCTTCGGGCTTTATTTCAACCCATGATGTAGAATTAGGAGATGAATTTGACGAACAGGATTTTGTAAAAAACTACAGCTTTTCATCAGAGGTTGTCAATGACGATTTAGTTTTTGATTATAAACTTCGTGAAGGCGTTTGCCATAGTTTTAATGCTAGTCAATTGATGAAGAGGATTGGGATTGAGATGTGATATGTACTGATGGCATGACTTCAAGTCATGCCATCAGTGATTGAGAGTAAAAATATTATTTTACAAACCCTACCTTCATAAAAATAGGAAAGTTCACCGTAAAAATATCTGAACTTTTATAGATAGCTTTTAAACTTTCTATAAAACCATCTACAGGGTTTTCATGGTGAATTTTAATGTATTTCTGTACACTCGACCACGTATTTAAATAACCTTCCAGTTCAGCCAATGTCCATTGATAAACCATTTCAAACCTTGGGCTTTCAATTTCTGCTAGTGTAAAAGGAAGCGTACGATATTCCTCATCAATATAGCCACGTTCAGCATCCCAATACTCACCAATTTGTTCTTGATAAAAATCTTGGAACAAAGCATTGGCTTCTTCATTATCAATCGTCAATGTACCATAACCCCAAGCAGCAAAAATGGCTTCTGGCTTAGCAACTCGAAGAACTTCTTGATAAAACTGCTCAAAATTAAACCAATGAATTGCTTGTCCTACTGTAATTAAATCAAAAGTATTTGCTTGAAAATCAGTCTTTTCAGCTTGAGCAATAGCATAATGAATATTATCAGCTTGTTGTGCATTGTCTAGCTGTTTTTGAGAAATATCGGTTGCAAAAACATCTTTAAATGTTTCAGATAGACGATAGGCTACTTGTCCATTACCAGTAGCACAATCCCAAGCAGTGTCAAAGCTTTTTACCTTGCTCAATACAAAATCATATAATTCCTCAGGATATTTTGGTCGAAACTTAGCATAAAGTGCTGCTTGGGTGGAAAAATTATCTTTGGGCATGATGTAAATAATAATTGTGAGTGATGAATTGTGATTTTAATAAAGTAATCAAAAAAGCTAAGGATTTTATCTTCGTATAATCCCCGTAGCGGTAACCCTTGCGGTTACCGTTCGACAAAGTACTCTTACTAATAAACGGTAACCGCAAGGGGTACCGCTACGGATAATAGATAATTTCTTTTTTCTGTTTGAAAATTTATGAGAAAATAGATAAAAGAACGAAAAAATAAAACCTCCTGATTATCAAATCAAGAGGTTTTCAATATCTACAAAGTCATATGATTAGATGGCCAATTCACTAACAGCCAACCAAGACATCAAGCCTGCTCCGATTTCTAAAGCACTTTCGTCAATATCAAAAGTAGGCGTATGAACACCCGAGATGATGCCTTTGGCTTCATTACGAGTTCCTAAACGATAAAAACACGAATCTACATGATGTGTATAATAGGCAAAATCTTCTGCTGCCAACCAAATATCTAAATCAATTACGTTGGCTTCACCCATATAATCAACCGCAGCACCTTTCATCCTACGTGTTAATTCTGGTTCATTCTTTAAGAATGGATATCCTTTCTGAATAAATACTTCGCAAGTTCCCCCCATAGATTCTGCAATACCTTCTGCCATTTTCTTGATACGTGCCAACGCATCTGCACGCCATTCTTCGTCCATCGCACGAAAAGTACCTTCTACGTATACTTCGTTTGGAATTACGTTGGTAGCACCATTGGCTATTACTTTTCCAAAAGTTAGCACCGAAGGATAACGAGGATTTCTATTGCGACTAATAATCTGCTGTAAAGCCACGATAATATGTGAGGTAATCAATACAGGGTCAATGCCTAATTCGGGCATGGCCCCGTGTCCACCTTTGCCTTTTACCGTAAAGTATAATTCATCTGCACTAGCCATATACATTCCTTCGCGGAAACCGATTTTTCCTACGGGAATATTTGGTGCTACGTGCTGACCAAGCATTTTGCTAGGAGTAGGGTTCAATAAAGCTCCTTCTGCAATCATTACCGATGCTCCACCAGGGGCTTTTTCTTCAGCAGGTTGAAAAACTAGCTTTACTGTTCCGTCAAATTCATTGCGAAGCGTATGTAAAATTTTAGATACGCCTAATAATGAAGCTGTATGCACATCATGCCCACAAGCGTGCATTACGCCTTCGTTCAATGATTTATAGGGTACATCGTTCGCTTCAACAATCGGTAAAGCATCCATGTCTGCACGCAAAGCCACGATTTTAGAAGAAGAATTATTCCCCTCAATCGTTGCTACTAAGCCTGTGTTCGCAATTTCAGTTGGGATAATTCCAATTTCTTTTAGGCGTGCTGCCACAAACTTTTGCGTATTAAATTCCTGATAAGATAATTCAGGATTTTGATGTAAATGTCTGCGATTGGCCACAAACTCACTGGCGTTGGCTTGGGCTAATTGTTTTATTTTTTCTTTCATTTATTGGTCAAATAACTCATCCAATAATTTTAAAATTAGACGAGCGTTTTCTTTTATTATCTTATTAAATCCTATTAGCAATACTTCTTCATGGCCATAATCAGATTTGTTTATATATCCTAAAATAATCAGCCATTCGTATATACAAATAACTAAAATATACTATGCCATCATCGCTACTAAAATACTTTCTCTTTTCTGAGATGAAATATTTAAATGCTGAAGACTTTGCTCTGTTTTATTTCTTGTTTCTATTTTATCGAAAAGTCTCTGGAGCTTCACCCACTGTTCGGCTTCAATGCCCAATACTTCTTCTAATTTGATAGCTAATTCAATACTTATTTTCTTTTTTTCTCTCAATAAACCATTCAAAAAAGGTTGGCTAATAGCTAATTTATTGGCTAATTCTGTCTGTTTAAGTCCTCTTTCTTTGATTTCGTTACGCAATAATTCGCCAGGGTGCATTGCCACAGGCGGAATGTAATTGGGGTCTAACCTTGTTTTCATTTTATTAATGATAATCTGTTAAATCTTCAATAATGATGATTTCTAAAACTTCGTCTCCATTTTCCTCAGATTTTAGCTCGAAAATCAAACGATATTGGTCATTAATTCTCGCTGAATAATAACCCATTAAATCTCGTTTCAATGGATGTATTCTTAAAGAATTAATTTTCTTTATTTCAGAAAATGAGGATGCAGTTTGAAAAAGTGATACAACCTTTCGGAATTGATTTTGTACAGCCATTGGAAATTTAGGCTTTCCTTTAAAACTTCCTAAATAATAGTTGTACAAATCATCGTTATCAAATTCAATTATCATAACAAAAATATAACCTTTTAAGTTATAAAATGATAGGTGTCTTAAAAAAAATCGTTACAAATTTAACCACAACTTTAGGTTTTCGTTCTCTGAATCCAACAATTCCAAATGAATTTTGCCGTCAAGGTTGCGTTGCATGCTAATACCAAAGGCTTGGAGTAGCTCATTTACTAAATCTTCTAATGGAATATTGCCTTCAATACAATTTTTAAAATAGTCTTTTAAAGACCCTGCATATACTTCTTCACAAACTTTTTGATAATCTTCTATTGAATAACCCTCGCCAGTTTTACCAAAACGTTCCCACATTAGTTGCATAATACTGCCTAAAGAACGACGATGACCAAACTTCAAACGAATCATCAAATCCAGTATTAAGGCTACTACCGCTCCTTTCTGATAAATGGATACTCTGCGATTAGGAATAGCTTGTGAGTAACCATCTAACCACAAGTCGTAAGACGATTCAGTGAGCGACTGAAACGCTCGTCCATCTTGTTCAAAATGACGCTTGATAACAGTTTCTAATTCTTTTAGATATGCTTCTAGATTAAATACCCCCGATTGTACCAAGAATAAATCTCCAAAATAGGTTGTTACTCCTTCTGCTACAAAACCTGTCGTGAAATAATTTTCTTTGGTAAAATCATAAGGCATCATTTCTATGGGACGAATTTTGCAGATATTCCATGCATGATACAATTCATGTGAACTAACTCCAAGTAAATCTGTATAAAGTCCATCACCTTCTGAAGCTGGCCCCAGCACAATCATGGTAGAGTTGCGATGCTCTACCCCATGATAAAATGAAGTGGGCAATATCCAATTCATAAAATGATAATCCTTTTCAGGAAAATCGCCCATTATTTCAATCTGCTTTTCTGTAAACTTTTGAAAGTCTGATAATGTTTTTTCCCAGTTTGGAATATAATTTCCTAAAAACCAGACAAAAAAAACTGTATCTGCTACTCGATAACTTTTATGTTGTAAATAAGGACTTGCTAATAACGGACAGTCAACCAAATGATAATAATCTTGTGCCAGTAAAGTATTAGGTTCATTTACCTTACTAGGCAAACCACAGACAATCTTATAATCATCTGGTAAAGAAATACTTACTTCACAAGCTTCATCCATTCTGCCTTCTACATAAGGCAAGCAGTTTACAAAATTGATGTACATCGTACTATCATCTACAAAGGAACTTCCAGCATTTTGCACATTGGAAAAGTAAGTAAAAACTACTTTAACAGATTGAATATCAGTCGTATTTACTCGCCATCTATCTTTAGTGATTTTCCCAAAGCTAAGGAGGTTGCCTTGTAAATCAACTATTTCAAAACGTTGAATATTTTTAGCAAAATGCTGTAATTCATAGCGCCCTGGTCGCCATGCAGGCAACTGAATTTCAAGCGTTTCTGATTGAATATTATCAATCAGCATTTCTATGTTTAGCAGATGACTTTGCGGTTCTTGAGAAAAAATTTTATAATTCATATTTTGATAAAGCTTTTCAGTGTAACATAAAATTAGCCTTCACAATAAGTATTTGTATCTAAACTTTGAATAATTTTTATCAAAGATACTCATTATCATCACCTTAGTGTCAGAAAGTTTTTAGAAAGAATTTGCAACTTCAAAAAACTTCTGTACCTTTGCAGTCCTGTTTTAGAAATATAAGAATTATAAAGATATAATGCCATGAAAAGAACATTTCAACCTTCTGTAAGAAAAAGAAAGAACAAGCACGGATTCCGTGAAAGAATGTCAACTCCAAACGGTCGCCGTACTTTGGCTGCTCGTCGTGCAAGAGGAAGACACAAATTGACAGTTTCTGACGAGAAAAGAGGTAAATAGTCTTATAGTGTGAACAATTTGAAAATTTGAAAATTAGTAGGGTTTGAAATTTGTTTTATGACATTTTCAAATCAGCAAATCTTCAAATTACCAAATTAAAGCATGAAGTTTACTTTCAAAAAGTCAGAACGACTCAGTTCTAAGAAAGTTATAGATAAGCTCTTTGATAGAAAGGGTAGTGAAAAAATCAACTCGGTTTTTCTCTACCCTTTTCGTGTTTCTTATATTTTAAGTAATACAGATGTTGTATTGACAGAGACAAGTGCAGAATTGATTGATGATGAAGCTAATGAAGAGGTTTTAGAAGTATCTTCTACTGAAAATCCACAATCGCCTTTACCAGCTATTTTGATTTCGGTTTCAAAACGTTATTTCAAACATGCTGTTGATAGAAACCTCATCAAGCGTCGTACGCGCGAAGCCTATCGTTTGAACAAACAGCTTTTATTGGAAAAACCTTCTTCACAGATTCCAGCATATATTGCTTTTGTGTATATTGCAAAGACGATAGAAGATTATGCCAAAATAGAAAAATCGATGAAAGCGATTTTCAAAAAAATGGTTTAGTGACAGTATTTCAAATAAGCTAAACAAATTACGCCAAGTCTGATGAAATACTTCCACAACCTTCTTCGTTTGGTTCTTTGTACAAACACATAAAGAATCCTTTCCTTAATTGTTTTCTTTAAAAATTTTCTGACAAATGAATATAAAAATGTCTGCTAAGTCACTAATAATCACAGCGATTACTGTGATAGGTTTTTCGTTGGCATCATTTACGGAACCGGGCGAGCGTTTCTTTGAAATTGCCAAAAACTTAGACATTTATGCTACGCTCTTCAAGGAATTGAATCGCTATTATGTAGATGAAATCAATCCCAACAAAACCATCAAGACGTCTATTGATGCGATGTTAAAATCGTTTGACCCTTACACTGTATATTATGCCGAAGATGAAATCGAAGATTATATGACGATGACTACGGGCAAATATAACGGTATTGGCATTGTAACGGGCAATAGAAATGGCAAAATTGTAATTATGTTAATTGATGAAGGCACACCCGCCGAAAAATCAGGATTACGCATTGGGGATGAAATTGTAAAAGTAGATGGCGTAGATTTGGCAGCACGTAAAATCAATGATGCTGGCAAGCTTATCAAAGGACAAACAGGTACAGCCGTAAGAATAACTGTAAAACGTTATGGAACAGATAAGTTAGAAGAAGTTTCTATCGTACGTGATGTAGTAAAAATGAAAAATGTACCCTACTACGGCATGATTAATAACGAAGTAGGCTATATCGATTTAAAAGACTTTACAGGTACGGCGTCTAAAGAAGTACGTACAGCTTTTACCGAACTAAAAGGTAAGGGTATGAAAAAGTTAGTCCTTGATTTAAGAGAAAACCCAGGAGGACTCTTGAATATGGCGGTAGATATTTGTAATATTTTTCTACCAAAAGAATCTGAGATTGTTTCAACCAAAGGTAAAGTAGAAGACTGGAATAAGACTTACGTAGGGTTGAATGCTGCTATAGATACAGAAATGCCAATAACAGTATTAACCAACTCAAGAAGTGCTTCGGCTGCTGAAATCGTTGCGGGTGTGATTCAAGATTATGACCGTGGTGTATTAATCGGACAACGCAGTTATGGAAAAGGACTTGTTCAAATAACCCGCGATTTGACTTATAATACCAAACTAAAAGTAACTACGGCAAAGTATTATATTCCAAGTGGACGTTGTATTCAAGCGATTGACTATAGTCACCGTAATCCAGATGGTAGCGTAGGTAAATTGCCAGATTCGTTGCGTAGACCATTCAAAACTGTAAAAAGTGGTAGAGTAGTGTATGATGGTGGAGGTATTTTGCCAGATATTGAAGTGGATAGACCTTATCCTGCTGCCGTTACGTTGGCTTTATCGAATCGATATATTTTGTTTGATTATGCCATTAAGTATCATTTTGAGCATCCGTCTATTAAGCCAGCGAAAGATTTTGAATTAACAAATGCTGAATACAACGACTTTGTAAAATGGGCGGTAACACAAGATTTTGATTATACCACTCAAGCGGAAAAAGACCTTAACTTATTAGAAGCTTCAGCTAAAAGAGAACGCTATTATGAGAATATCTCAGAACAGTTAAAGTCGCTTAGAAATAAACTTTCGCATAGCAAAGAAGCAGATATTATGAAGTTTAAAGACGAAATAAAAACAGCTTTAGAACAAGAAATAGTAGTGCATTATTATTTACAAAGAGGTACGCGTGAGCAATCTTTCGCCAAAGACCCTGAAATTCAGGAGGCTTTGAAATTGTTTACAGATATGCCACGTTATCAATCAATTTTGAAAGGGAATTAATCAATAATGTCTTAATAAAAGGTAACAATATTACGAATGGCGTTAGAGAAATCTATCGCCATTTTTATTTGCCACAGCTTGGATGTAATTTTGTAGCAAATTAATTATTTATTGATATTCCAATGGCATTAATCCTTAGCATTGATACTTCCACCAAAGTATGTTCGGTTGCTGTTCATCAAGATGGCAAAATATTGGCTTGTAGCGAACTTTTTACTGAAAAGTCTCATTCAGGAATGCTGACTACCCTTTGCGAAAATGTAGTAAAGCAATCAGGTTTTACTTTAAATGAATTAGACGCTATCGCTGTGGCCAAAGGTCCAGGTTCTTATACAGGATTACGCATTGGTGTTTCAACGGCCAAAGGTTTTTGTTTTGCATTAGACAAGCCCCTGATAGCTATCAATACTTTAGAGGCAATGGCTTATCAAGTAAAAGATTTTTTTCCTGCCAATTATTTGCTTTGCCCGATGATTGATGCTAGAAGAATGGAAGTGTATTGCACTATAGTAAAGACCAACCTAACCAGTATTCTAGAAACAGAAGCGAAGGTTATCGACGAATATTCTTTCCTTGATTTACTTAATACCCAACCTATCGTTTTCTTTGGCGACGGAGCAGACAAATGCCGAGAGTCTATTTCGCATAATAATGCCAAATTTTTAGAAATACCTATTCTTCCTTCTGCTAAAAGCATCGGCTATTTGGCAACTAAATCTTTTGAAGAATCGTTATTTGAAAACGTAGTAAGCTTTGAACCTTTCTATCTAAAAGATTTTGTAGGGACTCAGCCCAAGAAAATATAAACCGATTCATTAAATCGTAAGCGATATGGAAGATATCATTATCAATAAAGTAGCGAGTAGTGGTCTAATCTCATTCGACCTTGAGGAACTTTACCACAAAGGAGAGCGAGTTGTGTATGACCTTAAAGATAATCTTTTTATGGGCATGATTTTAAAGGAAAAAGACTTTAGAGAATTCCTTAAAAATCATGATTGGTCGCAGTATGAAGGCAAAAATGTTGCAGTTATCTGTTCAGAAGATGCTGTAATCCCTACTTGGGCCTATATGCTATTGACCTTGAAACTACAAGACTTTGCCAATTGCATTGTTTTTGGAGACTTAAAGGCCTTGGAAGATAAGTTATTTTACGAAGCCCTTGCTAAAATTAATCCCGAAGAATATCGTGGAGCAAAAGTTGTCATAAAGGGTTGTTCAAAAGTACCCGTACCAACCAGTGCTTATGTAGAAATTACGAGATTATTTAAGCCTTATGTACAGTCATTAATGTTTGGCGAGCCTTGTAGTACAGTGCCGCTTTATAAAAAGGCGATGGTTAGGCAGAGTGTTTCGGTGAATCAGGAATAGAGATATAAAAACATCTCTATTCCTGATTCACCGAAACAATATTGTGGAGGTAACTTTGCTTACATTTCAAATAAAATATTTACATCCGATTTTAAGAAATCTTGCCATAGAATCCCACTATTTCCTATCAGTAAGACCTTATCATGACGCATCTTTTTGGCAAAAGCTATCATACCCTTCGCACTTTGTGTACGACCGCTTTTTACTTCAATACCAATAACTTTATTTGATTTTTTTAAAACAAAATCTACTTCATCGTTGCCTTCTCGCCAATATGAAACCTCTGTTTTTTGTAATCTTTGTGCCCTTATTAAATGTACTCCAATTGCAGTTTCAACACATCTACCCCAAATTTCTGGATTTTGGATAGATTGTTTAAAGCTGTAGGGGTTATAAACTGAAGAGAAAGCTGTGTTTTGAACTTGCCATTTCGGAATCGACATTTTTTGTCTAGCTATATCTGGAGCATATTTTTCAAGACCAACTAATAACCCTGCAGAGTCTAAGAGTTCAAGATAATGAGATAGCGTAGTTGTATTTCCAGCATCTTGTAGCTGTCCCAAAAGTTTAGTCATGGATAAAATCTGACCAGAATAACTACAGCCTAATTCAAATAATTGCCTTAATAATGTGGGTTTATCAACCCTTGTCATCATTAAAATATCTTTCGAGAGCGTTGTTTCTATTAGACTTTGTAATACGTATTCTCTCCATCTCTCCTCATCTTCAATTAAAGAAGCCGCACCAGGATACCCACCAAAATAAACGAATTGCTCTACTGAAAGGTCAAAAGCTTCTTGCATTTCAGCAAAAGACCAATGGGTCATTTGTATTATCTCAAAACGACCTGCTAAGGATTCACTTAGTCCACGTTGCAAAAGCAATCGTGCAGAACCTAATAAAATCACCTTGATATTTCTATTTTCAAAGGTGTCTTTATCCCATTCTGTTTTTATTATTTCTGCCCAATTATCAATTTTTTGTATTTCATCAATAATTAAAATACATTCTCTAGCACCACTGTTAATTAATTGAAAACGTGCTAATTGCCATTGCTGGCTAATCCATATACTATTGGCAGAAGGCACTCCATCAGCAGCTACAAAGACTGTAGGCACATCAATTTGAGTGATTAATTGCTTAACCAGCGTTGTTTTCCCTACTTGCCTAGGGCCCATAATAACCTGAATGAATTTACGATTGTCTTCCATTCTTTTTTTTAGAATGGCTATTTCTGATTTAATAAACATAATTTTGCTCAATGTATTGAGTAAAATTACGATTTATGTTGAGTAAAATAAATTTTATGGTTAAATATTTAAGAATTGTATATGTTAGAAGGATTGTATAAATGAATCTAAAGAAAATAACTAAATAGAAGTCCTTATAAAAAGAGTTATACCAACCAGTGCTTATGTAGAAATTACGAGATTATTTAAGCCTTATGTACAGTCATTAATGTTTGGCGAACCTTGTAGTACGGTGCCTTTGTATAAGAAAGCAATACAACGAGCTAGTAGCTTAATCAATCAATAAACCAAAAAGAGGTCGCCCATCAATGAGCGACCTCTTTTTGGTTTATTGAACAAATGCTTTCTCTTTTCTTTTTCCCAAGAAAGGTAACCAACTTTCTTCTATACTTCCACCAAAATCTCTTAAAAACATCACAAACGAAGGCTTATAAGGTTTGGTTTTTAAAGGCATTCCTGCTTCTTCTGGGGTAAGGTCTCCTTTTCTTGAATTGCATCGCTTACAGGCCGTAGCAAGGTTGTCCCATGACGTTCTTCCACCTCTTGATTTGGGCAATACATGGTCTAACGTTAAATCTTCTGGTGTTCCGCAATATTGGCATTGTCCGCCGTCACGCCTAAAAATATTCTGCCTTGATAACATTACGCCTTTATAAGGCAAATACACATAACGATGTAAACGAATGACCGAAGGCATGGGGAAAGACTGAGAGACACTTCTTAATTGTTCGGTGGCAGATTCAGATATTAAATCAGCTTTTTTTAGGAAGACCAACAAAAAAGCTTTAGGAATCGAACAAACAGTTAAAGCACTATAATCTTGATTTAAAACTAAAACTTTCCGACCCATAATCCTTAAATTTTAATGTTGAAAGAATATACTTGAACTCGTGATTGCTTTGGTAAATAGACTACTGATTGATGCGTTTTTAAGAGGTGTTATTAATGATTTGGTAAATTACTGATAAATTTTGAAAAAATAACGTCTTGTTACACTTTTTTGTTGCGCTTAATCTTTTGTTAATCAGAAGTTTATAATAGCATTAAAATCTGAAAAGAGTAGCTTGATTATACCCTTTACCAAGAATTTTAATAGCAAATATCCTTTAGTAAAGCTTTGAATGAAGTTTTTTGTTGAGATAAGCGTAACTTTGTAGCATTGATTAATAAAACGAAAAAAGTAAAGCGCATAATGACCGACCGTTACATGCAAAGAGGTGTTTCTGCCTCTAAAGAAGACGTACATAAAGCCATCGAAAAACTTGATAAAGGGCTTTTTCCGCAAGCATTTTGTAAAATTTCTCCAGATATGTTAGGTGGCGACGACACCTATTGCAATATTATGCACGCCGACGGTGCAGGTACTAAATCATCATTGGCTTATCTTTATTGGAAAGAAACAGGTGATGTTTCTGTGTGGCGTGGCATTGCTCAAGATGCCGTAGTAATGAATACGGATGATTTAATTTGTGTGGGTGCAACGGATAATATGTTGTTATCAAGCACAATTGGTCGTAATAAAAACCTTATTCCAGGCGAGGTAATTGCTGAAATTATTAATGGTACTGAAGAAGTACTAGAGATGCTAAGAGACAATGGTATTGGTATTTGGAGTACTGGTGGCGAAACAGCAGACGTTGGCGATTTAGTAAGGACAATCATTGTAGATTCTACCGTAATAGCTAGAATGAAACGTTCAGACGTGATTTCTAATCATACTATTCAAGCAGGAGATGTAATTGTTGGATTGGCTTCTGACGGACAGTCGAAATACGAAAAAACATACAATGGTGGAATGGGTTCTAATGGCTTAACTTCGGCTCGTCATGATGTGCTTGGTCATTATTTAGCAGATTTGTATGCTGAAAGCTTTGACCCTGCTGTACCAAAAGATTTGGTTTATAGCGGTTCAAAACGTCTGACTGATGAAGTAGTAGGAGCACCATTGAACGTAGGTCAATTAATCCTTTCGCCTACTCGTACTTATGCACCCGTTGTAAAGGCGATATTGAACGAATTAAGACCTGTAATACATGGTATGGTACATTGTTCGGGTGGAGCCCAAACAAAGGTGCTACATTTTGTTAATAACGTGCATATTATCAAAGATAATCTTTTTGCTTTGCCTCCATTGTTTAAAATGATTCAGGAAGAAAGCAATACAGATTTCAAAGAAATGTATAAGGTTTTCAACATGGGTCATAGGCTAGAAGTGTACATAAACCCACAATACGCCCAGACTTTAATTGATATTTCAAAATCATTTGGCATTGATGCTCAGATTATTGGTAGGGTAGAAGGCTTTGAAGGTAAACAAGTAACGATACAATCTGAATTTGGAGAGTTTGTTTATTAATTCAAACCAAACCAATTATTCCTTTTAAAACGTAACAGTAATCCTTGCGGTTACCGTTTAGAGTATGATAGAAAGACAATCACTAGAGAGGGACTTATTAAGATTCATGAAATAATCGTTCTTTGCAATTTGGGTAAAACTCATTAAATTTTCGTCAAAATTCATATTTATGCGACTTATTG
>NZ_JAVDUE010000028.1:0-31759 GCF_031456255.1 Arcicella sp. BE140 | reverse complement strand
AAGCTAACTCCGATGCCATTTCATCAATTTTAGCGACAATATCAATACCGCCCAAAGATTGACAAATACGCTCTGATTCTATCTCCCAACGGGATCACTCCCAATGCAATACTGCCTTAATAAAGACACAAAAGCAATGAAAACACAATTATCAATTGTGCCTTCATTGCTTTTTTTGTGCATTTACTTTCTTTCCAGCGTCCTATTTTTCTAAAATTCTATTGTTTGGACAACAAATTCTAAACTTCTATTGTCGTTTTTATTTCATTTGCGGTGTTAGTAACATTTTTTTCACCTTTATGAAATATCTACAATGACAGCTCAAAACAACTACCAACAAATGAAAATTTCATTTTATTTCAAAGCTTCTCAAAGCACCGTCCTTAAAAACGAAGGTTTTGGCATTATTTACTATTATGTTAACATCAACAGTAGAAAATCAGTAGAAAAGTCAACGAAAATCAAGTGTCATCGTAACGAATGGGACGAAAGAAACGGTTTTTTCGTTGGGTTTGATGCTGAAAGAAGGAATCGCCAAATTGCCCAAATGAAAGATGTTCTGGAAATGAACAAAATAGTAAAGGAAATGATGGGCGAAACATTAACAGTAGAAACAGTAGAATTGAACCTAGTTGATAGAAAACTAGCACGTACTTTTAAAACTGTTTTTGCTGAATATCTTGACCAACAATATGCTAAGATTCGTGCTGATGGCGAATTAAAACACAAGGGCAATATTGAATTGTCAACCTACAATAGTTATCTAAAACGAGAAAAGAATATTGATAAGTTTCTGAAATCTATCAATAAAGAAGAACTATTAGTAAGTCAATTTAACGAGCGTATGTGTGAAATGTTTGATAATTACTTGACTTCACGGCTTAAATGTGGTCAATCGTATGCTACTAAACATTTAAAGCTAATCAGGACAGTTTGTCAACTTGCCAAGACTTCAAATATTATCAAGGTGAATTTTACAGAAAATTATAAACTAAAGCATGACCCAGTAAAAAATGTTAAGACCTTAAACGAGAATGATTATCAACTTCTTTTTGATAATTTTAATATGCTTACTGATACTGAAAGAAAATATATTGACGTGTTTCTCTTTATGCGTGAAACGTTACTGAACTACGGTGATTATTTGGAGCTAGAGGAAGCCAAGCACTTGCAGCAAGATGAAACAGGAAGGTACTGGATTATTAAGGCTAGGAAAAAGCGAACAGAAGAAAATAACCAAATCCAGACAGTTCCATTATCCAAAAAAGCTTTAGAAATAATGGAAAAGTATCAAGGTATTGATAAAATGCCTAAGATGAACCTAAGCACCCTACAAAAATACATTAAAAGGGCTTTTGCTAAAGTAGGTGTTCAAAAGAAAGTATCCAGTAAACTAAGTAGGAGTTCTGGCATAAGTATAGCCTTTAATAAACGTAAACTACGTGGAGAATTAATTGCCTATGTTGCTGGGTGGACATCCACTAGGGAAATCAGAAATTACCTTGAGATTGACAAAGTGGAATTGTCAAAAGATTATCTGAAAGGACTTGATTAAATTTATTTTCTACAAACTCCTGTTTTTTAATGTAATGCTTTAATAAAGTTATTTTTTTTATCTAATCTTGTATTTCTAACAATCAAATTCTATAAAAATGAAAAAATGCCTAATTGCCATTATTCTTTGCTCTGGTTTAAGTTCTTGCTATGTTCAAACTCCTCAATACTCCAACGCTAATAATTTTACTACTAACAAGCTCGCTGACGTCTCAACGGATGCCTACGAGATACTTGATAACATAGAATATTCTGAAAACTTCTCAAGAACAAATATTTTGTTTGTTGGAGTTGGAACAAAGAAGAAATCAGAAGAATTTAGACGAGAATTGACTTATCAAAATGCCTTGAAGAAATACAATATAGATGGAATCTTAAATCCTAGTTTTAAAACAAAGTATTATAAGGTTCCGCTCGTAGTGGCGGGTCATACTGGTTTTACCACGACAGTTTACGGTCGGGCTTATAGGATGAGAAAAAGATAAATAATAAAAACGGCTACTTGAACCCAAGTAGCCGTTTTTATTTAGATCATGTATCGTATAAAATTGTGAATGAGCTGAGTAAATAAAGCACTGTTGTTTCACAAGAAATAAGAGGTATATTCATTTTCTTGACCTTCATTTACGATAGTATAATAAACAATTGCACCATCAATAGTAAACCCAAAGCCATTACTAGGTAATGTCGTAAACTTATTTTCTCCATAAACATCTATCCATGTTCCACTAACAATAAATCTTCCAAGTTTCATATTGACGTTTACTCCAGAAGAATTATATGGGCTTGAAGGGTCAACATTTGCTTTTGGCAGATATTCACCTACCTGAACAGAATAATATACATTGCTCAAGTAAATAACAGTGCCGTTGACTAAATACCCTAATCCACCACTTGGCAAAGATTGTCCGTTATACTTCTTATACAAGAATTGCCCACCATTGTACCTTAACGATAATGGCTCGGTTGCACCAGTTGTGGTATTGGTATTATCACCTGTGCCAGTTCCTGTTCCAGTATTATCACCAGTGTCAGTACCTGTTCCGTTCTCAGTTCCAGTATTATCACCAGTACTTGATGTTGTATCTTTCCCAGAAAGTAGATTTTGTACATAGCTACTTACACTACTCAAAGCACTTTCACCATTACTACCAGTAACACCAACAACACCCTTCTTTTTTGTAAGTAGATAGATTATTACCGCAATGGCAACACCTATAAAAATATATGCTTTTTTCATTAGGTTAATGAGTAAATGTAAATTTTATTATGTCCTACAGGTATAGAAATGTTCCTACGGAAATTAAAGCCGTTTGAATTGTAAACCACATCTACACTTGATTGCTCAACGCCATAAGGTTGGAAAGCCAAAATAGCAATTAATCCTTTTGCTTCATTCACGATACAACGTACAGCACTCAATTTGTAGGTTCGCCAATCCAACCCTTTGACAGCTCTCACCCCTGAGAATGCCGATACATTTAAGTAATCAACTTTAGTGTTGTCAAGCGTGTAAATCTCTGTTCCGTCGATAAGGTCAGCTACACTTTTTTGAGTACTGCCAACTTGAGCCTTTTCAGCACATAATCTACGCATTGCCGATTGTTCGCCACCTATACCAACATAATCTCTACGGCTCACTTCATTGCTAACATATTCGCCTAAACTACGATTGACAGGCGTTAAGACATCACTAGCATCCCAGTTATAATATTCAGCACCAGAGAAATAAGTTAGCAAAGCCATAGCCTCCATCATGCGTGCAGGAATCGCATATTTAAAACCATCATAGCACTGTTTTATTTTGCTAGTATCAGGTTGACTTGGCCAGTCATTACCAAAATCCCTATAAAAATAGCCTGTTCCACCTATGTTGAAATTATTAGATTGAACCATTACTTTTTTCCCGTTCAACTTTGGAATATTGATTTCTAATCCAGAAGCTAAATGTGCAGCAAAGTGTAAGTAACTAGGGCTATCTTGGTTTGATACACCAAAATGAGTAAGAACAGATATATTAACACCACTACCACTTAAAAGAGGAGTATCCAAAATATTTGTTAATACAGCACCTTCATTCTGAAACGCTTCGTACATCAAATAATATTCAAACATACATTTGATATAAGCTAAACTATGTAAGCTTTTGCCAACGTTTCCAGCAGGCATTCCCATCGCAATGGCATTTTCTGTCATGCTTGCAGGTGTCGTCCAATAAGCGTTGGCAGGTTCTGAGTATTTAGCGTAGGTAACACCGAAACCAACATCTACTACTGGCAAAGCCTGATACAACAAAGATATTTTAGTGTTTGGGTCACAACCTTCATGCAATTTTTCATTAATGGCAACTAATCGGTTGGCAAGGTCAGCCGTTGGCAAACCCCAAATACCATTCTCAATGTCTAAACCAAGGAGATGTATTTTAGCAACATTTGAACTACCATCAAACATCTTACAAATGTTATTCGTAAGGTCACCTGTTAGATTGTTATACGCTGAATATGGTGTATTGTTTATATCAGAGGTTGAGGCAGAACTATGTAAGTTTGTATTACCACTACTGATAAAAATAACTCTCTTTTCCTGTGGAATTGGTGAAACAAAGTTCGAATAGTAATCTGGGTAAACCTGCCTTTCAGTAGTATTTATCATTAATCCCCATTCTAAGCTAGTAAACCCTTTTTTGAAAATATTACCCACAGTTGATTGAGAACGGTAATTAAGCCCTTTTAGCAAACATTTAAAAACAGGCTCGTTTGGGTAGGTAGGGTTTGGATGTAATGGAACGTCAAAATCATTGATGAAACTAAAATCAACCTGATTCAGCATGGCAGGAACGGTATAAACCAGTTCTCTAACTTCGTTTGTCAAAGCGTTAGGGTCAGTAGTCCCACCACCTCCAGAACCGCCATTGTCAATCACAGTACCACCTCCAGTACCACCTGAATTACTGCTAGTAGTAGAAGTATAAACAGGAAAATTTAAGCCAGATAGCAGAGAGTCCCCCGTACCTGTTCCTGCTGAAGTACCAGTTTTTTTACGTGTAAAAAAGTAAATGGCTATACCTGCGACAAAGCCTAATACTAAGAATATTTTTTTCATGATATGTGATTTAGAGTATTTTAGAACTAATCGATTATTCACGGACAGAGCTTGATTTATTAAAGCCCGGACATTCACATTATTTTTTACGGAAAATAACAATAAGGCAAACCACAAAACCCAAACCAAATACATAAGTAAGGGTTTTGTATGTACCAAGACTTTTTGATAAGCTTGCCACTTGTGTTTGTAGCTCATCAATATTATTTTCTTGTGATTGGTCGTTTATTCCTAAAACAGAACCCAAAACCGAGCCGACTACTGACAGTACATTCATAATTATTTGGTGTTGGCCAGCAACGTTTTTTTATAGTGATAAAATCCACCAAGAACAATTACGGCTAATAATCCAATTAGCATCCAAAACCGTTGTTTAGCCTTTTTATTGGCTAACATTTCATTGTTTTGACTAATAGCCAATTCCTTAGCAGTCTTATCGTTCAATAACCGATACTGTTCAACTTTTGCCGTATTTTCGTTGATGACAGTATCAGTTCTGTACTCCGTTTTGTAAATAATTCTTTCTTCTGGACAAATCACTTTAGGAATAAAGCTTTGCTTTGTAATTGTATCAAAAACAGGTGGACAGTCTAAAACCTTTCCTTTTTGAAAGATAGTATCTCGCTTAGTTATAGTAACGCCCTGTATGAACTTTGTCATTACTGGGAACTTTTCAGCACAGTTTTGAGCCAATTCTTCGGGATGTTCCCTATAAAATTGCTCTGCTTTGAATCGTTGTTTCTTTTCAGAAATACAGCCAATTAAAGAAAAGATTGTAAATGATAGAATGATTATATGTTTGATTTTCATTACTTTATTTGTTTTCATCTTCTGAAATTTCTTGTGTAATCCAAATTTTTAAAATAACACTCGTCAATTCCCTGATACAATTAATTATTAATGCTGACCAGTGTACAATTGGGTCATTTATAACTACAGATAAGCCGATACTACTTAAAGAGATACCTATTAACACATCCTTTGTACTTTTCAGAAATACGACAAACCAAATAGGTAGATAAAAGGATATTTTTTTAGAAATCATAAGAGTTTTGGTTATGGTAATGTTTTAAGCCAATTCGTGATTATGGCGGTTAACAAAGCCTGTGGTTTCCCATTTGTCGCTGAACTCGGATGAATATAATCTGGTAGCATTACCCTTCTCATATTCATATCTAAAGCAGTATTTTGCCCACTTGGTATGTAATTACTCCACGGAGCAACACTCCACAATGTATGTGAGCCTACTACAATATTTTGCGAAAAGCCCGTGTGTTCCCAAGTTTTTAAAATTGGTAATTGCCAGTAGTTTGCTAAGTTTTGTTGTCCTACCGATACTCGTGAAAAGTCCCAATTTTCGTAATGCCCAACAAAGGCAATGCGTGCATAAGGATTATACTGATAAATCAAATCTATCAGATAGTTCATTGCACCCATATAATACCGTCTATCGTTCCTTACGCTTGGAACAGTTGTATATTGAGTGTCTGTATCAGAACTTAGGTTGTCATTCCTTCCGTGGTCAAACACGAAAAGGTCAGGCATCGGGAATGTACCATTCAAGTATGGCAATAGCCTGTTTTCATAACTACAACTTAATATTTTAGCCTGTTCTGTTGCATCTAAAGTTGTAGGAGGGTTATTGCTTAATATTAATCTATAAGTAGCCCAGTTATCTATTAAATCTTGCTTTTCAGCAATTGTATGAGAGAGACTGTAACATACATTTTGCCAAGCTAAACTATTAATTGTCCCGTCAGCCCTTGATATGCGAACCATTGATGAACCAACGGCTTTATTAATTGCCGTTGCACCAAGATTAACAGCTGAATTTGTTGGATATAAACCACCTTCTGGAATACTTGTACCTAACCAGAAAATTGTTTTTCCTTTCCATCCAGAAGGGTTAGAGTTATCTACATAATTTTTTAAATCCGTAATGTCACTTTTTTGAGCGAACTGTGAGATTAACTGTGTTTTCTTTACAATTAAGCTATCATTCAGATTTCCATTTATATAAGCATAAGCCGTAGTTGCAGGGATTGTCAATGCAAAATCTGTATAGGTACTATTTACGCCGTTTGTGCCTTGCACTTGCGTGCCTAATACAGTACCTCCTGAATTCACATATACCACAAGATAAACAGGACCACCATTTATCGTAGTTGTTACCTTATAAGCATCTGAACTATTAACAGCAATGCTAGTGAATTTTCGAGAACTACTTGATACTATTGTACCTGTACTACTGAAATAAGAACCATTTGTGAAAGTGACATTTTGCTTTACATAATCAGTTAATATACTTTTCTGAGCATTTAATTGAGTCTCATAAGCATTTAATCTAGTTTTTAAAGAATCGGTTGTAGCATAAGAAACAGCTTTATTATACAATGTCAATTTTTTAATGACAATTGGGCTTGCTACCATACCATTCACTTTGATATTAGTAGTGCCATTAGGGATTGTCAATAAATAATCAGTGTAATTGGTTGTAACGCCATCTACTCCCTGAGAAATTCTATTTAATTGATTACCATTATTATCAAAGAAAAGTGCTAAATACATAGCACTACCATTCAAAGAAGTAGTAACCTTTATTTTATCAGAAGGAGTAGCAGAGAAACTTGTATAACTACGAGGTGAACTTGTAGTTACCGCACCACTATAATCAATAAATGAACCTTGGGTTACCGATACCGATTGAGTAGCATAATCAGATAAGATAGAAGAATAATTAGAAACAAGGGTTTCTCCATTACTTATCCTAACCTTTAAGGAATCGGTTGTCGAAGTTGATACCGCCTTATTAAATAATGTAAGTTTTTTGACAATGATTGGATTAGCAACCATGCCATTTACTTTGATGATAGTCGTACCTTCAGGTATAGTCAACAAATAATCATTATAATTTGTCGTAACATTATCTGTTCCCTGAGCTACTCTACTAATGACAATACCATTGCTGTTCATGAAAAGTGCTAAATACATAGCACTACCATTCAAAGAAGTAGTAACCTTTATTTTATCAGAAGGAGTAGCAGATAAACTTGTATAACTACGAGGTGAACTTGTAGTTACCGTACCACTATAATCAATAAATGAACCTTGGGTTACTGATACCGATTGAGTAGCATAATCAGATAGGATAGAAGAATAATTAGAAACAAGGGTTTCTCCATTACTTATCCTAACTTTTAAAGAATCGGTTGTACTGGTAGAAGCTGCTTTACTGATTAATGAATATTTTTTAACAGTAAGTGGAGCGACTACATTACCATTTACAATTATGCTATTTGTACCAGCAGGAATACTTAGGGAATAATTGGTAAATGTTGTATCTCGTCCATTAATTCCAGCACCTTGAGAACCAAGTACAGTTGAACCATTTTTATAAACAGCTATTGGTATTCCATTTCCATTGATGGTTGTGGTTACTATGACATTATCACCATTGGCACCCGAAAATGTTGCATAAGTTCTACTTGGTGAAGCCGTTGAAGTACCAGAACTATTGATCCAATAGCCATCATTTTTAGTAATAGTCTGATTGATAAAACCAGATAAAGCATTCGTATTATTGGAAACACTTGTAGATAAGCTAGAGACATTACTAGAAAGAGCATCTACTACACTCTTTTGGGCTGATTGGTCAAAAACAGAACCTTTATAAACAACGGTTGGCGAAGCTACATTCCCATTAATTACGACTGTTACCGTTCCCGCAGGAATATTCAAATAGTAATTGGTGAATGCTAAATCACTACCATTAACCCCCGTCCCTTGTGTAGAAATTACGGTTCCACTGCTATTTTTAAAAATTGCTACTGGAATACCACCATTAACAACGGTACTTACTTTTATAAGGTCATTCCCAACGGTAAAGGTTGTATAACTCCTTGAAGCAGAAGTAACAACAGTTCCTGCACTATTTTGATATGAACCATTTGTAATTACAGCAGAGCCTAAAACCGAATAGTTAGAAACTACAGCTTCAATGTTCTTTAACCTTGACGTCTCAGGATAAGGCATATAACCCCACTGTGTCCCGATTTTTACAAGTTTGTCACCAACGTTTAGGACTTGTCCAGAACTAAAATTACTGCCAGAAAATCCAATCGTTCCCGAATTGTTTATCTCATAAAAAGCACCCTGTTCAAATGAACCATCAGGAGTAGCAGATAAAGGAGGGGTATTCGCACTTACATTATAAAAACCTTTTGGATAAGCAAAGCTGATTGCCTGACTTATATTGAGTTTTGTATTTAAACCTGCTTGAAATCCATTTTGAGCGAGTATGCTTAAACTATCAACATAAGACTTTACAGCTTTCTGAGAAGGATATAAAATATCGCTAGTTCCTAAAGTCTTGCTAATACTTTTATTAACAATATCTTCTTTTGTGCCAACAATTTGTTTGGTATTAGGCAAAAATTGTCCAGTCACAAAATGTGACAAGAAAAGTAATATGATGAATATTTTTTTCATAGTATTTTAATAAGTCTTAGTAATTAGTATGTTTCCAGAAATGCAGTTAATGACAATAACCGTATCAATATATTGAGAGCTTACACCTGTATCGAAATAATCAGAAAGGTTAGTAGTCGTATCACTATCCCCAATTTTGACAGTATAAGTTCCTGCAAGTGGATTAATGCCAATTCTTTTAACCGTTCCTGCAACAAATGTTATAGATTGCCCTGCACTTAAATTGTGTGTGCTGATTTGTAATTTATCGCTTGCTATTGTAGCAATTAAATTATCTAATCGTGTGTTGTAACTATCTCCCTGACTAGCAATCGTGGTAGCTAACGCTAGATTCACGCTTGAAGTGGAAAGTGTTTGAGAGGGATTAACTGTAGTATTTTCACCATCATTATTAAATTCAAATAGCAAATCAAGCAAGTACAAAAACCCGCCAACCAGTACGAAAAAATATATAAATTTTAAAATTTTCATTGGTTCAAAAGTTTTTAGGCTTTACATTCCTGCAAAGCCTAATGATTGATTAATTGATTTTTTTCCAAGCTTTTTTCACGGCATCACTACGCTTGATTTTGTAAACCTTTTTAGTAACTACTTTTTGCCCACCTTCTTTTTGAATTTCAGTAGCAATTTTCGATACTTTCTTGATTTTTGCTTGAGCATCTTTTTGAGCCATTGAGCCTTTTTTACCCTTTACTTTTTTTAATGTAACGGCTTTTACTGATTTGGCTTTAATTTTTGGTTTTTTAGTAATCATCATGATTTTTTAGATTTAAAGATTAAATAGATTGAGATTCCTATGCCTATAATCAAAGGTATGACCCATGTAAAAGGCTGAGATTTTGCGGTAACTTGAACGATTTTATCACCAGTAATTTTTTTATAAACTAAAAGCCCTTTTACTTTGAAAGCTTGCAAAACTTCTGAATCATTGAGTTTCCAACTCCTATAACCACCTTCAAGAATTTCACCGGGCCTTTCCACAAAATTCAAGTAATCATACTGTACATTCTTTTGCGGAACAGTATCATAATAGTTTGGTGTAACAAAGTTTGATACTAAGATTCCGTTTACTCTATAAGCATATTCTTTACTTTGACAGATGTCACATATTTCAAAGAATGATTGTCCTTTTGAATTTAGAATCGTTAAATCTTCAAGAGCGGAGAACTTGTCAATCTGCGGATTGATGATCGTTTCTAAGCCTTCATGCGAACAGGTTAAACATAATTGGTCAAAGTCTGGATTGAACTTTACTTTTACATAAGGTTTTCTATTTTCCGCCCAGTGGTACCCGTTTTGTTCATTTACGCCTATGTCGTATTGGATATAAAAAGGTATTTTACCCGCTGTTACATCTTGTAGGCTCCCAACTTCATAGGTTGCATTTTTAGCCCAAAACTTGTATAAATGTTCTTTGGCTTGAATGGTTAATGCAGCCGCTAAAGCATTCAATTTGTCGATTGGTAAAAGCTTTTTGTCTATTTCGGAAATGATAACAAATTGCTCCATGCTAGTCTTTTTTTCTAAAAATCAGCCAAGCAACTACACCTCCAATAATCAAGACTAAACCAACTACAACCCCTGTTCCGATTGTAGCTTGTTTTTGCTCAACTTCTTGCTTTTGCTGTTCATAAATAGCAGGGTCAGTGCTAGGAACTCCCATAGTTGCAGTCTTAGCACCAATCCACCCAGCTACTACACCACCAATTGAAACCAACAAATCAGAAACACTCGAACCAGAGCCAGATTGATTTTGTGTAGTATTACTGCCTTGGGAAGTACCTGAACTTTTAAAGATGCCAGAAAACACATTGCCAATTGATTGCAATATTTTTCCTGCTGTTGTTTTATCTTTTGGTGTCGTAATTTCAACCGAATCTCCATTTTGGTCAGTTACTGTTTGAGTGGTAGATTTTTTCCCAAATATTCCAGAGAAAAAACCTCCGATACTTTTCAAAACAGCACCCGCTCGAGTAACACCGTTTTTATCTTTATAAGCACCCATTTATTAATAGATTTAGAGGTTATTCTTAATTATTTCGAGTACGGTAATACCAAATTCCAACCCCAATTGCTAACGCTCCAAGTGCATACCAAATAAGGTTAGAAGCAGAGGTAATTGTGCTGATAATACCGTTACCAGTTCCTGTGCCTGTCGTCACTTTATTGGTCAAAGCGTCACTTTGTCTTTTTGCATTTAAGTCACTAACTGTTACTCCACCAGAATCACCACTTGAAGCCAAAGCGGTTAACTCTTTTTGGTTGTTAGTAACATCATTTGTTCGCACCCAAACTTTAGCAGGTTGAGGTATATCATCACCTACGCCATAATATGCTCGTAACTGAACGGTTACTTGAGAATAAGAAACGCCTGATAGGATTTTTACTTTGCCAGTAAACACTCCTACGGCATCGCCAAACTCCCATTGTAGCAATTTTTTACGCTCAGGTGGATATGTTGCAGCACCAATGAACAAAGGAATTTGCTCGCCTGTTGGTTTCGCATCTGGATTATCAAGCAAAGCGATTTGGTCAATAATAGAAGTACTCCAAGGGTCGTACTTGGTTGTATCGACTATAGCTCCAGTACCAATCACTGTATTGCCTTTTGCATATAAAATGTCACCTTGTGTCATTAGATTTTATCGGTTTAGAATGTCAACAAATCCATTTTTGCCAATGAATTTTAAAATATAGTCAGAGGTTGTTATGCTCAATTTTTGCTTTACCCAGTTTGTCGTATCCGTTGGCGTTAATCCTTGTGGTACTTTAGCGGCGTTCCCTTGACCAGCATTGTAATGCACAATCAACTTATCAAGTCTTACGCCTGTTGGTGGTGTCACTGAAGTACCACCGAAAGAGTATTTATCAATCAGATAATCCATGTACATGGCACTCAATGCAATGTTCTTTTCTGGATTCAATAACATTGCACGGGTCACTAAATTGATACTTGGAGCGTTTCCCGAACATTTAGAAGGTGCATTGTCATATTTAAGATTTAGTAAACAATCCGCCAAGGCACTACCAAACAATTTCTTTATTTTATCCTCTTGTGATGAGGTCATTATTTTAGCACGCTTTTTCAGCCAGAATGGTATATTACTAGCCGTTGCAGTATCTAATTGCCCAAGTCCGTATGTTGAACCATTTACAGCGTTTGGGTCACCTTTACTTTCAATAGCGTACAAGCTTTCAAGTAAGTATGGTTCTAAATTCCCATTTCCGCTTGAACATTCTTCATTGATAAGAGTGCCAAACTTATTTCTGATATTCTTTACAATAGCTAAATTTCCAGCAATGTCAGCATCACTGTAATATTTAGTTCTTAGTAATTCTATTGCTAGCATCTTCTTAATTCGGTCTAATAATTACAAATTTTCTCTTAGCTTTATCTCTTTGTGGTTTCAAATAGATACCATCAAAAAACAGATAGGAGCCTAGCGTAACGGCAACAACGACGAGTATTTTATACAGTTTTAACATTGCTTTCTATTTGCTTTTTTAGTCGCATTTCTTTTAAAATTGCCCAGTTAACAAAAAATGTAGTTATCTGTCCAGCAATGATAAAACCAGATGCTACGATTGTAAAAACTAAAGCTACTATTGGTAAAATTGACTTCTTTTCCATCCTAATTTTTCGATTATGGTTTGTAAATGGCTTGGGCTAAGTTCTTGGGCTTTTAAACCAAAATTGCTTATAATTCCTGCCTTGGTTAATGAGTTAAAACAAACTTCGGAACAAAATTCAGCCTTTTTGCTATCTACATTTAAACCTGTAACCATACTGCCAAGCACGCCTTTCATATTGTACTTTTGATTGAGGTTTTGAATAAAATAATCTCTCATTTTATCTTCCTGAGAAGCTGTACAAGGAATTTCATAAAATATCCATTCGCCCGACTTGTATTCTCTATCTTTATTGCTTATCAAAACAACACCTCTATTTTTATTGCCAGAAGAACCGACCGCACCATCTCTAAAATGTATTTCACAATGAAAGAAAACTCCTTTCACTGCCATGCACATTACAAAATCTTTTAAACTCTGATTTTTTTCTGAGAAGGTTTGAAATGCTATTTTTGCCATTTGTGTTTGTCCAGATATTTACAACCGCTGCTGATTCACGGCTTTTCTTTTCTTCATTTCCGCTACTAGCAATATTTCAACATTTGCGAGTGAATCATTTAGCCTTTTGGTAATATTCAATCTATCGTAAAGGATTAAATTCTGTTCAAAAAGCAAATCACAAAGCTTTCGATTATCCTCGAGTACAGTCGTAAAAGATGTTCGGCAAGTGTCACATACCCCGAATTGAGTTGTATCAATTAATATCTCATTTTCTACGATGTCATGTATTTCATGAACCGTACTTACTACCTGAGCGGTATCAACTTTCAACTTCACATACTTATTTTCCTTATCATTGTTGTTGCCACTTACACTACGAATCCCTAAGAAGCACATAGCACTCAGGAAGATTAAAAGAACGATTGGTTTAAATGAATTTGCCATTTTGATAGATTTTTTTAAGTTTTACAATTCTGTTTGTCCAACCTTTGAGAAACATATATTGTGTTTTATCTCTAAGGCATATTCTATGATAAAAGTCAAGCCGAAACAGGTATATTTTATCGAATAGGATTTTAGGGTTTTGCTTATTAATTGCCCTGATTGTACCTTTTCCTATGATGCCATCTTGAGCAACCCCGACCAAACCTTGAATCTTTTTGATATTGTTAGGAGAACCGCCAGAATTGACAAAAAAGTCTGAAATAAATTCGGCAACGGCTTGGTTTTCTATTTGGTCAGCCAAGGTTATATCCCAATAATATTTCTTATAAATAGGCTTGGTTTCTCCTAATTTCATTAATGCCAAATCTTTGTAATTGACTACTTTGTCAGCATTCTTATCACAAACAATCGGTACTTTGGGCAAATCACAAAAGCGTTTATAAGTGCCAATCGTGATTCCGTATAATGTTTCGTTTCCTCTGTCAAATTTTAAGCTTACAAAAGTCTTACCTTCTACTGAAATTGTATTGTTGAAGAATCTTACAAAATCAGCACTAAAACAGGTTGTAAAACGAAAAATTATTAAGAGTAAAATAATAAATTTCTTCATGGTTTAGTGGTTTATTTTTTCTTAAAAATCATGGCTTTGATGAATTGAAAACCATTTTTAAAAGCTAAAAAGTAAGTTGCAGTACCAAACACTGCTACCAACCCAATAATAAGTATTGTATTAAATGTAGAACTTGATGAAGTTGATTTATATAGATTTGCTTTGTTGTAGGTAATTGGCAAAGCTTTGTTTAAAAAGGTTTTAATCTCCCCGACTGTAACAGTTCCATCACTATTGTAATCAAGTGGATTATATTTATAAGCCAACGAACCTTTTACATACATTACATAATCGTCAGCTTTACCAAATCCCTTTTTGCTATGTACTAAAAAGTATAAATCATAAGCACTTTCAGGCTTCCCTTTCTCAATTATTAGCCTTCTAAGGTATTCCCTCACGTATGGCAATTGCTGTACATGATTCATCTTGTAAAGCTTTGCAGTAGTAGTGCCTAAATCATTGGCTGTACTTTCCAAAAATTGTATTAATCCAGTGGCTGTGCTACCGCCGTTTTGTGCCTGTGGATTAATTCTACTTTCGGCATAAAAGACTAACATTAACCAATCAGGGTTTGCTATACCCAAATCAGAACAAATCTTTATCACTTCGTTTTGAAATGCAGTTCTAAGACTTGAAGGAACTTTATTGATGTATAGCAAAGCCATTGGTTATATGAATGATTCTATATCTACTGAATATGAACTGCCATTTTTCTGCCATCTTGCACGACCTATTTCATTATCAAAAGTAATGTCACTTGCTTTTGCCTTACTTTTTTCAAATTTTTCAACCATCTCAAATAGTACTTTTTTTGCTTTAGCTTTCGTTTCAGCAGTCCATTTCTGTGGCATTTGTGATGAAATTTTCTTAGCGGTTGTCAGATTACAGGTATAATCATGTGCTTGACCAATCCACTTTGCCGACTCATCTTTTTCAGAAAATTTGATATTTCTTAAAGATGTTCTTTTCTTTGGCTCATAGGCATTTGCAAGGTCTAACAGTTCACCAGTTGCTATTTTTTTAAGCTTTGGAGTCCATTTTACGCCTGACTTTCCTTTAGTTTTTTCTAACATGATTTTAGAGGTTAAATTCTTAAAAATTTTGAAATTACTTTCACTGAAATGCCAATCAAGATTCCTGAAATGATGGCAATACCACCCGCTCTAAGCAAGCTTGGCGTATCAAAACCGATGCTATTATCCGTTTTGATTGTGCCTAATAAGTTTCCGACTAATCCGTCCATTAATAATCTTGTTTAAGGGTTACCATACGTTTAATGAATTTATTTTGCTCATCTACTCCAGTACCAAACCAAATGCTTTTCCAAGATTTAACTCGTGTCCAAAGTGTCTTATTTCCATCCAATTTTGCGTATTTAGCATTATAGAAATTGCATAGTGTTACAAATTGGTCATCCGTTAAACTATTCGATTGAGTATAAAGAATTTGCAATGTTGAAGCATTCACCCAAAAACTAGCGAAATGGTCGTGAAATTGTGACGCTAAATCATCAGGTGTCCATCCCTGAGGAATCCCAGAACCAGAATTGGGCAAAGGAGTATTAATAAAGGTCGTTTCTGGAGGCCTTGTCAATCTTTTGTACCCATAATATGCAGCAATGGCAAAGAATACATACCAAAAAATATTAGATGATGTCAGCTTCTTAATGACATTTACTAAAACGTTCCATGCTACTTTCATTAAAATATCTTGTTAAAAATTTTAGATGCTACAAAAACTACTACCGCTGAAATACCCGCTCCTAAAGCCGTTTTCCATATATCCAAAGTCCCTTTTGGGTTATCTATCACAGGCACATCTTGCGTTTCATCCTTACCCGTTAAAGGATTAGCTTTCGTCACTGGTATCGTAACAAGGCTTGGTTCTTGTAATGTGCAGTATGTTTTTGAAACATAGCCCACACCACCACTCCTTAATTTGAACATTAGAAAGCCATTCTGAACAATTCCGTCACTATATCCAATCGGTTCACCTTTCGTCAATTGGCTAGGTAATTTTGCCGATAACTTTGATGGTGAAACTCGAATATTCACGTTTGTTGCACTACAGAAATACAAATTTCCCTTTGGTGCTTCAGTTTCAGCTACCGTTGAAATATCGGCTAGTAATACCAAGACATGGGTATATTTAGTTAGTCCTTTGGTGATTGGTTTTAACAATTGAACCACTCCAAAACTATTCCCACTTTTGATACTGTAAGCTTTAGTCAAAACACCTAAAGTAGTGCCAGTCTTATAAGTGTTTACAATAGTTGAAAGCCTGTAAATAAAACCATCTTGCGTGCCTTTTGCCCATGCTTTTGTACCGATGCTTGAGGAAGATTTTACAAGTGGATAACTTTTTGATTCTTGAATAGTAACCATTTTCGTAAAATAAAAAGAGCCTCCCCACCAATTGGCAGGCAGGCTCGTTTAGAGGTAAAATCAAAAAAATCCTTAGTCCTTATTAGCGAAGTAATACCAGATAGCACCACCTACTACTACAATTCCAGTTATTACGTAAGTAACTGTTTTTTTGTACCAAGGTACGTCAACTACGGGCGTAGTAGCATCTGCGGTTGTTCCGATGATTTTAGCAAGTGTAGTACTTAAAGATTCGCTTGCAGAAACGTCCGTATAAGGTGTTGCTTTGTAAGCCCCAGCACCATCCGTGTAGAAAACGTCAGTGTCTGTATCCTCTACATAGCTAATACCATAATTGGCATAGACTTGAGCAGGATGAGAAGCTAAATTCGCAATATCCCAAAGAACGCCTAAATCTGTTTTACCGATTGCTACAACATCCTCAGATGTGAAAGGAACAGGACTTCCAGAAGCAGTGCTAAGTTTCTTGAACAGATAAGGCACGCCACCAAATACGCACAAGAAAACTGTTAATTTTGATGCTACACCAGTAGCTAAACTTTTTCCGAAGTCGATAACTCCGATAATACCACCTTGTTTGATTGTGCCTTTTACAGGCAATGAGCCAACAATTCCAGCCATGATTTTTTTTTGTTTAGAGATTTTTATGAATGTAATATTGATACCTATTGAATACTAATGTTAAGTGGCTTGTTTAGCCTTATTTAAGCGATTATTAGCAACAGCCAAAAGCCCATTCTCTGCTAAAACCTTTTCATAAACTTTCACAATAACAATTAAGGATAAAACCTCAGGGTTATTGATAAGGTTAGCAGATACTAATTGATCTTCAAGATAAGAAGGACTAATTACCGAAGTTCTTAAAACTGTGTAATTAGAAGTAGTAATTGTTACACCACCTGATTGAGAAACGCCCAATGAAATACCATACGCCAAAGCAGCATCCGTAGAAGTAGCAACTTTTGATATGTCAGTATTAGGGTCAAATCCATTCATCCAAGTGATAGTTTTACCGCTGATACCAGTTTTCAAAGTGTTAAGGTATTCACGCCCAACCAACGGCTTAACCGTAGTTGCGTCAGCGAGTGTGTCTTGGACTGCAATAATTACTCCGTTAATACGTGTAATCCTTACTACAATTTCGACAACACCACTGGAAGTGTTAACAACTTTTGCAATAATGTCCCCAAATTGATATATTTTACTAAAAATCATTTTTGCTAGGATTTAGAGAGTTACGAATCTTATAAACAAAATATTACTGGTTAAGCATAAACAACTTCAACCGATAATTTAAGCGAAGGCAACAACTCAAATTTCACATACTGATTCAAACCAATTACCTGATTGATAGGAAAAACGAACTTTCGTGATTCGTCATCAAAGACACCTTTAACAGCTACTTCTGTTTCATTTCCCAGTCTATCTTGAGTTACTACTACGATAGGTTTTTCACAACCATCTAATTGATTGTTACTTGAAGTAACTTTCATCATGATTGAAGAAATGTTTGCAGGAATCAAAGAATCATGTTGCTTGATATTTTCAAGGTTAAAGCTTGAAATTCCATTCAATTCAACATCATTGTTCAATGATTGAAAAGTTCCTACTTTGATAAGATGTTCTTTTGTTTTTTCAAAAGTTGCCGCACCTCCAATCAAAACAACCGTTCCAGTTGCTTCATTAGAATTATTTTCAACGTTGAATTGAACAATTAGCATTCCTTGAATTTGTGTGATATAGTCAGCTGTAAGAGACATGATAAAATTTGTTTAGTGAAAAGTTTTTCCGCTTTTATGAATCAAATATATAAGTCAAAAAAAAAGCCCACGGTTTTAATGTGGGCTTATAACGGTTGTTTTTTGGGCTTAAAGTGGCTAACCTTTGGCTTTTTAGCTATTGAAGTTCACATAAGCCCTGAGTAAATTCTTTGTAGATGAAAACTATTACAGGATATGGTAAACTTCGCTTTTGAGGGATATTATCTAAGTCAAAATCATATTTTTCCTTAAGTATATCCTTAAAACAAGATAAACAATTCTTAAGATGTTTAATGTCAGGCCTTCTGTTCTTTCCATGTCTTGTAGAGAACTGGAACTCGAAACAAATATCTGTCATTGTCGCTTTTGGCGGAATCGTCTTAATGCTCATCTTGGTTTTTGTTGTTTTCTACTTCCTGTAATTTTTGTTCTAAAAGTAATTCTGCTTTTTTTGCCAATTCTTCATCACTTTCTTTCTCTACTTTTGGCACAGGTTCAATCACTAAGGATTTTGTTTCATTGGCAGTAATCACCTTACGAGTGAAAATTTTTCTAATAAAGCCAAATATCATTGCGATGATAAGACCAAGTGCAAGTACGATTCCCACTAAAGCCCAATTTATTTTTTTCATTATGTTAAATTTTATGGTTAAGACTTTTAATCTAAGTCAATCAAAGTATTTATTTTGTCTTGGTAAGATTCAAGAAATGGTTTGCTTAAATCCTTTCTGTAAATCAAATTTTTTTCACCAACAAAAATTCTAGTAGCCCAGAGGTTTTGATAATTATTCTCCGAGTTTTCCTTTTTACATTCACGAATGAGCATTTCAACAATATCTCCATCAGGACAAGTATCTTTGATAGGGAAGGAATCTCTTGTTTGCTTTATGACCCAAATATCCGAGTTTTCTAAAATGTCTGGCGAAGCTGCTTTGATATTGTGAATCTGGAACATTATCTCTAATCGGTTATTTTTTCGTAAACCAAGAAAAGTAATTACCCAGTCAGGAACTCCACGACGAAACAAACCTGTAGTATCATCCAGAACAATACAACTGTTTGTTAGCATTGAACATTTATCTATAAAAACCTTTAAATCTTTTGGATTTTTTGCTAAATCTACCTTGACTCTAAAACACCCTCTTTGAGGCAACTTATAATCTAAATCCTTTAATTCTATTTGGATTGTTTCTGGATATGAAACTGCGTTTTTTGTATGGTCAAAAACAATAGTCCTTTTAGGTGATTTTTTACGTTCTCGAAAGTATTTAGCGAACTGCATACATTCGTAAGTTTTCCCAGTGTCTGAAGCACCAATAAAAAGTATTCTGTTTCCCTGTGGATGTAACATTAGAAAAAGGTTTTTACTTTTTTGATAATATTTTTACCGATGGCACTAAAAATTAATGGATTTCTTGAAGAAATTTCCGAAAATTCAGTAAGAACAATTCTATAAGCGAACTCGCGAACGCTTGGTAATTTCAGTGTCCCAGTTTCACGTTTTTTGATTAAATCTGCCTTGATAATTTTCGTTAGCAAGTCAATTTTCGCTTTACGATTATCGGGTTTTGCAATTTCAAATTGCTCTTTTACCCGAATACGTTCGTTTATTTCGTCTATTTCGCTTGAAACAAATTCTTTGCCCATCTTGAAGTCATTCAATTTTCGCAAATCTTCGCTTGAAACGAGTAATTCAGAAATTCCACCTTTGCCAATTGCTAAAGCCAAATCTATTTGAGTTATCAACAAATCAACCTCCTGTTCAGCAAGTACATTCAATTCTTCATCCGAGATTTCTGGCTTAATATCCTTTTGCTTCGGAATAAAGTTCAAAAAAGAATCGTCGGATTCATCACTACCCGACCAAGGGATATTTCTTTGGGGTAATAACTCGTTTACAGGTTCGTCGGGTTCGTTACCGAACAATCCGACACCACCAGAAACATTCTTAATTATTTGTTCAAAGTTCATATTTATGATTTTACGGATTTAAGACCGAATTTTAAAGCCATTGCACCGAATTTACCACCGACACTAAACAACATTTTGCGGAACGGGTTCGCCACTAAGCGTTTCCAGTAAATGTTTATTTTCACACGGTTTTCGAGTTCTACGAGTTTCTTTTCGAGATACTTATCTAATTCAGAAGTGTGAACGAACCCCATCTTGCTAATCTCGTTAAAGTTGGCATTCAGCCGAACCATGTTATTTTTCTTAATCGTCGAAAGCGTTCGGTATTCTTCGTGTAATTTTTCGGTATTCTTGAAAAATGCCTCAACCGTCTTGATTTCGGCATTTTCCATAAATTTTGCTTCGGGCTTTTCGCTAATTATTGTTCCAAACTCGTCTATTTCGACGATAGCGAGAATTTTCATATCAAGTGTCGTAAATGTTCTGGATATAACTCAGCAATTTCGGCTCTGGAAACTTTAAAGAAGACACATTTTAGCGAATGTGCATTTTCAAGCCTTTTCACGACTTCTTTTGTAGAATTGATATAATCCTGAAATTGCTTGATTAAGGCGGTTCTTTCTGGATTTTCAGCTTTTAATCGAACAATTTCAGCTTCATATTTTTCGATTAATGATTCAATCTCTTTTCGATGAGCTTCTTTGATTTCTTCGGTATTAACGAACCCGATTCCTTCGACATTGGAAATAGAATTTTTGAATGATTCTCGTAATTCCGATTCTTTTTCAGTTGTGAGGTATCGAGATTCATCAAAGCCGAATAATTCCAAACTTTCAATTACTTTTTTGGAATCAATCTCGTTTAAGTCTATTTCGATAATACCCGATTTTTCGTGAATATTTCCTATTTGTGTTGCCGCTGCGGTTTCACGCTTTTCGGCATTTCTAGCCAAAAGCCCTGCACGGAATGTGTCTAGTAAAAAATCTTCATAAGCCATTGATTCTGTTTTAGCAAACTGTTTATCAATTTCCGCTAAATCACTTTCAAGAATAGGCATAGTCAAAAAATCACGTTTTGTAGAAATACCGAAATTAACCGTATTCATGCTGAATCTTGTAGCGAGTTCGCCCAAAATCGTTTCTATTGAACAATCTTGACTATTAGCAAGAACATTGAAAAAATGTGCAGTATCAACCGAAACTTTTGCGGAAATGGTATGAGTTCGTTCCTCTAAATCAATAGGTGGAATCAATTCTGTTTTTTCGGGGAAAAGGTATTCAGTAATGGCTTCACGGAGTAAATCTTCACCAGATTCAAATTCTTTTGATTTTTCGTTGAATTTCTGGAATAATTCGTCTGATACCTTGAAATGTTTTATGGTATTAATCCCTTTTTTATGCTTGATATTTGCCATTTTGATACGTTTTTTTGCTTAAAAATTCGTAATTTTAAGGGCTACTATTTCACCCCATTCACACGAATTATTTCATGTTCAACGAATTTACTCGACGAACATTCCCTATACAATATTTCGTAATCTTACAGCAATCTTTCAGCATGTACAGCATTTCTCAGATAGCCTCGGCATATCATATCAAGCAAGTTCGTTATTTCAAAATCCATGTTAAAAACTCGGGGTTGGGCGAAGTTTTACCGAAATTGCTTGAAAACCATACGACGATTTATCGAAAGGAATTGCTGATTATTATGGAATATCTCGGAGCAACTCCGAAAATGCTCAAGATTTACGATTTACCTCTTTAAACCGAAAAAACTCGCTATTTGGCGAGTTTTTTCGGTTTAATTAAAATTCTATTTCACAAAAAGCAATTCCTTAAACTTCTTGGTAAACTGCCTAAAATGTGGGGCAATTTGTGCTATTTCAGTAGGAGTTGGATAAATAAGGGGTGAATACTTTGCCTTGGCTAGTAACTTATTTTCGATACTTAGCAATGAAAGTTCATAGCTAATCCAACTTTCAAAAAATCTAGCAAACATTTCGTTTCGTCTTATGTAATAATCACCAATATCATCCGTTTTTGCAAGATACTTTTCTAGCCTTTTATAGTACGCTGAAAGTTCCTCGTTCGGTACTTTCCAAATAATCATTTCTAAAATATCATCAGTGATTTTTCGTAATTCCGAACCCTTATCAATTCGTGATTTATTCGTTGAAATTCCACCTGTCAGGGAAAAATAATCTTTTGTTTTATCAAGGTATTGCCCAGCAAAATAGTCTAAAAAGTGACCATATTCGTGACTAAAAGCACCCATACCACCAGTTGATACTAGCCTTACAATTTTGGGTTCATCACCTCGAACATATCTCGTTATATTAATAATCTTAGTATGAGGTTCGTAATGAGCCAATGCTTTGCCTACACCTCTAGCACCAAAAGTAACTGAAAGCTGATTGAAGCCAAGATACTGATTGAATTGTACGACTTTATTCAAATCGTAAAGCGATACTAACAGGAAATTAATGTAATTATGCCTATCCTCATTTGTCACCCAATTCCCAAACCCTATATCTTTAATTCCGTAGGTTTTTTGAAGTGGATTTATAGCAGTTACATCTAACTCGAAACGAGTTGGTAATTTAAAATTAGGTCTTACAAATGTTAGATAACTGTTAAAACCTTCTGATTTCCAGTAATTGTCTAAGCGAGAACCCGCAGACACTTCTTTGGACGTGTCGCTTATTTTGAGTGTTTTTGCCATTGCTTTAGTGTAGTTTTTAAATCTTCTTTAACTGATTTGTGAAATTTAGGGTTTGAATCATTGCCAATTACCTGTTCATTCTTTGGTAATTTGGCAGTCGTGGGTTTTAATTCTCTCATTTTCATATTATGGTTATTTATAATTGTTAAGTACTAATAAACTGTAGATTAAATAAGCTGTAACTACTTCACACTTCAAAAACCTGCCAATCTTCGGATATAATATCCGTTTGACTTGCAAGCCAACCATTCACGATAGTATTATCGGCAGCCTTCATACACATATAAGGTGTAAAATTTAAAATGTAAGGTTTTTCTGCTTCTTTAAACTGTTCATAATAGGTTTTCACTTTATCAGGCAATGTCTTTACTAATTCAATATCTACTTTAGCAACAGGACGAATGAACAAAAACACTTGCTTTCCATTCCATCCACTTCTAGTGATTAATTCTCCTTTTTTAGCAAGTTCAATAGCTTCTCCGAAGGTTAAATTTTGTGTTTTCATTTTCTTGATTTGATTAAATTATTTTGCATTTTCAAAGTATTTTTTTAGGTCAGCTTCTGTGGCATTGGAAGTAAAACCTTCACCAATGCAGTAGTTAGCGAAATCAAGCATTTCTTTTCTAAAGTGAATCTTCATTTCGCTAATTACTTCACTTTCGTCGGAATCAATAATTACTCGAATAATCGATTCGCAAGCTTTTTTAATCTTCAACTTATGGCTGTTTGTTAAGTCTTTCATTTTTAGTTATGGAATTTATTTTTACACTTCTGAGAACAATAACAAAAATGTTGGTTTTGTTTTGGTTCTTTAATCTCTACATTACAAGTATCACAATGTGAAAGAGCTGAGCTAATTAATACCTGAGTATTCACATTTTAACCGTGAAACAACTGTTCTTTCAAGTACCGGTATGTTCACGCTTCGTGTTATTATGGAAATCGTCCTTACACTTTTTCGAGCAAAACCGCTTATTTTTCGGTATTTGTCGAAATGATATTCCACAGTTAGGGCAATCGGAAAAACCTTGAATACGCTGTGTTTTGGGCTTTTCTACGAGTTCGGTATGTGTCGTGTTAAACGTGTGTGGAGTTTCGGCTATTTCGGTGTGTTTTCGCCAAATTCCCGTAGTTTTCCAGAACTCTATTGAATATCCGAATGATTCAGCTTTGCTCGTAAGGTCTAAAAGACTGACCTCTTTAAGTCTTGGAGCTTGGAGCAAACTATAAGAAAATGCTTTTCTACGAAGTGTTTCGAGTTCATTGCTCATCTTGCTTTCTTCTCTTTGACATTATCTTGATAACGAATTGAATGATTTTCACGAACTTAATTGTATTCTTTTTCGAAACAGGAAAGTTGAATGAAACAAACGAACCAAAATCCTGAACGCCTTCTGGCATTATCGAATTGACATTGTCTAAAAAATCCTGTACATCTGGATTACTTTGTATTTCTTGTAACTCAAATCTGAAATATATTCTCATTTTGCTATTGTTGTGTTTTAAAGAGAATCAAATACAATTGCTTGGTTTCCCAGTTAATACTATACTTTGAATACATTCTTACCATCAATTCTTTAGTAGCTTTGGCATCCATCCCAGTATCTAAATGAGCAATAAACTCGTTAATCTGTGAGAGGTACAAAGACTTTATTGCTACTATTTTGGCGAACTTTTTATGTTTTCCATCCAATACAATTTCATGAATTTGCCCTATTTGATATTTTGACGAGGAAAGCCGTAATGTCGTGAAGCAATCACAATCAAGTTTGTTATTCCAATTTTTGGAGAAATTCGTTTTCAGGTCATTGTTTTTGTTTGGCATCGTTGATTGGATTTAATATTATATAGTTCCTAAAAAGAAGTAAATCCTTCACTGAACGGACTTTCACTCTCAGAAAAATCCCAAAAAAAAGATGATAATAAGAGAAAACATTTAGCCATTCTCGTTTAAAGCTAAAATCCCAGAGTATTCTAAATAGAATTACAATTACCTTAGCTATTCTTTCAAAAACGAGGTATGGTATTAGTATGGTCCAGCCACACACATAAGAACAGGCAATAAAGAAGTATTTCATGGTTTTGGTAACTTTAAAAATTTGATTTTTATATGATACAGGCCTATACCGAATAAAATAATGGTACGGTCCGTACCGAACTTTTCATTCATAAAACATCGGTGCGATCCTGATTAAATTAAGAAGACATCTGTTCAAGTATGGCATTTCTCAAGTATGGATTCATATCTTTAAATTTTCTGAGGAAATTGTCTTTTTGCTTTTTAAAAGCTTCACGTTCCCGATAGTTTTCTCCGATGTACCGATAATCGTTCAAAAACAATGGTTTAGAAAAATTAGTATACAAATATTCAAGAGCCTTCCCTTGTCTGGTTTGTGAATAAAACTCGATTCGATTGAAGTGATTCAGCATTTCATCATAAATATGATTAGGGTATGTGCTTATCATTTTATCACAATTGATTGTGTCTAAATCTTCAAGTAATTCGTAGTGTTCTTGGTCGGTCATTTTGAACTCATATTGACTTTTACCCTTAATACTTAAAAGTGGATAAGGAGGGTCTGAATAAATAACAGTCTTGGCAAACTCAAAAAGTCTACGATACTTAGAGATAAATTCTTTAGCAGGAAGATTTTCTAAAATTATATTACCTTGGCAAGTATCAATCAAAAACTGATTGCGTTCTCTTTTAGTCATTGATGAATTAAATAGTATATCCAATTCACTTACCTTCTTTGTATTTGAGCAACAAAGAATATCTTGATACAGCCTGGCACTAACATCATTTTGTATGATACGGCCATCAAATCTTTGAGTTAGAGTATCGACTATTTTACAGCTGACATCGTTTAAAAGTGTGAGTCCGTTATGGTTCATTTTCTCTGAAATTCTAGCGAAACCTGCATGGGTTTCGACAAAAACATCACATTCAGGGATATTATTAATAATCGTCTGAAAGGTTCCATCACCTCCTTTAGACCCAAAATAAGAATTTCTATTTTTGCTCATGGATGTTTAATTTGAAATATGATTGAATCTAAGCCAATCAACTGACAGGCTTCGTAATAAGCAGGAAAGAACTCGTTTAAGTCCCATCCTAAACCGATTGCAAAAAGAAACCAATTTTGTTCCGTCAATCGGTCAAATGTTATATGAAAACTTGTATGCTGATTAATCAAATCACCTTCTGTGGTAACAATCCAGCACCCAAAGGTTGTATGAATATTTTCATCCACTATGCGGTTTTTTGTAAGTAATGGTTTCCGTAAATGCTTTGAAAAATAGTATTATAATGTTCCAAATACCTGATTTTGATAGTAGGATTAAGCTTTTCTAAGAAGTGAACCTGTTTCTTATTCTTGAAATACTTTTCCTTCCTTTTAGTCTTGTGATTTATTCTGGTTGAGTACTCACCTAATGGGATAATTTCGCAATACTCAGAATCAATAATTTCCGCTAACCGCTTTATCTCAGCTTCTGGAATTTCTTGCTTCACCTGTTCGACATAGTCGTTTACGATTTCGTTTTGGGTAATAGTTTTTTGCCTTCTACCGAACACCTCATCATCATAAATCATCTTAATTTCTGTGGTAAAGCTTGGTGATTCAATCTTGCTACCACCTTCATGGGTATCGGACAAATTGCGAGATTTGCCCCAAATTCTACCCCGAACTTTTCGACTTTCAAACTTCACCTCGTATGGTATTTCGTCCATCCAGTCCATTGCGTTTTCCCAGTCACCGCCTTCTCTCAATGTGAAAATGTATTTACCCATATTGCCATTTTGTAAAACCTTCTGATTTTTCGCCAAAACAGGGAAAATGCCATCTTTTTTAGAAACGTACTTGGTGATATAAGCTGAAATGGATTCAATATTGCTCAACTTGTGTACGTCAGTAGTATTAGGTTCATCCCAATCAGTAGCCATTCCACGCTCATAAGCAGCCAATTGCATTTTATACACCAACATTCTAGCCGTATCAGCATCTAAGCCATATTTTGGGTCATTTTTACGCTCTTTGGCAGTCATCAAACTATAATTCTGAATGATGCTATTCAATATTTCTCTGACACCCGGACATTCACGATATTTTGTATCTGGTATCTTTTTCTGGTCCTTAATGGCATTTTGAACAACGTACATTAAAGCTTCTGTTTGCTTTTCCGCCTGTTCCTCTCTAAACACAAAACCTTTACGGTAAATGTATTTTTGGGTCATTCTGTACATTGAGATATATTGAAGACGTTCAAGAATTTGATTCCATTTTTGTCGGAGCTTGTCTTGGTCAATCCATCTATCGACTATCAAATGAAAATGTAAGTTTCCATTCTTTTGACTTTCGGCACGCCAGAGATAGGCATCTACACCAGCACCTTTTCGCTTGGTACGTTCCTGACTATCTCTAAGCCATTCTATCATCGGGTCAAGCAACTGATTCTTCAGATAATTATCGTGGTGAACCTGTTTTGATGGCAAAGTCAAGGTTACGAAAGTCACATAAGGTTTATTTCGATAGTCTTTATTTTTTAGATCATTATTCAATTCGATACTTGTGAGCCAATTTTCTACAATACGCTTCACATACCTAGAAGTATTTGCGGACATATAACCGTTAAATTCTCCGTCACAGGCCTTTAGGTTTTTTCGCGAATTATCGTTCTGTGATTTAGTCTCACGGCAAAATGACGTAGTACTAACAATTCTATGTGGAGAAAGCTTTACTTTTTTCTCAATTGTCATGTACAGGTTATTCGACGACTTTCTTTCTTTTGGCGTATGTTCTATCTCATTTGTTTCAGGTTTAGCAGCAGCTTTCACCTTCTTTTTCTGAGGTGCTTTGTATTCCTTTACTAAAGTCTTACCTCCAAGTATGTCGTATTGAATCATTGTTATGCCTATTTACTGGATATGATTTGCAGGAAGAGTCGAGCGGTAGATAAACCAAATGGCTTACGCCTTAAATTCTGCAAAAATTAACATCAAAAACGCTATCATAATCAAACAGAAACCACCTAAATAGTACCTAATTACTTTGTCTAAATGGTTTTGTTCATCTTGGCATCCTAAGTGCTTTACAATGCCAAGAATGAGGACTACAAAGCCAATCACTAATAGTTTATCTGAATGAGTAGGGATATAATCAGGATTTATCTGCATGGTTGGTTTTGTTAAATGTTTCTCTTAAACCGTCTTTAACTTGCTGTTCTAATTCGCCAATTTTCTGCAATACTTTGGCTTTACGGACAAACTCACCTATTTGTAAAAATCTGCCTTCATAATGGCACGTAACCTTATCAAAATTTATAATTGCATTTTCCATCGTGTTGGCAGATGTGAGAAGGAAATCAACGCTCTCTTTCTGTTTGGGGCTTAACTTGTCTTTACCGCCATGAGCCTGTAAAAACGATTCTGCTTTGTCTCTAAACTCTTTGACTAATTGCCGAACCTCCAAGTTACTTTCTAAAGAAATTGAGCTTAATTCTCTTAATCTCACTATCTCGTGTTGTTCGCTAATCATGGTCATGGCGTTACAAGTTCTAGCAGTGAGAAGAATGCCAAACCCATTTCCTTAGTATCTTCATTTAATTCTGAAAGCTTACATGGAATCATCTCAGGTTTACCCATTCCAAACCGCCAGTGCCTAAAACCTAATAGTTTACTTAATTCGTCAACCTTAAATGGCTCGTTTGCCTTCTCGTGGTCAACCTTGCAGAGTTGGTAGTTACGATTGTCTCTAAACTTTGTAACCTCATAGCAAGAGTTTTCCGTCATTACCTTGTATTGCTTATAAAGCCAGTTGGATGACACAACACAGATAGGGAATTGAACTTCAATAGGCTCGAAATCGATTAGATTGCCTACATTATCAAACACTGGAATTTCTATTTCGGTAGTCATTATATTAATAGTGGGGATTAAAAAGGTAAATCATCATCGTTTTCTAGCATTACTTTTCTTCTTTTATTGCAGGCATCTAGGTAGGTATCAGATGCATCATCTATTTTATTAGATAAAGAAGGATTCAACTCAATTTGAAATTCAAAAGCCAATGGTTTACGCAAGGCACGGTATTTCCTTAAAGCCATTGCCATTGTTCTATCAATCCTAATCAATTGATAGTCTTTAATATGTAGTTTTTTCATTGTGGTATTGATTAAGATATTGAAGCCTAAAAGAAAGCCCCGTGAGGATTTTCACGGGGTTTGCTACATTTCACCTATTATTACACACTAATGATGTCAATAAACTCAGGACGTACTACACGCCTGTTTCGTTTTTTAATATCTTGGGCCAGCACCAACGTGCCTGATTCTGCTATCATTTCTATTTCTTCGCCAATAGAATATCCATGCACGGGCGTTATAGCACGTGCAAATACTGTGATTTGCTTTGTCATTTGATTTACTTATTTGATGGTAAAAAAACTGATATAAATAAGAATAAGATTGCTATAAACAAAAGGAGGATACTCAAACCGTAATTATCCTGAGCCATAGATAAAAACAGGACTAGGATAGTCAAAATGGCAGAAAGCTTTTTCATGATTTATAGTTAGATAAAAATTTCTGTGCCTTCTTTCTACTCTGTGCCAGTTGAAATGCCTTGTATTTCATTCGCTTTTTGTACTCCTTTTTGGTCATCTTTGTTAGGTGAAAATAACCACACGTTGTACATCTATACGAGCGTATAGGTTTAACGCTATCGGAGGTATTGTCTAAATGAATCCGCTCAATGATTCTTACGGCTAAAGACTTGCTGAGATAGGCACGTTTGCTACACATTAGCTTCTACAGGTTCTTCAATTAATGCGAATAATTCATCACTAGGATTCAAAACATATTTGCCATCCACCTCAATAAAAAGCTTACTAAGCCTATTAATTTCTTTGGCATCAAAACTAAGTTCATCAGGTCGGCTCATCACATTTTTAAAACGACTTTCGGAAGCATTCGGGAAAAGCTTGTAATAAGCCTGTTTAACAAAATTCCTATTAGCAGGCGTTAAGCTTTTAATAACAGTTCTTATGTCCAACATATTTGTATTGTTTAATTTGAGTTTAAAACATTGCTAGTTAGGTGAACTAAAGCACCTAAATAACCTCATCGTGTTTTCCTAAAAAATCATCTTTTTTCCAAATAGAGATATTATCTTCTGTATGAACGATTACATTATCAGGGGTAAATGTCATAAATCCACCAGCTTTTTTGTCAATTATATAGCGTTCATCTGTCTCATGTGTAACATTACGTCCATGATATTTAAAATACCAAGGCATACCGTTGACTAATCTTTCACAGTTTTCTTTACCATACGCTATAAATTCTTCAAATGTAGTAGCCTCTATTATGGCTTCAATTACGTTCGGCTTTTTTATGTATTTTCCCATATTAGTAGATTTTTTTTACCTTTTAAAAACAGGGTTGGCAAATTCCAACCCTGTGGCAATTTTGGGACGTTAGGGTACAGCCACTCATTAAATTCAAAGCTCGCCACTGCTTTAAAAGCTTGTCGGGTATCTGTACTGTAACCGACTGAACACCTCACTAACACAATGTCCCTTTCTATCTGTCTATTGGTTGGTATCTTCCGAATGGGTAATTACTATATCATAAAATTGCCCTAAGACAAACATATCAGCGGCCTCTTTATTAATAGTATTGAGGGTAAAACCAGTACCACCCGACATTTGATAATAAACTGAATCCGCCTTGTAAGGCACTTGTAGTTCAATAGCCGTAGCGATTGGGTTTTCTTTGTTGTAGCTTTCAGTCTCTTTTTTTGAGACACACTTGCATTGTACTTTCGTTGAACTTGACATATTGCTATAAATTAAAAAGTTACATTTTAAATCTCAGGGGAGTGTTTTAATGCTCCCCCTTGCCATCCACCCACCCTAAAAGTATATTTTCAATTTTATTAAGTTTCAAAAAAAATATTTGTAGGGGTAATTACTTTTTGTATTGTCCTTGTACTATATTTGAATACTTTTTGAATGTTTGATGTACAAATATTTTAATTTATATTTGAAATTGCAAAATAAAAATTAAAATAAAATCAATAAATATTTTAATTAAATCTTAAAAACCTAAAAATCAATAAGTTATGGATACGATAAATAAAAGAATTATTAAGATTATCGAAAAAGAAAGAATGAATTATTCAACTTTTAGTGAGGTAATTGGAGTGTCAAGCCAATCAATTAAAAATATATGTATTGGTAAAAACAATCCAAGTTATGAAGTAATCAAAGCAGTAATCGAAAAGTTTCCACATTACGACCCACTTTGGTTTACTATCGGCATAGGAGAAATGAACAGAGAAGATTCAGGGAAAGAGAAAGAGCTTGTACAAATATTAAAGAGAGAAAATGACATATTACTAAAGAATAATGAATCATTATTGAAAAATAATGAACGTCTTTGGGATATGGTAGATACATTGGGAAAAAAGGCTGAGGCTAACAAGTGGACACGAGTAGTAAAACTAGATTTTTTGCCAGTAAAGCAAATAGCCTAATTTTCTACTGTTTGTTAGTCAGTTGGCAAAAAGTGCCAATGTGTCTTTATTAAGGGGATTCTACAAATGGTGTAGAATCCCAGCGGGATTTTGGAATTAAAAAGCTATTGAAATCAGCAAACTTTCGAGAGTTTTTTACGAAGACATCACCCGATTGCAACCTGTCTTTTAACACTAA
>NZ_JAVDUE010000027.1:0-33096 GCF_031456255.1 Arcicella sp. BE140 | reverse complement strand
AAAAACCCCGAAAATTGCCAGTATTGACACTTTTTCGGGGTTGTTTTTTTGTAATATATTGATAATTAAATATTTACAACATTAAAGGAAAGCCTTCTTAGTTTCAAATCATCTAAAGTCTTAAAGTCCAACAACCTTTAGTCTGATTAAGCTTCCATCAGATAAGCCTTAATAAACTCATTGATTTCGCCATTCAGCACAGCGTCGGTATTAGATGTTTGATAATTCGTTCTATGGTCTTTTACACGACGGTCGTCCAACACATAACTTCTTATTTGTGAACCCCACTCAATTTTCTTTTTACCTGCTTCTACCTCCGCACGGGCAGCATTACGTTTATCAATTTCTATTTGATAAAGTTTAGATTTCAAGAGTCTCAAAGCAACTTCCTTATTCATCAACTGCGAGCGTTCTTGTTGGCAAGCAATAATAATACCCGAAGGTCTGTGTGTTAAACGAACGGCTGTTTCCACCTTGTTTACATTTTGTCCACCAGCACCACCCGAACGGAAAGTATCCCAATCAATGTCTGCTGGGTTTACTTCAATCTCGATAGAATCATCCGCTAAAGGATATACATAAACAGATGCAAATGATGTATGACGTCGGGCGTTGGAATCGAAAGGAGAAATTCTCACCAAACGGTGTACGCCGTTTTCAGATTTTAAATTTCCATAGGCAAACTCTCCATCAATTTCTAGCGTCACAGATTTTATACCCGCTACATCGCCATCATTATGGTCAGCTTCTTTTACTTTAAAGCCATTTTTTTCTGCCCACATAATATACATACGCATCAGCATACTTGCCCAATCCTGCGACTCTGTGCCTCCTGCACCTGCGTTGATTTCTAGTACTGCCGACATGCTATCACCTTCTTCCGACATCATTTTGCGGAATTCCAATTCAGCCAATTTTGCTTCTAGTTTTTCGCCTTCGGCATCTACTTCCGCTTCGGTAGCCTCACCCATTTCGTAAAATTCCCAGATAGTTTCAAGGTCGCCAACGTAAGTATTTAGCTGGTCGAAACCCAATGTCCAGAACTTCAAACCCCGAATTTTTTGCATCGTCGATTCTGCTTTTTTAGAATCCGACCAAAAATTGGGGTCAAGCGTAATTACTTCTAACTCCTCAATTTGGAATTTCTTATTATCGTAGTCAAAGATACCCCCTCAAAGCCTCTACTTTGGCTTTCAGGTCATTGAACCTGTCTTTTGTCATGCGTTAAAATAAATTTATTTTGTTAATGCCAAGCCTAACTATTGTTCAGTAAACCAGTGTGTTACCCCAAATAGGTAAAGTCTTCTATTTACAAAGATAGCTAGAAAAACAAAGCCCTCTAAATTTTTGACTTAGAAGGCTTTGCCGAAAAGGCTTTTCACTGTACAATAATGTATCTATAAATAAGGATTCTTCGGGAATTCATAATACAAATACCCCTCATTTTTTAAGTTATTAATTGTTTCCTGAGTAGGTAATGTTTTGAAAATAACGGCACTTAATACTTGATAAGGCAAAATGCCCAATTTACACAAGAAATTATCTCGACGAAGTTTAGATTGAATTTTACGAAAAGCATTTGAGTTATTATTGGCAATTTCTGTATCAAGTCCTGCTTTCCAATATGAATTATTGATACCCTTAAAAGCAATGGCTGGTAAATTCATGCCCATCGCTATTTTTTCCATTTCTCTATCCGACAATTTGAAAACATAATTGCCTACTTCTTCAAAGGAATAACGGTTTTTCCAATACTTCTGTAAAATGGTAGGGTCAAAGCGGTCGAGGATATTTTTAACCGCCAGCATCAAAGGCATTTTTGTTAAGGGGTCTTGAGGCTCCGTTAAAATGATGGCTTTTTTCGCTACCCTAATCATTTCGTAAACACCCAAATAAGCCCTTGGAAAGTGGTGATAAGCTTCTTTGCAAAAGACATAATCAAATGAATTGTCTTCAAAAGTTAATTTTTCAACATTCTCAACCGAAAAATTATCAATCAGGTGGAGGTCTTTTACTAAAGGCAAAAAAGCGCCACCAATATCCGTTGCCATTACAGTACAGCCTTTGCGCTTAAAATAATTAGCATCAAAACCGTAGCCGTCACCAACGGTAAGCCAGCTTTCGCCTGCATTAATTAAAGGGTTGGCTAATTCAAATAATCTTTCGTGGAGCCAATAATCAATGGTATTGTTTTCTATACTTTTTTGCCATTTACGAATCGTATTCAAACGCTTTTCTTGATCGGGATACTGTTTGGCAAACCAAGATTCATGAGATAAATAACTTGTTTCTTCAAAAGTTTTTTTTGAAATATTTTCCATTGCTCTAAATAGGGAATCAAAAAATAGTGTTTTTCGTTAGACTAATGTACAGCAAAAATCTTAGGATAGCGTATTTTTTTGTCAACAAAACTTAAAGGTATATGTATTAAGGTACGATAGTTAGGGGAAAAACTTATTAATAAGCCCCTTTCAATTCCACGCTTATCCTTATCTTTGTAGCATAAAATTTGAAATTACCCTTAAAAAAATAAAAATTAAATGGCACAAGTTTATGATTTAATCGTGATTGGCTCAGGTCCTGGTGGATATGTAGCGGCAATCCGTGCTTCGCAATTGGGTTTGAAGTGTGCGATAGTGGAGCGTGAGTCTTTAGGTGGTATCTGTCTGAACTGGGGTTGTATTCCTACAAAGGCATTACTAAAATCTGCACAAGTATTTGAATACATCAAACACGCTGCTGATTACGGAATCACGGTTTCTGAATCTCACGCTGATTTTGGAGCAGTCATTAAGCGTTCTCGTGGTGTTGCCGATTCCATGTCAAAAGGTGTTCAATTCTTAATGAAAAAGAACAAGATTGATGTGATTATGGGTACTGGAAAAGCCTTAAAAAACAAAAAAGTTGAAGTAACTGCTGCAGATGGAAAAGTAACAGTGTATGATGCTAAAAACATCATGATTGCTACAGGCGGAAGAGCAAGAGCATTACCAAATATTCCAATTGATGGCGTAAAAGTAATTGAATACCGCAAGGCGATGTCATTAGAAAAACAACCAAAAACAATGGTTGTCATTGGTTCTGGAGCCATCGGTGTTGAATTTGCTTATGTATATGCAGCAATGGGAACGAAAGTAACTATTGTTGAATTTTTACCAAACGTTGTTCCTGTTGAAGACGAAGACGTTTCGAAAGAATTAGCAAAACAATATAAAAAATTAGGTATTGATATTTATACAAACTCTTCTGTAGAAACAGTAGATACTACTGGTGAAGGATGTAAGGTTTCTGTAAAAACACCAAATGGCAATATTTCAATTGATTGTGATATCGTATTGTCAGCAGCAGGTGTAATCGCTAACCTTGAAAACATTGGTTTAGAAGAAGTTGGTATTATTACTGATAAAGGTAAAATTTTAGTAAACCAATGGTATGAGACTAACATCCCAGGTTATTTTGCTATTGGTGATGTTACGCCTGGCCCAGCTTTAGCACACGTTGCTTCTGCAGAGGGTATCATTTGCGTTGAAAAAATTGCAGGGCATAAAGTAGAGCCTTTAGATTATTCAAACATTCCGGGCTGTACTTACTGTACGCCTGAAATAGCTTCAGTAGGCTTGACTGAAAAGAAAGCAAAAGAAGCTGGTTATGACATCAAAGTAGGTAAATTCCCATTCGTGGCATCTGGAAAAGCAACAGCGGCAGGTGCAAGAGACGGTTTTGTGAAAATAATTTTTGATGCAAAATACGGTGAATTATTGGGTGCTCACATGATTGGCTATAACGTTACTGAATTAATCGCTGAAGTAGTGGTAGCGCGTAAATTAGAAACGACTGCTCACGAAATCATGACTGCGATTCACCCACACCCAACTATTTCTGAAGCTGTAAAAGGTGCAGCTGAAGCAGCGTATGGTGTTGCAGTAGATTTGTAATAAAATAAGTATAAATCAGATAGGCAAAATCCCTTTTCCTTAGGAGAAGGGATTTTTTTGTACCATGAGTTTTCAACTCGTTAAAACAATCATGCACGAGTTGAAAACTCGTGATACAAATTATATCTTGCATCTTCAAGTCCTCCAGTCTGAAATAAAACCCAAGAAACCATGAAAACTCTTTCTATCTTCTTTTCTCTTTGTTGTTTCTGGTTCAATGCCTATGCGGGCAAAAGCAAATACAATACTGATGTGTTGATAGTAGGCGGAGGAACAAGTGGCGTAATGGCAGGGATTCAAGCAGCGAGGATGGGTGTAAAAACGATTATTGTAGAAGAAAGCGTGTGGATTGGTGGAATGCTTACTTCAGCAGGAGTAAGTGCAATCGACGGAAACCATAATTTGCCCTCTGGTCTTTGGAACGAATTCAGAGCAAAGCTTGAAAGGCACTATGGCAGTAAACAGGCATTAGCTTCTGGGTGGGTAAGTCAGGTCATGTTTGAGCCTTCGGTCGCCGAGAAGATTTTGAGAGAGATGTGTGCCAAAGAAAAAAATCTTTCTGTGATTTCATCCGTCAAATTATTAAACATTCAGAAAAAATCAGCGCATTGGCAATTAACGTTTTCAGATGATATTTTAATCACTGCTAAAATTTTAATAGATGCTACAGAATTAGGAGACGTTGCTGCAAAAGTAGGGGTGAAATACGATGTAGGGATGGATGCCCAAGCTACCTATCAAGAAAGAATTGCACCAGAAAAAGCTAATCATATCGTGCAAGATTTGACCTATGTAGCTATTCTGAAAGATTACCACAAAGATGTAACGATTAGTAAGCCCAGAGCATACAACAAAGATGAGTTTATCTGTGCTTGTGAAAAACTCTGTCCGGATAAACAAATGCACCGTCTGTGGGACTGTCAGCAAATGAAAACCTATGGACAATTGCAAAATGATAAATACATGATTAATTGGCCCATTAATGGGAATGATTTTTATGTAAATATGGTAGAGATGAATGATGTGCAAAGGGAAGAAGCAATTCAGAAAGCGAAAGACCATACCCTAAACTTTGTGTATTTTATGCAAAAAGAATTAGGATGGAATACCTTAGGTTTGGCGGATGAATTTCCGACTGCTGATAAATTACCACTGATTCCGTATCATCGTGAAAGTCGTAGAATACATGGGTTGGCAACAGCCAATATGAATCATTTAGAAAAACCTTTTGATCAACCTGAGCCATTGTATCGGACAGGTATTGCCGTGGGCGATTATCCTATCGACCAACATCATGGAAAGAACAAGGATGCTCCAGATTTGTATTTTGTGCCTGTGCCTTCTTTTAATATTCCTTTGGGAAGCTTGATTCCCGACAATGTAGATGATTTGATTGTAGCCGAAAAATCTATTTCAGTTTCCAACTTGGTGAGTGGTGCTAGTCGCCTGCAACCCGTTGTCATGGGTATTGGACAAGCAGCAGGTACTTTAGCAGCCATTGCCATACAAGAAAAACGTCATCCGAAAGAGGTTTCTATTAGAAAAGTACAAGATAATTTATTGAAAGCAAAGGCTTATTTAATGCCTTATTTGGATGTAAAGCCCGACCATCCTAACTTTGAAGCCATTCAGCGAATAGGAGCAACGGGTATTTTGAAAGGAGAAGGTAAAAACTATAAGTGGTCTAATCAGACGTGGTTTTATCCCGATTCGGTGATGACAAATGGAGCGGTTATTGCCTCCTTAAAAAGCTTCTTCCCTAATTTGAATATGCAAGCTAACGAACAAGTGTTGTTAGAAAAATTAGTGGCGGATGATGCCTTTGAAATACTGACAAAAATCCAACCAGTACCTGCGGATTATTTGGCGAGTATCATGAAAGACTATCCAGATAAAAATCAGCCAATTACCAGAGCAAAACTAGCAGATTTGATTGATAAGTTAATTGACCCTTTTCATCGCAAGGAAGTGGATTTTAAAGGAAATTTTAAGCCTTGAGAAGTGAGCCTTCAGCTATGAGGTATCAGCTATCAGTTTTAAGGTTTACTCTTTCTAGTAAAGAAACTTTAATCTTTAAGAAATCGTTAATTAATCTTAGTATAGATGATAAATTAGAAGAAAGTGATTCATAATAAAACTGTAATTTTCCAGAATCTGGGATTAATAGATTACCAAACTGCATGGGATTATCAAGAGAAACTCCATGCTGAAATAGTTGGTGTAAAACTTAATAACAAACATTTAGCGCTTGATAGTCAGGTGCTGACGCCAAACTATTTGCTTTTTTGTGAACACCCCCATGTTTATACCTTGGGTAAAAGTGGCAAGCCAGAACATCTGTTATTAGATGAAGCGGGTCTTGAAAACTATGAGGCTAAGTATTATAAAATCAATAGGGGAGGAGATATTACTTATCATGGCAAAGGACAATTGGTAGGATACCCGATTTTTGATTTGGAAAACTTCTTTACAGATATTCATAAGTATATGCGTTTTTTAGAAGAGAGCGTGATTCGTACTTGTGCAGACTTTGGGATTGATGCTGGAAGAATCCAAGGGTTAACGGGCGTTTGGATTGACTATGTCGAACAGAAAAATCCAAGAAAAATCTGTGCGATGGGCGTGAAAGCTAGTCGCTGGGTAACGATGCACGGTTTTGCCTTGAATGTAAATACTGATTTGAATTATTTTAAACACATCGTGCCCTGTGGCATTGAAGATAAAGCCGTTACTTCTATTGAACAAGAACTAGGAAAGCCTCAAGACTTTCAAGAGGTTTCAGATAGAATGGCTAAGCATTTACAAGATATTTTTGAAATAGAAGCTTTAAGCGATAGGCAGTAAGCTTTCGGATGTCGGCTATCAAAAAATAATGACCTTACTTAAAAGACTATTAATCATACAATGCTGAAAGCTGAAGACCGAAAGCTGATGGCACACAACTTTATAAGATTTAATGAAAAAAGATATAGAATTTCCTAATGTTGAAGGCGTAAAAGTAGCGATTGCTAGAAAGATAAATGACCTAAATGAAGTTGAATGGGATGTATATTTAATTAACCGTTTGTCGGTAGACCTAGCGAATGTTTTTGTTAATTCTCGTGGGTATGGTCATAATCCTGATGGTACAGAAATAAAGACGTCACAATTACGCCACTTTTATAAGGATGTTCCAGCGAAAGGAATTATTAAAGTTGAAATAATCACACCTGATGTTTTTCATTTGAATAATGAATACTGGGTGAGTTATTTTATTGGTAATCAATTGTTTGATAAAAAATTTGTTTTTGTGCCTGAGTCTATTCGCGAAGAAAATTTGATTCGGATTAAACAATTAGAGTTAGAGGGAATCTTGCATGAGTAATTTTTTGGGGGAGACTTTAGATGCTAGACAGAAGACTCAAGACTTTAGGACTAGAGGACTTTAGGCTTTGATTTTGGATGCTAGATAACAGACTTAAGACTTTAGGATTTATTACAACACAAACATTTAGGAAAAGGATTAAAGAGCGAATTTTAAAATATTAATCAATTACAAATACAAAGCAGATAGCTTAAAGCTCATCACTCACAGCTACCCTACAATTATGGATTTTCAAAAATTTGCTAAAAGTCTTTTGTTTATTGACATAGAAACCGTTTCGGGAGAAAGTAATTTCAATTTGCTTTCTGAAAGGATGAAAGCGTTATGGTTGCATAAAGCGAGTTATTTGACGAATCCAAATGAGTTGAATGATGAAGCGTTTTACTTTGACCGTGCTGGAATTTATGCTGAATTTGGTAAGATTGTATCTATTGGCTTAGGCTTTTTTCATTGGAATGACGAACAGGAGATTTGCCTAAAAGTAAAATCTATCAGTAGTGATAATGAAGCGGAGGTTTTGAGTGAATTCAAGAGCTTAATTGAAAAAAAATATAAATCAAACCTAGCTTTTTGTGCGCATAACGGAAAGGAATTCGACTACCCATATTTGTGTAGAAGGATGTTGGTAAACAATATCGAGATTCCTAAAGCATTACAGATTTCAGGTAAAAAACCTTGGGAAATTCCACATTTCGACACTTTAGAAATGTGGAAATTTGGTGATAAAAAGCACTATATTTCGTTAGAATTACTGGCTTGTATTTTTGATATTCCAAGTAGTAAAAGTGAGCTCAGTGGCGACAAAGTAAATCAGACTTATTACCAAGAAAAAGATTTGCCGAAAATAGCCTCTTATTGTCGCGAAGACATTATTGTACTGGCACAGGTCTTTCTGAAATATCAAAATATGGATTTTGTCAAGGAAGAAAATATCGAAAGAATTTAGTTTTTATTTCCTTGTGTCTTCATACTTTTTCGGAGCATACAAAAAGCCAAAAGCTTCTGCACCTTCTCGTTCATGTACTTTGTGGTGGATATAATGTGCTTTCATAATCCGTTTCAAATAGGGGTGTTTTGCCACAAATTTGATTTTTATCCGACGATGCACAATAATGTCATGAAAGATAAAGTAAAAAATTCCGTATAAAGTTACTCCCATCCCCACCCAAAATAAGTACCAAAGTTCTGGTACAAAATTTCCTAAACCAATCGTAATAATAGATACAGCTGAGAACACGATAGCGAACAAATCGTTTTTTTCCAATACCTCATTATGATGTACATGATGAGAACGATGCCAACGCCACATAAAACCATGCATGATATACTTATGTGTAAACCATGCTGTTCCTTCCATCAAGAGGAAAGTACCGAATAATAAGACCAATCTGATAAGCATTATAATAAGGTTATAAGATTAAAGTTGACATAAAAATATTACTTTAATTATTCTTTTAACCAAATGAATCTAGGTTTTGTTTATTTTTTACCCGCAGATATTACAGATTAATTGCGCAGATTTACGCTGATATTATTTGTCTGCGTAAATCTGCGAAAAAATCACCGCCAATCTGCGGGGTAAAAACAAACCCTCAAAATTATTCAAGTTCCATCGGAACTTCCATCAACAATAATTCAACGCCGTTTTCGGTTTTGAAATTTACCGCTGTAATATTTTCTAAGCCTAAGCCGTCGCGTATTTCCAACAATTCTCCACCTGCGTTTACACTGCCATTTACAACCATAATGAATAACCCATTTCCTTCGCGATTGATTTTGTAGGTAAATTCTTGGCCAGCCTCAAATTTTCCCATACTAAAATACGCATCTTGATGAATACCCAAAGTATTCGGAATTTTGGCTTCGATTGGGCTAACTAATAATTGAAAATCATTGTGCTGTGCCGCTACATCAAATTTCATTTGACCATAGCGAGGCGTAACGTTGCCTTTGTTAGGGAAAAGCCAAATCTGAAATAATTTTAAAGTTTCATCTTTAAGATGATTAAACTCTGAATGGTAAACGCCCGTCCCAGCCGACATTACTTGTACTTCGCCCTTCGTGATAATGCCATGATTTCCCTGATTATCTCGGTGTTCAACCACGCCTTCCAACGGAATCGTAATGATTTCCATGTTATCGTGTGGGTGCATCCCAAAACCTTTTCCACCAGCAATCTGGTCATCATTCAATACCCTTAGCACACCAAAATGTACTCTTTTAGGGTCGTGATACCCTGCAAATGAAAATGTTAAGCGAGTTTTCAACCAACCGTGGTCAGCCTGTCCACGAGTACCAGCTTTATATAATGTTTTTTTGACGGCTGTTCCTAAAGTCGTTTCCATTGTTTTTGATTATTTAATAATCAGCTTTGAGCTGTGAGCTTTCAACCATGCGATTGTATTTAAAAAAAGGCTCCAATCTACAACTTTCTCAGATTTGTCAACTCTTTAAGAGTTGACAAATCTATCCCCTCTACCTTCTCAAATCTACAAGCTCAGCACTCAAAACTCCCAATTCCAAACTTATATTACGCTTGTTTCACTAATTGTACATTAGCGATTAATTTCACTTCTTCGCTTACTAACGCACTTCCTGCTTCAGTGATTGCGTTCCAAGCTAAACCGAAATCTTTACGGTTTATTTTTCCTTTTAATTCAAAACCAGCCTTTACATTTCCCCAAGGGTCAGTTGCTGTTCCGTTATATTCTACTGCTAAACTTACAGGTAAAGTAGTTCCTTTTATTGTTAAGTCACCCACTAATGTAAAATCATCACCATCTTTTGTAAAGGAAGTTGATTTAAACGATAATGTTGGAAATTGTTCGGCATCAAAGAAATCAGCACTTTTCAAGTGTCCGTCACGTTGTTCGCTATTTGTATTAATTGAAGCAGTATTGGCTTCAAATGAAATTGATGCGCCATCAAAATCATCACCAGCTTCTACTGAACCACTGAATTCTTTGAAGTTACCTGTTACTGTAGTAATCACTAAATGTTTTACTTTAAACTGAATTTCTGAGTGCGAAGGGTCGATAGCCCAAGTTGAAGTTGCCATTGTTAAATATTGTTTTTTGATAATTAATGTTTATACATTTAATGTTATAACATTGAAATTAAAAATAGGTTCAAATCTTTTTCATTTTTCTGAAAAATTATTTTTTCGGGTAAATTAGGGAAGGGTACTTTGCAAATGAGACTAATGAAAAACAATTAATCAACTATTTGTTGCAAGGGTTTCGCAAAGCTATTTGAAATACATTCCGTAATTTTGTTTGTAAATAGATACTCATCACTAGAATGAACCAACAAATCTTTGTATTGAAATTTACCTTGAAGTGGCTTTTAGTAGCAATGATTGTTGGCTTGGCTATTGGTTCGGCTTCGGCTTTCTTTTTAGTAACGTTAGACTGGACGACCCACTATCGAGAAAACCATCCGTGGTTAATATGGCTTTTACCCTTGGGCGGTTTGGCTGTAGGCAGTATCTATCATTATTTTGGACAAGATATAGCCAAAGGGAACAATCAGCTAATTGAAGAAATTCAGCATCCTGATAAAATCGTTCCTTTTAAAATGATGCCTTTAATTTATCTCACTACCATCATTACACATTTTGTAGGTGGTTCAGCAGGAAGGGAAGGAACAGCAGTACAAATGGGTGGGGCTATTGCAGATTCGCTGACAAAACCACTCAAACTAAATGATAATGACCGCAAAATCCTGCTAATGATGGGAGTAAGTGCAGGTTTTGCCTCTGTTTTTGGAACGCCACTAGCAGGAACTATCTTTGCCTTGGAGGTTGCCTTTATTGGTAAAATACGATACGATGCGCTTGTGCCAAGTCTTTTTGCGGCACTATTAGCTGACTATACTTGTCAGGAATTATGGCATGTGGGGCATACACATTACCCTATTTTATCAGGACCACATTTGGCAATTTTACCCATCGTGTGGTCTATGTTAGCAGGAATTCTATTTGGCTTAGTCGGTATGCTCTTTGCTAAAAGTACACATTTTTGGAGCAATGTATTCAAAGCCAATATTTCATATCCTCCTTTAAGACCCGTAATTGGCGGAGTACTTTTGGCTTTGTGTTTCTGGCTGGTAGCTACTTTAAAATACAATGGCTTGGGTGTACCTATTATCATATCGTCATTTACTGAAAAGTTACCTTTTTATGATTTTTTAGCTAAAATATTCTTTACTTCGTTAACATTAGGGTCGGGCTTTAAGGGTGGAGAAGTAACGCCTTTGTTTTATATCGGTGCTACGATGGGCAATGCGTTGACTAGTTTTATACCGCTTCCTCTGGCTTTGTTGGCAGGCATGGGCTTTGTCGGAGTGTTTGCTGGGGCTTCTAATACGCCTATTGCTTGCACTTTAATGGGGATTGAATTGTTCGGAGCTCACTCTGCCATTTATTTAGCAATTGCTTGTATAATGGCCTATGCGTTTTCTGGACATTCAGGCATTTATACTGCTCAGAAAATAGGGGTAAACAAGTATAAAGTACCCAATGAAGAGTTTTTATAAACTTTCAAGCCCAAGTCCCATGAAAAAGATTTTAGTACTTTACGTGATGTTTATTATGAATTCAATATCAGCAAACTATGCTCAAAATGTAGGAGAAATGCTTCATGGATACCATGAGGTGTTTAAGGAACAAAGTATTACCAAGCGTAGGTTCGGTCATCAGACTTTAGTTGCCAACATTGAGCGACTAAAAATCAATCCATTATTTGAGGTTTCTAAAGCCACGCTATCGAGTGAAGGAAGAGATATTTACTTGATAAAATGTGGTACAGGAAAAACGAAAGTATTACTTTGGTCACAGATGCATGGTGATGAAGCAACGGCTACGATGGCTTTGATGGATATTTTTAATTTCTTGGAAAACAGAACAAATTCGACTGTAGACGACCAGCAATTGAATCAATTACGTACAGACTTGCTGAAAGAATGCACTTTTTATTTCGTTCCGATGTTAAATCCTGACGGGGCAGAAGCTTGGAGTCGCTATACAGCATTGGGCATTGATATGAATCGTGATGCACTGGCACTGCAAACACCAGAAGGAGCGTTGTTGAAAAAACTAGTATTTGACTTAAAACCAGATTTTGCTTTTAATCTTCATGACAAAGGCAGGCGATATTCCGCAGGCAAAACGGGAAATTTGGCTACTATTTCGTTTTTGGCAACGGCCTATAACGAAGCCCAAGAAGTAAACGAAACCCGAAAGAAAGCGATGTTGGTTATTGTAGGAATGAATCATGCTTTACAGCCATTTATTCCGAATGCTGTGGGTAAGTGGCCTTCTGATTTCGAGCCTCGTGCTTTTGGTGATAATATTCAAAAATGGGGTTCTACCTTGATTTTGATAGAATCGGGAGGTTTTAAAAATGACCCGGAGAAACATTATATTCGTCAACTGAATTTCGTTGCTATCCTGACAGGTTTGAAGATAATTGCAGATAAATCGTATGAAAAAGAAGATATTAGCGAATATGAAGCCATTCCTGTAAACGATAGAGTGATTTATGATTTAATCATCAGAAATGTTACTATCAAAAAAGGAAATACTACTTATCAAGCTGATATTGCCATTAATAGAAACGAAAGACCTGTAAAGGGAAGAGACTATTTTACGCAAAGCTCAGTCATTGAAGAAATTGGCGATATGTCAGTATTTTTTGGAACAGATGAAATAGATGCCACTGGATTAACATTTAGTGCTACCCAAGAAATAAGTTTAGGGCAAAAGGCTGAATTTGAATTAGTAAAAGACGGAAAAGTAATTTATAAAATAAATAACGGAGTAAAATTGTAACTCGATGTTTCAATCGAGAAAATTATGGAGAATCCAGTAATGATTTTAGGTGCAGGTGGTTTAGGAGCTGTCGCCCTTGATATTTTCAAAACAAATAATGTTGTGGTCTATGCTTTTTTAGATGACAACAAGGAATTGCACAATACCGAAATAGACGATGTAATCGTGATGGGTAGTACTGACGACGAAGATTATACCAAACTTATCGGGAAAAGATGTGAAGTATTTATTGCTATCGACGAGTTGAAAGTGCGTCAAAATTTAGTAGAAATGCTACATGACGATAAAAAAGTTCAGCCAGTAAATGCTATTCATGAGCAAACTGCGATTGCGCAAACGGCAACTATTGGACATGGCAATTTGATTTCTGCGGGAACGATTATCAATGCTCGTGCTGAAATCGGAAGTCATAATCTATTACACAGTCGTGTAATTGTTGACTATGATGCTAAAATTGGTGATTTCGTTCAAATCGGAGCAGGAAGCATCGTTGGTCCAGGGGTTTCTATTGATGACAATGTGTTTATCGGTTCAGGAGTGACTATTGTAGCAGGTGTAAAAATTGGTAAAGGAGCAAGAATAGGAGCGGGTTCGGTAGTAGTAGAAACTGTAAAGGCACGTGAAACGGTATTTGGGAATCCTGCTAAGAAAGTTTAGGGTTTATGGTCGTTCAAAGTTTATGAGTTTAAAGTTCATGAGTATACATTAATATAAAAATTTACTCTTAGCCAGTGACTTAAGTCACTGGCTAAGAGTAAATTTTTGTTAGTTATTTATGCGCTTGTCGATAGCTATAGACGTTTTAAACTCATTAACCTTAAACTCCTAAACGCTATCAATTCTCTTCTTCATCCTCAGGTTTTTTCTTCGCTTTAGGGGCTTCGTAAATAATTTTTCCTTTGTTATCTCGCTCTTGCAGTACCACCGCTTCGGAATTATCAAATTTATCTTTGGCGTATAAAGTCTCTTTTTTCAAACGCCCCATTGCTCCAAACTGATGGTACTCTCGCCAACGTCCCACCTTCACACTATCATCAAATTTGCCTTCCTCTTTTAGCTGCCCACCTTCATAAAAAGAGCGATAATCGCCCGTTACTTTATTGAATCGTACAGGAATTACTTCTTTGATTTTTGTTTCAGCTTTATCGTAATAGCTGAACTTCGAGTCTGCTAAAAAACCTCTTTTATACTTTTCTTTCGATAGTAGAATATAGTCTTGGTTATAAGTTTCCCAACGTCCATCTTTTACACCCACATAAAACGAGCCTTCTTCAACCAACTCATCATTTACATACTTTTTATAAGGGCCATGACAAATCTCTCCGTAGTTTTTATCTTTTCTAGGCACATTCGTTACCCTTCTAAGTTTAGGGTCATACCACCAAATCTCCTTAGCATAAATGCTTGGTTCAGCTTCGTCAGGGTTTCGTAATACATGAATTTCCTCTACAGTCAATCTTACTCCAGAGCCATATTCACCAATGCGTATTTCAAATTTTATGTTTTCGTATTCGTCTTTTGGCTTTTTCTTGGCTTTACTTTTCTTTTTTGATTTATGGATTTTCAAGCCTAAATCTGCTGTTAAATCATCAACATCATTGCCTAATTTTTTAAATTCCTCTTTATTCTCTTCAATCGATTTTTTCGCATTTTTAACATTATCTAGTATGTCCGACTGTATTAATCCACCCAGCAGTCCCGCTTTTTTCTTAGCCGAACTATCAGTTTTTGGTTTTGCTTTTGTTTTGAATTCATCAGTTTGAGCAAATGTTATCCTGAAAGCAAACGAAAATATAAGTATTAAAAAGCAAACGAGAGACTTCATTTTTATGGGTGAAAAAATAAGCATGGAATCAAAAGAATTGTAAATCACACGGAGCATTATTCAATACCCTCATGCCATCCACATGAAATGGTTGTCCTTATAAACGAAAATACGAATATATTTATTTTTATAGGTAAAGATAAGCATTTTCATGCTATCCTAAGAATAGCGTAATTATTCTTTCAGCAGCACGAGTTTTCAACTCGTAAAAAACATTGACGAGTTGAAAACTCGTGCTACTGAAAAATTAATAAAATGCATCTTCAAAATGCGTTACCTCAAAAGTGTTATTTTTAAAAACAACAGCCACAATATCAAAGCGAATCTGTTGATGCCAATTGTTTTTATAGACATAAAAGTCGGCAGCCTTGGTTATCATCGCAACCTTATGTTTGTTTACGCCAATTTCGGGCATTCCAAATTTTGTATTAGTGAGGGATTTTACTTCGACAAATACTAAGAAGATTCCTTTACGAATAATTAAATCAATCTCAGCCCGCCCATAGCGGTAATTTCGGTGGAGGATTTGATAGCCTTTTTCTATTAGAAAATTGGCGGAAATGTCTTCGGCTTTTTTGCCTGTTTCAAGGTGCTGTGTCATAGGAGGCGTGTAGATTATATGCTTTTGGTCTTCGGTCATCAGCTTTCAGTTATCAAAAATGATAGCCGAAAGCTGATGACCGAAAGCCGACAGCTAATTAATATCCAAATACTTCTTCTAAAGTCAATTTCTTAACTTCTCCGTATTTTTTCAAAGTATCTAAGTTTACTTTTTTCTCAGAAGCCACCACACACATTGCATATGGTTTTTTCGCTAATAAAGTATCCTGAAATTTCTTTAAATCATCTAAGCTTAATTTATCTAAAGCCTTATAAATAGCCTGACGCTCATCTGTAGTTACGCCTTTATCAAGTCCACTTAGATAAGTATAAATAATATTATCTTGTGTGATTCTCTCAGTTTGATAATTCTTTTTCATACTCGCAATAGCTGTTTCCAAGTTCTTTTCAGACGATGGAAAATCGTTCAACAACTCATCCATACCAGCGATAGACTCATGAATTTTATCTGCTTGTGTACCAATGTAAGCAATCATGCGGTATTTTTCATCCTTGATATTAGGTGTCTGATAATACGCATACGTTGAATAAGCCAATGCTTTAGATTCACGAATAGTTTGGAAAACAATAGAAGACATCCCTCCACCAAAGTAGTTGTTGTACAACTCTACGATAGGTGTTTCGGCTGAATTAAAAGCAATCGTAGGACGAACCCAGTTGATTTCTGCCTGAACCATGTCATAATCAGTAAACAATACAACTGGCTTAGTTGGCGACTCCATTTTGAAATCTGCTACTAAAGGTAAATCTGCCTTGAAAGTACTATTAATTTGGTGAGCACCTTTTAAAGCCACAGCCAGTTCTTCCACTGTTTTTGGACCATAATATATGATTGTATGTTTGTATGAGAACAAATCGTGTAAGAAGCTAATTAAGTCATCCGCGTTCAATGCTTTCAGTTCTGCATCTGTAAACTGTAAGGCATTTCTTGGGTTTTTAGCACCAAACGAAGCATAAGTAGCCAATCCTTGCAAAATGGCTCCTTTGTTCAATTTAGCATCGTTTCTTTGTTTCAATAATCTGCCTTTTAGTAATTCTAAAGCGGCATCATCTTTCTTGCATTTAGTCAATAAATCTTCAAAAAGGCTTACTGTTTTGGCAAAGTTTTCGTTCAAGCCCGACATTCCCAAAGTAATATGGTGGTCGGTATAAGAGGTATTGAAGCTACTAGCCAAACGATAAAATGCTGTACTGATTTGCTCAGCATTCATTTTGTCTGTACCTACAAATTGTAAATATTGAAGGGCAATAGGCAATACTTTACTATTCCAAGAACCCATGTCAAAACGGTAGCTCAAACGGAAAAGATCATTATCTGTATTTTTTACCGTTAGGGCTTCCAAGGCACCAATTTTCCCTTTTTTAATGTCTTTGTTGAAATCCAACCATTTTGGTTCGATGTTCGACATTGCCGTTGTGTTTACATCTTTCAAAAATTCAGATTGTGCCTCACGGTTTACTTCCACTGGCGTAATCGCAGGCTTATCAACCTTTGAAATATTAGGATCAGTACCCTTACGTTTGTAAACAACTACGTAACCATCACCACAGTATTTTTTAGCAAAATCCATTACTTCCTGCTTCGTTACTTTGCTCAAAGCATCGTTGATGGCAACATCTTTATCCCACTTGTTTGATTTATCCAACACAAAGCTTTCTAAAAGTTTATAGGCACGAGAAGAATTGTTTTCCAAACCCTGAATAGCTGTTAATTTATAGTTGGCAGCAATAGCTTTGATAATAGATTCGTCAAAATTACCCGACTTCAATTTATCTAATTCGCCTAAAAGCAATGCTTTTACATCGTCAAGGCTTTGGTCTTTTTTAGGAGAACCCGTCATTTGCCAAACTGAATAGTCTTTGTTCCATTCTGGGCTACAGCTTGCTCTTAATACTTTTTGGGCTTTCACTAAGTTCAAATCTATCAAACCCGCTTTTGAGTTCGACATCAATTCATCTACGATTGTCCCTACAATTTTTTCTTTAGTATTCAATGCACCCGCCCAACGCCAAGCAATAGTAAGGGCATCTGGCGTAGGGCCAAACACTTCGCGTACTAAAGGGGCAGTAATTGGTGCTTCAGGAGCTGGCTTGTATTCAGCAATTGGTTTGCTAACCATGTATTTGAAAGAAGCCTCAATTTTCTTGATTAAAACATCCGAATTGAAATCTCCCACCATAATAATAGCCATGTTGTTTGGCACATAGTATTTCTTGAAGTAATTGCGAATTTCGACTAATGATGGATTTTTTAAGTGTTCAATCGTACCGATAGTAGTTTGCTGACCATAATTATGTGTTGGAAACAATGCAGCATTTCTAGCTTCATATACTTTCCAACCATCGTTGTCAAGGCTACGATTTTTTTCTTCGTAAACAGCTTCTAATTCTGTGTGGAAAATACGTAAGATTGGATTGCGGAAGCGTTCTCCTTGTAATTTCAAGAAACGGTCGATAGCATTTGCAGGGATGTCTTCTGTATAAACAGTTTGTTCATAAGACGTAAAAGCATTGGTGCCTTGTCCGCCCATCGAAGCCATCATTTTATCGTATTCGTTAGCGATAGCAAATTTAGCTGCCTCGCCCGACACACGGTCAATTTCTTTGTAAATAGCTTTACGTTGTGCCGAGTCAGTAGTTTTATTATACTTTTCGTACAATGCATCCACTTGATCTAGCAATGGTTTTTCTTTTGACCAGTCTAATGAACCAAATTTGTCAGTTCCCTTAAACAACATGTGTTCTAGGTAATGGGCAAGTCCAGTATTAGTTCTAGGGTCAGTGTTTGAACCCGCACGGGTAGGAATTAATGCCGCAATACGTGGTTCTTTGTGGTTTTCGCTAAGGATTACAGTCAACCCATTAGAAAGTGTGTAAAAACGAGCTTTCATTGGGTCGTTACTTACGTACTTGTAAGTATAGCCCGCGGAAGCAGCTGTTTTCCAGTCAAAAGTTTTTTGAGCAAATGCGAGAGTGTTTAGAAATAGCGATAACACGACTCCCAGCAGAGATAACCTAAGGTTTTTCATGCGAAGTAGGTTGGATTTTGTAAAAAGAAACAATTAATAGATTTATTGACAAAGTAACTATTGTTTTTTGATAAACGGTATTGTTAGTTGAAAGTTTTACCCCTTACTGTAAAAGATGCTCATTTCATAAGAAAAGTTGCATGGGCGTAATCTTGCACGAGTTAGAAACTTGTGCTACAGATTAAAAGCTCTTTGGTGAAAGCTGATAAAATCTCAACATAAATTACTATCTTTTCCGTTATCTTAACAATGGAATAAAAACCATCTTTATTCGCAATGTATCAGCAGAGAACTCTAACAAAAATAATCATGAAAAAATATATATACCAAGCTATTATCATCTTAGCAAGTGGCTTTCTGCTGATAACAGCATGTTCAAAAAAAGCCATAAATGATAATCCTCCAGCTAGTGAAACATCAAGCTTTAGCTTAATCCAAGATAGAATTATTACGCCCACTTGTGCTACTTCTGGTTGCCATGCCTCTACTTCAGACGGCACTTATGCTCAACACGGATTAGTCTTAGAAAAATCAGTAGCTTTTGCCAATTTAGTAGGAGTAGTCCCCAAAAATGAACTTTCTAAGGCAGACGGGCACCTGAGAGTAAAGCCATACAAATCGTTAGAAAGCTTATTTTACCATAAACTTAATTGGGATGTATCGCATCATGGCGGTAAACAATATGGTTCGCCAATGCCTTTGGGTGGAACTGCCCTTACGGTAGGTCAAATAGAATTCGTTCGTCGCTGGATTGAAGCTGGTGCACCTAAAACAGGGGATGTAGTAGATAAAACATTGTTGGATGATAAAACACCAAGTGTTTCTAGTAGCGATGATTTTAAAACGATGCAAACGCCTCAAGAAGAAGGCACTACAGGGTATCAGATGCAGGTAGAAAAATTTACGATTCAACCCAATTTTGAGAGAGAGATTTTTGTACGCAAGGCTGTAGGTAATACTACAGATATATACGTAAACCGTTTAAAATTCCAGTCTCGTACCAATAGCCACCACATGGTATTATACGATTTTAGAGATAAAACAGGCAGTAATTTACCTGCCATCAATACTATTAGAGATTTAAGGAATCCTGATAATACCTTGAATTTAGTGACAGCCTTACAGATGTCTAACCATGTGTTTCTGGGCGGAGGAACAAATGCTAGTCAGGAATATACTTTTCCTGAAGGAACGGCTTTGTTATTACCAGCAGGCATGACAGTTGATTTAAATCCACATTATTTCAACAAAACGACTGATTTCCACTTTGGTGAAAACAATGTAAACCTTTATACTGTTGATAAATCAAAAGTGAAAAATGTTGTAAAAACAATTGACTTTAATAATACCAGTTTTAGTTTACCCGCCAAAACTATTACTACGATTACGAAAGATTTTAAGTTTAGTGCAGATGTAAAAGTAGTAGCCTTGACATCCCATAATCATAAATATGGACAAAAGTTTGTTATAAAAATATTGGGAGGTACAAGAAATGGTGAAGTAGTGTATGAGAGTACCGACTGGGAACATCCTGCGATGATTAATTATACCACACCGATAGCCTTGAAAAAAGGAGAGGGACTCACGTCGGTGGTTACTTATAATAATACGTCTAACCAAACTATCTCATTTGGCTTAACATCCGAAGATGAAATGGATATTATTTTTGGTTATTATTATGAAGAATAGAGAAAAAATAACTTAGAAATGGAACTAAATTTACAAAAAGACTTCTCAGAAATGAGCGGTCTTTTTTTGAATAATGTAAATAATCCAGAAGAGGTATTATATTTGCTTGTAATACAGACAATAATTTGCCATTTTTTTGAATAAATTTTACTTAACCAACAAAAAATTGTAACAATCGATGTTACAATGGCTTCCTTTTTATGGAACATAAAAGTATGGACAAAGCCACCGCAGCAGGTCTGCTGGTAGCGATGGGAATTATCTATGGTGATATTGGTACTTCACCACTCTACGTAATGCAGTCAATTATTGGGAATGTACCAATAGATGAAAGAACAGTCCTTGGTGGGCTTTCGTGTATTTTTTGGACATTAACACTGCAAACCACCTTCAAGTATGTAATCCTAATTCTTCGAGCAGATAACCGTGGGGAAGGTGGCATCTTAGCCCTTTTCGCTTTGGTGAGACGTCATGCTAAGTGGTTGACTTTCCCAGCAGTTATCGGAGCATCCACGTTGTTGGCAGATGGTGTTATTACACCACCTATCTCAGTAGCTTCTGCTATTGAAGGATTGCTGAAAATATATCCTGACCTCCAAACGGTACCTATCGTATTGGCTATTATTACGGGATTATTCATGTTCCAAATTTTCGGTACAAAGGTAGTAGGTAGAGCCTTTGGGCCTATTATGCTAGTGTGGTTCTCTATGTTGGGCTTCTTTGGGCTTCTGTGGATTGCTCAGGACTGGACAGTACTAAAAGCTTTGTCTCCTTATTATGCCTATGATTTGCTGACAAATTCACATGGTGGTGAAAGTGGTTTCTGGTTACTAGGAGCTGTTTTTTTATGTACAACAGGAGCAGAAGCATTGTATTCAGATTTAGGGCACTGTGGCCGTGGCAATATCAGGATTAGCTGGATTTTTGTTAAAATAACGCTTTTGTTACAATACTTCGGACAAGGTGCTTGGCTCATTTTACATAACGGAGAACTTTTGAATGGTCGTAAACCTATCTTTGAATTAATGCCTGGAGATTTCTTGATTTGGGGAATTGTTATTGCTACAGCCGCAGCAGTAATTGCTAGTCAGGCTTTAATATCAGGGTCGTTTACATTAGTTTCAGAAGCCATCCGTTTGAACTTTTGGCCAAAGGTTCGCTTGCATTATCCCTCAGACCAAAAAGGACAGTTGTATGTGCCAAGTATGAATGTTTTCTTATGGCTAGGTTGCGTTGGGGTTGTGCTATGGTTTAAAGAATCCGCAAATATGGAAGCTGCCTATGGCTTAGCCATTACCCTAACGATGTTGATGACTACCGCATTGATGGCCTATTACCTACATACACGCAAAATTGATATGTGGTGGATTGTAGGATTTATCATTGTTTACGTAGCCATAGAAGGGGCATTCTTGGTAGCCAATCTTCGAAAGTTTGTACATGGTGGATATGTTTCGCTATTTATTGCCTCCGCCATTATCGCATTGATGGTGATTTGGTTTAGGGCGAATATCATTAAAATGCGATTGACAGAATACGTAAAACTGGCTGATTATATAGAACCTTTGAAGGAACTGAGCCAAGATATGAGTATTCCTAAATATGCTACCCACTTAGTATTTATGTCGAATGCGGCTAGAACGAGCGAAATAGAATCGAAAATTATTTATTCTATCTTCCAAAAACGCCCTAAAAGAGCAGATATTTATTGGTTTGTGCACGTAGATACAATGGACGACCCTTATACAATGGAATATAAAGTAAGTGTGATAGAACCCGACGACGTAATTAAAGTAAACTTTAGATTAGGTTTCAGGGTAGAACAACGCATTAATCTTTACTTCCGTAAAGTGGTAGAGGATATGGTGAAAAAAGGAGAAGTGGATATTACCTCTCGTTATGAGTCATTGAACAAACAAAATGTCATTGGCGATTTCCGATTTGTAGTATTAGAGAAATTCCTATCGTTTGATAACAAATTATCCTTGCTGGAAGGCTTAATCATGAAGGCTTATTTCTTTATTAAAGATTTTACGCCTTCGGAAGATAAATGGTTTGGATTGGATACCAGTGCCGTAAAAGTAGAAAAAGTGCCATTGATTATCCGTCCAGTTGAAAACGTAGTATTAAAAAGAATAGAGTAAGTTTTAATTATAAATCTAGATATTTTGAAAATTCTTATCACAGGTGGAGCAGGCTTTGTTGGTTCTTCTCTGGCTATTAATATTAAAACGAATTATCCTACTTACGAGGTAATCTGTTTGGATAATTTAAAACGCAAAGGCTCTGAACTTAATTTGCCTCGCTTAGCGAAAGCAGGAGCCATTTTTGTTCACGGAGATATCCGTAATAAAGAAGATTTTGATGCATTGCCAGTGGTTGATTTTGTGATTGAATCTTCTGCTGAACCTTCTGTATTAGCAGGTTTGGAAGGAACGCCTGATTACTTAATCAATACAAATTTGGTAGGTACAATCAATTGCTTGAACTATACCAAAAAGTGTGGTGCAGCGTTTATTTTCCTATCTACCAGTAGAATTTATCCTATCAAAGCCATTGAAAAACTGAACTTTGAAGAAGCTGAAACTCGTTTTGTGTTGTCAGATGAACAGTCAGTCGGTGGGGTTTCATCAAAAGGGATAGCTGAAAACTTCCCCTTGGATGGTGCAAGGTCATTATATGGGGCTACTAAATTAGCCTCTGAATTGATGATTCATGAATACAACGAATTTTATGGCATGAAAACCGTCATCAATCGTTGTGGCGTGCTGACGGGTCCTTGGCAAATGGGAAAAATAGACCAAGGTGTGATGGTGCTATGGGTAGCTAAACATTATTGGCAACAGCAATTGGCATATATAGGTTACGGAGGCTCAGGTCGTCAGACGCGTGATATGTTACACGTAAAAGATTTATACAGACTGATTGATTTCCAACTTCATAACATTGATACAGTAAACGGTGAAATTCTGAATGCTGGAGGAGGCGTTGAAGTAAGTGCTTCTTTACAAGAACTTACACAGATTTGTCAAGAGGTAACTGGTAAAACCATTCCAATTAGCAAAGTAGCAGAAAATCGTGCTGCTGATATTCGTTTATATGTAACAGACAATACGAAAGTAACAGCTTTGACGGGCTGGAAACCTGAAATTTCGATAAAACAAATTGTGACAGAAATTACTGAATGGATTACTGAAAACGAGGAGGCTTTGGCTTATGTATTGAAGTAATAATATTGATTTTTAAAATCATAAAAAAACGGTCTAAACTAATTTAGACCGTTTTTTTTATGATTGATGGACAACGAATTCCTACTGTTTGAAAAGATATACATTATGATAACCTTCCTTGAGATGCACTATTATTTTTTAAATACTCCTTATAATTTTTATAAACTTGAATTACCAGCTATTCTACCTACCTTACATCGTAGCCAGAGCTTTCCGTAAATATACGTATAGGGTTAAATATTTTTAACCCCAAGGGAGAAACGGAATGAGGCTAGTAGAAAAAGTAAATGCTGTAACAAATTTTTATACCGAACTAAATGCCGATTTGGCTAATTTACAAGCAAAAAGTGGACTGTCGTGTTTGAGTGGCTGTTCCAATTGTTGTAAGTCGCCAAATGTTGGAGCCACTATCTTAGAACTTCTTCCATTTGCTTATCATCTTTATCAGGAAAACAAAGCCGAGCTTTTTTATAATGAGCTGATAGCCAATCCCCAAACAGCTATTTGTATGTTGTATAAACCTGCCTTAACTCCTTTAAACAATGGAGGTTGTAGCGATTATACTTATCGAGCCATGATTTGCCGCCTTTTTGGCTTCTCTTTTCGCCGAAACAAAGAAAATAAACCAGAAATGGTTACTTGTAAAGAAATTAAAGTCGCTTATCCTGTAGCTTATCAGGAGCTTACTCAACAAGCAGAAGCAGGAATGCTAGTGCCACAAATAAGTTATTACCATTCAAAACTTTCAGCGATAGACTATCCGCTGTCTCAAGAACAGTACCCCATCAACAAAGCCATAGAGCTGGCATTAGAAATGGTTTTAAATCATTTTTATTATGCTGAAAGTCTTGAAATAATAGAAATTTAAGGTCATATACGACATTGAGTAATGTGGTATAAGACATAATTTCAAGTGTTATTATTTTGAATAAGTGGTAATTATCTGTGATGTCCAGTTGTTGACTTTTTCTGGTGTGGTACGGTCGGCTTGGTCAAAAAAGAAATGTTGTTTTATTTCAAAACCACAATATTCATAAATGCCTTTATCGGAAGTTAATGATAACGCTTTGTCCATACCATTTTTTTCGTATTCAGCACTCGACTTTCCATGAGAATTAATGATGTAGGCAGATTTTCCACTCAATAATCCTTTTTGTACGCCTTGATCATAGCGATAAGCAAAACCATAACTAAAAACACGGTCGATATAGCCTTTCATAATGGCAGGCATACCTGTCCACCAAATAGGATAAATAAACGTAATGGCGTCTGCCCATGAGATAAACTCTTGTTCTAGCTTTACATCATTGTTTACAGTGCCTTTGCGTTGACCAGCCATGTCTTCAAGAGAAAGTACGGGATTAAAATTAAGTTCATATAAATCTCTGACTACAACTTCATGATTGTGTTGTATCAGGGTTTGTTCAACAGTTTGTTTAAAAAGATGATTTAAACTCGCTTTATTAGGATGGGCATAAATAATAAGATGTTTCATTGTTTTATTTTTTAGATAATTTTATGAAACAAAGGTAGCGAGCCGTATTAGCCTAAAATTGTAAGAAAACGAAATGCCTACTTAGGTTCTGATTGGCAAATATCTTCTTGAAACTTAAGATATTGGTTTGGTGAAAGATTAAGAAAGTGCTTAAAATCGTGAATCAATTGACTTTGGTCGTAGTAACCACCTATTTCAATGATAGTAAACCAATCTGTTTTTGTACGTTGATTTTGTAGTAGTTCAATAACCTTTATAAATTTCTGATAACGGCTTTTTTCTTTGGCAGTGTATCCAAAGTATTTTTTATGATTGAGTTGTACGGTTCTTTCGCTTTGATTGGTTTCTTGAGCAATGATTTTGATTGGATTCAAAACCGTGTAATCGTTTTGTAAGGAGGTAAAGTGCTCAAATGTTTTTTCTCTTGTTTGTAAGTATGGTTTACAAAAATCTAGTATTAAATCGATACGTTTAGTTTTGTCAGTATTTTTAAGCAAACCCCAAAGGTTTGTAAAACAATTTTCGTTGAGTAAATCATCTGGATTAATAGGCAAATGGTCGGATAGTATTACTTGTCCGAAAAAACGGTAGAAGGCATCGTCTTTGAAATTGATAACTAACATTTCGGCTCCTATTGGTAATGTATATTCAAGAGGCTGCTTTATTGGGCCTAAAATAATACACTTATCAATCTCAATGTTCGTGTTTTGCTTAGTATTAAAACGTATTGGCACACCAAAACTAAAAACCATAATAGTTTGGAAGCTTGGAACCAGTGTTTTATGAATGTCTTGTGCTGATTTATTTTCAGCGAGATAAAAATGAGAGAAAATATCTTCGAATTCAGCAGGTACCATGATTCGTTTACTAGTATATTCTTGTAGGTTCATATCTGTATTAATCAATTGCTGATTATCTAGTTACAAGTTAATCATTTCTTGAGGGTTAAGCACCACACTCTTTTGATAGTATTAGGTCGTGGAAAACCCACGACCAGTTTTAGTGACTAACTTGGTATTTCATTAAACATATCTAGCATTATCTGCAAACCATTGGAAGAATGCATCCAATCGGTATTATTCAAGGTTTCTTGTGCTACTTCCGCAAACCTTAAACACATCTGTTTTTCATAATGTGCAATGGCTGATTGTATCGTTGGATGTGCTGAAGTAGTTAAAGCCTCGCTTAATTCTACTGCATCCAACATGGCCATATTGACACCCTCGCCAGCATAAGGGGGCATTAAATGTGCTGCATCTCCAAGCATAGTAATATTCGCCTTTGCCTCCCAAGTTTGGTCTAAAGGCATACAATACAAAGGTCTTGGAATAAAATAACCTTTATCATATTCAAATAATTCTTGCCAAATAGCATCCCATGCTGCATATTCGTTTTTAAACCACGCTAATACTTGTTTGTTATCGGTAAAATCAATACCGCTGTCTTTTACCCAAGTGGCATCCATTTTACAGCCTGTGTAAAAAGCTAAACTGCCATCTCCTTTGGCACTTACTATCAATGTTTTAGCATCACCAAAGGCAAATATTTTTCCTCCCTTTAATAGCTCATGAATCTTAGGAGCATTTTTTGCTGAATCATAAACATTACCTTCTAGGGCTGTTATGCCTGAATAAAAAGGCTTAATGGGCGTAATAAAAGGTCTGATTTTAGAGTTTGCACCATCTGCACCGATAACTATATCAGCGATGGCAATATTACCATTTTGAAAAACTAATTTCCATGTGTTTGCTATCGGTTCAAGGGATACAATATGACTATCCCATACAACAGTATCAGCTTGTAGGGAATCTAATAGGATTTCCCTTAGTGGACCACGGTCTATTTCTGGTCTAAACCATTCTTCTCCAAAAGCTTCGATGCTCTCTCCTGCGTGTTGGTCATAGAAAATCTTTGCATGCTCGTCTAAGACACGGATTCTATCTGCCCTAGGCCTATAATTTGCTTTAAAGGCATTCATTAAACCTGCTTCTTCTAAGGCTCTAAGTCCTGATTCCAAATGAAGGTCTAAAGTCGCCCCTTGTACTCTTACATTTCTATTAGCATCTCTTTCATATACTTTTACATCAGCCCCTTTCATTTGTAAAAGTCTAGCAAGGGTGAGTCCGCCAGGACCACCTCCAACAATTGCGATTTTTTTATCTTTGATTAACATTTTGATAGCTTGTTTTAAATACGCTACAAAGCTATTCAGGTGGTAGTGCTAAAAATTGTATAAATCGGTCGTTTTTATTTTTGCTCAACTCTTTCGGTACTACTCCCGAAAACCTTTTTACCTCTTTAATAAAATGTGCCTGATCAGTAAAGTTTTGTTCTGGGAAAAGCTTTCCTTCTTTCAGATGTGTAAACGAAGCCCTGAAGCGTAGGATATTACAGTAGGATTTTAAAGAGATACCAAAGGTTTGATTAAAATATCGGTTTATTTGTCGGCTACTCCAAGCTACTTCCTCAGATAATGTAGTGATATTCATTGAGCCTTTTGAGGAATAGATTAACTCAAATAGTTTCCGTTTACGGTTGTCAATATTGCCTTTTATCAATTGACTGATTTTATGCGTGGCTTTTTGGCAACAAAGCTCAAAGTTGCTTAAATCTTCTTGTTTAAATTCCCAGAAGCTAGTGGGCAAAACTTGAACACCATCGAGTAAAGAAGAAATACTAGTATGAAGTAAATATTCAATAGCTAAGAGTTTGAGGCTAACACCAAAAATGACTGTTTGGCTGGCAAATGTTGTTTGCGTAGCTTGACTTTCTAAGCCCAAAAGAACAACATGGAAAGGTTCGGAACCTGAATAGGAAAATAAAATATCGACCCTGCCGTCAGGTAAAACAATAATCTGTTTATCATTTTCAGAATGATTGGCAACCAACCAAAAATAATCAACGTAGTCTGAAAGCAACACATCAGGCTTAATAAATTGATATTCAAAATCGTTTTTCAGCATGGTGAAAACATTAACTGGAGGAAACAAAAACTTATTAGACCGTAATTAATCGTTTAAAATTAATCATATCTACCGCTAGTAACTACCTCTTCTTTTCTCTTTTTCAGTTTTATATGAAGAAATTTCAAGATAAGCTCTCAAATAATTGACAGTCAGAAGACTAGCAATATAAAAAAGTTGTATATTCGTTATTGTATATAAACCGAATTGAATATGAAAAAACTGTTACTTATTTTGATATTCTTCCCTCTTTTCCTTCAAGCGCAAATCCAAGTCAGCACGGGAATTAGTTATGTAACAGAACCAACTTTTGGTGACGATGGCAGTTATTCTGGTTCGGGTTTAGATATCAGCCTACGCAAGCACCTTTCTGAAAAGCTAAAATTAACAGCTTATTCTGGCATTAATAAAATGAGAGTCGCATTAGCGGTACAATCTCGGTTTGATTATAGCACAAAAATTTATGGTTATTACTACAAAGATGTTGTTCCAGTATCTTTCGGAGCAGAGTATTATCTCTATAGCAAGAAATTCATTAAACCATTTGTGGGACTAGAAACTGGTGCTTATTTCACCAGTTACGAAACTCAGATAGACCCTAATTATATTGGTTTTGCCAAAAATATTCCTTCTGGAAGCTCAGTCAATTGGGGCTTTTCCCCAAGTGTAGGTATACAGTTTCAAGAAAATGCTGACAGAATGGGATTGTTCTTGAAAATAAAGCATACAGGAATTGTTTATGGCAATACTGGATTATCGAATATGCTTAGTTTTAGTGCTGGTTTTACGTTCAAATTCGGAAGAAAAATTATGTGGAAACCGCCCGTAATAGATGTGCCAAGTCAAGCTCCTTATTATGAGAAAAAAGATTTTGACTAAGCGACTAAATACCAGTCCAGAATTTCATGAGGTTGTATTTTTAGCACATTGGCCAGTACCAACAAAACCAAGGTTCTAGAAGCTAACCAAAGAGGAATATTGGCTATTTTAGCAAATTCTGGAAGGGTAATTTTTGTATTTTCTGATAGATATGACATTAGAATTTTTTCCTTATCGCCAAAGGTGAATTGAATACCTTCTTCATTTTCACGGCGTAGGATTTGCTTCATCTCCTTACTAGCCTGTACCGAGCGGTCGGCAACACGCACATAGGCCTTACCCATTTCTTCGGATTCAAGCTGTACGTAATGAGGCTTTTTTTTACTTTTCGGAATCGTGATGACCAAAACCTCACGGTCGTCAGTCACGCTAACTCGTTCAATTTCGTACGAAATAGGAGGGAAGCAGTTTCGTTCAATGGCTCGGACTAAGATATACTCTTCTTCATCGACGAATTTGAGGCCTGGAATACTTTTATCATCACCTACGCCAATCAGCAAAGTACCTCCTTTTGTATTGGCAAAGGCTACAACTTCACGGATAATTTTTTCAGGGTGATTTGCTTTCAGCTTAAACTCAAGTTGAATATTCTCTCCTTGACGAACAAGGCTCTTTAAATCCTTTAATTTCATTCCTGACACGCGACTGTGGTTCTCAGTCTTCTCAAAATAGGATACAAGTGCCTGATTCATACAGATTTATGATTTAGGTATTCTTATAAACAGATATGGATTTGTTTTAAAGATAACAGATTTAGCAGTACGAAATTTTTTTTGCTTTAAAAATATTTTAGCTAAAATCTACCCAATTAATAGACTTTATATGATTTTTTTTAATAGACTTTGTCTAACTTTGTACTCCTAATTACTTAGCTACCAGTTAGAACTAATTGCCAAAGGATTAACAAGTCTAAAAGCCGAAAAGTTTGCCAAGTGTAACTAAGCAGATATGAAATTTTGCCAAGCTCGGATACGAGGATAAAATTCAGGATTGCTTATGTCAGATTTAAGTCAGTTAAAACAAGCCTTAGAAGGTCTTTCGCTTACAGAAGGGCTAAGTTATATGGCTGAAAACTATGGAAATGTAGTTTTCTCATCATCGTTCGGTCAGGAAGACCAAGTAATTACCGATGCTATTTTTAAGAACAATCTTCCTATCAAAGTTTTTACGCTTGATACTGGTCGTTTATTCCAAGAGACTTATGAGCTGATGGATACTACCAAAAATAAGTACGGAAAAGAATTTGAGACTTATTTTCCAAACACTGCTAAAGTAGAAGCTTTGGTAAAAGAAAAAGGATTTAATAGCTTTTATTTTTCTGTTGAAAACCGTAAAGAATGTTGTGGTATTCGTAAAATAGAGCCTTTGAAAAGAGCTTTGGCAGGTGCCGAAATCTGGATTACAGGCTTGCGTGCGGAGCAATCAGAGAACCGTTCTGATATGGAAATTGTTGAATGGGATAATAACAATAATGTCATTAAATACAATCCGCTTATTCATTGGACTTACGAAGATGTGTTGGCTTATCTGAAAGAAAACAGGGTTCCAGATAGCCCTTTACACAGAAAAGGCTTTATTTCGATTGGTTGTGCACCTTGTACTAGAGCCATACAAGAAGGAGAACATCCACGTGCAGGACGTTGGTGGTGGGAAGCATCACAAAAGGAATGTGGCTTACATAGTTAGTGATGAGTTATGAATTTTGAGTGATGAGTAGTCTAGTCTATCGTTGCAATTGTGATTAATATAAAGTACAAAAAGCTTGTAGCTCATTGCTTAAAGCTGACAGTCAAAGAGTTAATAAAAAATTAAAAATATGGTTGATAATTTAAAAAATCCAAGTCCAGAAGTTTCCACTCCGAAATTTGGTTTTTTCCCTCGTGAATTAGAAGACGAAGCAATCTATATTATGCGTGAGGTTGTAGCTCAGTTCGAGAAACCAGCGCTTTTGTTTTCTGGTGGGAAAGATTCTATCACGTTAGTACGTTTAGCTCAGAAAGCTTTTTATCCGGGAAAAATTCCTTTCCCTTTACTTCATGTAGATACGGGTCATAATTTCCCAGAAACCATTGAATTTCGTGATTGGTTAGCTAAAGAGACGGGGGCAGAATTGATAGTACGTTATGTACAAGATTCTATCAACCAAGGAAAAGTAAAAGAAGAATCAGGAAAATATGCTTCTCGTAATGCCTTGCAGACGGTTACTTTACTAGATGCTATCGAAGAGTTTAAATTCGATGCGTGTATTGGCGGTGCAAGACGTGACGAAGAGAAGGCACGTGCGAAAGAACGTATTTTCTCTGTTCGTGATGATTTCGGACAGTGGGATGCTAAGCGTCAACGTCCAGAATTGTTTGATATGTTGAATGGTCGTATTGCTATCGGTGAAAACGTAAGAGTATTCCCGATTTCAAACTGGACAGAATTAGATGTTTGGAATTATATCAAAGAGGAAGAAATGGCGATTCCTTCTATCTATTATTCACACAAACGTCAGGTAATTCAACGTGATGGAATGCTTTGGGCAGATTCTGAATATTTGAATAAAGATGCAGAAGAAATTCCTTTTGAAGAAACCGTTCGTTTCCGTACCGTTGGCGACATGACGTGTACGGCCGCTGTAGCGTCTGAAGCAATAGAATTAGACGATATTATCGGTGAAATCCTATCAGCAGAAATCTCAGAACGTGGTGCCAGAATAGATGACAAACGTTCTGAAGCAGCGATGGAAAAACGTAAACAACAAGGATATTTTTGATGAGTTGTGAGTTAGTGAATGAGTGAGTTGTGATTTATTATATCATCCAAAACTAATAAAGTTTAAAACTCACTCATTCACTAACTCACAATTCACTCAATCACTCAATAGAAAAGATGGATATTTTAAGAATAGCAACAGCAGGTTCGGTGGATGATGGGAAAAGTACCCTCATCGGACGACTTTTATACGAAACAAAATCAATCACGCGTGATAAAATTGAAGCATTAGAAGCAGCTTCAAAACGTAAAGGTTTAGACTTTTTAGATTTATCATTATTAACCGACGGTCTTATCGCCGAACGTGAACAAGGTATCACTATCGACGTAGCCAATATTTATTTCTCGACGCCAAAACGTAAATACATCATTGCAGATACGCCTGGTCACTTTGAATATACCCGTAATATGGTTACTGGGGCTTCAAATACAAAGGTTTCTATGATTTTGGTAGATGCACGTAATGGTGTGTTGGAACAAACTTTTCGTCACTTCTTCATTTCATCAATGCTTCGTATCCCGAAAGTAATTGTGTGTGTGAATAAGATGGACTTAGTAGGTTATTCGGAAGAACGTTTCAACGAAATCAAAGATGCAGTTCAGGCTTTGGCTGATAAAGTATCTTTTGAAGGACAGGAAATTACTTTTATTCCAATGTCTTCTTTGTACGGACAAAATCTTTCTACTCAGTCAACTGAAATGCCTTGGTTTACAGGTGCGCCATTGTTAGAAGAATTGGAATCTACCAATTTCGACGAAATTAAAAAGCCAGCTCGTTTCCCTGTTCAATTTGTGGTTCGTCCAAAAACGGAAGAATTCCATGATTATAGAGGCTATGCAGGTAAAATTGCTAGTGGTTCTTTCTCTGTTGGAGATGAAATCACCGTTTTGCCAACGGGACAAAATTCTAAAATTGCTACGATTGAAAAATTCGGTACGCAATTAGAAAAAGCTGGAGCGAAGGAATCTGTAGTAATTACTTTAGAAACAGACGTAGATGTTTCTCGTGGTAATATGTTGGTGAAATCTACTTCAACACTTGAGCCATTGAAAGAAATCACTGCAAGAATTTGCTGGATGGATTCCAAACCATTGGTTTCAGGTAAAACTTATATCCTTCAGCATGGCATTAATGATTCAAAAGCGAAAGTAGTAGCTTTGAATAATAAAATTGACGTAGTGAACCAAGATACGATTGTAGATGCAGTTGCTGAATTGAAATTGAACGAAATCGGAGAGATTGTCTTGAAAACTGCCAAGCCAATTTTTGCAGATAAGTACGAATACAATCCTGCAAATGGAGCCTTTATTTTAGTGGACGACCAAACAAACTCAACCGTTGGGGTTGGATTTGTTTTATAGTAATAACTATTTTAATAATAGTGAAACATGAGTCATCCCGAATTTTGTGGATGGCTTGCCAAATAAAAACCTCCTTGTTTATTTTGTGAATTACGACAAACACAAAAAACAGGAGGT
>NZ_JAVDUE010000026.1:0-35193 GCF_031456255.1 Arcicella sp. BE140 | reverse complement strand
ATTTAGTGATTTAGTGATTTAGTGATTTAGTGATTTAGTGATTTAGTGATTTAGTGATTTAGTGATTTAGTGATTTAGTGATTTGAAAGCCCATTTACACTGAATGAGTTCCTCCAAAACAATATATTTTCACTTTCTTTAAATAGACTTTACTTGGAAATAGTTTTTCAATTGTTCTTAATAGTAAAATTCACTAATTTATTGGGTGGATTTTACTATTTATTTGAGGTGCTTTATTTTAAATATACAATTTTAGTTTCCTTGTCTGATTCATTTGAGTTTTTCAGAAGCTCATGTAGTAGTTATCTATTATTCTGTAAAACTCTCATCAAGTCACCAGTTTTAGGGTCTGTTGGCAGTTTTCCAGCCTCCGGCTACTAATCCTGACAGCATTTGAAGTATATACACAGAAGTATAACCAGCTTAGCGTTGTCTTTTGACTCCTTGCCTTTATTTTACGAAGTAAATAGTATTCCTTTTCTGTAACAAAACTTTCCTTTAGCCTTTTACTCCTAATGCTTTATCCAAAGCTCTCCAAAAATCTTTACCTGCCATGCTATATGACTTAATTTATGTCCAGATTTTTAAGAGATTATATCTAATATAAACTCCTAAAAGAAATGTTAAACATAAAATAGTTTTAAATTTTTAAAAAAAAATATAATTTAGTACATATTTATTGGTGCGCTACGCTAATTTTTTAAATAAAATTAATACCCAAAAACCATATTTTTTTTAAAACTAACTCTATCATGAACTACTTTCTACCCAAGCAAATTTGTAGTAATACAACCCCCACACTCCTAATTGCGATACCTGACTTATTAAAAGCTGAAATGATTTCAGAATGGCAATTTTCTTGTAATTTTCGAACCGTTGCAATTTTAAACAATGATTTAAACATCATCTCAAAAATTGAGCAATTGCGGCCCGAATTTATTTTTATTGATTCAGAACTTTCAGATTCTATCAACCTTGACTTTCCTGAGAAATTAAAAAAATTAAATATAACAGCTAAAATCATCATATATGCTAGTAAAAAATCTCCAGAGTATTTAACATACTTTTTACATAGCACAAATGAAAATGTCAAAGGTTTTATTCACAGAGGATGTGGTGTTAGTGAATTAGAGAGATGCCTTATTGAAGTTTTTGCAGGAAGAACCTATTTGTCAACAAGTATCAACCATTACTTAAATAGTTTTGAAAACGAGACTAATGAGAATCAAAAAATGAAAAATCAACTTAAATCCTTAACAATTCGTGAGCTTGAAATATTTTATCATATTTCCTCAGGTAAAACAGAAAAGTTTGTTGCTGAAGAGTTGAATTTAGGCATTAATACTGTGAAAACTTATAAAAAACGAATTACTGAAAAAATGGATTTACAAGGAAAACATAAAATAGGTCATATCGCATTATTGCTGAGAAAGGAAATAGAAAACACTTTATCGCTGAAAATTAAATATTAATTATTTCAATTACTATATAAATATATCTACAAGTACTACAAAAAATACCCTAATTAGGTGACATAATTTCACCTAATTGGGGTATTTTTTGTATGTGTATACATAATATTTTTGTAGAGAAATACGCTTATAATCTCCCTCAAATAAAATCACATTATAATGAAATCTATTCTACTCTCATTCTTATTCCTCATTTTTTTTATTTCTTCTAGTATTGGTCAAAGTTGTACTTTCTATGATGGACAAAATATAGGTACAGGCCAAGGGGTACCTCTTGAAGCACGAACATGGAACAATAAATGGTATGTTACCAAGATTAACAATGCTAACCCAAAACAATTTGTAGTAAGAAGTGCTAATTATTTGACAGATGGCGGTTGGGCTACAACAAGCTATGCTTCATGTAAATATGTTTTTGAAGGCCAGAATGGACAGTGGTCTGGCATGGAACAACCTGCATCACTATCGCTACCCGCTTCTTATTTTCATTATACTTTTGATGATGGAACAAATTTATGGGAGGAACTTCCAGCCATTACATTGACAAGTAGCCCTACAAATCCTACTGTAGGAACTAGCACTACTTTGAGTGCAACCGGTTGTAGTGGAACAGTGACATATTTTAAAAATGGTGTGCAACTTTCAAATAACATTGTCAGTTCTCCTGCTTTAAATGATCAACTCTCAGCAAAATGTACTGTCACAAAGACAATTCAAGTTCCACAAATAACGAATACTACGAATGCAACCTCAACTGCTACATCATCAAGTAATACGATTACTGTAGGTGCGGCATCTGGAGGAACGAGTAGTCTGACTAGTGGTAATTGTTATACTATTCAGCCAAAAGGTAGAACTACTTTATTACAAGCAATGTCCGACGGTAAGGTACAACAACAAACTGTAAATAATCAAGATAATCAAAAGTGGAAAGCTGAATCTGTAGGAGCATCTTTCAAATTCACTTCTATAAGTGCCAATACTGCCATGAAAGTAGCTAGTGCAACAGGAGGTCAACAAATTACTTTATCAGCATTTGAAAGTGGAAATACTAATTTTTTATGGAATCTCGAATCAAATAATAGTTCATATAGAATTTCCTTAAGTAATGGCGTTACATGGGACTTAGAAGGTGGTGGGGGAGGATTATATCTTCAAACTTATGGTACTACTGCTGAAGCTTTTGTTGATTATCGTTTATGGAATTTTATATCTACATCGTGTCCTACAACTGGTGGTGGTACTACTATTACTAATTTGAACAACATTACAGGATATGTCGGGATTAATATGAATAACACTGGACAAACATTAGCAGGGATTGGTTCTTTCAATTTAGCGGTAAATGGAAAAATATTGGCTAATGAATTAAGAGTACGTACATCGTGGGCAGATTTTGTATTTGAAAAAGATTTTAAATTAAAAAGTTTATCAGAGGTAGAAAATTATATCAAAACAAATGGGCATTTACCTGAAATTCCTTCTGCCAAAGAAGTGGAAGCAAAAGGAATTTCTGTGGGTGAAATTAATGCAAAACTATTACAGAAAATAGAAGAATTGACGCTGTATATAATTCAGCAAGATAAAAGAATTAAACAATTAGAAAAACATAGGAAATAAGATGAAATCTATTTTCAAACTATTCTTTTTAGGCTGTTTGATTCAATTATTGCCTAATTTAAGTTTTGGACAAGTAAGTGTCTCGGTCAGATATGGGCAAGGTTTTGTAAATAAAGAAATACTGCCAAGTTTTGGGTCATTTAGAGAAAAAGCAATTGCAAGAAATGATTTAGCATTTGGTATTCAAGTACCTATCGTAAAAAAATGGAGGCTTTATATCCAAGCTGAAATGGAAATACAAACCAAGGAATATCAAAAGCAATTCATTAGCCAAGACAATATACAACTACCCAACGGAGAAGTAGAGTATCAACCTGTATATGAAGATGTTTTTTATAAAGTAAATTATAGTTCTAATCAATTTCCAGTATTAATTAAAAAGGGATTTAATTTAACTAATCATCTAAGTATAAGTTTAACCTCTGGCGTTCTCTTGGGATACAGCTATAAAGGTGTGAATACGGATAAACTTTATTATAATGGACAAGAAACAACTTCAAATATTATTACTGCAAATAGGTTTTACCTTTCATATTCCTCGATTAAGGGTTCAGCAAACGATGAATTAAAATATTACTCAAAAGATATAAGTAAAACGGAGTTCGTGTTCGGAGGGGGAGTTTTTTATGAACTTTTCAATTTCAAACTAGGAGCTGAATATAGATATACACCTAGTAATAATATTTTACCTCAACATTCACATCCTTATCATTCTGCTAATATTAGTTTAGCTTATAATCTATTTAATAAAAATGAGACCAAAAAATAAACTATACCTACCAAATATATTTGCCTTTAGCTTGTTATTTTTTTTAATATCAGCTAAAACATATTGCCAAGGCTCACCAGAAAGCAAGTTTAATTCTAGTTTGCAAGATTTCAATGTAAGTACCTATACAGGTGCAGCCATGGTGAATATTCCTATTTATACTTTTTCAGAAGGGGGTATTAATATTCCTATTTCTTTGAGCTGTAATACTTCTGGCATTAGAGTAGATGAAAAAGCTTCATTTGTTGGGCTAGGTTGGACTCTAAATGCTGGTGGGATGATTTCAAGAATGACAATGGGTTCACCAGACGAGGGTTCTTTTAATGGTAGTACTTATATCAAAGGCTATTATAAAGACAATGGTTATTATTCTACCAATGTTTACGATGACCATGAGCCTGATCAATTCTTTATGAATGTTGGTGGAACATCGATTAGATTTATGTTCGCTGAAAACGGTAAAGTGTACACAATTCCTGCATCTGATGTGAAGATTGAACCGCATTTAACACGAATAAACTATAGTGGACAACCATCATTTTATCGGTTTACTGATTTCACAGTTACAATGCCAGATGGTACAAAATATATTTTTGGTACAAAACAAGAAGTCAATAACTACGCATACAATGAAGCTATTGAGAAAAGCTATTCTGGAGATATAAGTCAGGGAAGTAATCTAGGAGCAGCGAGTCCTAATTATATTAAAAATTTTATTACAAGAGCTTGGATGCTTACAAAAATTATCAGCCCAAATGGTTTTGCTGTAGTTTTAGACTATAGTCATGATAGATTTAAAAATATAAGTATGCCTAGTTATCAAGCTCATGCGAATAGCTCATGTAGTTTTGAATATGTTGGCAATACAAGTAATGTAAACGAATATGTAGATGCCCCTGTACTCGAAGCTATTACAGGAACTAATATTAAAATAGAATTTAGAAAGCAAAATTCTTATGATTGTTCATATGTCGATGAAATAACAAATGAAACAATTTTCCAAAGTTGTTCTAACCCTGAAAGTTTTAAAAGGGAAGATTTATTTGGTTGGGGTACAAATGCAGCTTTTTATGGAAGAATACTAAAAAATATAAGAGTACAAAGTAAAGTAAATAACGCCTGGGAGAACAAGTTAACTTATTCATTCGAACAAAGTTATTTTAGAGCAGATTCATGGGTAGATAATCATGATGCCCAAAATGGTAATACTACTCATTATCAGCCTTTTGGTCCTAACAGCTATAGACTTAGATTAGATAAAATAATAATGCCCGATAATCAAGAATTATCATTTAACTATTATGAAAATACAATCAATAATTATGCAGCTTTCCCTGGATTAATTATAAATGCTTTACATGTTCACGATTTAGGACCTGATAATTACACAACTAATAATGAAGCCTTTAACGGAGAATATGCAAAAGATCATTGGGGATATTTCAACGGTTTTACTGGAGAGGGAATATTTGGAAGTGGAGAGTGTCAAAATTCGTCTTGTTTTGTCAGAAATAGAACGGCAAATAGTTTTTATTCATCTATTCATAGCCTAAAAACGATTACATCTAACCGTGGTACTGAAACGACTTTTTTGTATGAATTACATGATGCAAACAACTATAAAGATGGTAATGGAAACTTATTACCAATTGGAGGTAATAGAATAGCTAAAATTATTTCCAAAGACTTAATCTCTGGAATTTCAACCGTTAAAAAATATCAATACAAATCTTTCAGTAACAATGCTTTATCTTCTGGTTTCCTAGTGATGAAACCTGTTTATCGATTTAGCTATAGTGGTAATTATGGAACTGCCAGTGGAAAGGTATTTGGCTTTAATGATTATCTGTATTTAAGTGCTTTATCCCAACTATCAAGACCTTATATTAGCTATAAAAATATTACAGAAAGTATTTATTCTACTACTGGAGATGTATCCACTGTGGAAGCAGATAATCGTTTGTTAGCAACGAATAAGTTTACCTATAATCAATTAGAAACAGAGGTTGATGTATGTTCCCCTTCTTCTGGATATGGATATTATCCAAACTTATTTACGCCAAAAATAGATTACGAATCTCAAAATTTGATTAAATCAGAATCATATACCAAAGACAATAAACTGGCTTCTGTTATGGAAATGGAATATGGTTTATGGTCTACTAGTCAAGTAATATCAGGTAAAAGATATTTATATTTAAATGACATTACTCCTATTGAATCACAAAAAACCAACTATTCTTTCACCGTTTATCATGCTTATTTAAAAAGGCAAGTGCAACGTAATTATGACTATTCTGGCAATAATTATACAGAAGATGAAGTAAAGTATTTTTATAAAAATGATACTGAAATACCTGTTGCCTATCGTACTACTTATCCAGGTAACCATTATCAAGTCGTAAAAACAACTACAAAAGATTCAAAGGGTAATATTATTGAAAACTGGAATAAATATGCAGGTGATTTTAATTTTGGAGTTACTAGCACAACCGTTCAAGAATGTCAAACAAACTATGTGGAACAAGTAGGCTGGACTTATGATTGTCAAAATGTAACTACCTCTGTATCACAGACTCCAACAGACAATGAACCAAAAGCAATTAAACAACTTTTAGATAGGAATATGATTGCTACACCCATTGAAACATTCACTAAAAGAAATAATAAAATTATAAATGCCAGCTATATCAACTATCACCTTGAAAGTTCTCCAAAAGCTCCATTACCCAAAGAAAGCTATAGGCTGAAATTGTTCCCTTTAGATAGTTTTACAGAAGCAAAATGGACAGGGTCAAATAATCAACCAAACGGGACTATTGACAAAAGTCCAAATTATGTGCTCTCAAATACAGTAAATAGCTATAACGCTTATGGTTTACCTACAGAAACAAAAGTAAATTTTGGAGCTAAAACTACGATGACTTATCAAGCTAATGATTTATTACCATATCAGACTACTAATGCAGCAGGAACAGCCGAAGCACAGACTTCTACAGTAACGTTTGACTCTCCAATTTTTGGTGTTACTAAACAGACTGCTCCTAATGGTATTTTTACTACTAATGTTTATGAGACGGGAACTGGTAGATTGATTAAAGTATTAGATCGCTTTGGGAATATCATAAAGCATATAGAGTATAAACCTAAAGGTCAGTAGATTTTTCTATTTACGAAGAACATACAAATAAGTACACTTTTCCTCAATTGAAAAGAAAATAAGATGAAAAAACTATATCTACTATTAATCCTCTTTTGGGGAATAACGAACACCTTTTCTCAAACACTTAATACTGATAATACCAAAAATCGTGTTATTGTTAGGGTTCCTAAAACAGCTACTGCTAATCATCTAGGAGAAGAAAATGTTGTAACTACTACCATTAAATATTCTGATGGTTCAGGTAGAACTTTACAAACAATTGGCTACAAGATGAGCACAAGCAAAAATGATATCATCTCTAGTAGTACTTTTGATGTTTTTGGAAGACCTGAAAAATCATATTTGCCTTATCCAAGTACAACCTCAAATGGTTCTTACCAGCCCGACATACAAACAGGGGCAAATAATGCTTATGGAGATGCTGCACCGTTTTCTAAAATTGTGTATGATGCATCAGGAAGACCCACCACTAAATATGGGGTTGGGGTAGACTGGCACAATAACAATGTTAAGGTAAGTGAAAATGTAGAGATTGTCACCACAACCTTTGAATACTATTATACCGACGAATATGTTCATGCGAATAGTATCAAGAAAGGGTCTTATAATGCTAACATTGTTACTAAAAAAACTACAACAGGCGAAGACGGCAAACAAGTAATTGAGTATGTTAACAAAGAGGGTAAACTTTTAAGACAGGAAGCTTCTGGATTGGTTACGCAATATGCTTATGACCCTTTAGATAGGCTTGTTTGTATTATTGTACCCAAAATGTATGGTACCGCAGATTTTAATATCAGTGACAAAAAGGAGTTAGTATTTGCTACTGATTATGATGAACAAGGTAGAGCGATTAGATCCTTATCTCCTGGTGGTGGGTGGACAGAGGTTGTATATAACAGACTTGGCCAAGCAGTAATGTCTCGCAATGAACGACATAGTGATAATTCTCAATGGCTTGTAACTAAATATGATGTTTTGGGTAGAGAAATTATCAAGGCTGTTATTGTTCTTCCTAGTGTTCAAACCAGAGCTATTTGGCAAGAAAACTTAGACGCAGAAACAGGTAATGTTTATGAAACTCGTCAAAACCCAACACTTGAAGGCTATACAAATAATACACTGCCTGGTTTAATAAGTATAGACTGTAAAATCATTAACTATTATGATAATTATAATTGGGGTTTACCTACAGGGTTTGACTGCACCGTTAGTAATAGACAATACCTTAGTGACGGCAATTTAAAAACACTTACAGGGCAATTAACAGGCTCAAAAACGCGTAATTTAACAACCAATGATTGGCTAACTTCAGTAGTGTATTATGATGATGAGGGTCGAATTATTCAAACACATTCTGTAAATCGTTTTGGTAATAGCAGTTTTAATACTACTACCAACGAATATTTATATTCTGGTGAATTAAGTAAAGAAACAGTAGTCTATCGTAAAAGTGGGCAAAATGACCTCACAATCGTGACTCGCTATGAATATGATGATGCAGGGAGAAAAATCAAGACGTTTCATAAAGTAGGGACTAACCAAGAATTAGAGATTGCTAATTATGAATATGATAATATAGGTAGACTCTCTATTAAAAAAATACAACCTGGCACTTATAATATATCATCAGGGGGAGGGACTACCTATCAAAGTAATATTACTATTACAGGTAGTGTAAGCAATAATTCTTCTATTGCAACATCAGAAGTGCTTTTTTCACCCAATGCTGACGTTTATGCCAATTATGATGCCTACATTGGTGCTAATACGGGGGGAGGAACCAGTGCTAACGCTTTGCAGATAGTTAATTATAACTATGATATCAGAGGACGATTAAAGACCGTTAATGGCGGAGCCACTAGCTTAGAAGCCTCACAGAATGATCTTTTTGGAATGCAGTATGGTTATAAAGCACCTACTTCTAATGGTACTTATACGGATTTACTACAATCCCAGTCTTGGATTTCAAAAAGTAGACCGAGTACTCGAAGTTTCACCTATAGTTATGATGCGAAAGATAGACTAAATGGCGCTACTTATGCTGGAGTAGGAAGCGAAGATTATACCTTGCAAAACGTTGGATATGACGATAATGGAAACATTACTTCGTTGGCAAGAAAAGGAATGAACAGTGGAACAGCCACTGCACCTGGTGGTTGGGGCGTGATTGATAACCTAACCTATACTTATGCTACTAATTCTAATAAATTACAAAAAGTACAAGATGCAGAAGCTAATAATAAACCTGCAATAGTACAAGACTTTAAAGACCGAAATACTGCTTCAGATGATTATGAGTACTATAAAGATGGCAGTCTGAAACTAGACCGGAACCGTGAAATAACAAGTATTACTTATAACTATCTTGGGCTTGCAGAAGTAATTACTTTAACAGGCAATAATAGATCTATCCAAAACGTCTATGACGCTTCTGGGCTAAGGATGTACAAAATCATCAAAGATGGTACTGCTGAAAAACGATATGATTATGTAAGAGATATAATTTATCGTGATGGAAACCCCTACAGTATTAACCATGATGAAGGTAGAGTATTAAAGGCAGGATCAAGTGATTTTAATACTTATGAATATCAGTACAGAGACCAACAGGGTAATCTTAGGGTAGCGTATCGTCAATCTACAGCGACAGTCTCTGGACAAAGTAGCTTTGAACCACAAGACAAAGTAACCGAAACACTACATCCCGATAATGTAGAGCCTTTCTTAAGTACTCAGGCTTCTTATACAGGCAATTTTTCTGCTAAAGTGTCTCAAGGGGAAGGACCATCAAAAACTATTCTTGTACAAGCAGGCGAGTTAATTACTGCCAAAGTTTTTGCTCATTATGAATTTGAGAAACTAAAGAAAAGACGTAAATTGTGGTTGCCAATTCTGTGGTTTGGTAAGGAAAGTGTAACCAAAACCCAGCAACAGGAGCTTACTCCTATTACAGGAGCTAGAGAAGATGAGCGTTGGGTAATTCGAGGGGGCGTTGCAGTACCAATACAATATGGCTCTAAAACGGTTGAAAGAGGACAACAACCACAAGCTTATTTAAAAATACAGGTTTTAGATACCGCAGATCGTGTCGTTGAAACCCGTAGTGTACCTGTAAGTGTTGAAGCGAAAGACTCTTGGGAGGAACTTACGCTACAGTACAAAGCTCCAACTGATGGAAAGATAAAGGTCTTGACAGGTGCTGATAATGTTAGTCCTGTGTTCTTTGATAATCTGACTATTACACAAGAACCTGCTGTAGTAGTACAAGAAAACCATTATGACCCTTGGGGAATAGAATTAGTAGGCATTGAGACCTCGAACACAATCAATGGTGGAGACGAAAACCTTTTCCAAGGTAAAGAAAGAGAATATGCATTTGGATTAAATTATGACTCTTTTGGTTGGCGAGACTATGACCCCGCTTTAGGTATTTGGCATACTCAAGACCCTGCAGGACAATTTACATCTCCTTATGTGGGAATGGGGAATATGCCTAATATGGGAACTGACCCTGATGGGAGAGAATTCTTTACTGTTTTGTCGTTAGTTTGGGCAGGGTATAACTTAGTTAAAGGCTATATAGATGATAAAAAATCAGGCGCAAGTACTGGTCAAGCAATAGGCAATGCTTTATTTGGTATTGGCGTTTCATTTCTTACAAATGGAATTGGAGAGGGAATTGGTAATAAGATAGTTGGTTCTGTTTTTAAGGGTGCGAGTAATAGTTTTAAATCAATAGCCAGTAAAGTAATTTCAGGAGGAATAAGTGGTGGACTTGGTTCGGGAATTAATGGCGGTAACTTTTTAGAAGGTGTAGGACATGGAGCTGCTACATCACTTGCATTCGAAGGGGCTGAAAAAGGAGTTAAAGGAATAAAAAGGTCTATAAGTAAAATTAGAGATAAGAATATTCCATATGGTGGAGAATTACCTGGAATAACAGTTACTGTAAGTAAACAGAGCAAACCAGGAAGAGAGATTTATGCTAAGTGGTTAACCGAGCAACGAAATAGAAACAGGTTTAGCCCTTATCATTCTGATGGTTTTGGATTAAGTGTATCAGGTAGTGCAAGTGGAATTTTTGGTTCAGCAAGTTTTGATGGAGGATTTGCTTTTGGAGATGACGGAATCGGTGTTTTTGGAGGTGTTACTATTGGTGGTGGAGTACAAGCTCCTGGGGTTGGATTAGGTGTAAATGCTAACTTTTACGACAAATACGGCGGACAAGAAAATTTCTTTGAAGGATTACGTGGTGATGGTGTGGGCTATGACGGGAATGCTTTTTTAGGAGGTGGTTATTCTCAATCTGCCGAAATAAGAGAGGGATTCTATCGTCCAACGTCAAGTGGTACAAGTACAACTTCTTTTGGACTACGCCCATCAATTGGTAACTGGGGAATTAGAAAAATATACTCAAACACAACGTTTTTATGGCATACAGGAAAGTAACATTATTTTTTATTTATTTATTTTTCGTTGGTTGTGATATGAAGCGTCCTACTTGTGAAGAATCAAGAAAGAATTTTGAGGAAGATTTCGAGTTTTCTATGGTTCTCGAAAAATTTGAGTTAGCGGGGAATAGGTTACATTTATATGGTAAATCATTGTCAAATCGTAATAAAAATGTTGAATTTCATAACTATGGTGCAAGAATGTTCGAAACTATGATTAACAATTTTCATATAGGTGATACGATTATAAAAAAAAGGGGTGACTCTTTTATTAAGATTTATCATGGGAAAGAACATTTTAAATTTACTTATATCTGTCAAAAAGAATATGGAGAAGAAATTTATAAATTCAAGCAAGAGCTATTTTAGAGTCTAACTGAATTAATCAATGACAAATCAACTAATACAAATAGTAGGGTGGCTTGTAATAGTTATCAATATTATAGCAGTAATTTATATCATACGGAATAGCATTTTCAAAAAAGTGTTACGCTGTTTATTTCCTATTTTGTTAAATTTTCCAGCCATTGGTGTAAACCCGTTTGGAGACTGGTCATTCAAGCTTTTGCATTTTCAAATCATGGGATTTGGTGGAGCTTTATGGGAAAAGGAATCACATCTTATTATAACATTTCCAATTGGAGCAATATGGGTATTTTACAAAATGAATAATTGGTTACGAGAGAAAGAGATGGATAATTATTAGAGGTTTATTTTTTGTACTTTTGAAACTTTGTCTCATAAGTAAGCATTAATGCCCATAGTATTACAAAATTTTAGGCTGATTTATTTGAGTAGTTACACATTTGATATACGTAAATTGTGATTGCTAATTTTATGGTTTACTTAAGAACGTGTAACAAAAACTCATTAACAGAAGCATCGTTATATTATAATGGGTAAAAGTGTTCCACTCTTACAAAACCTAACTCAGCTTAAAACTGAATTAGGTTTACTACCCTATTTATTATTTCAATAAAACAATAAGCAAAGCATATATATACAACACTAACCTAATTATGAAAAAATACATTATCGCTAGCCTTTTTATTAGCTGTTTCTACATACAAAGCTTTGCTCAAGTAAATGTTTATTCACTATCAGATGCCCTAAAAAATGCTGAAGATATAAAAACGCTAAAACTCAAGCCAGAAGACATCAATAAGTTTTTGAAAAAAAGTGCATCCTTTAAAAATTTAGAAACGCTTGATATAAGTAATTGTAATTTAGAACAATTACCTCCTGAAATATTAAGTCTTCCAAAACTAAAAGACCTTAATGTAGCTAATAATAAAATTAGTAAGTTGTCAACTGACATTGTTGGTAATTTAGACTCTTTACAAAATTTCAATTTAACGGGCAATAAGTTAACATCCCTTCCAGAGGGATTATTGAAAAAATTTGAAGATAAGCACTTACAATTAAAAGATAACCTTATTCCTAATTTACAATTCGGAGAAAAAGAGCTTGCTCGGTTACCACTTTATACGGATATTAATGAAGCACTTAAAAATCCAGATAAAGTAGTGCGTTTATCTATTTCAAACTTTAAAGAAGTCCCTATAGACGATTTAAAGAAGTTTAAAAACCTGCAAGATTTATCGCTCAATAATAGTTATTTAAAAGAACTCCCAGCCAATATTGGTGATTTGAAAAACTTACAATCTTTGAGTCTAATTAATAATAATATCAAAGAATTGCCAGAATCACTAGGCAAACTAAGTCAGTTAAAATCACTCAATACCAGCCTTAATCCGTTAGAGAAACTTCCAGAAAGTTTAGGAGAACTTACACAGTTAAAAAATTTAGACGTACATGCCAATAAGCTAAAAGAATTGCCTGCCAGTATAGGCAAGCTAGGTAATTTAAAAACGATACAACTTAATGAAAATAAACTTACTAAACTCCCTGATGATTTAGGCAAATTAATAAACTTAAAAGAATTAAACTTGAATCATAATACGCTGACGGCATTACCAGAAAGCCTTTCTAGTTTAGGAAAACTTGAAACATTGGGATTAAGAAATAACCAATTGCAAGAGTTGACAAAAGGCATAGGCGGACTAAAGGAATTAAAAGTATTAGATTTATCAGCTAATCAGCTTAATAAATTACCCAATGAATTAGGCAATCTAAGCAAACTGAAAAACCTAGAATTACCCTTGAATAAATTAGAGCAATTACCTGAATCTTTGGGAAATTTAAAAAGTCTTCAAAGTCTGAATATAGAGACTAATCAACTTAAAAAGTTACCTGAAAGTATAGGTAAATTAAGTAATCTAAAAAACTTTCAACTTTGGCAAAACAAGTTAGAAGGGTTACCTGAAAGTATTAGTCAGTTGAAAAATTTACAATCGTTAGATTTAATAGACAATCCCATTAAAAGCCTTCCAGACAATTTAGGGAAATTAGAAAATCTTCGTAGATTTAACTTTGAAACTAAACTATTAGATAAACTGCAAATGACTAAATTAAAAGATAGTTTAAAAGGTACTATGTTACCCCAAAGCCAACTAAGAGGAATTTTAAAAGCTTTTTAATCTACAATTGTTATATATGATTTCTGGAGTCAAGAAAATTATTGTCTTGCTATTAATTCTACTACCATCAATAGCTACAGCCAAACACATCATGGGTGGTGACATCACAATGAAGCACCTTGGCAATAAAGGAGAATATGAATTTACCTTGTCGGTGTTTGTGGATAATACAGAAGCTAAAAATGACGAATTTGAAACATCAACTTATTTAAGAGTTTACACTAGCAATGGTGGAACAATTGTAGAAGGAATTCCTCTGAAATTAGTTCTTCTTCGTGACCTTGTATATGATAATAAGGCATGTCAACAGTTTTATGGCTTCAAAGCCTCTGAGTTTAAATATGTTGGGAGGTTTACATTTAATGAATATTATAATGACGATAGAGGCTATGCGATTATTTGGCAGCGTTGTTGTAGAAATAATATTACAAGAAATATCGACGTTTCAGACCCAAACGGTATTGGTACAATGTTTTATTTACAAACAAAAGCTTTTTTTGATAAAAATGGGAAAGAATTTATCAATAGTACTCCCGATTTCAAAACACCCAACGGAAGCTTTGTTTGTGTAAAAGATGCCTTCAATATGAACATGGGAGCAACAGACATAGATGAAGATGAGCTCCGTTATTCATTAGTAACGCCATATAAAGGTTACTCAAGTGTAGACTTACTAGAAGGTAGCCTCTATGATTTTGTAGATTTAAATAATCCCCCACTTGTTCAATGGCAACCAGGCTTTTCTGCTACTACTGCGATACCAGGGTCTCAACCATTAACAATCAATAGCAAAACTGGCGAAATCAAGACTACTTCCAGCGAAGTAGGCTTTTTTGCTTTCTCTGTTTTAGTAGAAGAATTTAGGGCTGGTGTAAGAATAAGTGCTGCTCGGAGAGATTTTCAAATAGCTATTATTGACTGTCCGAACTATAAACCCAGTAGTCCTACATTGCTCATTCAAAATCAAGTTATACCTAAAGTTTTTGGATGTCCTGGTACTGTGTTTGACATAAGTTTTACCCCACCTGATGATAATTTGAATTATCAATGGCAAAAAAATGGTGATAATATATATGGTGCAATATCTCAAAACTATTCAGCAAATAGTGAAGGGAGTTATGTAGTTGTAGCAACTTACAAAAATCAATGTGCAAGAAAAGCTTTATCAAACGAGATCCAAGTTGAAAATGTTAAATTACCACGGATAAAAATATTACCCAAACCTATTGAATTTTGTGAAGGTGAAACAGTTGAAATAGCTGTTAAAGACAGTGTCGATAATCGTTATCAATGGTTTAAAAACAGGCAAGTGATTACTGGAGCAAACTCCTTCAGTCAAAAGATAAATGAAGCTGCGGAATATATTATTCAGGTAAAAGATAAAAGTTTTGATTGTCTAAGAAGTGACACGCTTATTGCTAAAACATTCATTAATCCTGAAGTTACTATTCTTGCGAAGGAAATAGATGTTTGTAAAGAAAATATAGTTGATTTAAACGCTGATATTTTAGTTGCTAGCACAGGAAAATATACATACCAATGGTTTTTAGATAATCAGGTGATTCCTAATGCCACGACTAATACTTTACAAAATTCAAAAAAAGGAAACTATCAAATCAAAATAACAGATGATAACAATTGTAAAGCTGAATCGCCTACTATTTTGATTAATGAAAAGCCAAGTGGCACAGTTGTATTTGATTCCATCAATGTTATTTGTGGGACTACAAATAAACCTATAACATTAATGGTAAAGCCTTCGGGAGGTATTTTTACAGGAGCTGGTATTAATGGTAGTACTTTTGACCCTGCCATTGCTGGTCTTGGTAGTTTTCCTATACAATACGAAGTAAAAGGAGATAATGGATGCTTGGGTACAAGCATAAGAATGATAGTTGTGGAAGAACCTATCAAGATTGAGATTCAGCCTGTGTTTAGAATGAACAAAGGAGAATCTATAAAACTAACCAATAAAGTGAATCGCCAAAATTTACTATTTGAATGGTTGCCTTCCGATTATTTAGATAATCCTTTAATCCAAATCCCCATTACAAATCCTCCGTATATTCAAGAATACACTATCAAAGCTCACTCTTTATTGGGCTGTGAAGCACAGGCAAAAACAACTATTTATCCTGAGAGTAGACTATATATTCCTAATATTTTTACGCCTAATGGTGATGGTCAAAATGACACATGGGAGATTGCTAATATTAAAACGTTTACCACTTCTGAAATAATTATATATAATCGTTGGGGTGAAGTAGTTTTTTATTCAAAAGGCTATGAAAAACCATTTGATGGTAAATATAACGGTGGACAAGAATTACCATCTGGCGTATATGCTTATAGTATTCTTGCCGAAGGTCTTGAAAAACAAGTTTATAAAGGTTCATTAACGTTAATTCGTTAGAGAGAAGCTGTATCCTTCTCCATCCTATCTAATATATCCTTGTAATATTTATCATTAAATATAAAGTCCAATAATCAAAGGGCTGACTATTTATACAGAGAATAATTTATGTTTCCCTTGAAAATAGTTTTTCAATCATTTAATTGTCAATATACTCCCAATAAAGTGGCTTCCCTTGAAAATTATTTTTTGATATTCATTTAGAATAAAATCCACTCATTTACTGGGTGGATTTTTCATTTTATTTGAGCTGTTTTATTTTAAAAGTACAATTTTAGTCTAGTTGTCTCATTTATTCTTGAATTTTCCTAAAAACTGGTCAACGATTTACCATACCAGATCATGGAGTGGTTATTTACTATTCTCTAAGATTTATTGTTAGGCTGCTAGTTTCTGAACATGTTGTTTGTTTTCTTGCCTTCGATTGGTAACCCTGACAGCGTTGGCTGTATATACTCGAAGTGAACCCAAATCAGTTCAGTTTTTTGATTCCTGGCCTTTATTTTGCGAAGTAAATAGTGTTCTTTTTCTGTGCCAAAACTACCAGCATCGGCGGTCCGACTCCAGTCGTGTACTCCGTTCTTTATTGAGAATGCCTTTCATTTGCTTGGTTTCCTTGTCATCTTTGGCTTTACCTTTTCTACAGAAGTTATGTTGAATGCCCTCTTCTCTTAAAAAAGTACGATTCTCATTGGTTGGATAAATCCCATCTGCGGCTACATGAGTACATTCTCCAATCATAGTCTCATGTCTTATTACACTATATTTAAGCCTTTTACACTCATTGAAAGCATTGTAGCTTGCATGCTCAATAATATTAATTCCGCCAACTTGATTGATATGAACCTTAATACCATATTCTACGGGTTTATTCTCTTTTCCTCTAACAATAGGACGTATATAAGGTTTAAAAATGCTTACAATGCGGTCACTAATCTTTACTCCCGGCACTTCAAAAAAATGTTTTTGCTGTTCATAAACCACTTTGATAGTTTGAAATACTTCTGCATCTTTTTCTGAAAATCCCTTAGATTTAACCTTTTCCAAGATTCCATTTAGTGTTAAAATACCTTTATTTAGTAGCTTTAGAAGTGAACGTTTTCGGGAGTATGTCTTTCGATAAGTCTTCTTTCTAAGTTTGCTATAAGTCAACTGTTTTATCTTTTGGTCTTTGAATTTAGACCTCGGTAATTTGATTTTTTTGCTGGTGCATAATGCTGGAATTTGTTTTTCCCAAAGCCAAGTACAAGCTTCCCAAAGTAGCTTTACCGCATCGGCGGTCCGAATCTGTTGGAGTACGTATATAAACTTCATAGCAAGTAGCATCCATCAATAAAACATTTTTATCAGGAATTTCTGTCTTCCAGCTATTAATCATCATACTTTGAAATAGATTCAAATCTAAATGTTCTCCCAAATAAGATCTAACTCTTGAAACAAAAGAATTATCCTTAATCCTTTCATTATCAGTGAGTAATACTCCGCAAAATACCTGCATTGCCCAATTGGTATGAAAGTCTTCTAATAATTTTTCATCACTTAAACCAGTATAGTGTTTTAAGAACATTAGAGCAAAAAAACCTCTACTGGGCAACCATGAAGGTGCTCCAACAATCGTAGTTTTCTTAGGCAAAAGCTTTTCAAGAGAGTCCCAATCAATAGTTTGGTGTATTTTCCCTTGAATAGTCGTATTCTTGAATAAGTACGGGGACGCCAAGTCAACTTAGAGAAATTTGGAGAATCGAGGTCGAATAGTGTATATTGCATCTGTGTTTTATTTTCTTAGCAGATACAAAATACAAAAAAAACCGAAAATTGCCAGTATTGACATTCTTTCGGGGTTATTTCATTGGTAATGTATTGATAATTAAACAATTATACTCCTAAAGGAAAGCCAAAAGTAATAGCACTAAAGGGAAGCCTAATTAATTACCTTACTAACTCACTCAACTATTTTACCACAGGAGGAGTACTTTTATTACCCCCAAATACTGAGATGTTTACATATCGTTTTGGAGCTAATCTGAAATCGATTAAAAGCTTATCTAAATCAGCTATCGAACGGTTAAGGTTAGTATAAAGTGAATCATCTTTTAATAATTTACCCATCGAGCCTTGTCCTGCCTCTATACCCTGCATAATTTTTTGTAAGCCTTCTAAAGATTTTTGCGTAGTAGCTACAGCCTGACCTATCTTCAAGGCATTTAGCGAATCTGCCATGGTATTAAATTTACCAATCAAAGGCTTCAAGCTTTTTTCTGTTTCTATTAAATTATTAGAAAGGGTTCTCATATTAGCAGAGATACCAGCCAAATTACTTCTGTTTTCAGTAATTGTACTATTCAATGAAGCCGTTAAAGAACTTACCGAACGATCAGAGTTTTTAACAAAGCCATTGACAACCATCCCTGTGCTTTCAAAACTTTTAACAACAACACGCAGGGATTTTGTTAAAGAATCTAAGTTTTGAATCAATGGAAGTGCTTTTTCTTTAAGAAGATCGGTTACACCTGTTTCTGACGTAGACACTAGCATTCCTCCATCTTCAATGAATTTTCCAGAAAATTTACCCATCTCAATTCTGATTAACTTCCCTCCTAACAGACCATCAGAAGCTAGAATCGCTTGTGTACCTTCGGGCAATTGTAAGTCTTTTCTGATACTGATTACTACTTTTACTTTATTAGCATCACCTTTCAACAATTCTATTTCCTTTACTTGCCCAATTTTCATTCCACTTAGTGAAACTTGGTTGGCTGGTGTTAAGCCTTGTATATCTTTGTATATAATGACATATTTATTTTCTTGTGTAAAAAAATCTTTACCTTTTAAAAAATTAAATCCTAGGTATAAAATCACAAAGGATGTAAGGGCCAGTATGCCTATTTTGGTTTCTTTAGAGATGTTCATAAATGACTGTTGAAGTTTTTCAATTGATTATTAATAGGTTTTATTGATTTTTAAAACACACTATCAATCCAAACTTAATCCTCAATTTCTTCTTTATACGATTTAAATGCTTTAAAAATAGCCTCAGCTACTTCTCCTTGTCCCGAGCTTTTTGCTAAGTATTGCTCTTCATTTTTGTTTGTTAAAAAACCTGCTTCTACCAAAACACTTGGCATGGCTGTTTCCCAAAGTACTAAAAAACCTGCTTGTTTTACGCCGTAACTGTGCCTGTCAGATTTTTGTTTGAATTGTTTTTCAATTTTTTGTGCTAACTTGATACTGTTCATCATAAAGGCACTTTGATAATTTGCCATCATAATATGTCCAAGTGGTGAATTAGGATTAAAACCATTATAGTTTTTTTCATAATTAGCCTCTTGCAAAATTACTGAGTTTTCTCGCTTTGCCACATCAAGATTACTACTTGTTTTATGTAACCCCATTGTGTAGGTCTCAGTTCCAGCAAATTTAGCAGAGTGATGTGCATTACAGTGCACTGAAATAAACAAATCTGCTTTATTACGGTTGGCAATAGCAGAACGTTCATGCAAATCTACAAACACATCCTTTGTTCTGGTATAAATTACTCTAACCTCTGGATACTGTTCTTTTATTTTTTCACCGAGTTCTAAAACAATTTTAAGGGCAATTTTAGATTCGTTATTATTTGCTCCGTGACAGCCCGGGTCTTTGCCCCCATGTCCAGCATCCAATACAACTGTTCTTACTCTAGTCTGTAACAAAACAGGTCGATATGCTGGGTTTTCAACGAGTGAATATTGAAAAGTAAAACCACTAAGCGAGCAAATACAAGTGATTATTAAAAAACCTTTAACAAAGTTTAACATTATTTTCGGGTTGGTTCGCTATGTTCAAAAAGTAATAAAGTATTTTTGTGCGTTATTTAATAAAAGACAAATATAAATTTTAAAGACTTCTGAAAAAAGCAATCCACATATTCAGTATATTAATTAGCTTACTTTTAGGGCTTTTAACCACAAATCAGTCTTCTGCTCAGCGATTATTGGGCGGAAAGCCTTATAAACCTAAAGCCAATAAAGCTAGTGCAGTAATCCCTAAAGATACTGCTCGTTTAGATTCTACCAAGCTAAGTATTACAAAAAGCGTACCTGACTCACTTAAAAAAGAAAGTGACCTCACTACAACTGTTGTATATTCAGCAAAGGATTCCACCATCATGGATACCGAAAACCAAATTGTATACCTATTTGGGGAAGCAAAAGTCACCTATGGAGATGTTTCTCTGGAGGCGAACTATATTCAACTCAACTGGGCAAAGAATGAAGTTTCGGCACATGGTACGAAAGATTCGACAACTAATAAGATTATAGGCAAGCCCATCTTTAAACAAGGCGGTGAACCTTATGATGCCGAAGAAATCAGGTATAACTTCAAAAGTAGGAAGGCCTTTATCAAAGGGCTTATTACTACCCAAGGTGATGGTTTGATACAAGGTGAGAAAGTAAAAAAGGATAATGAAGACAACCTTTATATCCGAAATGCTATTTATACTACTTGTAATCTTGAACATCCACACTTTAATATTAGGGCTACTAAAATTAAAGTAGTGGGTAAAAGAGAAATTGTAGCTGGGCCATTCCACTTTGAATTAAATGAAATTCCTTTGCCTATTGGCTTGCCTTTTGGTTTCTTCCCTTATAAACCTCCACAAGAATCGGGCACTTCGGGTATTATCATGCCTACTTATGGTGAAGAACCGCAAGGGAGGGGTTTCTTCTTGCGTGATGGAGGCTACTATTTTGCATTGAGTCCTAATATTGGCTTGCGACTTACTGGAGAGATTTATTCAAAAGGTAGTTTTGGGATTGCTGCCAACTCTCAATACATCAAACGTTATCGCTATTCGGGTACTTTCAATGTGAATTTTAGACAAAGTAATAACGGTAGTGAGTTTGACAGACAAAAAAGAAATGACTACGGTATTCAATGGTCACACTCACCACAAAGCCGTGGAAATTCTAGCTTTTCTGCTTCTGTTAACTTACAAAGTAATTCGAATAGCCAATATAACAGTTTAAGCACGAGTAGCTATATTTCTACAGCCTTGAATTCGTCAATACAATATTCACGCAATTTTGGACAAACTATTCGTACTAGTTTGAGCTTACAGGCTGACCAAAATACGGTAACGAAGGCGGTCAATATAAATACCAATTATACGTTTGGCTTAAACCAATTTCAGCCTTTCAAAAAGAAAAATGCTGTCACAGACCGTTTTATTGACCAGTTCAGGGTGGGCTTAGACCTTTCGGGTACTTATGGTATTACCAACCAAGTAGCTTTAACCAACCGTTCGTACAATAACTTTGGTTATACCGTTTATAGAACGATTGATACATTAGACCTTGACCCAACCAAGCCGGTAGTTATAGACCCAAGAACAGCGGCTAACGCTAGTACTAACTTGGCACGAGATGGTGTAATTCCATTTAATTTATCAACCTTACCTGAATTATTAAAAAATGCTCAGTTCAAGGCTCAATACAGCATCCCTATTTCATTGCCTAATATTAAAATTGGTAAGTATATTAACTTAACCCCTGGCTTTAATTTTTCTGGGAATATTTATCAACAGAAATATAAATACAATTTCAAAGCCTTTAACGATAAAGCTGCTATTTATAGTAAAGATACTACTGCTGGCAAAGGGGCCGTCGAGATTGATACACTTCGGGGCGGGGCTTTTTATGCAGACTATACTTATGCTTTTTCAATGAGTATGAATACCCGTTTATACGGTACGATTAACTTCAAAAAAGGTAGATTACAAGGCATTCGTCATACGCTATCGCCTTCATTGAGCATAAATTATACGCCCGATTTTACTGACCCTAAATATGGTTTTTACCAAACGGTTCAAATCAATAATAGGGTTCATAAATACCAAAAAGGCGAAACCATTCCAAGTTCGTTGGCGGGACAAGAAACTCTTCCTGGCGATTTCTTGAACATTTCAAGTTTTAACCCTACCCAAACTAACCGTGGTAGCCAGTCAGGGGGTATTAGCTTCGGGATTCAGAATACTTTAGAAGCCAAATTAAGGGCAAAGTCGGATACGGCTCAAAAAGAATCTGAGAAGATAATGTTGATTGATAATTTCTCATTCACGGGGAATTACAACTTCTTTGCTACACAGTTCAAACTTTCTAATTTGAACTTTTCGGCAAACTCTAGGGTAAAAAAGTTTGACATCAATTTTGGAGGTTCTTTAGACCCATACAAGTATGTAAACGATGGTTATTCTATATCAGGACGTAGAATAGATACTTTGTTAATTAACTTGGGCGAAGGTTTTGCAAAGTTGGCTAGCTTAAACCTTTCGATTAGTAAAAGCTTTAAGCCTGCTAGTGCTGATAAAAAGAAGCAGAACTCGAACGGTACTGAGGGACAAATGAGCCAAATCAATAGGAATATCAATGACTATGTAGATTGGTCTGTGCCTTGGAGTTTCCAGTTTGGTTTCAACTATAATATGAACAAAACGGGCTATGCTCCTGCTACTATCGTAAGTGCTTTGACTTTTAAAGGGGATGTAAAACTGACTGAGAAATGGAATTTTACCTTAAGTTCTGGTTATGACTTTGTGAATAAGGGTATTTCATTAACCAATATTAGTATTCATAGAGACTTACACTGTTGGGAAGCTAATTTCGACTGGACGCCGATTGCTAGTCCGTATTATGGTCGTTCTAGTACTTACAACTTTACTATCAGAGTTAAATCAGCCTTATTACAAGAGCTAAAACTTTCGCGCAGAAATACTTTCTATGATAGAGGAGGTTTCTAAAAAATCCTTCTTCCATGCCTAGTACAAACAACGGTGTTGTATCTGTCTGTCACTGCAAGTATTTTTTAGAGGCGCAAATGGAGGGGATATGTACTAAAGCATAGTATTTTTTGAGTGGAGAAGATGATTGTTATGTTTTGTCTAGGTTAATATCATAACTATTATACTAATCAGATAAATATGCATTTGTTAGTGTTTGCTTTTATCTCTTTTTGTTTTGTAGTTATATTTTATACACAAAAAAAACCTCCTTAGATAATTTGAGATTTGGTTATTCTCTAAATTACTAAGGAGGTTTTTTATATTAATATTCCCGAAAATTTTGGGTGACTAATATGTTAATTCCTATTTGGTAATACTAAAATACTTTTATTGGATCGAAGTATGCTTTACTAATCACATACCAATCTGGGTAAAGTGTTCCCCCACTCTCAGCCCATAAACCGAACTCGTTATAAGCATCAATAATAGGTACTGTTTCTAAAGGATACTTAAAGTCACTAGGTAAATCTATAGCCCAAGGCAACAACTTAGCGTTTTTATAGTAAATACCTGAAGATGGCACTGAAGCGTCTTGACCTGTACCAAACAATGACATATTTGCTTTAGAAGTTGGTGCCATGTTTGGTAAATGAACCTCTTTGCCTCTATCATTTGCCGAGAACAAGAACGGATTGTATGGTGCCACACCTAACGTTGTCTTACTAATCGGAGTCGTAAAGCTAATGGTTAATCTTAAAGTATCATTTGGTGCAATTACTGAAGCGCCTTTCGATGTATTAATAAAACCTCCTGACGATTTCATTTGTTTGAATGCATTATCAAAAGCAATAATGGTAGCATATTTTTGCCCAGCTTCTGTACCATTGCTTGAATTTGTAATCATACCTTGTGTAAGCGACTGACCTGATACTGATTTAACAAGTGATGGATCAATTGGTAATTGGAAGCCCCAACCATTGATGTAACTTGCACCAATCGCTTTAATATAAAACTTACCTTTTAAATCAACTACTTGGTTCTGTGCATTCAAGACTTCTTGGAATTGGTAGTTAATTACTAAGTCGTTCATATCATAGTCACCTTGTAATGGCCATAAATCTTCATAAGCCAATGTACTATAAGTGTTGCTTCCTGGAATATAATTGTTGATTGCTCTCGCAGGGTCTGTTGGGTACTCATCACGACTATCACCTACACCATCACCATCTGTATCTTTTGGACTATCTACAATCGGTACGTTGTTAGTATCAATCGCTTTGATTGGGTTAGAAGTCGCAAAGAAAATAGCATCATTAAAATCTTGGTCACAAGAAGAACTTTCTCTTTGAATGTCTTCAAAAGCAAGTACCATTCTTTTTGTAGATGGCTCGTTCAATACGATTAAGTGACGACGAAGACTTTCTTTGCTTTCTACGTTAAGAACATCATGCGAGAAGTGAGCATAATTACCAGTTCCTACTTTACTATTTGATGTGTAAGAATCAGCTAACAATACAAAACCAATACCTGTACCTGCTGGGAACTGACCAATTTTAACTTTATCACCTGATACTAATGCTCCACCTGATCCTTTGTAAGAAACGTTAGGGAAAACAACTGTCATTTTAGAAATGTCAGCAGTAGTTTTAGGAGGGTTAAGTGGATTGAATGTATAGTATCCTAATGTATTTTTCCAGCCAGCACCTTCGTGTACAAATGTTACCCAAACATCAGCAGCTTCAGTAATGTATAAGAAGTTACGGTTGTTATTATTCAAAAAGTCTGGGTGAGCTACCGGCACTGATTTAGACTCTGGTAAACTAGCATTAATATATTCTAAAAACTGGCTAGAGATTGGGTCTCTGTCTTTCTCAAGATAAGCAGGTAAACCATCACTGTTCCAAGAACCTAAGTAAGTAATAAGTGGATATGTTTGTGCAGTAGTACCTTCTAATCTTGCTGCTTTTAGTGGTTGTTCAACGCTTTCAGAAGCAGTAGGGTTATTTCCACCAAAATTCACTTCTGAGGTAGTACCACTCAATGTAACAATTGTTTCAGAAGGTAAACCGATATAATCTGGTTTTACCGATATTTTAGTAACATAAGTAGGTATTTTTTGATTTAAGCTGAATACACCATTTTTCAATGTAATACCTTTGAACAAAAGTACATTTTCAGGATAACTATAAACAGACATAATTACGCCCGAAATTGGGTTGTTCATATTATCGTAAGCACCTATTTTAAAAGTAATCTCTTTTGAAGTATTAAAATTAAAGCCTTTTGGAACATTTAGTTTATCCATGGCTGCAGCAGCAGGATCAATTGTTGAACCGCTTTCATTAGGTAAGCAACCACTCAATAAAGTAGACGTTACAACCAAAATTATGAGGTAATAAAAAGATTTCATGATGTAATATTTAAAAAATGGAGGAAAAAGTTTTATAAATGTATTTAGCGATAAATATTGTTGCTTGATTTTCCAAAAACGTTCGAATCAATTGAATTAAGACACTTATTAAGTAAAATCACTTAATTAATGACTATTGACACAAATAGCGTACCAAAAAATCAATCACACCTTATTTTATTTATTAATATCTTTATTTTTTTTGAAAAAACATCTAAATCAACCAAAAACTTTCTTTAATTATAGTCATTCTAAAAAAAAGAAAACAAAAAAAGCAGAATAACTTTTAAGTATATTCTGCCTCTTTTATTGTGATTAACAGTATAAGAATTATTTTATTGGAATTGTTACCACAGTAGTATCCCAATGTAAAAGCATATCTACTCCGCTTTCTTTCTCATTAAAATCTATCTTAAATGTTTCTACAGAATCTGCTTGCTGTGAAGACGTAGCGGGTACTCTTAAAACATCTTTACTTTCATCATAAGATAAACCCCATTGTCCTACTTCTGCATTGATAATTATTGTCCAATCGCCTTTCTCAGGAATTGTGAAGAGGGTGTACTTACCAGCTTTAAGTGCTTTGCCTCCAATGGTTACATCTCTTGAGAATTTTATAATAGTTGCTTCATTAGCCCCAGTTCTCCACCATTTTCCGTAAGGAACAAGTGCTTTTTCTTGAGTTGTTCCAAAAATAAGCCTACCCTTTTTAGAAGGTTGGCAATAATCTACCGTAATTCCTAAACCATTCTTCTCGTATTCAGCGGTAGCTGATGGACTAAAAGGTTTGTTGTAGTAGAATCGAATAAAAACAGTAACAGATGCCAAGACTGCTAAAACAATCAGTATAACTTTTAAAACCTTCATCATTAATTGTTCAATTAGGGAGATGGGAATAATTATATAAGGATAAATTTGAAATCAATTCTGTAAAAATACTTCATTTTATCTTGACGTCAAAATGAATCCAAACGCTATATAATTAATTTATACCCATTCGCTCTGCATATCTTTTTCCCGTTTTATAATACAACGCTCAGTATCTAATAAATGTAAGTTTTCGTCTATCTCCATACAAGTTTTAGCATCATGCAATAGTTCTTTATACGAGCTTTTGATTTCTTTACGTTTCAAGGCTTCTAAAAACCTGCGAATATCTTCATCACTTTCCAAAATCAACGGAGGAACAGCAGTAAGTTTTCCATTGTCATCCTTAGCAACCATCGTAAAATACGAAGTATTGGTATGTTTTACACTAGCCGTTTTGATATTTTCGGCAACTACTTTTATACCCACAATCAGAGAACTATTTCCGACATAGTTTACAGAGGCATGAAGCGAAACCAATTCGCCTACTTCCACGGGCTGTTTAAATTCTACATTATCTACAGATACAGTCACCACATAAGTTCCTGAATGTTTGGCCGCACATACATAAGCAACTTTATCCATCAATGATAATAAAATCCCTCCGTGAATTTTGCCTCCAAAATTAGCATAAGATGGAATCATCAATTCTGTGATAGTAGTTCTTGAATAGTTTACTGTTTTAGCGTTGTCCATCATAATAAGTATTTGGTTAGTAAATAATATTAAAATAAAGCAAGGAAATGCTTCCAATAGCAAAGAAACATCAAATATTATTATATTACTCCACAAACTTAGTGGGTTTTATCAAAATTCAATTAGGACTAAATCCAATTTGAGCCGTATATTTGCACAAAAATTGAAATTTTCCAAGAAAATCTCTACGTATAGGCTTAAAACTTTCGTAATTAATTTTTATGAATCCTTCCACTTTGATTTGGCTCATTTTATTAACCCCACTTGCAGGGTTTATTATGCCAATTCTGTTGGGTAGAAAAAACAACACCTTAGCAGCTTGGTTAACAATTTGTTTTACAGGCTTGAATCTTATCTTTTCAATCCTATTGCTTCGTCAAAACCTACATGTTGCTAATCCACATTATTTATTCAATTGGTTTTTGCTCGGAAAAGAAACATATTCTTTTGGTTTTCTGGCAGACTCGCTAACGCTAATGATGTTGGTTTTGGTGAACTTCATAGCCTTATTAGTGCAGATTTTCTCGTTGGAATATATGCACGAAGAACCCGACCAATATAGGTATGTCGGTTTTTTAAGCCTGTTTGTATTTTCAATGCTTGGCATCGTACTAACCGATAATTTATTGATAATGTATGCCTTCTGGGAATTAGTAGGACTAAGTTCATACCTATTAATAGGCTTTTGGTATCAAAAAACTGAGGCCGTACAAGCCTCAAAAAAAGCATTTTTGGTCAACCGTGTGGGTGACGTAGGATTTTTGTTAGGCATTTTTCTGATTTATTATTTATTTGGCAGTAGCAATTTTCAAGATTTTCCCAACATTATCGCCAATGCTTCAGAACCCAGTTTAGTACCCGTTGCAGGCTTATTACTTTTCTGTGGGTGTATCGGTAAATCAGCACAATTCCCCTTACACACTTGGCTTCCTGATGCAATGGAAGGGCCAACACCCGTTTCAGCACTTATACATGCTGCTACGATGGTAGTAGCTGGGGTTTACTTATTAGCGAGGATTCATCCATTGCTTGGTTTTGAAGAAACCATCATCGTCTCATCTATCGGTTGTTTTACAATGTTGTTGGGCTCAGTGTACGCTATTTTTCAAACTGACATCAAAAAAACGTTGGCTTATTCTACTATCTCACAAGTAGGTTTAATGGTCGTTGGTTTAGGCTCTGATGCTTCCGTATTTCATTTATTAACACACGCTTTCTTTAAAGCTGGACTATTCCTTAGTGCAGGGTCTATTATTCATGCACTTCATCACGCTGGTCATGATTTCGATGCACAGGATATGCGATTAATGGGTGGCTTGCGTAAAAGAATGCCTTTTACCTTTGTGTGTTATCTCGTTTGTTCATTAGCTTTGGCGGGTATTCCTTTCTTCTCAGGTTTTTTATCTAAAGATGCTATCCTTGCGCAAGTAGTGGCTAGTGCCAATCAGCACCAAAGCTTAGCATTATACATTATTAGCTTTGTTTTTTTTATTGGTATTTTGCTTTCAGCATTTTATATGACTCGCCAAGTATGGCTTATCTTTTTTGGAGAGTTCAGGAATGAAAAGGCTGACCTTTACGCTATTCATGAAGGCTCATGGAAAATCACTTTCCCAATCGGACTATTGGCTATTTTATCTATCGGTTTTATTTTCACTTTCAATCCTTTGAATGCTGAAAGTGCTTGGTTTTGGGAATTTATGAAACCTGAGATAATAGAAAAGTCAGCCGAAAATCATTGGGTTGCCTATTTATCCACAGCACTGGCTTTTGCAGGAATAGGCTTAGGATATTTATCTAGAAATAAAGCACTAGCTTATACCATTCCTACGCTTGATAACATTTATCAAAAAATATTTGTTGCCCCAATATTAAAATCAGCTGATTTGTTACAATGGTTTGATTTGCATATTATAGATACTGTAGTGAATGCTGTAGCTCAATTACAAGTTATCATTGCCAGCATCGTAGCTTGGTGGGATGCTAAAATTATAGATGGCATTCCCAACTCAACAGCTTATTCAGCAGGAGTAATCGGGAAAATTACTCGTTCAGTACAAGCTGGTAAAGTACAACTATACGTTGCTATATCCTTTTTAGGATTAATAGCTTTGATTACTTTTATCGTTTTTTCATCTTGATAGTGCCTGTGTTTGTTTCAAAACAAATACAATTATTCTTATATAATTATGCCCATTTTATCAGTACTTATATTTTTACCATTGGTAGCGTCGTTGGTAGTGGCTTTTTCGCCAGACCAATACAAAGCCTATTTCAAATGGTTTACGCTAGGCGTTACTGCTGTAGAACTAGCAATTTGTATTTACTTATATCAAAACTTTAATCATGATATTGCCGACTACCAATTCCTAGAACAATTAGATTGGATAACCCTGCCACTAGGCACATTGGGAGTTGGCTCTATTGATTACCTTTTGGGTGTGGATGGTATCAGCATGCCAATGGTTTTGTTGACAGGCATCGTAATGTTTGTAGGGGCTATTTCGTCTTTTGAAATTAAACAGAAAGAGAAAGGATATTTTTCACTTTTCTTATTGCTGACAGGCTCGGTAATTGGTTGTTTTGTGGCGTTAGATATGTTTCTTTTCTACCTCTTTTTTGAGTTTATGCTATTGCCTATGTATTTCCTAATAGGTATTTGGGGTGGTCCACGCAAAGAATATGCTTCTATCAAATTTTTCTTATATACGCTTTTCGGCTCTATTTTTATCTTAATTGTCATGATTGCGCTCTATCTATCAGTGGTTGACCCTGTAGAAACAGCCGTGAGAATTGGGCTAATCAGCAATGTATCAGACATTACGCCACAGATTATTACAGAAGTACAAACCTTGCTAAAAGATTTAAAAATCCCTTCTGAGCAAATTGTACATACTTTCGATTTACGTTTTATGCCCGATGCTGGCAATTTCCTGCCAAATTCGTGGTTAAATGTTTTTTCAGGTATCGAGATTTTTAGTATTTCGGCTCGTGCCTTGGCTTTTATTTTATTGATGATAGGTTTTGGGATTAAGTTGCCCGCCGTACCTGTTCATACTTGGTTGTCAGATGCCCACGTAGAAGCACCAACACCAGTATCAGTGATATTGGCAGGTATCCTCTTAAAGATTGGGGGATATGGTTTTCTCAGAATAGCTTATCCTATTTTCCCTGACGCTGCCCATGATTATGCCTTTGTCATTGTTGCCTTTGGCGTTTTATCAATCATTTACGGAGCTTTCAATGCTTTGGCAATGAATGATTTGAAGAAGATGATTGCCTATTCGTCAGTTTCACATATGGGTTTTGTGTTACTCGGCGTAGGGTCATTAACAAGCGAAGGTATTAACGGAGCGATTTATCAAATGTTTTCGCATGGTGTACTTTCGGCAATGCTATTCTTGTTAGTGGGCGTTTTGTATAATCGTACACACGATCGCCGTATTGATAGCTATCAAGGGCTGGCTAGTAAAATGCCTTTGTACACAGCGATGACAGCCATAGCCTTTTTTGCTTCATTAGGATTACCTGCTTTTTCGGGCTTTATTGGTGAAGTATTTACCCTGATGGGGGGCTTTAACAGTCCGCTTATTCCACGATGGCTAACTGCTTTAGCTGCCTTTGGACTGGTACTGGGTGCAGGCTATTTCCTTTGGACTTTACAACGAATATTTTTTGGAAAATACTGGGTCAGACAATTTGAAGGAGTATTAGAAGACTTAAACTTTAGGGAAAAAATGATGCTTTATCCTTTAGCGATATTAGCATTAATATTTGGTATTTTCCCTCATTTAATCTTTAACTTAACCAATGTAACTGTAGCCGAGCTTTTGAAACTATTTTAACGTTCAATAAGGCATTCTAATAGTGGCGAATACTTTTCCTTGGGTATTATCAATTTTTAGGTAAGCATTCTCACCATATTGTAATTCTAAGCGTTTTTTGAGGTTTTCGAGTCCTATTCCACCTTCGTTGTTTTTAGGTTTAGGTACAAATACGCCCGAATTTTCAACACATAAAATGATAAAACCTTTTTCTGTTCTGGCTGTAATGGTAATATATCCACCAAATTTCAACTGACCAATGCCATGTTTAACGGCATTTTCTAACAAAGTATTTAAGGTCATTGGCATAATTAAGATATTACCTATATCTTCCTGAATTTGAAAATCATACTTTAAGCGGGTATCAAAGCGAAGTTTTTCAAGTGACAGATAATTCTCAGCTAAACGAAGCTCTTCACTAAGCGTTGCTTTTTGTTGTTCGCCAAGGTTTAAGGATAGTCTTAATAAATCTGACAATTGAATGATTGATTCGCGGGCCTGAATACTATCAATCAATGTTAGTGCCTTTATACTATTGAGGGCATTGAACAAAAAATGAGGATTCAACTGTTTTTTTAAGCTTTCTAGTTGAGAAATTTTCAGTAGGTTTTCAGTATGTGCTTCTCGTTGCCTTCTATCTTGATAAATACTCAAGAAACGGTGCAAATGAAAAAACATAAACCAAGGAAACACCTTCCATACATTTTCAACAAAAATGACAGCAAAATTAAGGAAAGAACTATCTGAGTAATTATATAATTGATAGTCTATAATAGTATAGATAGAGCCTATTGAAAGCCCACCAACTATTGGAAAAAGGGCATATTGAAGATGGGTAATATCATCAGGGCTGAAACGGCTAATGATGATTTTATAAATGTGACATGAAACAAAGCCTGAAAAAAAATAAAGTAGTAAATAAATGGTTTTAGTGGATTGACTGAAATCATTAAATTCAATATGTTGAATAGAAAGAAGCGTAATAATCGACCAACATAGAATTTGAATCAACCAGTAAAATTTGGTTTTATTCATAAATTTCACCTAATTATAGTTAAACTCAAAAATAGCAACAAAAGTAGAATAAAACACGTTTGTGAAGAAAAATAATGACCAAAAAAATAATCTTATCCGATTTACTAGCTCACATTCTTGAAAGCCTGAGCGTCATTTCTCCGGAAGTATTCTTGGGGGCAGTATTTTTACTCCTTATTATCATTGAATTAATTCTTTATAAATACATATTCCAACAATCTGATTCCTTAGAAAACTCAATTGCCCAAAGTTATCAAAATACTTTATGGGGTATTTCCTTGATTTCTGTTTTAATCGCCTTGAATCAAATCATTTCGCAGTATTCAACTACCAACGATACTTTTCTGTTTGGCGAAATGCTTATTTTAGATAGTAAAGCCATTTTCTTTAAAATAATTACAACGTTTTCAGTAATCATTTTATTGGCACACATCTATGTTTCAAAAAGGAAATATGATGGCGAATTTTACCCTTTGGTAATTAGTATCCTGATAGGCCTAAATTTAATGGCGATGTCGGTTAATCTATTAATGATTTACCTTTCTATCGAAATCGTTTCTATCTCATCTTATGTGCTGACTACTTTTAATAAGACAAAAAAAGCGTCGGAAGGTGGTTTAAAATACATCATTTTTGGGGCAGCTTCTTCCGCAATTATGCTGTATGGTATGTCATTATTATATGGCATGACGGGCACGCTTAGTATTGCTTCTCCTGATTTTTCAAGAGGCATTGCCCAAACAGATAATGTAGCTTCAACGATTGCTATTGTACTGACACTCTCTGGATTTTTATTTAAAATATCCGCAACGCCTTTTCATATCTGGACGCCCGACGTGTATCAATCTGCTCCCACACCTATCGTGGCTTTTTTTGCGGTAGCACCCAAAATTGCCTCATTTTTAGTAATTATTCGCTTTTATTCTGTCATACCTACCGACTTAACATTAATCACTGCCATCATAGCCTTGGCGAGCATTACTTTCGGCAATTTCTCGGCTTTATGGCAAAAAGATGCCAAAAGATTATTGGCTTATTCAACAATAGCCCATACAGGTTTTATGCTGATTGGTCTGGTGATGATTTCTGAATTAGGCATCAAGAGCATCGTATTTTATTTGATAGTTAGTTTATTTACTAATTTCTCCGCTTTTCTATTAATTGATTACGCAGCAAATAATACCCAAGGACAAAAGTCAGACAATGATTCTAAATTTATGATAGAAAACTTTAAAGGCTTGGGTAGATTAAATCCTTTGTTTGGAATATTAATATTAATCGTAATGATTTCCTTGGCGGGCTTACCTCCTACTGGCGGATTTATTGCAAAACTGAATATCTTTTCTGCTCTTTGGGAAGCCTACCAAGCTTCTGGTAAGCAACTGCTATTACTCCTTTTTATATTTGGCTTATTGAATACTGTGATTTCTTTATCTTTCTATTTGAAAATACCGTTCCTGATGTTTTTTAAAGAAAGCGAAAAAGGAGTAACATTCAAACTCAGTTTAGAACAAGCTGTATTGGCAATATTGCTGGTATTCCCAATTCTAGCATTGTTTTTCAATGCAGATTGGCTCATGAATATTATCAATAGTCTATAATGTTATTTTAAGTACACTCCCATTCGAGCTTCGTCGTCTAATACTACCGAAACATATTCGCTCAAGGTAGTAGACAATTCGTATCCTACGTAGTCTGCCAAAATTGGGAAACGACGATAGTTTCTGTCTACCATTACAGCTACTTGAATACGTTTTACAGGAATACTTAAAAACGGAGATAATGAATAAGCAAGGGTTCTTCCGCTATTCAGCACGTCGTCTACTACGACAATAGTTTTGTGCTCTAAAAATCTTTCATCACAATCAAACTCTACTGGACTTTCGTAGGTAACATCTTTATCTACGTCAATTAATACGGCACTAGCTTCTATAGGCGAAATTTCTTGAAGTGCGTTGGCTAACAACTTGGCTAAGGCATGCCCCTGCCCTCTGATACCAGCAATAACAATATCCGACTCTTCAAAATTATTTTCATAAATTTCAAAAGCAATTCTTCTAATTTTCTGAAGCACTTGGGTCTGGCTCAGTATTTGGCTCTCAATAAGTTCCATATTTAATAATTCTAGAAAATTCTTGGATATATTTTCGTTAAGGCATTAAAATTAGCATTCAAAAACCCCTAAAACAAATCATTAAAGGTAATTTACCCATAATTTCATCTTTGGATTTAGGGAATCATCCTACCATACTTTCTTTATTAAATCATTAATTTGTTGGTGTTAATACTCATTTCAATAAAACTTCCTTATTTTTTGTACCTTTGTCGTCTGAATCACCAAATTTTATTATAGACATGGCAAAAGGATACGCTCAGTCGCAACAAAGACGAGTACAACAACCAATTCAATCAAATCCATTAGCAATCAAAACAAAAAAGTTTGCCCTTGAAAAAAATAAATTCATCGGAATAAACATGATGCAACTTATTAAAAATCAATGGTATTGGGGATTTGTGCCTTTAGCATTAATTTTTATCAACGTTATTTTGAACCTTACAGGCGTTTATCATAACTACTGGATTTACGTGTTGACACTAATCGGAGCAATTGCATATTTAATATTTTGGGCAATTCAGTTTACTGGCGTTACCCAATTAGAACAATACAAACAGCTTTTTAGTAAATATCGTTACGAAATCGATAGTCGCCAGATTTTGATGAAGTTGAGCGATACTGAGGGAGGTGTCATTAAATGGGACATGATTAAAGGTGCTAGAAAAGCTAAGGATGCCTACATTTTAGACATGGGGCAATATCAGTTTATTTATTTACCATTTACGGTATTTAATACTGATAGCGACAAGAAGTTGTTGGATAGAATCTTGAAAGACAAAGGATATTCGATTGATTAATAGCAATATTCTGATGAAATATAAATCATCTCGAATTTCTCTTTATTTATCGTCTTGTCCTTACTTTTCTTTCCTTGATGAAAGAAAAGTAACAAAAGAAAATCAAGAATTCCTAAACTCGCTTCGCTCAAACAGTAGGAATTCAGAAGGGAACATCAATCATAAAACATGTGTCATCCCGAATTTTGGGTAAAAGTTGTCCATAATATATTGTGAATGGCTATTCTTAATCTGTAAATCGGTATCGAAGCATTTCG
>NZ_JAVDUE010000025.1:0-44054 GCF_031456255.1 Arcicella sp. BE140 | reverse complement strand
ACCTCCTGTTTTTTGTGTTTGTCGTAATTCACAAAATAAACAAGGAGGTTTTTATTTGGCAAGCCATCCACAAAATTCGGGATGACTCATGTTTTTTTGATATAGCATTATTACTAAAATCCCTTATTTTACTGCTGTCAATTCAATCACTACACTTGTTCTTCTGCGTGTAATATCTGGATTGATACCTACATTCATTAAATAATCGCCAGAGTAAACAAGGTCTTTTGCTAAGCTAGACTTCGTATCAGGATAAATATTAATTTCCTGAACCTTGTATCGTTTCTTAGGGTCTAATCCTTTTAATTTCACAGGCGTAATACTGAATACTTGGTCGTATCTGTTGGTAGTTAAGTATGAAAATACCACCGCATGGTCTTGTTGTGCATTACTAAACATCAACGAAGCATAAGGATTCTCCCAAGGGTTTTTCAAACGATACAAATCACCATGCCAGATAACATCACTAACATTCTTATAATTTGTCAAGGCTTGTTGACTAAACTGTAAATCTTTTTCAGATAACTCACTTACTACAATATCATAACCCATTTTACCCATCATCGCTACGTCAGTACGGTATTTAATACCTACTTTACTCCAATCTGTAATATGGTTACACTGAGCGATAGCGGGATAAAAATAAGAATATTCCCATTGTAAAAATACTCTTTCAAGTGGGTCGGTATTATCACTTACCCAAAATTCCGTAAAGTATTTTAAGGCTTCGTAGTCTACTCTACCACCTCCGCCAGAGCATAACATCATAGGTACTTTAGGATATTTAGCCCTGATTTTTTCTAATACTTTATACAACCCTCGGACATATTCTATGTACAAATGGGTTTGAGGTAACCCCTTTTTCTGTAAATATTCTGAATGAGCATTGTATGTTACCGCATTACAATCCCACTTAATAAAGGCTATCTCTGGATTTTTTGTAAACAAATTATCAATTACGCCATATACAAAATCTTGTACTTCAGGATTCGACAAGTCTAAAGGTAATTGATTTCTAAAATATTGCTCTGGACGCTCAGGTTCACGAATGACCCAATCACGATGTTTTTCATATAATTCAGATTTCGGATTTACCATTTCAGGCTCAACCCAAATCCCAAATTTAATGCCTGCCTTTGTGGCTTCCTTTACTAAATATCCAATACCATTCGGTAGCTTTTTGCGGTTTTCTTGCCAATCGCCCAAGCCTGCATTATCGCCATTTCTTGGATATTTATTGGCAAACCAACCATCATCCAACAAAAACATATCAACGCCCAACTTTTTACCATCTTTGAAAAGTGTTGTCAGTTTAGGCTCATCAAAATCAAAATAAGTAGCTTCCCAGTTATTCAGCAATGTTAGTCTTGAACCTTCACCATCCAAAATCCTATATTTTCTAGCCCAGTTGTGCATATTCCTACTGGCTTCACCTTTTCCGTTATCAGAGAATGTAAAAATAAAAGATGGTGTTTTGAAATCTTGGTTACTAGCCAGAGAGTACTCAGAGGCAAAAGAATTGATACCAGCCAATAAACGAAGATTATGATAAGTATCCAGTTCAAAATCAATCTTGAAATTACCAGACCAAGCCAATGTGCCTAACAATACTTTTCCGTAGTCTTCTGTAGCAGGTTTATCAAACGACAACATAAACGTAGGAGGCTGAAATAAATTAGCTCTTGTACCTAACTTAGAATCCAACGTTTTGATACCAGCCGTTAGCTTTGTTTCCTCTGGCTTCATTTCCTTTGCCCAACCTCCATGATAATGATTGAGGTAATAATCATCTGCCATGAAATACAAATTGGCAGAAGCATACTTTTGTAAAGTAATATTTTTAGCTTCTTGATGCTTGATAACAGACCATTGCTCGATGACATTCTCTTTGAAATAGGTCTTGTAAAAAAGCCTAACTTCTACCGCATAAACAGGATCTTTTAGGATAATCATTGTCTGAGAAACATTCTCGTCAATTTTTGTTATTTCATGGCTTACGTATTTTAGCTCTAATGAAGTGTTGCCGTCAGCATGTTTTACTTGAATAGCAGGTTCTACTAAATTCCAAGTACCACTAGGCGTGTAAACGGAGTTGAAAATCCCCGAATTTTCATCGCTGATTTTATATTCCTTAGAAACTATAGGATATTCTGATGCTTGAGCGAGTTTCTTGCCGAAGAATACTGTTCCGAGACGATTTTCTTGATCTGTTTGAAAAACCAAGGCGTTCTGAGCCGTTTGTATAGGAATAGTAACAACGGGCTTTTGGGCTGAAAGACCAAAGCTGATGAGAAAAAGACCTAAAATGATATAAAACGTTTTCTGAGAGTGATTAAACATATTATTGTTTTTTAATTATTTATGCCAAATTAAATCATTTTATATACTTGAATAACCAATCCTATCATGAAATATACTTAAACTTCATTAGATTTCTGAGAGTATTGCCTTTATGCTCTCAACAACCATAATACATTTAAGCATGAAAAAAATTAAACAAAGCTCTTTTATCTTTCTGTTATGTTTAGGTACAGCTTTACCTTCTTTGGCACAGCAAAAATCTTTACATTCAGAAATGCTTCATACGGCTCAGCCAGATTACCCTGTGGCTTATACTACACCGAAAGTAGAGGAGGTTACCCAGTTGCTCAATAGAGTACATAAATATTTGGATGCCGTAACACCTACCAAAGTAATTAGCAATACGACTAAAAAGGAGATTACAGATTTTTCTAAAATAGATACTAGTGCCGTTGTAGAAAGAGGAACTTTTAGCTTAACTAGCTACGAATGGGGCGTTACTTACTCAGGAATGTTGGCAGCTAGCGAGGCTACTGGTGATGACCGCTTTAATGAATATACCCGTAAAAGAATGACTTTTCTAGCAGAGAAAGCTCCTTATTTCAAAGAAGTATTAAAGCAAAATCCAAGTAGTAAAGGGCTTCGTCAGGTAGTTATGCCACATGCCTTAGACGACTGTGGTGCGGTGTGTTCTGCTATGATTAAGGCAACCACAGGGAAGGTCATCAAAACAGATTTACGTCCTTTGATTGATAACTACATAAATTATATCAGCACTAAAGAATTTCGCTTTGCTGATGGTACGTTGGCACGTAATCGTCCGCAAGCTAATACACTTTGGTTAGATGATTTATTCATGGGAGTGCCTGCATTAGCACAAATGGGTAAACTAACAGGCGATAATCGTTATTTTGATGATGCTGTTAAACAAGTTTCTCAGTTTTCTAAAAGAATGTTTAATCACCAGAAAAACGTATTTATGCACGGTTGGGTAGCTGATATGGAAACGCATCCTGAATTCCACTGGGGACGCGCCAACGGTTGGGCTGTTTTGACGATGGTTGAATTATTAGATGTTTTACCAGAGAATCACGCAGGACGTGCAGAAGTATTGACATTGTTAAAAGCCCATGCAAAAGGCTTGGCTTCATACCAAACAGGAAGTGGTTTCTGGCACCAATTATTGGATCGCCCAGATTCATACCTTGAAACATCGGCAACGGCTATTTATGCATATTCGTTTGCTAGAGCCATTAACAAAGGATGGTTGGATGCTAAAGCGTATGGCCCAGCGACCTTATTAGCATGGAATGCTGTAGCTACCAAAGTAAATGCAGAGGGGCAAGTAGAAGGGGTTTGTGTAGGTACAGGAATGGGTTTTGACCCAGCCTTTTATTATTACCGTCCAGTGAATGTTTTGGCAGCACATGGTTATGGTCCTGTGTTATTGGCGGGTGCAGAAATGCTAAAGTTGATGAAATCTGGAAAATATACTATTAACGATAGTGCTTTGCAGTACAATAAATAACAACAGTCTATTTTTATCCAAGAGCCACAAATTGAGTATTAATCTCAATCTTGTGGCTCTTTATTTTTATCTTTATGTGCAATGTTAATCTTTTGTTAATAAAATACTTTTCACACAAAAGGCTCGTTTCCCTGTCAAATCAAATTAAACAATCAGATGAAAAAATTAGCTAAACTATTAATGCTCGTTGTTCCTTTCGGACTAGGAGCTTTTGCAAGCACTGCACAACAAGTAATCGTAGAGAAACCTCAACCTAAAAAAATTGAAGTAACAGGAAGTGCAGAACAAGAAGTATTGCCAGATGAAATATATGTATCTGTAACGCTCAGAGAGTACTTTAAGGACAAAGACAACAAAAACAAAGTTGATATTATGACTTTAGAGAAACAACTCCAAAAGGGCGTTGAAGAGGCCGGTATTGCGAAAGAAAACTTTACAGTAGGGAATATCAATGGCTATCGTGAATGGTTTGGTAAGAAAAAACCAACGATATTTTTAGAAAGTAAAAACTATGTCATTAAGGTTTCTAATCTTTATAAAATCGACGGAATCATTGCTAAGGTAGATGATAAGGGCGTTGCCTCTACTAATATCGAACGCTTTGAATATTCTAAAATAGAGCAATTAAGAAAAGAGATTAAAATAAAAGCCTTGCAAGCGGCAAAGGATAAGGCAAAGTATTTACTTGAAGGAATTGGCGAGCAATTGGGCGAAGCATTAGAAATCTATGAAATAGATAATGGATATGCCCCTGAACCGATGTATTCAAACATGAGGATGAAATCAGCAAGAGTAGAGTCAGCAGACGCCATGCCTGAAAGTACTATTGATGTACAGAAGATTAAAGTGAGATATGAGATGAAGACTGTTTTTAGAATTAAATAGTTTTTGGAGACTTTAGGACTAGAGGATGATGGACTAAAGGATAGGGAGATTATTAGATGTTAGAATAACAGGATGATAGATTGGTCAATATTGAGATAATACTATCAAAATAGAAGCATTAGCCTAAATATATTCTTAATGTCTTTTAGTCCATCATCCTCTAGTCCTAAAGTCTCCAAAATCCACTAATCTGCAAACAAAAAATCATTTTAATAGCACGATTCTCACGAGTCGTGCTATTTTTGTTTATAAACTAACTTCTTCAGCAAACATGAAAAAACATTTACTTTACTCAATAATCCTTTTATTCTTTTGCCTACCATCTTTTGCACAACAAAATACTTATTTGCTTAAACCCTCACGCGTTTTTGATGGAGAGGTGATTCATGAAAACTGGCAAGTATTGGTTCAAAAAGATAAGATTATTGCTGTGGGCGAAAACCTAAACGTTCCGTTAAATACGGAAATTGTCAATTTACCTCATACTACTTTATTGCCGGGGCTGATTGAAGGACATTCACATTTGTTACTTCATCCGTATAACGAAACTTCTTGGGACGACCAAGTACTGAAAGAATCTCGTGCTGAACGCATCGTCAGGGCGACTGTCCATGCCAAAAACACTTTGATGGCTGGCTTTACTACTGTTAGAGATTTAGGGACAGAAGGCTCAGACTATGATGATGTAGGTTTGAAGCAATCTATTGAAAAAGGGATTATTGCAGGCCCACGGATGTTGGTAGCAGGGCGGGCTTTGGTCGTTACAGGTAGTTATGGACCAAAAGGCTTCCAGTCGGATGTAAATGTCATACAAGGAGCAGAGGAGGCCGACGGGATAGATAATTTATCCAAAGCCGTGAGAACCCAAATCGGCAAAGGAGCAGATGTCATAAAAGTATATGCTGATTATCGTTGGGGACTTTTTAAAGATGCTCAGCCTACTTTTTTGGAGTCAGAATTAAAATTAGTCGTTGATATTGCCAAGAGTTCCGGGAGAGATGTTGTTGCTCATGCTTCTACGGCCGAAGGAATGCGAAGGGCAATTATGGCGGGTATCAAAACAATAGAACATGGCGACGGCGGAAATGCGGAAGTATTTGCCTTAATGAAAGAAAAGGGGGTATGTTTTTGCCCGACTTTGGCCGCTGGTGATGCCACTACCCAATACAAAGGCTGGAAAAAAGGACAAGAACCTGAGCCAACACGTATTCAGGAAAAACGCAAGAGTTTTAAACTAGCTTTAAATTCAGGCGTGAAAATCTGTATGGGTGGAGATGTCGGTGTGTTCCCGCATGGCGAAAATGCCCGTGAAATGGAATTGATGGTAGAATATGGGATGAAACCTATGGATGTTTTACAATCGGCCACCGCTATTAATGCAGAAGTATTTAAACTAAAAGAGCTAGGAAGAATAAAAAATGGCTATTTTGCAGATATAATAGCCGTTGAAGGAGAGCCTGAAAAGAGCATCTCTCATATCAAAAATGTGATATTTGTGATGAAAAATGGCATTATTTATAAAAAATAATACCTAACAGGCTGGTATAATTTTTTACTTATATATTTGTAAGAAAGATAATAAGTTATTACTGCATATATTGATTACCGCAAACCAAATTACTATGTTTACTCAAAACGACCTCAATCAAATTCAAGAATTAGGCATTAACTTAGAAACTGTTGAACAGCAAATTCAGGATTTCAAAGATGGATTCCCATTCATGCAGCTTCAAAAGGCCGCTACTCCTGAAAATGGTGTTATACAGCTTTCTGACGAGAAATTGGCCGAATATGTAAGCCTTTATGAAAGTAAAGTGAAAAGCATTACGCCATTAAAATTTGTTCCTGCATCGGGTGCAGCCTCAAGGATGTTTAAGTCTTTATTTGCCTTTTTGGAAGAAGGAAAATCAGATAAATCAACGAATCAGTTCTTCGAAAGATTACCTGAGTTTGCATTTTATGACGATTTGCAGAAAGTTCTCCCTGAAAATGCCGACGAAAAAACCATTGCCGACTATTATTTAACAAGCAAAGGATTGGAATATGGCTCTTTACCAAAAGGACTTTTAAAGTTTCATAAATATGAAACAGGCAATAGAACAGCCATTGAAGAACACTTGGTAGAAGGAGCAAATTATGCTAACACCGATGGCATTGTAAAGCTACATTTTACGGTTTCGCCTGAACACTTAACTCGCTTTAAGATGTTATTGGATAAGGTAGTGCCTACTTATGAAGCTACTTTTGGTGTGAGCTACGAAATTACTTTCTCTGAACAGCGTCGTTCGACAGATACCATTGCGGTAAACCTAGACAACACACCTTTTCGTGAAAAAGATGGGTCATTATTGTTTCGTCCAGCAGGTCACGGGGCATTGCTAGCTAATTTGAATGATATTGATGCCAACATCGTGTTTATCAAAAATATTGATAATGTGGTGCCAGACCGTATCAAACAAACTACCTATGACTATAAAAAGGCTTTGGCAGGAGTATTGGTGTATTATCAAGACAAAATATTCGACTATCAGCATCAATTAACACAGTTTGCTTCGCAACCTTTGATTATAGAATTGACTGAATTTTTTGAAAAAGAATTGTGTGTATTACAGCCATCGAATTTTACAGATTTACCTCATAACGACAAAATAGCTTATTTCCTTAAAAAGCTTAATCGTCCGCTTCGTGTTTGTGGGGTTGTGAAAAATACTGGTGAGCCAGGTGGAGGTCCTTTCTGGTGTAAGAATGCTGACAGAACTACTTCTTTACAAATTGTTGAATCGGCACAAGTTGATTTAGAAGATGAAAAACAAAAAGAAATTTTTAATAATTCAACACACTTCAACCCTGTAGATTTAATTTGTGCGTTGAAAAATAGCAAGGGGGAAAAATTTGATTTGCTAAAATTCCGTGATTCCAAAACAGGGTTTGTTACCCAAAAATCTAAAGATGGTAAAGACTTGAAAGCGCAAGAGTTGCCGGGTCTTTGGAATGGAGCAATGGCTGACTGGAACACCATTTTTGTTGAAGTACCTTTAATTACATTCAATCCTGTGAAAACAGTGAATGATTTACTAAGAGACGAACACCAATAAAAGGAAGGAGAATGAAGTTTATAAAATCCCTTTGACTCATAAACTTTCAACTCATTAGCTATATACGTCAACGGCTTTAATTTGTAAACTTTTGAAGTTACAAATTAAAGCCGTTAATTTTTAGGAACTGATTTTGCTTAAAAATCATTATCTCTTTAGTGAAAAAGAAAACAGAAAAAACATGTTTATTCCTTTTGAAAAAATGCCCGATTATGCCCGTGTTTGGGTATATCAGACTGATAAAAATTTAAGCGATACTGAATTTATTTATGTGCTAGAGACCCTTGAAGCACAGGTAAATCAGTGGGCAGCACATGGCGTTCCTTTAGTAGGTTCGGTAAAAATATTACACAACCGTTTTATTGTAGTAGCCGTAGACGAAGCCCAGAATCAAGCGTCTGGCTGTTCTATTGATGCTTCTACACGGTGGTTGAAAGAGCTTAGTGCTGAAATGAACATTAATTTCTTTGATCGTTCTATCGCTTTTATTCATCAAGATGCTATTCATACTGTAGAGATGTTGAAAATTAAAAGCCTTGTAGCCGAAGGAATCATTCATCCTGATACCTTAATCTTTAATAATTTAGTGGCTAATATCGGCGAATTTAAAAACAATTGGCAAGTAAGTGCAGCACAAAGCTGGATGAAACGCTACTTCCAACCTATTACCGCTTAATACGCATGTCAGAAAGTTTGTATATTCCATCAACGACTAATCGTAAAGAAATTTATGAAAGTCTTTTGCCACAAATCAAATCGCTTGTTTCAGGAGAAAACGATTTAACGGCAAATCTTGCTAATATATCAGCAGCCTTAAAAGAAGCTTTCAATTTCTTTTGGGTAGGGTTTTATCTAAAGAAAGAGAATCAATTAGTATTAGGACCTTTCCAAGGCCCTATTGCCTGTACACGCATCAATTTTAATAAAGGTGTTTGTGGGCATGCCTATACGACTAAAGAAGTTGTCATAGTGCCCGATGTAGAGGCCTTCCCTGGGCATATTGCTTGTTCGTCGGCATCAAAATCTGAAATAGTGTTACCTGCTATCAACAAAAATGGAGAAGTATTCCTAGTGCTTGATGTAGATTCAGATGAATTAGACGATTTTTCTGAAGCAGACGCAGAAGGACTATCGCAAATCATTAAGCTAATAGAAGAAATGGTGTAAAATTATAAATCATCAATCTTGTTCATGAAGAGGAAAACATATTCGACTTCATGAACAAGATAAAAAGTATATTAGAGAACGGCCTTTGCTGTTCTCTTTTTATTTTCTAAAATAATCGCAGAAGGAGGCAATTTTCTACCCATGTTTAACTGTTCAACATCAGGCATACCTCTTCGTAAAAACGAGCCTAATATAATGTCAGCATCGCCGTCTTGGTCCATATCTCCTACATCCATTACCATCCATTTCCCATGAGTAGCCTCAGGGAACGTAGCCACCTTAAACTGATTATTCCCTTGATTATCTAATAACAAGAAATCCTCATGAGGCTTTTGTGTGGGGTCTGTAAAGAATGAAATCACAGCGATGTCTAAATCTCCATCCAAATCAAAATCGGCTGCCATCGCTTTGGATGCTCCAAACATCGGGTAGAAATAAGTTTGCTTAAAATTGTTTTTGCCGTCATTCATGAAAATTCTGATGCCATGATAACTTTTGAGCGTAATGGAAAAATCAGCATTATCACCATTGGTATACAAAATATCCATGAAGCCATCTTTGTTGAAGTCTGCTAACTCCATGTAGCTAGAACCATAAACCGCAGGAAAAGAGAGGACTTGTTTTTCTTCAAAATTCCCATTGCCTTTGTTGTAAAAGATAAAAATACCTTCTCGGGCTTGCGTCATCAATGCCACAATGTCGGGCAGGTTATCGCCATTCATATCTTTGATGAATGTATTTCTTGCCCCTGGTAGTGCCTTTAAAAGGTGTTCTTGCTTATTTTTACCATCATACCAAGCTAATTTCCCGATTTCGTTGCCAAAATTGCAAAGGATAAAATCCTCTTGTCCATCCTGATTTAAATCGCCAAAAGTTGCCTGTACAGGTCTCTGTAATGATTCTATAATAGGCTTTTGTTGTTTCTGAGCATTGATTTCGAACAAACTACCTTTGCTGAAATTATTAGGATCCATCAAACCCATGGTTAATACTCTCTTATTTTTTGTAGAAAAATCTATATCTGAAACAGGACTAGGAACACTCAACGAATCTGTTTGTGTAAATCCTAAATCATAAATTTTCAGAAAACTTTGTAATCCGCGCCAGCCTATATAGATATTTTTTTGAGCAGGATTAAATTTAACAAAAGTTACATAAGGTATTTTGTTGGGAATTCCTTGTATTTCTACCACCTTAAAGTTGCTTAAGCCCACAGAAACTTTTTCTTTTGGGGCTTGTGGAAGGGGTTTCTCTGGAGCGTTATTGATATAATATTTTATGATTTTAGCCCAATCTTCTGGGGCAATCACAGGCTTTTCAGGAAATACATTGGCAGCTGCAAGAATTGGTAATTCCTCGGGAGACATTCCGTTGTACACTTTAAAAATATCAGGCTCTAACCCTAATCTATACGACATTTTAGGCAACACGCTTCTTTCCCAAGTAGTCTTATCTAATAAATCAGGGGAGGGTAGTTGATGGCAACTGCTACAGTAGGTCTGGGCTAATTCTTTCCCAGTTTTATTAGAAGGGACAGGAGGAACATAAGTCTCCTTTTTATTTGAACTAGAACAGTTCCAAAGTAAACAAACAACAATAATAAATAATAAACGATTGAACATTTCTTGAGATTGAAGTATAAAAATGGTTTTAAACACAAAAAGGGTAAATTAAAAATACTTGAAATTTTTAATTTACCCTTCTGGATATATATTGTTTAGAAAAATATTAGGCTAATTCAGCAATCACTGTTTCACCGCCTATTGGTCTGTCTTCTAAGTTCACTAAAATTTTAGCATCTAAAGGAAGATAAATGTCTATTCTTGAGCCAAACTTGATAAAGCCAAATTCTTTTCCTTGTTCTACAGCCTGTCCTTCTTTTACATACCAGCAAATTCTACGAGCTAATGCTCCTGCAATTTGACGGAACAAAACCTCCGTGCCGTTATCGTGTTTTACCACAACGGTTGTTCTTTCATTATCAGTACTTGATTTTGGATGCCAAGCTACCAAATATTTCCCAGGATGGTATTTGAAATAAGAAACAATACCAGAAATTGGATTGAAATTGATATGAACATTGATAGGCGACATAAAAATAGAAACTTGTCGGCGTGGTTCTTTGAAATATTCAGTTTCAACCACTTCTTCAATTACCACTACCTTTCCATCAGCTGGAGCAATGACGTGTTTTGAATTTTTTTCTGTTGTACGAACAGGTACACGAAAAAATTGTAAAATTATTAATGCAAAAACTACACTAAAAGCGTATACAGCATTGCTTAATATTTTATTTTCAACGAAAAAATAAGCAACTGCACTATTTAAAATGAGTAAAAAAATGATTGTAACTAAAATAGTACCTTTACTTTCTTTATGGATAGTCATGTGTTTAAGGGGGTATAATCAAACAAAGTTAATTAAAAACTTTGAAAATCATGAATTATTGGTTTGGGATAGTTATCTTAATTGTTGAATAAGGAAAGAATAAAAAAAAACATATATTGTCTATATTATTACGCAACCTTTTGTGATAAAAACCGTAATGGTAATGAAACGTATTCAAAATGCCCATTATTACAGATAAGAATAATAGCCTCCAAATCATACTCGAAGGATGCCGTAACGGCGATTCTAAGAGTCAAGAATTGCTATACAAGCAGTTTTATGGCTACGGTATGAGTGTCTGCTTGCGTTATACCAGAACGCGGGATGAGGCTGTGGAGATTGTTAATGATGGGTTTATAAAAGTATTTAACAATGCCGATAAGGTTGATTTGAATAAATCGTTTAAGAATTGGTTCAGAAGAATTATGGTTAATACTGCACTAGATTATTACAGGCAAAACCATAAATATTACGACCATGATGATATAGAATATGCAGAAAATTTGAGCGATAGGAGTGATGATGCATCAGCTAATCTTGCTTATGAAGAACTATTATCTTTTGTGCAAAGGCTGTCTCCAACTTATCGAACTGTTTTTAGTTTGTTTGCCATAGATGGTTATTCGCATGAAGAAATAGCAAAGATGCTAGGCGTTTCAGTGAGTGCTTCAAAGTCAAACTTAGCTCGTGCGAGGGTTAATTTGAGGGAAATGTTAAGTAAACGTTTTTAAAAATAACAAAAGAATAAAATAAAGATTCAACAAAGAATCTTACTAAAAAGATGTCAGATAAGTGGTGGGATATGTCCGATGATGAACTGGATGACCTTTTCAGAGAAGCCTCTGATAAGGTAGAAATCCCGTTTGACCAGTCGTCTCTGGATAAACTTAAAAATAAGCTTGCGCCGCAGTCTGCAATAATACCAGAAAGTCGTTATAAATACGAAAGATGGTTATTATTGTTGTTTTTGCTATGTTTTGTGGGTGGTATTACGATCTATTATTTTACTAAAAACAACCTCACAGATAAACTAACAACGGAAACCCAACTAAACAATAATCAATTAGAAAGTCAAAAAGAGGTATCAAAAGCATCTAAACAAAGCACTACAAAGGGAGAAGAACTAAGTGAAAATATTGCTAATTCTAATGCTGTTTCAATACCTGATGATAAAAAAATAACCGTACAACCTAAAGTTGAAAGTGTTGATAAAGGCACAGTGATAGAAAATAAGGTTGATGCTGTTTCAAAACGCAATGAAAAAGTCAATTCAAAGGCATTAAAAATATTTAAGTCTATCCCAAGCTTAGCAAAAAATAAAGTAACCTCTAAATCATTTACTAATTTTAATTATACTAGTCGAGTTCAGGAGGTATCGAATATTCGTCAGGCAGAAATAAAGAGTGATAGACAAAAAAGTATAGATAATATTGGGCAAAAAGAGATAGGAGAGGGAGTATCATTCACCCAAGGAAATGTGACAAGAGATAATACATTAAAAACATCTGAAAGCTTGTCATTACTTACTGGCAAGCCCTTAAAGCCACTGAAATCAGCGTTAGAAATCACTTTGCCAGAATTTGAAGAGAGTAGCAGTGAACCTCGTGTTAGTCCGCTTGTTAAATCTAATAAATTTTCACGTTTTGGGGTTAGATTATCTATTGCACCAGATGCAAATGGAGTAGAAAGCTTAGCTGGTTTTGCACTGGGCAAATCGGCAGGGATATTATTCGAGTATAATATCACGAAGCGTATCGTTATTCAAACAGGAGCAGTTTATAGTTCAAAAAAATACAGTACGGGTATCGAAAACTATCATGCGTGGGCAAAAAACTGGGCTACCCGCCCTGTTTTGCCTACAAGTGTTGAGGGCGATTGTCAAATTTTGGATATACCTTTTAATGTCCGTTACAATGTTTTACAGAAAGCTAAAGATACTTGGTTTGTAAGTGCAGGGGCATCTTCTTATTTGATGTTGACAGAAGGATATGAATATTATTATCCTGAAACAGCTACAGTGCCACCTAATTTCCCTAGATATGTATCTTGGAAAAGAGATAATGATTATTTTATGAGTAGCTTGAATATTTCATTTGGGTTTGAGAAACGAATCAATAACCATCTTTCTATCCAAGCAGAACCTTATTTGAAAGCACCTTTGAAAGAAGTAGGGCGAGGAAAGGTTAATTTATACAGTAGCGGAATTATGTTCTCGTTGAAGTATGGTTTTTAGAGAAACGCTAAACGATTTCCAGAATCATCGATTCTAACGTCAGTCCTGGCCCAAAAGCACAGCTTAGAATATGTTGGTTTTTGCGAACATTTGCTACATCTTCGATGATAGCCTTCAATACAAAAAGTACTGTTGTCGACGACATATTTCCGTAATCCCTCAGAATCTGATAGGCATACCGATTGTCCTCCACACTAATACTTAGCGCCGTTTCAATGGCTTCTAAGATAGCTTTTCCCCCAGGATGCATAGCATATAATGAAATATCCTGTGTAATCAAACCACAGTTTTCTAATAATTTATCTGTTAGTGCCTTAATGCCTGATTTTACCAATTTCGGAATGTATGAAGTGAGCGTCATTTCAAAGCCAAAGTCGGCTACTTGCCAAGCCATATCTTGTTTTCCTTCAAGGTATAAATCACAAAAAAACGATTTTAATGCCAATGATTGTCCCGTCGCTGAAGGCGTTCCTGTTATTAAAACAGCCGCAGCTCCATCTGCAAATAATGCATTGGATAAGAGAAAATCTTCATCCATTTTTTTCTGGAAATGAAGTGTGCATAACTCTACACAAATAACCAATACCTTCGCTGTTGGATTAGCTTTACAGATAACATCGGCCATTTTTAAGCCATTAAATGCCCCGTAACAGCCCATGAAATTAATAGCGGTTCGCTGAATAGTAGTGTTTAACTGTAAAGACGCAATAATTTCAATATCAAGTCCTGGAGCATACATTCCTGTGCAACTTACGGTAATGATGTGCGTGATGTCTGGAAGAGTGCCTAAGTTATCAATCGCTTTTAGGCAAAGAGGCAATGCATATTTTTTATAGGCAACCATTCTTTGAGAAATACTTGGGAATGGTTCTAAATCTAATGTATTTGGGTAAAATTCGTACTCATCAATAGTTTTACCATAATCTGTTAATACAGAGTATCGTTGATTGATTTTGGTAGAACGATACAGCGCTTTTAGTCTTCGTTGGTCGTATTCATTCATTTGAAGTGCAGAAGCCATGAATTCCGCAATTTGAATCTGAGGAAAACAGTTTTCAGGAACAGCCGTACCTATAGCATTGATAAAACTCATAAATGATTATGGTATTAACCGTTTGTTGATAATGAAAGCTACGCATTATACATGATAATACAAATGATATACGAAATTGGAAGGATAATTGTTTTAATATAGTCGGATAGATGTCACTTTATATTATTTTATCATTCATTTGTAGGTATTCTACTACTTTTTCAAGCATTTTTGTATGTCCAGCTTCAAGTGTTATCATCTGAGCATTTGGTAATTTTTGTGAGAGAGGCAATACTTGTTTAGTCGGTAGAATAGTATCGTATTTTCCTGTGAAAATACTTACTTTAATATTTCGTGAATTAATTACTGCTGATAGTTTGCTCATATCAAACTTTAAATGCCTAAAACCAGTCCATGATTCAAAAACTTGCTTTTTTTTGCGAGGAGTATCAAGCATTCTATGGGCGAAGCGTATAGAACTTTCGGGGACAATCCGCATTTTGGCAAAAAGCTTGGTTAATACCAATAGCTTATCTTCTTTAAAAATAACGTATTTGAACAACCTCCTCGTCAGATTAAAATGTGTGGCAAAGGCATAAATTGGATGCTCAGAAATGCCATCTGGCGCAATTAGTATTAGGTTTTCAACTTTTTCGGGAAATGCTTCTAGTGTAGCCAAAGCAAATCTACCACCCATACTAAAGCCTACTATTGAAAAAGAATCGATATTATTTTGGTGTAGAAAACTTTTCAAAAAATCTTTCCAATTTTTTTTGGTAATAATTCCATTTATGAGATGGTTATTGATGCTTTTTCCATGAAAAGGGAGGTCAAATGCATAGGTAGTGTAGGTATCACCAAAGGTTTCGCCAAATTGTTGGAAACACAAAAAATCCTGCCCAATTCCATGAAAGGCGAGCAGGATTTTTTGTCCGTTTCCAAATTTTTGAAAATGTAATTCCATTAATTATTAATGACCTTTACCGCCTGTAACAACAGCATTATCAAAATCAATTCCTTGTCTTCTCAATACACTTTGTACTCTTATTCCAAAAAATACTAAGTAAGAGAAACAAATAATTGGTACAAAATAAGATTGTTGAATACCGATTGTATCAGCCACGATACCTTGCAATACAGGCACTACGGCACCACCACAAATCATCATAATCATGTATGCTGAACCTTGGTTGGTATATTTTCCTAAACCTGCTGTACCCAACGAGAAAATACATGGCCATAAAACCGAGCAGAACAAACCTCCACTAATGAAAGCGAATAAAGTAACAGTTCCGCTAGATACTAAACCGATTATCATGGCTAAAGCACCCATTCCAGAGAAAACCAATAATGTTCTTACAGGCTTTTCATCGCAGTAGAAGAACGCCGCAATCATAATCAATACGCAAATACCATAAGCGTACAAATCGCTCATATTGCTTCCGTGCAATGTATTTACACCTAAAACAATGGCAAAAGCTACGAATGGCACAATGATAGTCAATAGTTTTTTAGTAGTCGGAGTAACGTCAAAATTACTGATTGAGGCCGTCCAACGACCAATCATCATACTTCCCCAGAACATTGAAACGTAGTGTGAAATCTGAGAAGAATCTAAGCCTTGAGTTACTTTTAAGTATTCACCTAAATTACTACCGATGGTTACTTCAACCCCCACGTACATGAAGATAGCAAACATCCCCATTAATAATTGTGGGTATTTCAATACACCTGTTCCGATTTCTACTTCTTCGTCATTCGTTATTCTTGGTAGTTTAGAAACTTTGAAGAAAATAGCCATTAATACAAAAAGTGCTCCTAGAATCAAATAAGGTAATTTCACAGATTCGATGGTTGCATTTTTAGCAGCATCGGCCGCAATTGAACCAAATATGGCGAAGCTGATGATAACTGGGCCAATAGTCCCTCCTAAATTGTTTACAGCACCACCTAAGTTAATTCTGTGTGAACCCGTTTCAGGTGGTCCGAGGGCAATCATAAATGGCTGTGTAGCCGTTTGTTGAAGCGAGAACCCTAAACCAACAATAAACAATGCTGACAATAATAAAGGAAAAGATTTCATTTCGGCTGCTGGATAAAATAGCAAAGTACCTAACGCCGATATAATTAAACCGTACACAATCCCATTTTTGTAGCCGATTTTGTTCAAGATATCACTTTTTATGGCACTTGAAACGATAAAGTATAAAATAGAACCAACCGTATAAGCGATATAAAATGCAAAATCAACCAATTGTGCTTGCCATTGTTCTAAACCAAATTTTTCCTTGAATAAAGGAATTAAAATACCGTTTGAGGCAGCAACGAAACTCCAAAAGAACCATACTGTCATTAAAGTATAAAGATGGGACTTTTGATTGGATTGTGTGGTCATTGAAAACTTGTTTAAGGGTTATTTTTTGAATGAAGCGGTTTAAACTTTCGGATTCTGAGGTGAAAGCATTGTATTTTTGAATTGATTTTTTCAAAATTTGCGAAGTATAGCATCGCTACGTTGAGTAAATTTTGGAACAAGCTATTCTAAAAGACTTAGTTTAACCCGAAACGGAAAGTTTAAACAGCTTCGATAATTAAAAAGGATAATTTTACTTTAAAACTAATACTTTTTAATTGTTTCGTCAAAAATATATTAATAAAATACTAGAGTCTTTACTTATATTGCCGATTAAGCTTCAAAAGAGTCTATTCACTACTGAACATATATATCTGCTGAGTCATAAACTACTACTTTAGACCATAAGTGATGATTGTCTGCTCCGAATTTTTTGTGTAATGGATGTACCAAATACTTTTCTTCATCTTCTTTACTAGCAAAAATCAACATTACTGAAAAAGAATAAGAAGCGTCAGTTACGGGCTTGTCAAAATCATTGATAGAAGGAAGTCCAATATGTGCAGATTTGATTACTTCTATTTTTCCTAAAGCTTTCAAGGCTGCTAATAATTGGTCATGGTCTTTTTTATTAGAAGGGTCTTTCAACCAGAAAAATACATGATGAATAAACGAAAGTTTGCCAGCTACTGGTGCAGCGGCTTCTGAATCTGTGGTAGCAATACCTGTCATAATAGTTCCTGTAGCTAAAGCTACTGTTGAGTTTTCTAAAAATTGTCTTCTAGTTGATTTTTGCATGATTTTGGATGAGATAAGTAAAATTTACAATGTTTTTGAAGAGTTTCGCAACAAATATATCTTTTCTTGACTTAAGTCTATCATGAAATACCTGTGAACTATTTTTATAGCGATATCGGTTAACTCTATAGATTAAACATTTTTTGTAATTTACGGCTTAATTAATACCCATTTCCCTAAAACATACATTATGAATATTGCTATTATTGCCACATCGCCCAGAAAAAACAGCAACTCATTACGCTTTTCTAAATACCTCCAAAAAGTACTCTCTGCGGAAGGTTTTGAGTCAACCACGGTGGTAGATTTTCATCATTTTGATATTCCTTCAGTAGGAAGAGGAGTAATTAATAAAGATGAATTAACTCCTTTTCAAAGCGAATTGATTGGTGCTTGGGCAAAAGCCGATTTAGTTTTTTTTGTAAGTCCAGAGTATAATTGGACGGTGAACGGAGATTTATTAAATGCGCTACACCAATTAGGTTCAAAGGATTTTGTGCATCTTTTTGATAACAAAGTATTTGCTTTGGCAGGGGTTTCGAACGGACGTGGCGGAAAAATTCCTTGTTTAGAATTGACAACCGTGATTAATAAAATTATCAATTTCACGCATCAATATTCAGTGGTTTCGCCAAGAATCTATGAGTCGCATGAAACATCATCAAATTTAGATGAGCATTCAGAATCAACAGGTAATAAAATATATGAATTTACTGTAAAATCTTTTGTTGAATACGCCGTGGCAGTAGCACAGAGGTGGGTTAAATAATTGTGATTTAGTGATTGAAATAGTTGTGAGTTAGTGAGTTTTTAGTTGTGAGTTAGTGAATTGTGAGTTAGGTTTTTTAATTGTAAGCTAGTGATTGAACAATTTAAAAGGAGCTTCGTCGTAAATCAATTATCCCAAAATTATTTTATTTTTTAAATCACTAACTCACAACTCACTCATTCACAACTAAAAAATCACTAACTATATCTATCATTCCTCCAAGGATAAGCCGTGTTTGAATAGCCTCTTTCTTCCCAAAAACCTAACTTGTTTTTAGGCATGAATTCTATTCTTTTAATCCACTTAGAGCCTTTCCAAGCATATAATTGTGGCGTAATCATCCGTAATGGTCCACCGTGTTCTACAGCCAAAGGTTGACCGTCTACGGTATGCACTAACAATACATCTGGCTTTAGGGCTTCTTCTAATGACACATTCGTTGTATAAGTGTCATAGCCATAACACATTATGTGCGTGGCAGTTTCTTTGGGTTGTACTAAGGCCGCTAAATCTAACAAACGTACGCCTTGCCATACCATATCTAGTTTAGACCAAGTAGTTACACAGTGAAAATCTGATACATCCTCCGTTTGTGGCAAAGCCATAAAATCATCCCATGTTAATATCAATGGTTTTTCTACTTCGCCATCAATAATCAATCGCCATTTGTCTAAAGGGATTTTTGGTTGATACCCCAAATCTAAGACAGGCCATTTAACAGTTAGGGTTTGTCCCACTGGAGTAGTTGGCATACCGTGCCTATTGATAGGCCCCTTTCCTTGAGGTTTTGAATCAGCCATTGAAGGCGTCGCTTTCATTTTTTCTTCAAAACGAGCTTTCAATTTCATTCTAGCCTCGATGATACGGTCGAGCTTATCGTCTTGATGTTGTTCGTTTTCCATAGTAGTATTTTTAAGCGTTGAGCTTTTTTGTCTATTTTTTTTACCCGCAGATTTACGCTGAAAACTTACGCAGATGACGGAGATTTTTAATTTATCACAACTTTAAATCAGCGGGTAAAATATCTTCCGCAGATTTACGCTGAAAACTTACGCAGATGATGGAGAATTTAATTTATCGAAACTTTAAATCAGCGGTTTCAAATCTCTGAAATCAGCGGGTAAAATATCCTCCACAGATTTCTACTACAAAAGTATAATCATAATCTATACTCTATAGTTTCTTCGGCATTAATTTTTAACCATAAAAATGCACCAATGATTACGATGATGCCAAGTAACAACACAGGGAAATTGTACCCAAAATTAGTCACTAGATACCCAAAACTTACGGTGTTTAAATAAGCAACTAATAATCCTGCTGAATTCATGGCTCCAGAAATTGACCCACTTCTTTTTCCTCCAATATCCATTGAAACAGCCCAAGCTACTGGCGCAGTCACATCCATAAAAGCCATGCCCAAGGAAAGCAGAATAATAGCAACAGTATTATTTGCTGTAAGCGCCGAGATAATTAAAAATATACCTGAAATACCCATACCAATCATCGGAACAATTCTTCGTCCCCATTTCTTACCATACTTCTTTACTAAAATATCGCTAATAAAACCACCCATAAAACAACCAAAGGCTGCTAATAAAAAAGCGATAGAACTGATATATTTTAGTTGGTCTTCGCTGACCCCTCTACCTTGTTGCAAGTATTTAGGCAACCACGTTTGAAAGAAATAAATGCCTGTTGCATAGCAAGCGTACATTCCCATCAGAAACCATAAGTTTTTACTTTTCAGAAATTTCCTAAAAGGTACTTTATCTGCATGATTATCTAATTGACGCTTCGCTAAGATTTCATCTAACTCACTCTTTGAAATATCTTTTGCCTGCGTGGGGTCTTCTTTATGCCAAAAGTACCAGAAAATCACCCAAATTACGCCTACAAAGCCTAATACATAGAAAGATGCCTCCCAACCATACCGCTGTTGAATTGGGATAACTACTAGCGGTGTTAAACCAGCCCCTAAACGCGAAGCACCCCAAATGATGGCTTGGGCTTGTCCACGTTCGTTAGCAGGAAACCATTTTGCCAAGGCAATAGCAATATTAGGATATGCACCCGCTTCGCCAATGCCAAATAGAAACCTAATACCAAGGAGCATGACAAAACCAGTGGAGAAACCCGTTAATACCGTAAAAAACGACCACCATAATACTACTCTAATCAGAACCGATTTTGCCCCGATTTTATCACCCAATAAACCTGTAGGAACTTCAAAAAGGGCATAAGCTAAAGTAAATGAGCCTAAAATCCAGCCCCATTGTACGGGCGAAAGTCCTAGTTCTTTTGTGATACGTTCTCCTGCGGTAGAAAATGCAATACGGTCTAGAAAAGTTATGACAGATAAAATAGCAAGTACTAACAGCACTTGGTGACGTTTTTTCATTATTAAAAGGGTTTATTTAGATGGTTAAAGATAAGTAATAGTTATGGATTATAATTTCAAAAAGCTGATATTCACTATAATTATACTGTTCAATTTATTGAATATTCATCAATGCTACATACGTTTCAAGTCCGTTCCAAAGGTTTTGTATTCTGATGTTTTCATTTTCAGCATGCTGGTTATTGTCATGATTGGCAATAGGTACAGTAATGGTAGTAGTTGACAAATATTTGCCAAATAAATACAGAGGCAAACTTCCACCTGAGCTTGGCATCAACACGATGTCCTCTTTAGAAGTACTCTGCACAGCTTTAATGATAAGTTGAGCGATTGGCAAATCCATTTTAGTCCGTTGAGCATTGTATCCATCTTTGGCTTGTACACGGGCAATGAGTGGATATTTTAAACGCTCTTCGTCTGTAATACTTTCGTTGGTCGTGACATAATAGCCTTGAGCTTTGATATGATTAATTACTTTTTGTACCTGTCGTTGAGCATCATTTCCTAGCACCAAGCGTAAGTCTAAAGCCGCTGTAGCCGAGGTAGGAATAATATTGGCTACCATTTTACCAACATTGGCACTGGCTATGCCATTGATATTTAAAGAAGGCAAACTAATTAATTCTGCTAATGACCTACCATCACCTTCGGCACGGACAAAACCCAATTCATTTTTCATTTGTTCGTCGGGAGGAGGAATATTAGCTAAAGCTTGTTTTTCTAAGGCTGTTAAAGGTGTAACATCATCATAAAAATCTTTGATTAATACTTTACCTTTTTCATCTTTCATAGATGCCAATAGATTAACTAATAAATTAGCAGGATTGGGAGCCCAGTTGCCATAATGTCCACTATGGAGTGGTCGTTTTGAGGCATATACCTTTATTTCAATATTTACATCTCCGCGTACACCAAACACAACCTGTTTGCGTCCAGATTGATGTACTGGCCCATCACAAATTACCCAGAGGTCTGCTTTGAGTTTATCTTTATGCTTATCTAAAATTTCTTCCAAGTGTGTAGAACCCGCTTCTTCTTCTCCTTCAAAAAAGAATTTCAAATTAACTTTCGGACTAATACCCATTTTTGTCATAGCCTGATAAGCTGACAGAATGGTAAAAACTCCTGCTTTGTCATCAGAAGCACTGCGACCATAAATTCGCCATTCGGGATTGATACTTTCTGTGGCCTTAGGCGTAGGAATAATTGTTCCGCCCTTTTCCAAAGACCCATTTAAGAAAACCGCTTCAAAAGGCTTTATACCTTCTGCCCATTGGTTTGGGTTTACTGGCTGACCGTCGTAATGAGCATAGAACACCAATGTCTTTGTAGCATTAGGCACAATTACTTCGCCAAAAATAGCAGGAGGAACACCTTTGGTTTTGGCATCTAACTTTTGAGCTTTGATACCCCTTTCCTCCATCATTTTTACGATATAGTTAGCCGTTTTCTGAATGCCGACGGTATCATACACTACATTAGGAATAGACAGCAGTCCCATGAATTCATTCAAAAGACGATCTTCATTCGCTTTACGAAATTCACGTGTTTTTTCTACTAAAACATTTTGCGAGAAGGCAGACAAAAGAGTGAGACTGAGTATGGTAAGTAAAAAATAGCGTTTCATGGATGAAGTATGGATTTTAGTTTACCCAAACTTACATTTTGCAACGCATAAAACAAAATTGAGGGGAGGAGGGTAGACTTGAGGAGGTAAGATTATAGACGTTAGACACAAGACTTTAAGACTGAAGAAAGTTGGGGTTTTAAACCCTATCGATTACCCACAAGTATATAAATAATTGGTAATCAATATGAATTAACCTCACCCCCAACCCCTCTCCTTCAGAGATGGGAGCTTTAAGTACCAAAGTCTACACCCCTTCTCTGAAGGAGAAGGGGCTGGGGGATGAGGTTTGAGAGGCGATTTAAAACCATTTTATCAATAATCACATCTTCATTTCAATTTTTTTAAAAGATGTGGGTAATCGATAGGTTTTAAACCGTGGTAAATTCAATCTCTTCCAGTCCTAAAGTCCTTTATCATCAAGTCTTGTATCTAATGTCTAACATCCCCAAACCTACCAAAAAATAAAAAGCCGAGATAATTATCTCGGCTTTCATTTCACTATCAAACAAACCTGTAAACTACTAAATAAGATTGTTTTTAGCCAAATACTCTACAATTTGCACAGCGTTAGTAGCAGCACCTTTACGAAGGTTATCCGCTACAATCCACATATTGATGGTATTAGGTTGTGTTTCATCACGACGGATACGTCCAACAAAAACCTCATCCTTACCATGTGCATTAATAGGCATTGGATATACAAAATTCTTAGGGTCATCCTGTAAGATTACGCCCTCTTCATTTGCTAAAATATTTTTTACTTCTTCTACGTCGAAGTCATTTTCAAATTCAACATTTACTGCTTCAGAGTGTCCACCAATCGTTGGGATACGCACTGTAGTAGCTGTTACCGCGATAGAATCATCCAACATGATTTTCTTGGTTTCATTCACCATTTTCATCTCTTCTTTGGTATAACCATTATCCAAGAATGAATCAATGTGTGGTAAAACGTTCAAATCAATTTTGTGTGGATATACCGCAGGTACATCTGTACGACCTTCACGTTCTGCGAATAATTGATCAACTGCCGCTTTGCCCGTTCCTGTTACTGATTGATACGTAGACACAACAACACGTTTGATTTTATATTTTTTGTGTAAAGGGTTCAACACTACAACCATCTGAATTGTAGAACAATTCGGGTTAGCAATGATTTTATCTTCTGATGTTAATGTAAACGCATTAATTTCTGGTACTACTAGTTTTTTAGTAGGGTCCATTCTCCAAGCTGAAGAATTATCTACTACTGTAATCCCTGCCGCTGCAAATTTCGGAGCTAATTCCAAAGATGTACCACCACCTGCCGAGAAAATCGCCACGTTTGGTTTCATCTTAATAGCATCATCAAAACCAACAACGGTGTACTGTTTACCCTTAAATTCTACCTGTTTACCTACTGAACGCTCAGAGGCAACTGGGATGATTTCTGTTACTGGGAAGTTACGTTCCGCTAACACTTTAAGGATTTCGCCACCGACCAAACCTGTGGCTCCGACTACTGCTACTTTCATTTTAAAAATTGATTATTAATTGATTATATAAAAAAATACTTAAAAATTATGCTTTAATCCAACCCCCACTATCGCCTGATGGTCTGGTGTTGTTTGTACATTTAGCCCGATTTCGTTATTGCGGATAACCTCATTATAACGATTAATCGCATTAGATAAATGCATATTTGCTTTTACATTTAAATAGGTCGAAATCAATAAAGTACTGCCGACTGTTGACCAATAAAAACCGCTTGATACTTTATCTCTATTAAAAACTGTATAAAGCGAAACCCCCGCAGGAATAATATTGATTAGCTTAACTAGCTTTTGTTGCTGTTTATAAGTCAGGAACTCCACACTTACTTTGGGGTCTCTGGCTTGCAACAAGGGTATTTGTAAGGCCGCTGCGTTATCAATAATCTGTCTGTCATAAATAAATTTTACGCCAAACAATTGTCGCTTAACTGAAATCGGATACAAAGTTCTTTTTTCTTCCTGAGCAAAGGTTTTAAAACCTATACATAACAAAAAGCATATTAAAATCTTAGTTTTCATGGCTTCTTTCCTGTGATTTATCGTTCAAAAAAATCACAGCGTTGAATAGTCGTCAGAATCATTGAAATTTAATTTCCTTTGAAAGTCAGGGAAAATAAAAAGTTTGCAAAATTACTTGATAAAGTTGGAAGAGAAAAGGAATCTGCTGGGAATAGTAGAGTAAATTTGTAGGAATTCTTGTTTTTTATTGAAATTTTACTTCTATCCGAAGGAATATAGTCTATTTGGACTAATACAATAATTGATTTTTACATCAAATTCGTTTACATCCTCAATGTTGTCAATGGGTTCTTCTAAGCATAAGCCAATTGTAATGAGGTCTGGAGCACATTGCTTAAGAAACCGATCATAAAAACCTTTGCCATAGCCCACACGGTTGCCTGCTATATCGAAAATCAATAACGGAACGATTACCATTGAAATATCAATAGGCAAAACGGGAATAGTTGGAATAGGCTCTGGAATACCCCACTTGTTTTCAACCAATTGACTTTTATCGTATAGAAAATGTTCCATCTCGTTGGTTTCAGGAATACTTTTGGGCACAACTAATTGTACGTGAGGAAATTCCTGCTGAATTCTGTCAATTATCAAAAAAGTATTAATTTCATGATGCCTGATAATAGGCAGAAAAATATGAAGATATTCAATCGTAGAAAGATTGAAATGCTGAAAGAACAAATCGCAAATAGCTTGACTCTTTTCGGTGATACTTTCCTGACCGAGTGCTTTTCGTTGAGCTAAATAATGTTTCCTAAGTGCCGATTTGTTCATACTGATTTTAAATTAATGATTCATTTACAGCATCTTTTACCCAAACACCATTGTTTTCTACTGTTAATATCACTTCTCTGCCACAAGGCATTGCCCAGTTGGTAGGTTCGTGACCAACAGGGAAATCATAACATACAGGGAAACTATATTCAGCAACGGCATCCTCGATAATCTGATTAGCTGTTTTTCCGAATTGTACTTCATTGTCTTCCAAGTCAGAAAAATGCCCTACAATCAGACCTGCCAAGGATTTTAATTTACCTGAACGTTTTAGCTGAATCATCATACGGTCGATGCTGTATAAATATTCACCTACGTCTTCCAGAAACAATATTTTCCCTGTCGTATCAATATCAGAGTTTGAACCAATGATATGAGTCAACATCGCTAAATTACCTCCTACTAATTGCCCTTGGGCAATACCTACTTTATTTAAAGCATTCGCTGGGATATGATAGTCTAGGGATTCGCCAAAAAGCACTTTTCTGAAGGTTTCTAACGCATATTCACCACCATCTTGCATAAATAATTTAAGCATGGTAGCGTGAATACTTTCAATATTCAGATTATGGATATGGCACAATACAGCCGTAATATCTGAAAACCCAGTAACCCATTTAGGATGTTGAATGAATTGTGAGAAGTCTATCCTATCTAATAACCGTGAGCTACCATAACCACCTCTTGCCGATATAATGGCTTTGATATTAGGGTCATCTAGCATCATCTGGAAATCATTAGCCCTGATTTTATCAGTTCCTGCAAATTGATGATACTTACTAGTCAATGAAGTACCCAACACTACATTTAGCCCCCATACCTTTTCTATTACCTCAATAGCAGGTTTTATTAATTCAAAATCTACTTTGCATGCCAATGCTACTAGGCCAACAGTATCTCCTTTTTGTAATGCTTTTGGTTGAATCATTTTATAATGATAAAGGCGAATTACTGATACAGAATCGCCTTATTTTTTGTTTTATTTCAGTTTTATAGCTCACTTGATAGAGTCGCATCCTGAATATCTGATAATTTACGTAAGTCTAGCGTTACTACTCCAGCACCTGGAACATCGCTAAACATAGGAAGAAATTTCGCACCTACTACTACTTCACGTGCATGAAAAGAAGTACGAGAATTTACCGTTTGATTATAAGTCTCTTCTGTAGCTTTCAGCAATACTAAAAACTCAGCGTCACTTGATAACAAATCCTCTTTAGTCAAGCCAAACAGCGGACTATCTTCTGTAATCGGATGCACTATAGTCCAATTAGCCGGGAAAAAATTGACTTTGCTTCTTTCTAATTTTAGTCCGTAATACCTCCTCACTGTTTTTCCTTTGCTTTCATTTCTTAGCATGGATACCGCCAGTTCAACTTGTAAATCGATTAACTGATTATCTTGTTCGTTCACAATTCTAAACATAAAGCCCGTAATGTCCAGATAAGGCGCAATAATAGCTTTGTCGGAATATAAGATTCTGGCAACTGGCCTTGAAAAACGGCCATAAAGTAAACTAGTAGCCAAGGCAAAAATCAACAAGCCTAATAGCGATTCAATAGCCGCGATAGTGCTTGCCCAAAAACCAACGGGGGCAATTCTTCCATAACCAACAGTAGTTAGTGTTTGTGAAGAAAAGAAGAAGGCATCCATAAAGCCCGAGCCTTTGGTCGTTAAATCCACACCTTGTAGGTGTTCAATTCCTACGGCTTGATAAAGGCAGGCAAAGATAAAATTCAATATTAAGTAAAAGGCAACAATGAGGATAAAAAAGCGTTTCCATGAACAGATAATAAGCTCATTAAATATATTATAGCGTCCCCAGAAATTACCACCAATTCTTTTAACATTAAAACTACCATCTTTATTGAGGAGCCTAGTGTCAGGGTCAGTAATTTGAGTGCCAAAGCCTAAATCTCTACGTTTTTCTTCAGCCTCAACAAGTTTACTTTTTTTGTGTCGAAGTATAGCCATGAATTTATTTGAAGTCAAAAACAGTTAAAGATAATGAGTGAAAATAAAACAGTTGACCGTTTACTCAAAAATCTTTGTAAGGAAAACAAACCTTTTGTAAATTGCTAAGGTATAAAAAGGCTATTTAGCTAAAATCTGAAAGTACTAAAGACAATCTTTCAGAAAGTTGGACCTCGGATTCAATAAAATATCTTAAAGTACAATATAATTAAAATTACTTTATCCAATTATCTTTGCTAAAAAGGAGAAAACCGTTTTAGATAAAAATCTCACAAAGCAAGACCAACTTATAAAACATGAAAAATATATTCTTTACTTTTCTTATATCCCTGATAGCTTTTGCTGGGAAAGCACAAATCGCTGCGAATACAGCACCCAACACTAGCCTTGTTCCTAAAGCAAACAAAGCCAAAATTAATTGGATGACTTTGGAGCAAGCGTATGCGGCTACTCAAAAAGAGCCAAGAAAAATTTTAATTGATGTATATACAGGCTGGTGCGGTTGGTGCAAGGTGATGGATCAAAAAACTTTTACGGATGAAAAAGTAGCTGAATTTGTCAATCAAAAATATTATGCTGTAAAATTGGATGCTGAAATGAAGGATACCATCAGAATTGGCAAACAACAATATATCTGGGAAAATGGGTACAATCAGGCAGGTGTTGCGCTTTTACAAGGAAAGATGAGTTTCCCGACGATAGTGTATTTAGATGAGCAATTTAATATGATTCAGCCAGTGGCAGGTTATCAAGAAGCTCAACAATTTCATCAGATAGTTACTTTTTTTGGAGATAACCACTACCGTAAAGGGAACTGGGAAAAATATCAAAAAGAGATATATCCTCAACAGTATAGTCTGAATAATAAGTAATTATTTAAAGGACACCAATAATAGGTATTAATAGGGACTCATTCTTATTTTAAATATGCTAGAGTTTGTCAAGTTTTTTTGTAAATTCCACTATTATTTCCTATTTCACAACAGACAAAATGAAAATAAACCTTTACGTTTTTCTTATTCTAATCCTTATTACTTCGACCGCTGCATTTCAACCTTTAGGAAATGAAGATGAAGAATTAATAGAAACATTCAGGCGAATCAATGATGAAGTAGTAGCCAATAGTAGGGCTTACGAAACGTTAGGAGACGCTTGTAAAACAATCGGACACCGCCTTACAGGCAGTGCTAATGGTAAAAGGGCTGAGGAGTATACTTATAACTTATTAAAATCTTATGGTTTTAAAGATGTAAAATATCAGCCATTTCAAGTAGAGGCTTGGTCAAGGGATACCGTGACGTTAGCAATTGCCCCTAAAAAAAGTGATAACTTCCATGACATAGAAGTAGTTTCATTGGCAATGACACCCGTTGAAGCCAAAGTAACTGCTGAACTCGTGGATGTAGGGAATGGATTAGAACCAGATTTTCAAGCAGTAAAAGACCAATTAACAGGAAAAATAGCCTTAGTAAACCTCGGATTGTTAGCCCCATTTAAAGGAACTCGGAATTTACACCGTTCTGAAAAAACAGCCCTAGCCATGCAATATGGTGCAGCAGGGGTTATTTTTGTCAACACAGTAAAAGGAAATGTACTACTAACTGGTACAGCTTCGGTTACTGGAAGCCTAATAGCGATTCCAGCAGTGTGTGTGTCATTAGAGAGTGGCATCAAAATCCGCTCTTGGATGAGTGAGCAGCCTAACCTGATGGGCGTAATAGACATGAAGAACTTTAGTAAAATGATTAAAGCTCGAAATGTTATCGCTACTATCAAGGGAGACAATAAAAAATACCGTGACGAGAAAATAGTAATTGGCGGACACCTTGATTCTTGGGATTTGGCCACTGGCGCGCTTGATAATGGCATAGGTTCGTTTTCTATTTTGGATATTGCCCGTACTTTCAAAGCATTAAATCTAAAACCTAAAAGAACGATAGAGTTTGTCATGTTCATGGGAGAAGAAGAAGGTTTGCTAGGCTCAAAAGCAATGATTGAGAAAAGTAAACGTAATAATTCACTAGAGAAAGTGGTGTTTATGTTCAATCTCGATATGGCTAATAATGCGAATGGATTTAATACGGCAGGTAGAGATGAAATGGTGTCGTTGTTTACAAAAATAGGAGAGTGTATGCAAAAGGCTGTACCCGAATATAAAAATAATATTATTAACCAAGCAGGGCTTCATTCAGACCATCAAAGCTTTATGTTGGAAGGAATACCGACGGCATCTCCGATTGGAGGAATCTCGCCTGATGCGGTAGGATGTTATCATGCCAATTGCGACCGTTTTGATTTGATTAACAAGAACGAAATGGTTAATACCGTAAGGTACACAACGATGATGTTGTATGGAATAGCCAATGTGGATAAGGTGCCAGCGAAAAAATTAGATTTTTACTCGACAAGAGATTTTTTTATAAAACAAAACCTGAAAAAAGAGTTAGAGCTTGGTAGAGAATGGCGATGGGGAGCAGAAGAATAATAGTGTATTCAACTGATTTTCAAGACAAATAATACGGGCTATTTAGTAATTAATTAATCCTTAATAATAATTTATAATATGGATTTTTTTCATCATAATATTGAAATTTCATCTGAGACAAAAGACAATATCATTAAAGTGATTGGTGTCGGCGGAGGAGGAAGTAATGCTGTTAGTCACATGTTCGAAATGGGGATTGATGACGTCGATTTTGTAGTGTGTAATACCGACTTACAGGCCCTGAATGATAATAAAGTTCCTGTAAAATTACAATTAGGCGAAATTTTGACAGAAGGACTTGGTGCTGGAACAGAACCAGAACAAGGAAGACTAGCCGCGCTGGAAAGTGAAGCTCAGATTAAAGCATTGTTACAACCAAGTACCAGAATGGTTTTTATTACGGCTGGTATGGGTGGAGGTACTGGAACAGGAGCAGCCCCAGAAATTGCGAGAATAGCCAAAGAATTGGATATACTAACAGTAGCGATTGTAACAGCTCCATACTCGTGGGAAGGTACTGAAAAAATTGAAGCGGCTAACCGAGGAATTGCTGAATTACAGCGTACTTGTGATACTGTTTTGGTAGTATTGAACGATAAATTATTAGAAATTTATGAAGATTTAAACATCTTAGAAGCCTTTGAACATGCAGATGATGTACTGGCTAATGCTGCAAAATCAGTAGCGGAGGTAATTACAAAATCTGGTAAGATAAATGCTGACTTTAAGGATGTTAAAAAGGTATTAAGCAACGCTGGGCAAGCTGTAATGAGTACGGCTACTGCTAAAGGACCAAACAGAGCTAAAGAAGTTATTGAAAAAGCCCTTGATTCGCCGTTATTAAACAACCGTGATATTAAAGGTGCGAAACGTGTATTAGTAACGATTGCTACAAGTGACCAGAAAGTAATGGCAGTAAAAGAACAAACAGCTATTACCGCCCATATCATGGAAGCTATCGGAAATTCTCCTGCTGGATTTAAACTCGGTTTTATCATTGATAACAACTTGGGGGATGATATGAGTATCACGGTAATAGCAGCAGGGTTTGATTTACCAGATGGACCCGTGCGTACACCTTTGAAACAACCTGTCAACGGTAATCATGCAAAAAAAGGAGTCAAAGTAGAACCCGTATCTTTACAGCCTTCAAATGTTGTGGAAGATGAAGAGTATAAGGAAGATGAGGACGAAGTAATAGAAGAAGAAAAACAACCTATTAAGCACGTTTTTCCTCCAAGAGAAGACGATACACCAAGATTGCGAAAAATGATTGAAGATTTTGCAACCAAAATGCCAACTGATTCTGAAGATTTTGATACGCCAGCGTTTCAGCGTTATAATATTAAATTATTAGATATTTCTGAAATCCTTGAACTTGATTATCAGTCACATTCTTTATAATTGAAGCATATCGCATATCGTTATCAATCCCGCAAGCAATTCAAAATACTTGTGGGATTTTTATTAAACAATATTCAACTATCATTACAATTAATTAGTCGATGAAAAATTTCATTTTATTATTCTTAATGTGCTTTGTATTTACTAAAAGTAATGCTCAGGATAAAATAAAAGACCTTACTACTGAAAGACAAACGCTATATCAAAAATACAAGGAATCAGAAAACCTATCGACAGGACTTTTTGGTAATCGTTCGAAGGATGATATGCAAAAGACGATAGATGCCCTCAATGAAATTATTGATAAAGACAATGAAATCTTAAATGAATATCAAAGCCAGCAATCCAATGCTACTGCTGCTTTTACTGAAAAATATAATGAACTGATTCAGCAAAATAATGACCTTACCCAAAAGAATCATGATTTAGTAGAATTGACAGAAAGACATAAGGGTTTTTCAAAAGAGAATCATCAAATGCTAGAAGAGATTGAAAAATACCAAGGCGTATATATTGCTTTGTTGGGGTTGTCGTTGGTCTTAGCGATTGTGTTTATCATCAAGTATTTCAGCTTAAAAAATAAACTAAAAGAAGTTCAGAGACAATAGCTCAGGTTGAAGAGTGCCTAATTATAAGAATACAACATCCTGAATGATTTTTTCTCCTACTTCTTTATTGATAAGCTCAACGATTTTATTTTTTGCCATCAATAGTTCATTTCGAAGCGGAGCGGAATCTAGTTGAATAAACAATTTTCCGTCTTTAATATAAATTTGGGTTGTCCTGGAGGCAATCGGAGAACCCATGATTTTTTCCCAATAAGCAACGATATAAGTTTCGTTAAACTTAGAACGAATTTTATATAGCTCAAGCATATCTTCTATGGCATCCTTTAACGAGGATGCTCCTGTTTTTCTACGAACATTTTCTTTGTTATAATGATATACCTTCGACATACGCTTTTGGGGGATACTGCAAATGATTGAACCAAAGTTACGGTATTTGTTATTTTAATTGTTAATAAATTAGACCATCTCATTTTAAAATTCATAAAAACGATAAAATGTCTAGCCTTTTTTTATATATCCAACTACGAAATAGTCAGTTAAATATCAAATATACCAATACTTTTGTCGATTTTGTAAAGCTATCAAAGCCTTCGGTGATGGTTTATGATATTGATAATTTTTCTGATAATTTAACGATTCAGTATGCTATTAAACTAGTAAAAGAGTCGCCAAAAATACTTGTTTTTCTGGATACCGAAGAAGGAAGTAGCATCAAACAATTGATGTCATTACTTACCAATTTATTAGATAAATCAGAAAGTATTAAGGTACTTATAAATGGAGAAAATGAACGCCTTGAAAAAATGATAGGTATTTTAGACTACCAAAAAATTAGAGAAAATACTCAGGGAATAGCCTTGCTAGAATCAATACTTAGAGAGTTTTTATAAAAAAAAGATAATCATTGAAAAGTTATATACATTCTTCGTAAAGTCAAATTCTTGAAATAGTCCTGCAAATATGTTTTAAAATGCATGTATTTATTGTTATAGTACAATACATAGGTTTTGTTGAATATTTTTTTAAAAAAACTTCATATACGTGGTATCATAATTAAAAGATTTTTGTGTTAGTTTTGTCATTACCTAAAACAAGTTATTTCAAAAGAATCTTTTGTCTTTAGGTTATTTTCATTATTTTTATTTTAAAATTCACCTAAAACTGTTTTTTAACTTAAACCCAAAAATTACCAAACTAATGAGTACACAAGCAAAAACTCCAGCTGCTAAACCAGCAGCACCAGCTCAAAAAAAATCAGGCGGCATTTCAGCAGGCTTGATTATTTTAATTCTTTTTGTTATTGCCCAATTATTTTTCCGTTTTGTAATGGGAGATGGATCTCGTTTTGAAGGTGGAACGAACGCAGGTCACCCACACCAAGGAGATTACCTTGCTCTTGCATTTAAAGGTGGTGATATTGTACCAATCCTTTTAACTTGTTTCTTGACAGCTTTGACATTCTCTATCGAGCGTCTAATTACAATTAGTAAAGCGAAAGGTAGTGGTGATGTTAATGCATTCGTTCGCAAAATTCAGTCTCTTCTTGACAAAGATGATACTGATGCAGCTTTGAAAGAATGTGACAAACAAAAAGGTTCAGTAGGAAACGTTACTTTAGCTGCTGTTAAAAAATACAAGCAGTTGACAAGTGATGGTTCATTGGACAAAGAACAAAAATTAGCTGCTCTTAGCAAAGAAGTTGAAGAAGCTACTTCATTGGAATTGCCAATGTTAGAGAAAAACTTAACTATTATTGCAACGTTAGCATCAGTTTCTACGCTAATCGGTCTTTTAGGAACAGTAGTTGGTATGATTAAAGCGTTCTCGGCTTTAGGTAACTCAGGAGGATCAACAGATTCAACTGCCTTAGCAAATGGTATCTCTGAAGCCCTTATCAACACGGCATTAGGTATCGGTACTTCAGCAGTTTGTATCATTGCTTATAACTTCTTTACGTCTAAAATTGACGAATTAACTTACAGTGTTGATGAAATTGGTTTGAGCATTAACCAAAACTACGCAACTCACCATAATTAATAGTTATGTGTTAAGCGCTAAGTGTTATAGGTTAATCTTATAACTCATATCAAACAACTTATAACTAAACAAGATTATGCCAAAAGTTAAAGCAAAACGACAAAGTGTTTCTCTAGACATGACAGCGATGTGCGATGTGGCGTTCTTGTTACTTACTTTCTTCATGCTTACTGCGAAGTTTAAACCTGAAGAAGCCGTAACAATCGTTCCTCCGTCATCTATTTCAGAGAAAACAATAACTGGCGAAAAAGGAATCCTTACTATTTCAGTAAGTCCTGAAGGTGGTATTTTTTTAGGAACAGACGACAAAGCTGCTAAGGATTATATGTTGGAAAGAATGGCAAACCGCCTATCTGTTCCAGTATCTGCGGAAATGAAGAAGAACTATGACGCTTCAGAAATCGTAGGTTATCCAGCAGGCGCTATGCGTCAGGTTTTAAGTGTAAAGCCATCAGATGCGAAAGCAAAAGGATATTTGAAAGGTATTCCTTGCGATTCAGCCAATAATGAACTTTTCCTTTGGGTTAGTTATGCTAAAATTTCTAATCCAGGATTAAAAGTAGCTATTAAAGGTGATGCTAACTCAAACTATAAAGTGTTCAACCAAGTAGTTGGTACTTTGCAGGAACAGAATATTAACACATTCCAATTGGTTACATCTCCTGAAGGTAGACCTCAATAGATTTTATTTAGTTGTACTCAGTAGTTTTAACCCTGCCTCTCTTTGAAAGGCAGGGTCTTATAAAGCTAAAACTCTCTGAGTATCATTAACTACCAACAATTAAAACCCCAATACAATGGCAGAAATAAGTCAAGACGGTGGGGGCAAAAAAGGCGGTAAGAAACGCGCGAAGAAAGCGTCAACCAAAATTGACATGACTCCCATGGTAGATTTGGGTTTCTTATTGATTACCTTTTTTATGTTAACCACGACGTTAGCAAAGCCCGTAGTAATGCAGTTGAATATGCCTGATAAAACAGAAAAGGAGGAAAAATCAGAAGTTAAAATGTCTGAAACCTTAACTGTTATGCCGGATGCCGAGAAAGTATATTACTATCAAGGTTTGCCAACAGAGGCAACAACTCAACTTCAGAAAACAAATTATTCTAAAGACGGAATTAGAGCTGTTTTGTTCGACTACAAAAGAAGAATCGGTGATAATTTTACGATTGTTATTAAAGCTACTAAAGGAGCTAAATACAAGAACATGGTAGATTTGCTAGACGAATGTGCTATTACAAGTAACAAGCGTTATGCAATCCTTGAAATAGATCCAGATTCTGAAAAGCTAATCAAAAAGTCTGGTCTTTAAGAAAAAATCACGGTAAAACTAAAAAAATAGTTGACAAAATTTTGAAAACTAAATTAATAGTTTTATCTTAGTTCAATGAAAATTTAATTTGAAGGTTTTGATTCAAATTAAGAAACATTAACAGTATTAACATCAGGAATTATGTCAAACGTAATAAGCCAAAATGCAACGTTGGATGACATTATTTTTAAGAATAAGAACAAAGAATATGGTGCTTATCTCTTAAGAAAATCTTATCCGAAAGTGGTTTCACGTTCTCTGATAATTGGTATAGCTTCGGTTTCATCTCTTTTTGCATTGTCATTTATTTATAATAAAATTAATGAGCAACTAGAAAAAACTAAAACTGAGGTAACAGCTGAAGTAATGAAAATTGATCAGCCACCACCAGAGAATAAAACACCACCACCACCACCACCACCACCACCGCCGCCACCACCAAAAGAATTACCAAAGGTGACGACGACAAAATTCTTACCTCCTGAAATCAAAAAAGATGAAGAGGTAACAAAACCTGAACCACCACCAGAAGAAGTAAAAGGTAATACGGCTGCTGAAACTGTGAAAGGTGAAACTGAAGATGCTGGCCCGCCAGTAGATCCAGATGCAAGAGGTACAGCGCCAGAAGCGCCAGTTGAACCACCAAAGCCAAAAGAGGAAGAAATCTTTACTGCGGTAGAACAACAAGCTGAATTCCCAGGTGGTATGGGTGCATTCGCTAAATTCTTGCAGAAAAACTTGAAATACCCAGCAGCAGCGCAGCGTGCTAACGTTTCTGGTAAAGTATATATCCAATTCGTTGTAAATACTGATGGTAGTATCCAAAACGTAGATGTACTTAAATCAGTAGGTTTTGGTTGCGATGAAGAAGCTGTTAGAGTAATTAAATCTGTACCGAAATGGACACCAGGTAAACAGTCTGGTCGTGCAGTACGTTCAAGATTTACAGTACCAATTAGCTTCGTGCTATCTGAATAATTATATTATTTAGCATTAAGATACAATGAAAACCTGTCAGGAAACTGGCAGGTTTCATTTTTCAATAGGAATCAGTTTTTGTTTTTTTCTATGAGAAATGTATTAGATTAGGTTGTGATTATCGTTTTATATTAAACATCAAAACATGCCCAGTAGAATTTTTTTACTTGTTAATGTATTAATGGCCCTTTCATACGCTGTGATTGGATTACTTTTGATACTTAACCCTCAATCAACTTTTGCACAGATGATGTTGCCTTCTTCTTGGTATGCATATGCTTTGGGTGCATTACTTGTAATATATGGCATTTTTAGAGCATGGAGAGTTTACACCAAATTGAAAGATGAAGACGACGACGATAAAGAGGAGTATTCATATTATGACGAGAAGAAATAAACAATCACAAAAACCATGAAAACTATATTAAATCTATCTTATTCGATTCTACTAACCGCTACTTTGTTTTCTTGTGGAAAAAACACAGGAAAAGATGGTAAAGAATTAGATGGCCCAGCCAAAGGAGAGATTACTGTTGCTGTTGATGAGTCTTTTCAACCCATCATGGAAGCTGAGAAAATGGCTTTTGAACAGACCTATCCATATACAAAAATCAATTTAGTATATAAACAAGAGGGTGAAGCAGTAGCAATGTTATTAAATGATAAAGCTAGAGTAGCTGTAATAACACGAGAACTGAATGATGCAGAGAAGAAAATTTATACTGACGATAAAGTTACCTACAGGAGTTTTAAATTTGCAGGTGATGCTTTAGCCTTGATTACTAACAAAGCTAATCGTGATACGATGATAACTGTGAATGATATTGCGGGAATCATGAAAGGGGAAAAAAAGAAATGGTCTGAGATTAGCAAAAGTGGTAGTGGCGAAGATATTGTACTGGTTTTTGATGGTTCAAATTCTAGTAATTTAACATTTTTAGTAGATAAATTTGGAATAGATAAAAAAGAGAAAGTTTCTTTTTTTGCAACAAAGTCGAACAAGGAAGTTATAGAATATGTGAAAACGCATAAAAATGCAATGGGCGTAATTGGTACTAATTGGATCAGTGACGGTGACGACCCTGCATCGTTAGGTTTTATCAAAGAAATTAACGTAATGTCGGTTTCAGAGAAAAGTAGCACTAATCCAGAGGATTATTATCAACCATTTGGATATAACCTTGCTTTAAAAAGGTATCCATTAATTCGCCAAATTAGATTAATCTTAAAAGAGCCTTACATGGGGCTAGGAACAGGTTTTATCAATTATATATGTCTTGAACAAGGACAATTGATTGTACTGAAAGGGGGACTTTTACCACTTACAAAACCACTTCAGATTAGGCAAGTAAAAATGGATTAACCTAGCGTGGCATAATATTTTTAGAAATATTAAAATGCAGAACAAAATAAAATATTTTTATTGAATAGATTGCGAATAAAATTTTGAGTTATTGTAACAATTTTTTAATTTAATTTTATTTTTTGTTACAAAATCAAAAGATATTTTGGAAATTTGTTTAATAAAAAGAATTACCTGATTTTAGATACTTACTTTTAATAACTTACAACTAAAACTTTAAAAAAAATGGAAGTAAAGATTAAATCTCTGTTGGTGGCTGCAAGTTTGTTATTTGCCGTTGCGGTAAATGGGCAGACTGTTCAGCAAGGCTTGACGCAGTTGGACGGAGACCAGCCAATTAAAGCTAAAGCAACATTTACATCACTAGTATCGGCTAGCTCTACTGGTGAAAATTTATATTATTTAGGGTATGCTCAGTTACGTTCAGGAGAATTAAGTGAAGCAAAAGCAACATTTGAAAAAGGACTTGCTACAGACCCTAAACAACCGTTGAACTCAGTTGGTTTAGCAACTTTGTTGTTGGCAAATAAAGACGGAGCAGGTGCAAAAGCTGCTTTTGATAAAATTTTGGCTGATACAAAGATGAAAAATGCTGAAGTGATTTTCCGTATTGCAGAAGCTTATACATTGTTTGAACATACAAATGATCCTGCGGAAGCTGTTCGTTTGATTGATTTGATCACAGAAAAGACTAAAAAGCCTTTGACTGCTGATATGCAAATTGTAAAAGGAGATGCGTTTTTATTGAAAAATGATGGTGGCCCAGCGGCATCAGCTTATGAGCAATCTATCTTAATCAACAAAACTGCAAAAGCTTATGTTAGATTAGGTGTTGTATATTTAAGAGGTAAAAACTATCAATATACAATCAATAACTACCAAACTGCTTATGAGACAGATTCATCTTATGCTCCGTATTATAAGAGAATGGGTGAATATTATATCATCTTCAACCGTTATAAAGAAGCATCTAAATTCTTTAGAAAATATGTTGAAAGAGCAGAGGCTACTCCTGCAATCTTATTAAGTACTGCTAAATTATTATTCTTAGCAAAAGATTATGAAGGTGCAATGCAGTTTACAACACAAGCGGAAGCTGGTGGAGCAAAAGATAATGATATCTTTAGAATGAAAGGTTATTCTAATATTGAATTAGGAAACCCACAAGTAGGTATTGAAAACCTAGAGCAAATGGTGAAAGCGGGTGTAAAACCGTATTATTTGGATAACGTTTATTTTGGAAAAGGATATCAAGGTTTAAAACAAGATTCTTTAGCAGTTGAATATTATTTGAAAGCTGCACCAGAAGATACGATTAACAACCATTTCGCTACAATCTATACGATTGTATATGGTCAGAAAAAGTATCCAAAAGCAGCAGATTTTGCTTTAAAGGCAATTGACTGGAAATTGAAGAAGAAAGCTCCAATGGCAAGTGCTGATTACTACAATGCTGCTATGGCTCTTTATTTTACAACAGCTTATACCCCACGTGAAGATTCATTAGGCAGATATAACACTGGAATGAAAGCAGATTCAATGTTTGCTAATGCAATTGCAATCAATGATAAATTTGCTCCATTCTATTTGTTCCGTGCTAGAACTAATAACTATGTGGATTATACTGGAACAAAATGGTTGGCAGTACCACACTACGAAAAGTTCTTGTCAGTGGTTGATTTAGCAAAAGCTAATAAAGAACAATTGTACGAAGCATACAGATATTTAGTAGGATATCACGCAAACGTAACGAAAGACACAGCTAAGATTCAAGAGTATGTAGATAAAGCTGTTGCTATCAAGCCTGAAGACCCAGATAAATTGAAAGAGTTTTTAGCACCTGCTACAGGAACAGCGGCAACGCCAGCTAAGACTCCAAAAAAATAATAATTTAAAATTTGTTTGATACAAAGCCCTGCCATTTGGTAGGGCTTTGTTAATTTTGAGGCATTCTAACAAAACAACAAACATGTACGCACTAATTACAGGAGCCAGCAAGGGAATCGGGAAAGAAATAGCCGTAGAATTGGCTAAACAAAAATATAATCTATTATTAGTGGCAAGGTCAGAAGGTTTGCTTCGTGAAGTAGCCATTGAAATTCATGAAAAATACGGCGTAACAGTAGATTATTTAGCCGTAGATTTAGCAGCGGTTGATGTTGCTAGAAAAGTATATCAATGGGTTGAACAAAAACAATATGAAGTAGCTATCTTGGTGAATAATGCGGGATATGGCTCTGTGGGTAATTTTGATACCTATTCTATTGAACAAAATAGGGATATGATGAACCTAAACATGGCTACGCTTACTGAAATGTGTCATGTGTTTTTGCCGATGTTGAAACGTCAGTCCAAAGCATATATCATGAATATTGCTAGCTCTACTGCCTATCAAGCTTTACCAAAAATGGCAGTTTATGCAGCCACTAAAATATTTGTATTAAACTTTACAAGAGCATTAAAAGGCGAATTAAAAGGCACTTCTGTATCTGTAACTTGTATTAGCCCAGGTGCAACAGATACTGGATTTAATGATAGAGCTGCTGTTCCAGCTAAGGCTCGTAAGGCAGCAGAGAAGGTAGCGATGACTCCAGAATTGGTAGCAAAAATTTCGGTATCAGCCATGTTTGCTGGAAAAACAGAGGTGATTCCGGGCTTGGTCAATAAGCTTGGAGCTTTCTTGGCTTGGCTTGCCCCAAAATCGATTACTGAAAATGTAGCGGCTGGAATTTATCAATAAAATATAAGAATGTCACTGGAAGGTAGTTTTTCAGTGACATTAAATTTTCAAATTACCTTCGCTATCATAAGCTATTTCCCCATCAGCAATCATTTCACGAATGATGTCTTTGAATATTTGCATATTGGGTGGTTGCATAATCTGAGTGATTAACTGTAAACTCATTGCCCCGTTAGCCAAAAGCAGTTTTATTTTCTGCCGTGTATTGTTGGCAAAATCTTCATCTTCTACCTCTTGTTTATTACGCTTCTTTTTCTTCAAACAATTATCACAAATACCACAAGTTTCGTCAGTAATTTCATCGAAATATTCTAATAAAATTTGTGTACGACACCTAGTTTCATGCTGTACATAATGTGCTACTGCTTGGGCTTTTTGTAACGCTTTTGCTTTGCGATAATCAATTTCTTGTATTTGTAGTGGCAATGTTTTTGAATCATACCGAGCAGTAAGGAAGGTAACTTGAGGTTTATCTTTTTGTCTATCGTAAATCACCAAATCAAATTTTTCTAAATTGGACAGCATCGTTTCAACCTCCTTCAAAGGTATTGAATAAGCTTTGGCGATGTTTACTTCAGAAATGGTTATGAAAGTACTGAAAAGTTCTCCCCCATACATCCTCAGCAATAGTTTAATAAAGGAATCGTATTTAGGATTTCGAAGTTGAAAATCATATAACTGTCGGTTATCGACTTTCAAAGTTATTTTTGAAGGACTATGAAATGAATCTGACAGTTGAATGAATCCTTCATTTTCAAGAACTTTTAAGGCAAAATAAGTTTCGGTAGGAGGGAGGTCAAAGCGTTTTTGAAATTCGAGCAAATCAAAATCAAAACTAGAAAACTCTCCCGCACCCACTGCCAATTGAAAAAAGTTACCTAAACATTGATATACTTTTTTAACTAATTCAATGGGTGGATAATTCTGTAAAATATTTTTCTCTAAACTTTCAATATCTTTTAAGTTAAAAAGCGCTACGGCATACGCTTTTTCGCCATCGCGCCCTGCTCTGCCTGCTTCTTGATAATAAGCCTCTAGCGTATCTGGCAAATCTATATGAATGACAGACCTAACGTCGGGCTTGTCGATACCCATGCCAAAGGCATTCGTCGCTACGATTGTCCTAACTTGATTTTTTATCCAGCGTTCTTGTCTTTTACTACGCTCATCAGCACTCAATCCTGCATGATAAAAAGTAGTATTGATATTATTCTTATTTAATAAATCTGAAATTTCCTGTGTTCTTCGGCGATTGCGGACATACACGACAGACGAGCCTTGTACATTTTGCAAAATTTTGATAAGTCTCCTTTCCTTATCTTCTTCATTAAAGGCCGAGTAGGATAAGTTGTCACGGGCAAAGCTTTGTTGGAAAACGGAGGGCGAATCCATTTCTAGTCGCATCAAAATCTCTTGACGAACGTCTTTCGTAGCAGTAGCCGTTAAGGCAATAAGGGGGACGTTTGGGATATTTTTTTTGAATTCAGCGATTTTCAGATAAGGTGGTCTGAAATCATGACCCCATTGCGAGATACAATGGGCTTCGTCAATAGCCAACAAATTTACTTTCATCTGTTTGACTCTTTCAATAAAAATAGTGGTTTGTAATCTTTCGGGCGAGACATATAAAAATTTAACGTCACCATAGATACAGTTATCTAAGGCAATATCAATTTGATTTTTATGCATTCCTGAAAAAATACCAATCGCCGAAATCTTTCTTTGTTTTAGCTGATTTACTTGGTCTTGAATCAGCGCAATTAAGGGTGAAACCACGATGCAAATGCCGTCGTTCATCAATGCTGGGATTTGAAAACACATCGATTTCCCCCCACCCGTTGGCATTAATGCCAAGGTGTCTTTTCCATCCATTACCGATTGAATAATATCTTCTTGTAATGGTCGAAAGGAATCATAACCCCAATATTGCTTTAGTATTTCCTGTGCCGACATAGGTAATAAGCAGATTATTCAATAGTATAATGTTTCTACAGTTATAGAACGAGCCTTGAAGAATAGTTAAATAAATGTTCCTGCTAATAGCTCTTGTTTAATCGTTTTGATTCTTGAATTAAGGTTAATATGTTCAAAGTCGATGCCTTCTACACAAATAGCCGTTAAAAAAGCATTTACTTCTGGTTGATGCGGAGTTTTTTTGCCTGTAATTACATCGATGTATTTAGAAGTTGTCCACAGCACAGCCTTTAGGTGTGTACAATTTTCATCTGTCATTACAAACTCCGTAACTAGCGTATCATCATTAAAATAAATAGCAGAAGAAATAATACCGATTCTCTCGCTTACTTTAGCAGAATTAACGTAGGCTATTTGATGATTATAAACAACCCATGATGTTTTGTTGTGTTCAAAATAGTCGTTATAATCAAACTCATAGATAGTAGCAACTTGGTCTTCACGAGCATTAAAGAAGTAATCAAAATATTTCGCATTGTTTAAGTGCTTTAAAGGGTCGCAATCCTGAAACCTTATTACAGCTTTTGAATATAATTTTTTTGGATATTGTTTATCGGGCTTTAACGAGAACATTGTTTTTCTGTTTATTGACTGTTGTGATGGAATAACTTTTTATACTTATTAAATATGTACAAAAGTAGCAATTCGTTACGAATTGTAAATATTAGCTAAAACAAGTACATTAGCAACACAATATATTGCGCCGACAAACATTAAGAAAGATAATCTTATAACCAAACGAATGACAAAAATATTATTAGTCGAAGACGACGATAGCCTAGGATTTGTAATAAAAGACAATCTTGAACAAGAAGGATACACCATAGACCTTCAAACTGATGGGAAAGCTGGACAAAAGGCTTTTCAGAATAATCAATATGACATTTGTGTTTTTGATGTAATGCTTCCTGAAATGGATGGATTTTCGCTTGCAGAATTTGTAAGAGGTACGGGTAGTGAAGTTCCTATTATTTTTTTAACAGCCAAATCATTAAAAGAGGATAGAATAAAAGGGCTAAAATTGGGTGCTGATGATTACCTAACCAAACCATTTAGTATAGAAGAGCTCGTACTAAGAATAGAAGCGATATTGAAAAGAACAGGGAAGAAGACTGGACAAGTAGTTAATCAAAATATACATAACATAGGGAAATATACTTTTGATGTAAAGAATTTAAAACTGTTTTTTGAAAACGAAACACAAGACCTCACGCATAGAGAAGCTGATTTATTAGCTTTTTTAGTGAATAATAAGAACGAGACACTGTCGCGAGATAAAATTCTTATTGCCATTTGGGGTGACGACGATTATTTTAAAGGCAGAAGCCTTGATGTTTTCATTACTCGTTTGAGAAAATACCTTAATAAAGACCAAAATATCAAATTAACCAATGTTCATGGAGTCGGTTTTCGTTTTGATGTCCCTTGATTTTTTCAAATTTTAGGTAAAAAGTCCGCTATTAAATGAAAGTTAATAGCGGACTTTTTATTTGTATATAGGCTTAATATAGAGGTAGAAGCATTTTGAGCATTTTTTTTCAAAAAAGTTTCTTTTTTTTTATTGTTAATAACATCTTGGTTTTCAGCGGTATTATGGGGGTAGTTATGTGTTATTTCACAAAAGTTTAAAAAAAAGTTTGTGTAAGTGTTTGGTGGTTTAGAATTAATCCTACATCTTTGCACTCCCAAACGACGCCAACGGGCTGATAAAAGGGGAAGAGTTAGAGTAATTAGGAAGATAATTACTAGCGAGATTTAAAAATCGGAAGTAGGTTTTTAGGTTAAAGAGTTCTTTGAGATATTGGTAGAAA
>NZ_JAVDUE010000024.1:0-82147 GCF_031456255.1 Arcicella sp. BE140 | reverse complement strand
AATCCGAAATCCGAAATCCGAAATCCGAAATCCGAAATCCGAAATCCGAAATCCGAAATCCGAAATCCGAAATCCGAAATCCGAAATCCGAAATCTTACACGCTTAACATTGCTTTAATCACCCTTGAACTCGGATCTAACCAAGATTCAAAGACATTCGGTAATTCTTCAAAAGGAGCTTCATGCGTAAGCCAAGCTTGTGTCTGAATATTTCCTTCTTCCATGTTTTTAATAATCATTTTAAAATCAGCTGGAAGAGAATTTCTACTAGCAAAAAGTGTCATTTCTCTACGATGGAAGTCTGGATCAAAAAATGTAACATCTCCTTGAAATAAACCCACAAAAATCAATTTCCCACCAAAAGCTAAATAAGAAAAAGCTTTCATCATAGACTGTGAATTGCCTGTTGCATCAAAAATCACTGTTGGCAAAGCTCCATTTAATGCCCTTTTTAAATCATCCGCTGTAAATCCTTCTTTTGCCAGTACCGACACATCAGTATCAAACAATTGCTTGGCAAAATCAAGTCTTTGCTGGTTGAAATCCATCACCACAATCTTAGCTTGATGAAGTTTAGCAAACTGGATTACAGATAAACCAATCGGCCCTGCACCAATTACTAACACAATATCATTGCTAGTGACACTGGCTCTCTGCACAGCATGAGCTCCAATACCCAAGGTTTCTACGAGTGCTAACTGTTCGTATCCTAACACTTTTGAACGGTGTAGTTTATGCGCAGGAATCTTTAGAAACTCACACATTCCTCCATCCGTATGTACGCCCATTACCTTCAGGTTTTCACAACAATTAGGCTTTTCATTTAAACATGCCTGACAAGTACCGCAATTCAAATAAGGCTCAACAGAAACCTTATCGCCAATCACCAATTGTTCAGTATCAACATTTTTTCCTAATGCAACCACTTCAGCACCCAACTCATGACCAAGTACTCGGGGATATGAAAAAAAAGGTTGTTTTCCTCTGAAAGCATGATAATCTGTACCGCAAATACCAATTTTATGAATTTTGATAAGCGCCTCGTTATCCGCCAACTTATCATCTATTTCCCTTGAGATTAACTGAAACTCACCAGGTTGATTTAGAATAATTGTTTTCACTACTTTCTATATATTTTAATTACGCTTGATTATAAATCATATTACCTAAAATGCATACAATATCTCCTTAACCTGTAAACAGATTAATGCTAACTCTCGCTTCATGCTAAGATAGTTAACTTGGGCTCTTAACTTCTGACCCTTTCCAACCGAAATAAAACACGACGAAAAAGCATACCAATGGTACAGAATATGCCACTTGGATACTCATCATGTCAGAAAGTCTACCCATAATTAACGGAAAAATAGCCCCTCCGACGATAGACATAATGACTAATGATGACCCTATTTTTGTTTCCTTGCCTAACGATTGAATACTTAGCGAGAAAATAGTAGGGAACATAATCGACATAAAGAATTCAACGCCAATTAAAGCGTATACTGATAACATTCCGCCATAAATAACTACTATTATCAAGAGCACAACATTGATTAAAGCATACAATGCCAAAAGAATATTAGGGCTAATATAACGCATCAGAAAAGTACCAATAAAGCGACCAATCATAAAACAAAATAAGGCAGCAGATAAAAAATTGGCAGCCGTTTTTTCATCAATATTAGCAGTTTTTCCTAAATAGCGAATAAAAAAACTAGACACGCATACCTGTGCACCTACATAGAAAAACTGAGCTGTTATTCCCCAAACTAGGTGTTTATGACGCATAATAGATTGGCTTCCTGTTGGCAATTCAATATCATGTCCTGCTTCAGTAATTTCAGGAAGCTCACTTTTATATAATAAAATTGCTACTACCAATACTACTATACCTATAATTAAATAAGGCATTTTTACAGTGGCAGCTTCTCCATCTAAAAAAGTACTCATTTGTGCAGCCGACATTGAGGCAGTTTCTGCACTAGTTAATGTATTTCCCGATAAAATAAATAATCCTCCTAACAAAGGAGCAATCGTGGCAGCCAGACCGTTAAATGATTGTGCAAGGTTTAATCTTTGTGATGCACCTTCGGGTTCACCAAGTACTGTCATGTATGGATTGGCTGCCGTTTCTAAAAAAGTCAAGCCACTTGCTATCACAAACAGAGCTGTTAAGAAAAAAGCAAAAACACGCGTATTAGCAGCGGGAATAAATAAGAAAGCACCTATTGCAAATAAAAGTAACCCAGCAATAATCCCAGTTTTATAGCCAAACTTCTTCATTACCATACCTGCTGGAATAGCCATAATAAAATATGCAATAAAAAAAGACCCATCAATTAATGAAGATTGAAAATCTGTAAGCTGACAAGCTTTCTTAAGGTGCGGAATTAATATTGGATTTAAGTTGTGTGCAAATCCCCAAAGGAAAAACAAAGTAGTCAATAAAATAAAAGGTACTAAATATCTGTTTTTCATAAATAAATATGTTAATAGTTTAAGATTAATACATGTATAATCGCATTAACAAGTAGAAAAAATCATAAACTACTCTCTTTTTTCAATAATAATTTGATAATACAAAGAAAAAACATTTACAAACATATAGCATTCACGTTATTATCAAAGATTTATGGTATTTTAGCATAAATGTTTAACTTACAGCTAAAATAAATATGTCATAAGCTCATTATGACACATAAACGAAATTTATTTAAAACTTCAACAATATTATTAGAAGTTTTTAAACAATTAAAGGCCTTACAGAATAAGACTCTTCGCTCAAAATTTAAAACAAAAAAGCTTATAGCTTAATTATCTATGGCGCAAAGCTTATAGCTTAAATTAAAAGATATGTTTTCATTTTTTAAAAAATCACCAGATACTCCTAAAATAGTAGATTTTTCATTTATTGGTACAGATATTCATTCGCATCTCATACCGGGCATTGATGATGGATGTTCTAGTATTGAACACTCTATTACTTGTATTCAAAAATTAAAGGAATTAGGATTCTCTAAAATTATCACTACGCCACACATCATGGCTGAAGTATATCCTAATACCCCTGAAATCATCAATGAGGGATTAATTAGATTAAAAGCTGCCTTAGTGGAAGCGGGAATAGATATTGAGATAGAAGTTGGCGCAGAATACAAAATTGACGAACAATTTTCAACACTATTAGCCAATGATAATTTATTAACTTTCGGAGATAAATATTTATTAGTGGAGTTCTCTTTTGTTGCTGCTCCCATTAATTTAGAAACTATTATTTTCAACTTAAGAACAAAAGGCTATCGTCCAATTATTGCTCATCCAGAGCGATACTTATACTTAAGTGAAAATCTTGCTAAGTTTGAAGAATTGAAAGCATTAGGATGTCATTTGCAATTAAACTTGATGTCATTGGTCAATCAATATGGTCCTAAGGCAAACGAGATAGCCAATAAATTGTTGGATATGAATCTCTATGAGTTTATGGGTACTGATTTACACAGACCTGACGATGTAAGAATTCTGAACAAATTATTACAATCTAAAAGTATTCTTAGCAAACTTTCTAAATTAAGACACCTTAATGAGAAAGTTTAATGTTTGCTTGAACCATAAAGCATTCAGAATTTTAATATCAAAAAAGGCAGTCAGAAATTATTTTCTGACTGCCTTTTTTGATTATTTTTTGTACGAATGACTTTAATTAATAAGCCATTTCTTCGCCTCTGAACATATTGTAGACTGTCATAATCACGATTTTAAAATCAAGCCAAGGAGTCCAGTTTTCGATATACCAAATATCAAATACAACTCTTTTTCTCATCAAACTAAAATCTTTTGTTTCACCTCTCAAGCCATTTACTTGCGCCCAACCAGTTACGCCAGGTTTTACCCAGTTACGGAGGGCATAATTATTAATAAGGGCTTGGCTTTCTATATTATGTTGTAAAGCATGCGGGCGTGGTCCAACCACTGACATTGACCCTCCGATTACATTTAAAAACTGAGGTAGTTCATCTAAATTGGTTTTACGTAATATTCTCCCAATTTTCGTAATTCTAGGGTCATTTTCAGTCGTTTGCTGAAACTTACCATCTACCACTACCTTACTTTCAATAAACATTGTCCTGAATTTCAAACAACGTATGATTTCTTTATTTTTACCCCATCTTTCCTGAATGAAGAAAATACTGCCTTTTGATTCTAGTCGTATAAGTAATGCAATAATTGGGAAAAGCCAAGAAAAGATTAATATACATAGAATTAAACTGAAAAAGAGATCTATTATTCTTTTAATCATCCTCCAGTGCAATTGATTCAAAGGTTCATCCCTTACTGTAATCATGGGAAAGTTCCCAAACATCCCCATCTTAAATTTATTAGAACTAAATCTAAAATAATCAGGAATGATTCTAGTTCTTACAGCATTTCTTTCACCTGCAGAAATGATTTTATCTAATTGTTGCTTATTAAACTGTGGCATGGCCACTACAATTTCATCAATCTGATTATCTACAATAATCTTATCTACTTCATCAAAATTTCCTTTATATAGCCCGTTTAAATATACAGATTTAGTTTCATCAATAAAACCGATAGGATTATAACCAAATTGAGTGTTATTCTTAACAAAATCAAAAAAAGAAACTCCCATCTCTGAACTACCTACAATCAAAAGATTACGTGTATTTCTTCCTTTTCTTCTCAGGAACTCAAAGGATTTTTTTAAGAGGTATTTCTTAATAGAGAGAAAAACAAAAAGCATTGCGCAATACTCTAGTACAAATCTACGGGCATTATCTCTATCGTTAAGGAAGAATAGAAATAGAATCAATACCAATGCTTGAATAGCAATGACAGGCACTAACAATAAGAACTCGTCAATAAATTTGAGGGTTCGAAAGTCATCATAAACATGGATTATTTTACTAGAAAAATACCAAACCAATACTAAAAGCACGAAAACCTCTCTATCGTGAATAGAATTATTACGATTACTGACAATTGAAGTCAAGTAAAATGAAAGCATTAATACTAAAATATCAGTAAGCAATCGTAAATAATAATTTTCTCTTCCAAAGTAGTCTTTCATCATAAGTTTATGTTTAATGTGCTATTTAACCGAATTACCTTGCTACAAATTTACAATCTATGTTGGATAGTCACAAAAAAATCTATTAAACGGTATATTTATAGTAGCTCTGTTTGAACTACTTATTAATAAATAGCATTGACTTTTATTTTCAAGTTCAACTCTATTTTTTAACCCATTGAATATTAACTAATTAAGCAAATGTATTTCTTCGATATTAAATTTACGTTAGAACTACCTATTCACAAAATAAACAATACAATAAATTGAAATATTACAATAATATTTTATAAAAATAAAAGGCATAGTAATTATCAATAATTACTATGCCTTAATAAATAATACGCTATAGGGAGTGATATTAATAAGCCATATCTTCGCCTTTAATCACATTATAGACTGTCATAAAGATAATTTTAAAGTCTAATCCCAATGTCCAATTTTCAATATACCAAATATCATATTTTACTCTTTGTTCCATTTGCTCAATAGTCTTTGTCTCTCCTCTGAAACCATTTACTTGTGCCCAACCTGTTATACCAGGTTTGATCCAGTGTCTAACTAAATAACTATCTACTTCATCCTTCGTACGTATATTATGTTCATGGGCATGTGGCCTAGGGCCTACAATTGACATATCCCCTAATAATACGTTGATGAATTGAGGTAATTCATCCAAACTTGATGACCTTAAAAACTGACCTAATTTCGTAATTCTTGGGTCGTTCATCTTAGCTTGGTTAAATGCACCATTCTCAGTTACATCTTTACTCTCTGGTTTCATTGACCTAAACTTGAAGCACTTGAATTTTTTATTATTCTTTCCCCATCTATATTGTCTAAAAAATACTGGTCCCTTAGAGTCAAGTTTTATTAGGATGGCAATAATTGGGAACAGCCAAGAAAAAATAAAAAGGAATACGAGTAACGAGAATACAATATCAAACACTCTTTTTACTAATCTCCAATGATATTCTTGTAGTGGCTCACTCCTAAACGTAATCAATGGATAATTACCAAAAAATTTGAATTGTAATCTACTTGGATAATATGTAATATAGCTTGGTACAATTTTAGTCCTGATGGCTCTTCTTTCTGATACCATAAAAACTTCTTGCATTAAAGTATTACTAATTTCATCAGTAGTAATAATGATTTCGTCAATTTTATAATCTTCATTCATTGACAAGAACTTCCTTAGGTCTCCTAAATAAGTATTTCCACCAATATCATTTACTTCTTCTTCTTTGGCAATAATACCAATTACTCTAAAACCATAATGAGGATTCTCCTGAATTTGCGTAATTAAATTGGCAGTAATTTCATTATAGCCAACAAATACAACATTTTTGATATTACCTCCTTTTTGCCGATAATAAAATAGGATTTTTTTAATAATATAATTCTTGATAATTAATACAATCAACAAAATCACAATATAGGCAAAGATAAATCTTCTAGTATATTCATGACGATTCAGTATAAACAAAACTTGCCCTGCTATTACTGACTGTATTAATACGTTCTGAAAAATTAATAGTAGCTCTCCTATATATCTTTCAGTCCTAAAATCATCATAGGTATTTGAAATTTTAGTAGAAAAATACCAACCTACTACAAGTAATAATAATAGAATACTATCACTTTTTTCCAATTCAGGTTTTGTGATGAATGAAGAAAACACAAAAACACATATAATAGAGATAATATCAGACAACAACCTGAAATAGTTTACTTTACTTATACTTTGAGGCATAATAGTTTATATTTTTGGGGGATGTTAGTGAATTATGAACGTTAGCTTGTAATAATAAAATCACCATTAAAATACCACTTTTAAAACAATTAAATATTAGAATATTTATAAACCAATATCCTTTCATATACCGTTTAATAAATAGATGAATCTTTTAGGATAAATTTAACTCAAAAATTGTAATTTTGGGTATGATTAACATTTCATTTATTCTTTTACACATCTTAACCTCCTTACATTATGAGCAATGAATCAAAATACACACTTCAAATATGGGGAAGAATCACATTAATTATCCTTTTGGCAGCACTGACTTATTTTATTAATTTTTAAAGATTGATAAAAGTCCTTAGAAAAAAAGCCATCAATCATTCTTATATGATTGGTGGCTTTTTTATATTTATTCTCTATAAAGAAAAACTAACTTTTGCCTAAGTACGTTAGTTATATTTGTTAAAATATAAGCTCACCCTACATTTATTCCTCTAACAAGGAATCTAACTATTCAAAATATTTACTTTTATTCATTACTAAGTAAGTAGCTCAGAAGCTACTTTACTTAATAATTGCTCATTTCTTCCTTACTTAAGCGCAATTGTTTTTCTATACGCTAATTAATTTTGCTCTGTGCTTAGAGCATTATTTTTTCAGCAGAAATTTTTACATGGAATCTGCATTGATAACAATCTTGTATCTATAGTATTATCAATTACTTTAGCGATTCCACTATTAATACAGTAAAATTTAAGACTTCATATAGACAAAGAAGTCTTAAATTCTGCCTAATTATTTTGTAAATAACTTAATATCCGACTGCATCATATCTTTTACTAAAGCTGGTAAATCATATTTAGGCTCCCATCCTAATTTAGTTTTTGATTTAGTTGGATCCCCAATTAGTAATTCAACTTCAGTTGGTCTGAAATAACGAGCATCAACATTTACAACTACTTTTCCTATTTCAACTTGATACAATGGGTTTGAACAAGAAACAATTGTACCGATTTCGTCTACTCCTTCTCCAGAGAACTCTACTTCGATACCTAATTCAGCAAATGCCATTCTAACAAACTCTCTAACTCTTGTTGTGATACCAGTAGCAATTACATAATCTTCAGGAACATCTTGTTGTAAGATTAACCACATTGCTTCTACATAATCTTTCGCATGTCCCCAGTCACGTTGAGCATCCAAGTTTCCAAGATACAATTTATCTTGTTGTCCTAATGCTATTTGAGAAACCGCTCTAGTAATTTTTCTAGTAACGAATGTTTCCCCTCTTAACGGAGATTCGTGGTTAAATAAGATACCATTCACCGCAAACATATTGTAGGCTTCACGATAGTTTACTGTAATCCAAAAACCATACATCTTAGCAACAGCGTAAGGAGAACGTGGATAGAAAGGAGTAGTTTCTGATTGAGGTACTTCTTGAACTAAACCATAAAGCTCTGAAGTAGAAGCTTGATAAATTTTAGTTTTTTCTACTAATCCAAGTAAACGAACGGCTTCAAGAATTCTTAATGTACCGATACCATCTACCTGAGCAGTGTATTCTGGTTCATCAAAACTAACTTTTACGTGCGACATTGCACCTAAATTGTATATTTCGTCTGGCTGTACTTCTTGAATAATTCTGATAATGTTCGTTGAATCTGACAAATCTCCATAGTGCATGATGAATTTAACACCATCTTCGTGTAAATCTTCATACAAATGATCGATACGTGCAGTATTGATCAATGAACTACGACGTTTGATACCGTGTACTTCATATCCTTTTGATAATAGTAGTTCTGCCAAATAGGCTCCATCTTGTCCAGTTATACCAGTAATAAGGGCTTTTTTCATAATCGTTGTGTTAATGCTACTGATAAATTTATCAGTGTTAGTAATAAATAAAATTTAAAGTATTTTTAAGATATATGTTGAGTGTTGTTGCATCTTATCAACAACCATAATTTATACAATCTATAATCTTAGTTTTGCATGGTTTTCCAAGAAATCCTGATAGGCTAAACCGATTCCCTCTTTCAATTCTATGGTATGTCTCCAGCCTTTACCATTCAATTTAGATACATCCATCAATTTTCTTGGTGTACCATCTGGTTTAGAGCTATCCCAAACGATTTCACCTTCAAAGCCTACGATGTCTTTTACGGTATTAGCCAACTCTTTAATAGTAACATCTATTCCTGTACCCACATTGATTAACTCTGGCTCAGAATAATTCTCCATTAAATATACACAGGCTGCTGCTAAATCATCAGCATATAAAAACTCTCTCATAGGAGACCCAGAACCCCATAAAATTACTTGCTCAACACCATTTTCCTTTGCTTCATAAAACTTACGAATCATGGCAGGCAACACGTGAGAGTTTTGTAAATCATAGTTATCATTCGGACCATACAAATTAGTAGGCATTACTGAAATAAAATCACATCCGTATTGAGCACGGTAAGCTTCGCACATTTTGATACCTGCAATTTTAGCAATGGCATAAGGTTCATTGGTTTGTTCCAAAAGGCCAGTAAGTAGGTATTCTTCTTTAAGCGGCTGAGGAGCTAGTTTAGGATAAATACATGAAGATCCTAAGAACATTAGCTTCGTTACTTTGTTAACAAAGGCACTATGAATGATATTATTTTGAATCGCTAAGTTTTCATACAAGAAATCTGCACGATAAGTATTATTGGCAACGATACCTCCTACTTTAGCAGCCGCTAAAAAAACATAATCAGGTTTTTCTACTTCAAAAAATTCTGCTACTTTTTGTTGGTCTCTCAGGTCTAACTCTTTAGACGTTTTCAATACAAAATTTTCATAACCTTCATTTTGTAATTTTCTTAGAATAGCAGAACCCACCATTCCTCGATGACCTGCTATATATATTTTGGAGTGTTTTTCCATTTATTGAATACCAATATGTTGTTTAAAATTATATAGTACGTAATTTTTCCTTAATAAGGAGAGAGATAAAAAGGGAGTTAGTCACAAAATACCTTTTAAAAAGTCTTTTCGGGTCTTGTGATAAACGATGTAACCATTCAAGGCTGTAATCTTGCATCCATTTAGGCGCTCTTGGTTGTATGCCTGCAAACACAGGGAATGCTCCTCCTACTCCTACCATGACACCTTGTATTTTACCTTTCATGCTATACATCCACCTTTCTTGCTTAGGACAACCAAGAGCTACCAAAATAAGTCCAGCGCCACTATCATTGATGGTATTAACATCATTGGCTATTTCTGCCTCTGATAATACTCTGAATGGTGGGGAAATCGCTCCGACAATTGCTAAATTAGGGTATTTTTCTTTTGCTACTTTTTGTATTTTATCAAGCACTTCATCCGTTGAACCATACAAAAATACTTTAATATTATTCAATTCTGCTTCTTTCAAAAGAGATGGAGTTAAATCCATTCCTGCTACTCTCTCTTGGTCTATTCCATTAATCAGTTTTAAGCCTACACACAAAGGCTTACCGTCCGCAGTAACAATGTCTGCTGAATTAACGATATTTGCAAACTCCTTAGAATTATATGCTTCAATACACATGTGAACATTGGCTACACATACGTAAGAAGAGTATCTTTTTTTAGCCAAAGAGATGATATCAGCAACAATCTGCTGATAGCTACCTAAGGATATATTAATGCTAATAAGTTTTTGTTGAGCCATAACTCTTTTCCGATTTACTTAGGTTTTATTAGGGTTGATGAGCACTATTTCCTAGTATAGTTATTAGTTAAAAATTCATCATTTTCCCTCATATAACCGATCTAGTTTTTGAATATATACTTCAGGGTTATAATTAGTAAAAATATTTTTTTGCGCTTCTTGAGACATATTCCCGAGCTGGCTACGGTCATTTGCTAAACTCTTTATAGCCTGCATAATTTCTTCCGGAGATTCTTTAGCTACCACAAAGCCTGATTTTTTATCATCAACTGTAAACTTCATTGAACCATCATCTGTCACAATAGGTACTAGTCCAAAAGACATTGCTTCTAATAATGCCATTGGCAGACCTTCGCCAAACAATGAAGGAAGGATAAAAACATCACATTTTTTTAGGAGGTCTATCTTGCCCGCACCTTTCACTACACCATTATAAATAAATTTATCCCCTAAAATCTTAGTCATTTCACCAATAAATATATCAGCCTCAGGTCCTTTTCCTGCACAACTAAATTCGACAGCAATCCCTTCATTCTTTAGTAGTTTAAAGGCATCTACAATTTGCTCTATTCCTTTACTTATGGTTATTCTTCCCATAAACAATACCTTTAAAGGACTGGTATTATTGATGATTTTTTGAAAACTTTGAGCTTCCCCTAAATCTACACAATTGGGTAAAACAAATACATTTTTAGCCTTAAACTTTGCTTCAACAACCTGTTTTTCTAATTCACTCAGCACAATCTTACTCTCATTTCCATTTAATACGTATTCTAAATAACGTTTAATCCATTGTGGAGGATTTTCTTTCATTAAAAATTCACCTCCATGTAAATGTATTATCAGTTTAACGTTAAATAATCTAGTAACAAAAATAAAAGGAGTATCACGAATAATCGAGGGTTTGCTTAGGGCATAATTAAAGTGAACAATGTTTGCTTTACCCGTAAGTAGTTGTATAAAAAGTGTAACTAAAGCTTTTAGAATACGTAAGCCCCACCCTAAGCCTCTTGTTTCATTATCGCGTTTACCAAGTTCTAAATGAAAGTATTTGTAGGCCTTGTTGTTATCAATAATAAATTTAGCGACAGAAGAAACGCCACTAACATTTAAATTGGGATCTAAGCTTGGAGCTGTAATGATAACACTCATAGTGAATTTACTAATTTATAAAATGATAAATTTGAGATAATAGATAAAGTTATTTTTATTAGCTTTTAAAGAACCGCGTATAGGCATCTACCATACCTTTTTCGCTAAATCTTGATTGAATATAGCTTCTTATATCGATAGGATTGTAGGATGTATTCATCATTTGCTCCCAAACCTCTGCAATACTTTGGTAATCTGGCGAACATAATAGCCCATTTTTACCCGATACAATCATTTCATTGGCACCTCCGATATCTGTTAATGCACAAGGTAAACCTGTCGACATTGCTTCTAAGGCAGCTATTGAGAACGTCTCGATACTATAAGATGTTAATGAAAAGAAGTCGGCACACCAATAAAAAGGACGAACATCTCTTTGAATTCCTGCAAGTCTAACATAAGGTTGAAGTTTCAACTCATCTATGGTATCCTCAATAAGTTTTCTACATTGCCCATCGCCTACTAACAAAAGGTAAAGTTTCTCTGCATTCTCTTTGGTATTAATTACATGTAATGCTTTTAAAGCCGCTACATGATTTTTTTCGGGTCTGAAAGCAGCAGTTTGTACAACAACTTTTGCATCTAAAGGTATGTCATATTTTAATCTTGTTTCTTCTCTTATTGTTTGAGAAGGACAGTTAGTCCAAAAATCAACATCTACCCCATTATGGATGGTTGTAAATATATTACTCGGCACTCCAAATCTATCTATTGTGTACTCACGTTGATTTTCTGAAACAGGAATAACATGAGTATACTTATCAATCATTTTAAAATACATTCTGGCCAATCTATCATCTTTCTTGGTATGATATACAGTAGAATGGTAAGAAATCAATTTTCTAAAAGTTGAACCTATCAAAAAGCTAGCTAATTGAAGGAAGAAAAAAGGGAATAAACCTAAGCAAAATACGATATCAGGTTTTATTTCTTTTAATAAGCTTCTAAGTTCAAAGATAGGTGAAACATCAAATTTTGATTTACGCGAATATACCTTAACAGGAATACCACTTTCTACTTGATTAAGTAACGGATTATTATCGCTCAAAACAGCCAAAACAATATCAAATTGTTCTTTATCCAAGCGATTCATTAACGATACCAAAAACTTCTCTGCCCCACCAACTACAAGCCCTGGCGCTAAAAAAAGTATTTTTTTCTTCATCTGAATTTAATTAATATCTTAAAATGATTCTCAACTATAGAGCGTATGCATTACTTTTAAATTAGATGCTGCATAATTTGTCCACAAAGTATCGTCAAGTGATTGATTTAAATGATTAAAATCTTTTAACCCTTTATTGATACTTTCTAATAGTTTTTCAGGGCTCATATCATCTGAGACAATACCATTTTTCCCTTCATCAACGTATTCGGGCAATGCACCTACAGGAGTTACTACTACTGGGCATCCTAAAGCATGGGCTGTCATTACTACGCCACTTTGTGTGGCATCTAAATAAGGACAAACTACTAATACTGAACGTTGAACAATATCAACAAACTCTTCATTACTTAAATGCTTTTCTCTTACAACCAGATTAGGCATATTATCAGGTATTTCCTTTGACAAATCAAATCCAACTATTTGCTTGCCTGCTATCATAAATTTCAGTGAATCATCCTTAATATTTTTGATAGCATCAATAAATAAGTTGATACCCTTATATGGTGAAATTCTACCGATAAATGTGATGTATTCTTTTTTGATTTCCGAATCTTTTTTGATAAAATTTTGATAAACGCTACAAGGCAAAAACTTGATTGTATAAACTTTCTTTCCTACTAATAATCCTTTCAAAATATTGGTACTGTATTCTGACAAACACAAGTACTTTGAAGTCAGTTTATAGAGTATCTTAGAAAAAATAACTTTTTTAATATCTTTTTCACCAGTATGTGGTTTAGGGTCATGGACATCCAATATTAAACTATTCTTTTTCAATAGGAAAAAAGGAAGCATCCCTATTTGTCTCATTGAAAAATCATCCAAATGAACAAAATCTGCATGTAATTTATATAAGCCTGCTATTGATTTGGTGGCTCGGAACACCGAGTCTACATCTAAACTTTTAGGAGAACTAAAATTGAGAAATTGACATGATTTGCAATTTTTCAAGTATGTTGAAATATATTCTATATTCCATTTCTTTACAACTGACTCTACAGGAATAACAAGAGGATATTCTGTCAAATCAGCATCAATATTAAATATATTCGCTTTCAGCGCATGAGGCGTTATTTCAATATATACATGAAAATCAAAATCTTTACTGGCTACTTGAATATATTCTAAGGCTGAATCTAAATAGTAAACCTGTGTGTAATAGATAATTTTTTTCTTCATAAAAGTTATAATTTATTATATATAAAAGCTACTATTCATCAGGCTATAAACCTAATATCTCAGGCATTTAATTAGGCTAATAAATTTCATCTAAAAAAGACTAATACTTAAAATATTTCTTGATTACAAGAATCTCTTAGAACCTTATATAAAATCTAACTTTGTTATTTATACTATAACTCAGCTATTTTATTTTTTATAAAATCAGTATTATGTATTTATATTACCTATATAAATTTATTGTTTATCAAATTTAGGTATATTCTAAAAAAAATACAAATTGCAAAGTTATTATTTAATCAACTTTAAAGACAAACATTCCGTTTATTCTTAATAAGAAGGTATAAAAAGAAGCCTTATTTGTTTAATTCGCAATAAAATACTGAATTTTAATATCATTTCAATTAATATTAAAAATATCCTATTCTTAGAATTATTTTATTATTAACACAAACATTTATCAATAATTCATGTAGTTTTTGTATATTTCTTATTTCGAATAAGGACTAGTTTTTTTAATGAATTATATCTTTTTTTATCAAAAACTTGACAAACGAGCATTTTACTAATTCACTTTCCCTTTTTATTATTGGCAGGACTCCATTCTACTATTACCGCTTGCTTGTAATTCAGCAATCAAAAATGGATTAGACGCTGAAATTACGCTAACCCTTTCGGACATTGCATCACAGCAATACCCATAGAAAACTGGCTAGGGTTTAGCATAGAAAAATACCAAGATGGATGTGTACTGATACTAAAAACTGATATAATAATTAGTTTTTATCGGAAGTGGTTAGAGGTAATTTTTTACTGCGTTATCTTCTATTTTAACGTTTCTCTTAAGTCGATACCTTGTCTTATTAATTAAGCTAAAGCTGCCATACAAACTTTCAAGCTATCTCGCCAATAAGGTATCTCAATACCTAAAACTTGCTTAATTTTAGTTTTATCCATCAAAGAGAAAGCAGGTCTTTTGGCCTTGGTTGGATATTCGCTTGTTTTTAACGGCTTAACTTTTACAGACACTTCCCCTAACTCAAAAATTGCTTGTGCAAAATCATACCATGAAATCGCTCCTTCATTGCTATAATTATATAAGCCATAATCTTTGCTTTGAGTAGTAATGATGTGAAGAATACAGGCAGCCAAATCTACACCATATGTTGGAGTACCCACTTGGTCAACTATGATGCCTAATTCTGGTCTTTCTTTTCCTAAGCGAAGCATTGTTTTTACAAAATTATTGGCAAACTCCGAATACAGCCAGCTAGTGCGAAGAATAAAAAACTCAGACATCTTGTTAATAATATCCTGTTCTCCCTCTAGTTTCGTTAAACCATACATACCTATTGGGGTAGCTTCATCTTCTTCAGATAAAGCTTTTGGAAGGTTTCCTTCAAAAACAAAATCCGTTGAAACATGAATTAAAGTACTTCCATGAGCCACACAAGCGTCTGCTAGGTTAGCAGCACCTGTTTTATTGATTTTTCTAGCTAAATCTACGTCGTCTTCTGCTTTATCTACAGCTGTATAAGCTGCACAGTTAACAACATATGAAGGTTTGTGCTTAGTAAATAGGTTCTCTAAAAGTTCCACATCCAAAATATTACCTTCAATTTCATCTAAATAGATAATTCCTTCTATATTTTGGCTTTCAGCTACTTTATTGATGCATTGTCCCAACTGGCCAATACCTCCAAATATAATAATACTCATATCAGAATCTTTTAATATAATTTAAGTACACCTAATTCAAGCGTTGTAGGTTTTTATTCTTTGTATCAATAAAAAATTATTAATACCATTTCATACAGTAAGATTTAAGCCTGTGCCAAATATTCTTCAAGGGTAGGGAGAACCATATCTTTGTCAGATACATTTGGATTTTCTACTGGCCACTCTATTTTAAGAGTTGGGTCGTTCCAAAGAATTCCTCCTTCAGAAGCCTTATTATAGCCTGCTGTGCATTTATAAGCAAAAATACTATCTTCCAAAGCCAAGAATCCGTGGGCAAAACCTACAGGAATATATACCATTTTATTCGACTGGGCATCAAGTTCAAAAAACTCCCATTGCTTGAAAGTTGGTGAATCAGGACGTAAATCTACGGCTACATCAAGCACTTTACCTGTAATTGCTCTTACAAGCTTGCCTTGGGCATAATCTCCTTTTTGAAAATGCAAGCCCCTTAAAACTCCCTTATAAGAAAATGATTGATTATCCTGAACAAAATTGGTTGGCAAACCTTTCTCGCCCCAAGTAATACTATTGAAAGGCTCAAAAAATAAGCCTCGTGCATCCCCAAAAATACTTGGTTCAATGATTAAAACATCTTTAAGCACTGCATTAGATACTTTCATAATACATATTTATGTGCTGTGGGCACTGATAATTTTCAGAAAAAATAATATTTAAAATACAGTTAAGCACTAAGATAACAACCCAAGCAGATATTTTCCATACCCACTTTTTACCAGCGGTTCAGCTATTTTCTTGAGTTGCACCTCATCAATGAATCCCATTCTGTAGGCTACCTCTTCTATACAACCTACTTTCAACCCTTGTCGCTCTTCAATCACTTGAACAAATTGTCCTGCTTGCATCAATGATACAAATGTTCCTGTGTCCAGCCAAGCCGTCCCTCTGTTCAACACACCCACTTTCAACTTCCCTTGCTTCAAGTATTCTTTGTTGACATCCGTAATCTCATATTCCCCTCTTGGCGAAGGAGCTATATTCTTGGCAATCTCTACCACCGAATTGTCATAGAAATACAAACCAGGTACCGCATAGTTTGATTTTGGTGCCACAGGCTTCTCTTCAATAGAAAGTACATTGAAATCATCATCAAACTCTACTACACCATATCTCTCTGGGTCATGTACCTGATAAGCATATACTACTCCACCATCTGGGTCATTGTTGGCTTGTAACAATTTACTCAAACCACTACCATAGAAAATATTATCACCCAACACCAAGGCTACTTTGTCATCACCAATAAACTCTTCTCCAATCACAAAAGCCTGTGCTAATCCATTCGGAAGTGGTTGTTCAGCATATTCAAATCTACAACCTATCTGTGAGCCATCTCCTAACAACTTCTTGAAATGAGGTAAATCATGGGGAGTAGAAATAATTAATATTTCTTTGATGCCCGCCAACATCAAAATAGAAAGCGGGTAATAAATCATGGGTTTGTCGTAAACAGGCATTAACTGTTTACTAACGGCTAGGGTAAGAGGGTGCAAACGTGTACCTGAACCGCCTGCCAGAATAATTCCTTTCATATCTTTCTTATAGCTTTAGGCTGTAGGCGATAGGCTACAGGCAAATTGTATTAAAATACTTGTTGCTTATAGCCTATCGCTTGAAACCATTTAAGAGTACATTTTTTTATAATAATCTTGGTAATTACCAGAAGTAACATTATCCAGCCATTCTTGATTGCTTAAAAACCATGATACCGTTTTCTCAAGTCCTTCTTCAAATTGTAAGGAAGGTTTCCAGCCTAATTCATTCATGATTTTGGTAGCATCGATGGCATATCTTAAATCATGACCTGCACGGTCGGTTACATAAGTAATCAATTTTTCAGAAGTACCCTCTTCTCTGCCTAGTTTACTATCCATGGTTTTGCAAACCAACTTGACGATGTCGATATTCTTCCATTCGTTAAAACCACCGATATTGTAGGTTTCTCCTAATACTCCCTTATGGAACACAGTATCGATAGCTCTTGCATGGTCTACCACAAACAACCAGTCTCTTACATTTTCACCTTTTCCATATACTGGCAATGGTTTATTGTGCAAGATGTTGTTAATCATCAATGGTAATAATTTTTCAGGGAAATGGTTTGGTCCATAATTGTTAGAGCAATTGGTAATTACTACGGGCAATTTATAGGTATTACCATAAGCTCTTACAAAGTGGTCTGAAGAAGCCTTTGAAGCTGAATAAGGAGAACGTGGGTCGTAAGGAGTGGTTTCTGTAAAGAAGTCTTCTGGGTTATGTAACTCTCCATACACTTCATCGGTAGAAACATGATAAAAGCGTTTTCCTTCATATCCAGATGCTTTCCATGCGTTTTTAGCAGCATTCAATAAGTTGCAAGTACCCACCACATTGGTCATTACAAAAGCCATTGGTTCTGCAATTGACCTATCAACATGTGATTCTGCCGCTAAGTGAATCACACCATCAAATTGATATTTGTCAAAGAGTTGATTGATAAACTCTGCATCAACGATGTCTCCTTTTTCAAAGATATAATTAGGCTTGTCTTCTATATCTTTCAAATTCTCAAGGTTGCCAGCATAAGTCAATTTGTCAAGGTTGACAATGGTATAATCAGCATAGTTATTAACAAATAACCGAACCACATGAGAACCAATAAACCCTGCTCCACCTGTTATTAAAAGCGTTTTTTTCATAAACTGTTATAATTTTTAATACTCTAAAGGCTATTCTTGATTTTATATGTGATGCTTAATCACATAGCCATTTATCCTTACTTACTTTATCTATTTATAGCTTGATTTCACAAATAATAATCCTTTTTTTGCAGAAAATGCTAAAATATATAAGCAAGAAATAAAAGCACCTAAAATACCCAATAAGCGATTTGTATAATGGTATGTTATTTTCAAACGATTCAGAATAGGTAATTGTCGATTTTCCTTAACCTCAAGCAAAAACCAATTTGTTAATGAAACCTTATCAAGTGTGTTTGTGATTCCGTGCTTTTTAAAAAACGCATTAACCCAAGATACATAACTCAGTTTGGCTTCTAGTTTTCTATGTAGTACAGAAAGATTACCCGTTAGAGATGATATATTTAGTCCACTATATCTCCAATAAACGTAGGCTCCTTCTACAGTATGAATACCACTTTTTCTTGAAAATTTTACCCAAGTGGCATCATCAGCACACCAAGCTAAATCAAAATTGACCAATCCATCTTCCTGTTCAAAAAGGGTACGTTTAAATACATATTCTACTACGAAGCTTTGAATGTTTCCTCTGGTTTTTTCAGCATAAAATTCAGCACATGTGAGTACTGGAGGGAATTCCTTGGAATGTCCGAAATTCTCTATTTCTACGCCATCTTGGTTAATTACCTTGACAGGAAAATGGACTAATTCTATTGCTGGGTTCTTTTCAATATACTTATAAAAGGTTTCGACACAATTCAAGCCTATTAAATCATCATCAGAAAATAGCCATATCCATGTTTCTTCTTTTACCAACTCGATGCACCTATTCCAATGACTTACTAAATCTTTACCTCCTAAATTTTCCTCGAATTTTTTATAATTAATATTCAATGAAGTGGTAAAATCAGCAACGATATCCCACAATTTTTCTGGGCTGTTGTCATCTCCTATATATACCGTGAAGTTTTTATTGGTTTGTTGATTAAGAGATTCTAAGGTTGCTCTCAGAAAGTTGTGTTTATACGCAGGTATAACTATAGCTAAAGTATTTTCATTTAGTGTGTCTGTCATATTACTTGTAATCTATTTGTATAAATTTGTTTACAGAATTATCCATTTTTCAATTGAATATACATCGGCTTATTTGTTTTTTTTCTATAGTCAACTATACAGGTATCAACTTTTCCGATTGAAAATCATCTTTTTTTCTATCTGCATACTTAAAGTATTCCAATCCTTTTATATTAATTCCTAAAATAGCCATAAAGACTTTAAAGGTTCCTAAGTCACCTGTTCCGAATATAAATAATAGAAAACTTAAGAACATCCCTAAGGTGAGTATGGCAAGCCTCTTAGCAAAGCTACTTTTAGCAAGCAGATAATTACGTATTAAATATAAGATAAGCGCTATTGAAAAGATTAGTTGAGTAACCATCCCTACAATGCCTTGTTCAATCAAAAGTTTATAGAGGTAACTTTCAAATCCTGCAAAAGATGAGTCACTGGCTCTATCTTCTGCTTTCCCTTTAAATCCTAAGTTTTCTTCAATGTATGAAAAACCATTTCCTGTTATTGGACTTTTGTTAAAAATCAATACAGAGGAAGCTAGCTGATAATTTCTAAGTTCCACAGAACTACCTTCAAGTTTAGAGCCTTTACTAGAAAAAGTATCAAAAGAGCTGGTTACAAAATCATTAACTTGAGGAATGAAAGTAATCGTTAAATTCATCACAAAAATTGTAATAAAGGCAATTTGTATTTTCTTGCCCAACTCTAGTCCCCATATAAAATAGACCGCAACTCCTCCTAAGAATGCAAAGAAAGGCGTCCTTGAGTTAACCATAAACAAATTGATTAATGAAATCAATAGGATGGCAATAAAAAGGTTTTTATTTGTTTTCTTGAAAGATAGGTTACCTAACAAGAAAATATTCATGAGGATTGCTATTGTTAATAGAAAACCGTAGTAAATAGGGTGCCATGTGAATGAGGTAATCCGATATCGGCCGTCGTGTCCAGACGTATATACTTCAGCATAGTCAACAAAACCGAAAGCATGGCTGACAAATGCTGAATAAAAATTATTCCCTGTTACATAGTTATAAAATCCATATACACCAAAGGCAAGGAAAAAGAATAAGATAATTCTATAAATTTTTATAAAATCATTAATGTCTCTTACTAACATAAACGTTAGTACCATTACGAAAAAATTATCAAAAAAATAGCCTAAACTTCTGTTTAAAATCTTAACAAGATTAAGATTAAGTCTTGAGTCAAATAAAGCAATAATCAAAAAACCTATGAGTATTAACGATATACTTGCCTTTAAAGGAAAGTATTTTACTTTTACCCAAAATTTGCTTTTTACTAATTGTATTAAAAATAAAAAAAAAATAAAAAATCTAGATGAGGTAGTTGGATATGCTTGAAACATTACAAAATTATCCGAGATAAACAGTATACCAAACATAAACCATGCTAGTCTATCCACACCTTCGGCTTTGTACATGCGAAATACGATGAAAAACGCAAATAACTGTATAAGCAATCCCTCCATTTTTGTATAATTTAACTATTCTATTATTAATCTTAATCTAAATAAAACGCAATAAGATTTGGACAAATGCGAAAACTACTTTAAATCTTTCTTCAAAAATTTAGAAACAAAAGCAATTATATATTCTTTATCACTTTTTGTAAATAAAAATTGATAAATAACCACTAAAGCAATTAGCGCAAAAACAGATTCTTTTACAATGATAAGTAGCCATATATTGCTTATTACCTGCATCGAGAATATCCATTTTACTGCTATTCCAATAAAACCAATTACAGCAATGGGAAATAGGAATGATTCAGTAAATATCTTAAATGAATTGTATTTCAATTTAGTTGGATAATAATAAATATAATAATAAGCTACTTGAAATACTACATAACAGGTATATGAAATGATAACTCCACCCATCCCAAAACTATCCATTAAAAACCAAGCAAGTGTAAGCGAGAATATCGTTGAAAATGCCGACATATATATAATTGTCCGCAAAGAATTACTAACCAATACCAAGCTTGATAATGCTGAGTTATGTAGTCCTAACAATGAAAACACCCATAAATTAAGCCATGGTACTAAATAGGCATTTTTCTCTCCTACATACAAAATAATAAGTTCTTTGGAAGAAAGCGTGAATCCGAAAACTATTAGGCCTAGAAAAATGGTAATATATCTAGTTCCATCCATGGCAATTTTCATCTCACTTTCTTTATCCCCTAGCTCTCGCACTTTAGTAGCATGCGGTAAAATAACACCTACAAAACTAGAACCTAGTATTAATATAAGGTTTGCAATACCCTCTACTACCCTATAATCACTAACACTAGTTAAACCCAACTTCATTCCTAAAAATACCGGTCGTAGATAGTTAGCAGAAAATTGGAATATCCCAAAAGAAAAAATACTTAAGCAATAAGGCAATACTTCCGCCATAGCTTGTTTATAATATTTTGGCAAAAAGGATATTCCTAAATTTAATTTATTGATTCTGCTAGCATAAAAAGGAATATTTATAACAGAACACAAAGTATTAAGTGCAAAAAATGAAATAATGTTAAGCTTTAAATAAATAGTAAGGAATAATACTACTAACTGAGCCACTTTAGTTAACAACAATATTCTTTGTTGCCATCCTACTAAATCATTAGATCGTAATAATTGTTCCATTACATTTCCTCCCCAAACAGGAAAGGAAGTTATAATAAGAATATATATTAATTGCTTAAAAATTTCATCATCTGTAGCGCTTAAATGAAATATCTGAGAAGAAAACAAGCTCAAACTCACTAGCACTAAGGCATTTACAAAAGCGATTACCAGATAAAATAATAAACTAGATTGGAATAATTTTCTTAGTCCGTCATAATCATTCTTGACGAGGTAAGAAGAGAAAAACTTTACATTTCCGGATGAAAATCCCATATCAAGGATTTTCAGATAGATATTCACTGAAATAGCGATTCCTATCAAGCCATATTTTTCTTTACCAAAATAGGTTAACAAAAGTGGTACTGAAAAAAAACCGTAAGCAGCATTTGTAACATTACAAATAAGACTCCATGCCACCCCACTAAAAATATTTTTTATATTACTCATTGTGCAAAGTTTTATTACTACTTACTAGGCCTCTAGTATCTCTTTATACCTATTAACTCCCATCCCGATAGTGTCTTTTAACAATTGTTCTAAATTGGTATTTAGTTGAGTCAAATCAGCTTGTTTGAAAAAATTAATTCTTTCTAATAAAGTATTTGCATCACTAAAATGATCATCCATACCAACAAATGCTTCATTCTCGGCAGGGAGAAATCTAAAACAAATCAAGTCATAATATAATGCTTCATAATATGCTGTAGAATTATTAACAATAGAAAAATCATATCCTTTGTTCTCAAACAATTCAACAAGCGATTCCTTACCATCTATTACTGTTATACTACTTCCTTCGCATAATCCTTCATAAAACGTTTTATCTAACGATAAATGTAATTTAAGTTCGAATTGTACGTTTGGTTCAATAGAAAGGAAGTCTTTCAAGATTTTTACAATGTCAATATTAGTATCCTCATAAATTTTTCTACCTAATAAGACAACACATCTTTTAAAGGTATTTTTTAATCTAATTGATTTTTTATCATACTTCGGATTGCCCGCTATTTCAATAATATTCTCTGGTACTTTATGTGTTACTTTTAAATCATGCTTTGAGGTTTCTCCCCAAACTAAAAGTTTCTGAGCAGTAATACATTCAGCATTAATAATATCTAATGGAATAAATTTTTTATAATTCACAAAGAAACTATGAGAAAGGGATACCGTTGGGCACTGAGCGATATTAAAAAATTGAGTAATCAGGCTTTCAAATGTATAAGCACTATTGAATGAAACATATGTTTTATCTGAATAATCAAAACCTTTAAATTGTTTTTTTAATGATTCTTGGCTATTCTTATAAGATACTATTTTACTTGCTAGAAAAAATATATTACTAAGGTTTTCTTGGCCAAGACCAACTTTAAACAAAGTAAAAAAAATAGCTTTTAATATTCGGAAAGGCTTGAATGTTTTATTTCTTGGCAACTTTCCTAACAATACGGCTTCATATTTTTCAATACCCTGAAACGTTTGCGCTATTTGATGGCTGTAATCACTTCTATCAACAGAATATAAACATACAAATCTGTTATTTTCCATAGCTCTTCTTAGATCAGTAAAATCAATTTCAGAGCTGAAATTGTATAATATTTCTCTAAATACGACTGAATCACTTTGGTTAAAAGCAACTCTTGCTATGTCATGAGCCAAAACTTTACTAAAGTCGATGCCATCATTTAAAAAAATAAGTTTTTGTTTTAAAATCTGATAATATTTATAATTCTTATCATCCAGCATAGTTCTCTATAGTTTTCAATTCATCAATTTAAACCAAATGTAACTTATAGCCATTTGGTGAATAATCATACTCTTTTTCTTCTCTCTTAGCAATTGGCTTTGCAGGTATTCCGCCTACTATAGTATAAGGTGGAACATCCTTTGTTACAACAGCGCCCGCAGCAACTACTGCACCTTCTCCAATTGTTACGCCCGGTAAGAGAATACATCTTGAGCCAAGCCAAGCGAATTTTTTGATAGTTACTTTTCCACCGACTGCTTTAAAATGTAAATCATTATAATCATGGTGTAGGGACCAAATCATCACCTCCGTACCAAAACATACATTTTCACCTATTTCTAGCCCCATTCTTGCATCTAATATACATCTATGACCTAGAGCTGTTCCTTCTCCAATTGTAAGTCCTTTAGGGTTTCTATATTCATTTCCTCCATAAACAGCTGTAGATTTGGGAATGGTAGCTCCCATATAATTTAGCACAGCAATTCTTATTCTTTGAGATGGGAAAGAGGAAATAATCCTATTTAAGAAAAACCATTCTAAGGAATCCTTCCAAAGGTATAAAGCTTGCTTGATGCTTGAAGGAATTAAATTTTTAATTTTTTTCATAATGAAATCCAAATTATTTAAAATGGAAGTTTGGCAAATACAATCTCACCAGTACTATTTTTATTTAAACGACGTGTATCTGTTGTATAGGTAATGTAATAGCTATCTCCATATTTATAAATTGATGGATAATGACAACCAAATTCATTTTTAATGATAATTTTGGCTTCATTACCACATACGTTACTGTTTTTGCCATATCGAATTTCAAGGACTGTTCTTACATTGTACTTTCCAAAATTCTCACTGGTATTCCAAGCAGATAAAAAACCATCTTTAATCTTAACAAAACTCATTTTACTACCTACGCTATTAAAAGAACAACTATCATTAAGACTAAATGGCGTAGAGAAAGTATTTCCGCCATCGATACTTTTTGTTAAAAATATTCCTCCAATACTATTTCTACCGAGCATCAATACTTCATTACTATTATTAAATAGAAATGCACCTTCAACAGTTTGCTTATTATATTTCGGTACTATATTAATAGGATATGGTGTTCCTATGAATTCAAATGATTTACCAGCGTCTTTAGTTCTCATAATAACAGTAGTGCCTTCATCTGTTTTCCAGTCTTCTGTAAATTTACCTAATGTTAAGCCTATATACGTTCCGTCATCAGTAATGACAGGATCTGTTGTAGCAAACATGTAATCTGTACTCAACTTATAATTATTATTAAATGAACTTTTTATTTGTCCTTTGACATTAGATAAATCAAAATCACTCACTTCTTTAGAATTACTATTACCTATTTTACAAACCTGAGGTTCTGTAAAAGTTGCAGTTTCTGGATTAAAATCTCTGTAATAATATTTCTGAACATGATTAACATATATTTTAGATAAAATACGAATCTTGCCATCTGCTGTTTTAAATAAAACAGGCGTATAACATGGTGTATTTTTATCTAGTTTTACAGTACTATATACGTGGCTTTCTTCAAAAACATCATATATTTTTTTGGAAGCAACAGGGTTATTGATATCAAAAACAGATAGTCTAACGGATTGTCCGCCTGCTCCCTCATTAGTACTTGTATGATTACTGTAATAAGCACAATAACCTATTCCGTTGTGAATCAAAAGTTTTGAATCATGGGCATATACCTCTGCGTCAATTTTTGAAATTGTCTTTTGACTTTTGATTAGTTCATTACCAATGTAGATAGCCATACTTGGTTCCACCTTAGTATCTAAAAGAGATTGACTTAGTAATAAGTCTTCAGTACAGCTTAGTAATAAAGCACTGGTTAAGATTATAAATAATAATTTCATATATAATTTTTAATTAGCAGTTAGTAAGATTAATAAATGTATAGATTGGTCACAACCTATACATCTATTTTATTTAATTAAAGAGAACCCTCTTTAAGTTTAATTACTTTTATCATTAGGAACATATTTGTGGTGTTCTTTAGCATGAACTTTCTTTTCTTTTTCACCACATATTATCGTCGCTTTTTTAACATCATCAACAAATTGTCTTAGCTCTCCTTTAGTGATATCCAACGCAACACTGTCAAAGTGTACCCAATCAAGGTTACCTAATTTAACGTGCTTTTCAATCATCAAAGCTCCAGCACTTATTGCCATCTGTGAAGCTAATGCCCCTACGTCATGACTAGAATAACCTGGAATAATGTTAGGGAAACGTTCGTGGCGTATTTCGTTATAGTGACGAATTACCGCAATATTACATGCATCTGGTGGCGCAGGGTACGATGATGTACATTGTAAAAGATAAAGCAACCTGTTGTTTGTAGTAAATTCATTTAATACAAATTCTTCATATTCTTTATCTGTAAAACCTGTTGATACAACAATATCACCATCAAAAGTATCTGCCACATGCTTAAGATAATTTCTATGATTAGAAATTGTACTTGGAAGCTTGATTAGTGGAAGATTATACTGCAATATGTATTCGTAAGAGTTTTTATCTAAAACTGATGTAAACCAGAAAATTTCATTTTTCCTACATTCATCAATCAGTACTTTAAATAAATCATCTGTTAGCTCAACTGATCTACGATAATGACCTAAGGTATTACCAAATGGAGATTTATAAGGTTTTGCTAATTCAGCTTCGCTGTAAAATGAATCAACATCTCTTCTTTGTACTTTAATAATATCAGCTCCTTCATCCTTCGCCATTCTAATCATTGTTCTCAGACGCTTCTCATCACCAATGTGATTATTAGTAAGCTCTGCCACAACCATTGGAATACCCGCAAAAATCTTTTCTTTTACGCCTAAATAAAGGTCATTGTTACTTTTATGCTCAGCAAAATCACTAAAGTTCCCTTGGTTAAACAATCCTACAGAAATATCACTATAAGGTTTTCTACCAACATGAAGAAGGTTGATTGAAGGAACGTCAGTTTCTATATAAGATTTGATTCTGATAAAAGTATCTTCTTGTGTACGAAGAACTGCATCTCTGAATTGTTGACTATGTCCTGAATAATCTTCAATTAAAGTTGTGTTAGAATCACTGCCAAAATCGAAACCTAGAAAATATATGTCAAGTTTTTTATTTAATTCTTTGGCCATAACAACTCCTAGACGGATAGCTGAAAGAAACAAAAAATCTGAAATAAAAAGTTCTTCACCATGTGCTGAAAATAAATAGCTTTCAGTCGTTTCATAAGTATCTGGGAAATATGATACTTGCATACTAGGAACTGAATCTGGCATTTGCTTATCAGAGATATAATAAGAAGCCTTGAAGCCATTTTCTTTGATACTTTGATAAGCCCACAAACTATGTACTAAAGCAATATCTCCTGCATAAAAGCGCTCTGAATCATTAATATTGATAACAACTCCATCTTCTAATTGAGATTTAGCAATTTTCCCTAAACTTGCTCCTTTACCAAGTACATAAACTCTATCGGTCTTAGATTTTGAAAATATATTTCTGATTTGGGTCGAGAATGCCTCCATAATTTTACTTTTTGAAGAATTTATAATTTATTATAATGTGTTATATCGTATGTCTATTACTTCTTTTGCCAAGTCGAGTCAATTTCTTATTAGCAATTCTTATGATTGAATCTTAGGTAGAGAAGTAATAAAAATCTTACCTATTAAAAAAAAAAACAGTTACAAAATGAATGTTAATTAATTGATACACAATTAGTTTTGTATATCTCTAGCAAAATTAATACCATAATTTGAAAATAAATTTTTATCGATATTTATACTATTCTATAGTTTATTTCTTTGAAAAATATGCTAATACCTTTTTTTCTACAAAAAAATGGAATAAGAAACCTGCCAGAACTGTTAAAATAAAAATAATCAAAAACAACATATTATTAATTGCAGATGAAAACGCTGTTTGAAATTTAATTTTTGCAAACACTCTGCATAGGGTAGAAAGTACAATTGGATGTATTAAATATAGTGAGTAAGAAGCATCGCCTATAATTACTAACAATTTAATTTTAGCTGCATTGTATACCTTTTGGTAATCTATAGATGCACATGCCCAAATTATTAATGCTGATAATGACCCAAAAAACAATTTTGCTATCAACATATTAGAGGTCAAATCAAAATAGTTTAAATAAATAACGAATAGTATTAAAATCAAGCTAAACGATATTAAGGCTTTTGTGATACTTATAAACTGTTTTTTATAAAAAAGGTATCCTACCAAACAACCTAACAAAAATTCATAATTACCCGGTGCAAATACAAAACTAGAGAATATGGGTGCATGTGTGATAGATTTTAAAGCAATCATTACAATCCATATTGCGACAATATATTTAGCTATTCTAAGGCCTACAAAAATACATAAGGCAAATATTAAATAGAATAATATTTCATAAGTCAATGACCAAGCAACAGAAACAAAATACGTTTCTTGATAAACCAATAAATATTGTTTAACTAAATATATCCAGTGGTCAATGGAATGAATATTGAAGATAAATTCATCTCTCATATTCCCATGCATTAAAATCATATACATGGCAAAGGTTATTGTAGCTACTATCCAATAAATTGGGTAAACTCTAATAGCTCGTTTCTTTAGAAAAAGACGCCAATTTCCTTTGTTAACAATATCACCGTAGTGAATAAACATGATAATAAACCCGCTTAACACAAAAAAAAAATCAACTCCAACCCAACCAAATTCAAAGAAACCATTAAAAGGCTTCGTAGAAAAATATTTTTCACCCGTAGAAACTAAGTGATATAATACAACTAACATTGAAGCCAAGCCCCTAAAAACTTGAATTAAGTCTAACCTTTTTTTCATAATAGTGTGCTAATTATTAATATTTGTAAGCAGTATCTTCTGTATCAAACCTCTTTATCAATTAAAATCTATATTCACACATTTGTGTAAACTATCTTGGTAATACGCTACTGTATATCCTTTTTTAAATGGATAGGTAGTTTATATTCCTATTTTTTGTTTAAGATTTTGAATTTATATTTCTCGTTTGGACTAAGAAGTTCACCTTTATATTCTTCGTTATTAACTACTACCGATAAGCCATTTTCTAAGGCTAAGTTCAAGCCGGGAATAATATCCCAAACTTTTGCTCCTTTAGGATTTTCAAAACTAAAAAACGAGCCTGTTACTACATTATACATATTGTAAACAGCACATCCAATAATTCTATATTCAAAGCCTGGCTCAAGTTTTAATATATCTTCTTTGGTCAGACTAGAAGAAATTCCACAGATTCTTGATTCAAATCGCTCAAAAGTATCTCCTGTCTTAAGATAACAGTCCAGTTCTGGTAACGCAAGCATAGATTCTTTATGGATTCCATTTTCATATACACAAATTGCTACTCCCCATTCTTTAAGACCCGAAACAAAATTCTCAGTGCCATCAATTGGGTCAAGAATAATGACTTTGTCTTTTCGCCAGTTAATAGCATTTTCTTCTGGAGATTCTTCGGATACAAGTGCATAATCTGGGAAATTCTCCTTAATATATTGCTTCACTAAGTTTTCACACAATAAGTCACCTTGAGATACATAACTACCATCATCCTTTAATGTCTTAGTATTTCTAAGGCTTATTATCTCATTTAAATGGACTTTAATTAAGTTTTTTATTTCTTCGATTATCATACTTTCTTTTTATAAGAAGTTAATTAATGTAAGTTGCGTATTATAAATACTTGATAATAAATCTATTAACAAACGTCGCAAACTTAGTATTTCTCAAGTTATATAGTACCAACTACTATTATTATTATTATTATTATGGAAACTATTGGTGTGTTATATTGCTTATTTTAATATTCAACCTATAAAACCAATATAGTATTTTTTATTCCTGCATTCTTAGCAGCATCAATATCTGTTTGTTTATCACCAATCATGATAGAGCTATTTACATCAATATCGAATTCTTCTATAGCTTTAAGTAGCATTCCTGGGTTAGGCTTTCTACATGAACATTCACCCGTAAATTCAGGGTGATGAGGACAAAAATAAACTTTCTTTATATTAATACCTTTTTCTTGGAACCTATCACACATCCAATTTGTCAAAATCCAAAAATCATTCTCTGAATAATAACCCCGAGCAATTCCTGCTTGATTAGTAACTACAAAAATCAAAAAACCTTGAGATTGATATTTTAAGCAGATATCGAAAATATCATCTTTGAACTCAAAATCTTCAATTTTATAAACATAGTTTTTATCTACATTAATTACGCCATCTCTATCCAAAAAAAGTGCTTTTACCATAACTCTATTTTAAATAATAACTATACTATAAAATCTCCAGCACGTTTATAATCTTCAGGAATGCCAATATCTATAAAATCAACACTAAAAATTTGTCCTTTTAAATTACCTAATTTAGATTCTACTTCAAGAACTTCAGTTTCAAATGAAAACTTCTCAGGATAAGAATTCTTAAGTAAAAATTCTTTATCAATTAGATAAATCCCCGCATTAATTAAACCCTCAGAGCAATATTTTTTCTCATTGAATTGTATAATATCACAACTCTCAGTATCGATTGTTACCGATCCATATCTCTCAAATTCAAACATTCTTTTCAATGCTATCGTAAATTTAGAATTATGAGAGCTAAAAAACTCATTCATTTGATTTATATCAATCGGGAAATAAGAATCTCCATTAATAATTAATACTTTTTGGGAAGAACAAACTGAAAGAGACTTGATAATTGCTCCCCCAGTACCTAAAGGTGTATCTTCAATTGAATATTCTAATGGAATACCGTTGAAAAAATCCCCAAAATATGATTCAATTATTTCTGACTTATATCCAGTAGCTAATATTATTTTATTTATCGGGTATTTAGTTACCCAGTTTAAAAGGTGCTCTAAAAAGGGTTTATCCTTCACCATAGCCATTGGTTTGGGCATATCTTTTATCACCCCTCTCAACCGTGTTCCTAACCCCCCTGCTAATACCACTACATCCATATTACTTATTTTTTAGGTTTGTATTCTGCAAATATTTCTTCTTCAACTATACAACAAATAATATGTCCAATTAAAATATGTACTTCTTGAATCCTAGGGGTTTCGTTAGATGGAACTTTAATACAATAATCACATAAATCAGCCATTGCTCCTCCTTTCTCACCTGTTAATCCTATTGATATTATGCCCATCTCTTTGCATGTCTCTAGTGCTTTAATTACATTTGGTGAATTTCCAGAAGTTGATATACCAATAAAAATATCTCCAGGCTTACCTTGAGCTTGTACTTGTCTAGAAAATAGTTTTTCATAGCCATAATCATTTCCAATAGCTGTTAAAACCGAAGTATCTGTTGTTAAAGCAATAGAAGCTAAACCAGGTCTATCAAAATAAAATCTACTAACAAATTCGCCTGCAATATGTTGGGCATCAGCGGCACTACCTCCATTTCCAGCTAAAATTGTTTTATTGCCAGATTTATATGCTGCAACAACTACAGAGGCAACCTCATCAATTAAACCTGTTAATTGTGCATCAGATAATAATGCTTGTTTTGTAGAAATAGATCCTTCAATTTGGGATTTAATTAGATTCAAATTCATAGTTTCAGTTATATTTATTCTGATTAGTTAGTTATTTATTAAAAATTTTCCATCCATGACATCCTCCTTCACTAAAATTAAAACTCACGATTTTTCCTTCTAGTTTATTTAATGCATTTATTACATTAACTCGTTTCTCTGGATCAACAACAAACATAATAAAACCGCCACCACCAGCTCCCGAAACTTTTCCAGTAATAGCTCCAGCATCAATAGCAATCTCAAATATCTTATCTATTTCATTATTTGAGATTGAACTTGCCATTTTCTTTTTATTCTCCCATGAACTCCCTAAAATTTCCGAATATTTTTTTATTTCTCCCTTCAACAAAGCCTCTTTCATGTCAATCGCACTACTCTTGATTTTATGCATAGCTTCGATTGCTGCTACATTTCCATCTGTAGTGTTCTTTTTTTGCTCGTCAATAATTTTAGCAGATGAACGTGATGCTCCTGTATAGTAAAGAATCATTGATGCCTCTAACTCATCGATTATCCAGCGTTTTATTCTTAACGGATTAACTATTACTTTTTCATCTTTGTAGAATTCCATAAAATTAAAACCACCAAATGCTGCAGCGTACTGGTCTTGCTTTCCTCCACTTAATCCTAAGTCAATTCTCTCTATCTCATAGGCTAAACGGCCAATTTCGTACTCACCTAAAGGCAAACTTTGCCACTCAACAAATGCTTTAAGTATGGCTACAACCATTGTAGATGATGAACCCAAACCGCTTCCTGGAGGTGCATCTGAATAAGTAGTAATTTTGCAAGCAACAGGTTGAACGTTATAATCTTTTACTAATCTATTAAAGACTCCTTTTATTAAATCTAAGTCTCCATTAATTGGTAGAAGTGATGCCACTGGATAGTGTGCTTCCTGATTAATATCGGGGGCATTTAAAATAATTTCATTCCCTTCGATCTCTTCAATGGTACAAAATGCATATAAATTAATTGTAGCATTCAGTATTAATCCACCATGCAAGTCACTAAATGGAGAAACATCTGTTCCTCCTCCAGCAAGTCCTAATCTTAGAGGAGCTTTTGAGCGTATTATCATCTGCTTTTAAAATTGGTTGTTAAAACAACGTTGAATCTTCCTTCATTTTACTATAAACCTGTTCCGCAATGAAAAAATCAAGCGGCGTATCAATATCTAAACCCTCTACATGAGAAACAGTATATATTTGAGGGTTCGGTCCGATTATAGTTCTGTATTTTACAAGCGTTTCTCTACGAAGTAAGCACAACCCAAAATTAATAGCTTGAACATCTGTCAATTCTTGGCTCTTAGGATGTTTATCAAGAGAAAAATTCAAAGGCTTATCTCCTCTCCATAAAAATTCTTTTACAATACTAGCCGTAACGATACTTCTATCAGGAGCATCATCAAATTGATTGATACATTTACTAAAAGTCTCTGGTTTAATAAATGGAGATGTAACAGGCGTATATGCAACAATATCACATTCAGTATGCTCCCCTAAGTACCAGAAATAGTCATTAGCAGGACATTCTGATGAGGCATAAAATGCTTCTCTTTGATGAAAACCGACACCATGTTTGATGGCCATTTCAATAGCAGCCTCTGAATCAGTGTTCACTATTATTTCATCTATTTCCTTAACTTGTTTTAGCGCATTTATTTTAAACTCAAGTAAAGACGTATCTCCAAATGGTTTAACATTCTTATCTTTTACTCTCTCAGACCCTTTTCTAATTGGTATTACAGCAGTTATCTTCATATTGTGTGTGTTCCTTATTTTAATATTTTCAATAAACCTTAGCTTTTGAAGCTATCTTTAAATCTAGCCCAGAACGTTGGTTTTTTTGTATCTCCATGATAGCCATAACCGTAACCATAACCATAGCCATAACCATAGCCGTAGCCATAACCATATTCTTTAGAGTTACGATAGTCAACACCATTAAAGATAATGTTTAATGATTTGAACTTACCTTTATCTTTTAAGTCTTTTAATACTCTTAGATATGATTTAGGAGTATGCTGGTATCTCATCAAATAGAATACTGCATCTACATATTCTGCCAATATGGTAGAATCTGTTACTAAACCTACTGGAGGAGTATCCAATACTACATAATCAAACTTTTTACGAAGTTCTTCAATCAAGATTGCCATTTTCCCATTTGACAATAATTCTGAAGGGTTAGGAGGAATAGGTCCTGAAGGCAATACAAACATATTTGGATGTAATGAACTTTGCTTTATAATATCTTCAATATTAGCCTGCCCAATCAGATAGTTTGAGATACCTACTTCACGTGATACTCCTAAATACTCAGAAACTTTTGGTTTACGTAAATCTAGTTCAAGCACAATAACCTTTTTATCTAGTAAGGCAATACTTGAAGATAGGTTAATACTCACAAAAGATTTACCTTCTCCACCAATTGATGAAGTCAATAATATTGCTTTCCCCCTGCCATCAATATTAACACCCCCAGCTGCATATTGTAAATTAGTACGAAGCGTTCTGAATTGTTCTGCTAAGAAACTCGTACTCTTCATATCAACAATATTATCTTTCATTTCTTTTGGTTTCTTACCAATTTCACCAAAAACTGAAATTCCAGTAGTACTTTCAATCTCACCTTTCGACTGAATCTTATCATTAAATGATTCTTTTAGGTTAATAGCACCTGCTGGTATGATGATACCTATCAATAATGCAATCAGGTATATAAAATTACCTTTTGGTTTTATTGGTCTTGGGTCACTATAAGGTTCGTCTACTAAACGGCTATCCGTTACAGTTGATGCATAAGAAATAGCAGTCTCTTCTTTCTTTTGTAAAAGCATCAAGAAAAGACTTTCTTTAATACCTTGCTGTCTTTTAATGTTTACAAACTCTCTTTCTTTTTTAGGAATTGTGCGGATAGAAGACTCAAAGCGATTATTTAATCCTTTCAAACTAGTACGAGTAACCAACAATCCTTGTTTCTGGTTAGAAATACTTTCTCTAATTGCAGCTTTAGTATTAGCAATCTGAGTATTAATAGTTCCTAATAAAGGGTTGGCTGCTTCTGTAGTTCTTGCATATTTTTCTCTCTGAATTTCTAATTCATTCAACTTACCAAGTAATCCAATCAATACAGGGTCGTTTACCATCAATGTTGCTGGTGCAGCACCACTTTGGCTACTTCTTAAATAGTTTTCAACACCGTCTAATACTTTTAATTGAATATCTACTTCATTCATTTTAGTATCATTCTCTTTCACTTTCTCTAAAAACAAATTAGCCTCCACACTCAAGTCAGTGATACCTTGTGAACTTTTGTAAGTCTCAACATCTTTCTCAACATCTCCTAATTCTCCAGTAATTAATCTTAATCTTTGGTCGATAAACTGTAAAGTAGCAGTAGCTTCCATATTCTTATCAGCCAACGCTGAGAAGGTATATGCTTCAATTAGTTTTGACAATACTGCCTTTCCTTTGGTCGGTGAGGCATCTTCCAATGATAACTTTAATACTGTACTTTTTAAATTCAATAACTCTACCTTGATATTGTTCTGATATTGTTCAACCAAGTAATTTTTATCATAAAAATTAATTTTGATTAAATCATTATCAGTACGATAAAGAGAATCATTTAAGAAAACTCGAAAAGCACCATACTTACTTCTAATATTTTGACTATAAGCAAATGTTCCTATTGGTTCTCCTGTCTTATTTTGCAACTCAAACTTTTGTCTATTAAGTATTTTAATAAACAAAGGCTCTTGATAAGCTAGTTTAGTCAACTCGCCATGCTGTACCCATAATGGAGAATTTTTAAAAATTTGATCGTAAGGTCTTATCTCTCCTTTTTGATAGTAAGCTACTGTTAGATTTAAATCATCAACTACTTTTTCAATAAGCGTACGAGATTTTAAAACCTCCATTTCGTTTTCAACGATTTTGTTGCCAGAAAACATTTCTAGCTCCTTTAGCATATCATTGCCTCCTATCCCTTTTTTCTCATCTTTAATCAACAACACTGCACCAACTCTGTAAATGGGTACAGTATAACGAAGATAAAAATATGCACCAGCTAATGCGATTAAGCAAGAAAATATAAACCAATACCAATACCTGATGTACATTAAAAAGAACTTTCTTACATCGAAACTGCTTTCATTACTCTCAATAAAATCATTTGAATTATCCATCATAATTTCAAAACTTTAATTATCCTTATTAAAAAATATCCTATTATTTAAACAATAAATTTAATAACAACACTAGTGAAGTTGTTACCCCAGTAGCAATTGGAATTAACTGCAAAGTTCTGTCTGATGAAGTAATTTTACCCTTAGTTGCTTCCACATACAATACATCACCACTTCTGAGATAGAAATATGGTGTTTCTAAAACATCACGTTTCGTCAAATCTAGTTTAATGATTTCTCTTTTACCATCAGTTGTACGCATTAACATTACATTGTCTCTTCTACCATAAATAGTTAAATCACCAGCCACCCCAATTGCTTCAGGTAATGATGTATGATTATCTAAAAGGTTGTAAATACCCGGACGGTTTACTTCACCTATAATCGTAAACTTTTGACTTAAATATCTAACGCTTGCTGTGGGCTCTTTCAGATACTTCGTCAATTCATTCTTTATTTTTACGCCTGCTTCTTCTAAGGGCAAATCTGCAACGTGTATTTTTCCAATTAAAGGCATTTCTATATTTCCTGCTGGATCTACAAGATAACCTAATGGCTGATTTCTAGCCATACCATTACTAAGACCTCCTGGGAAGTTAGAAGTAATCAATGGCGTAACATTTTGAAAGTTGAAGACTTCGTTTGATTCCGCACTTAATGAACTAATTGTAATTGCTAAAATATCATCGGGTTGAATTTTAGGAATTAAAGGCGAAATGTTTTTCAATGTTGAATAGCGTACTGAATCCAGCGGATCAGACCCTTGAAAATAGGTAATGTTCTTTGTGGAAACACAAGAAGCAAAAAATAACGTAAAGCCAACTGCTACTAAGAGTAGTCTAAAGATTTTAACTTTGTTTGTTTTAATAAACATATTCATCATTGAATTGATAGTGAAGATGATATTTTGAAAATTATTATTAAGATTGTTTAATGGGACTTGTGTTAGAAACTATAATTTATTGCCATTGATATACTACTATTTTTTTCAGTTGTGGTCACACTCGGGTTATTATCACTTTGGTAATTTACTCTAAAAAACAAATCATGTATAAATTCATATTGAATCTGTGCTTGTACATAACTATATTTATTATTTGTCCCCCATAAAAATGGATAACTAGTAGTAAAATCTGTCTGCTGGGCTCCTGAACCTATCGCTCCTTTTCTTATATAATTGTATATAAATTTAACGTCTAGTCCTCTAATAACTCTATAATGTAATTGAGCAAAAAGCTGGTCAGCATTAGGCCCAATCCAATGCCCTAGGTTATAATTACTATTTTCAAAAGTCTGGGCTTGTATAAAGTGGATATACGTAAAAGGCTGTATTTTAGAATATTCAAGCGTTAGATGTAAATTATTAATTGGAAAATCTGATATACTTGCTCCTACTTGATAAGCTGTATGATTTCTATTATTACGCTCGATTGCATTGCCACCAGTTAATGAAAGTTCCATTTCATCAACAAATAAACTAGCATATAGATGTGTTTTAGGAATATGATTTCTTGAACTAAGCTGTAAAAAAAACTGCGAATTAGATATGGTATTCGTTGCATTTTGCCCGCTTGTTGCTTCGCCTAGGTAGTGATTCATTCCTGAAAACAGCGCAATTGGTATCAAATAAGCAATTTTAATATTATCATTATAAATAGCAGATTCCCCTAGTGAAATGCTTAATCCTTTCGTTGGCTTAAGTGTAAAAGCATGGAAAGCTAAGTATTTACCACGATAGCCAAATTGATTGACTGACTTAAGGGATGTTTTATAAATAGATGAAGAGTCTATTAGATTAGAATTTAACCAAGCATGTACATATGTAAAGCTAACCCATTTTGCAGGATTAATATCTAATCGAACTTGAGGGTAAGTTGGAGCTTTATCCGACAAAATTATCTTCCCACCTGCTCCGTATCCATAGTCTAAAGCATTTTTACCTAATGTAGCACTTCCCCATTTCCATTTTGCTGTTACTGATGCATTAATGGTACTATAATCAAATCTTTTACCTCCAACTAACAAATCGCCTATTCTACCGGGTTCTGCATTAAAGTTTCTTAGATAATCATAGCCTGGGAATAAATTATTTAACTGATTATTACGAAAATCAACACTATATCCAATGCTTTTTCCTAAATAACCATACACCCAAGCTCCTATCCAACGCTGGTTAATAGTAGTGCTATTAATATTTTCTAATTGATAGCCTATTACAGGTTGAAGATTAAATGAGAATTGTTTGTCTTGATAAGTTACAATTCTAAATCTATCTTGCTCGTTAGTATGGAAAAAGCTTTTAAAGGGTTTGTCTACTGATATTTCTTTAGTCAGATTTCGTTCAATAGTATATTCTTTAAGATAAAATACTAATTCTTCCTTTTCTAAACTTGTTAATAAGTCATGATGATTATCTAGGGAATCTAACTTACCACTAATGTAAGTTCTTGACAAAGGAAGTGTAACATCGTTTAAGTCTATTACACCTTTCTGAGCTAATCTAGATAAATAGCTATAAACTGTTTTATAAGTAGGCTCATATACTATTTGTGATTTTACTTGAAAAGTAAAACAGAATAGTAATAACCAGAAAATTGACAGTTTAGTAAATATTTTCATCAAATCGGATATTTTTAGTATTCTAAAAGAATTTTTATAAGCTAAATTAACCTTGATTAAACTCTTTTTAATGTAAAAATACGTATTACTCTATTCAATTAACAATTTGCAAAACCTCTTTTAATAAAACAAATTATTACATTAGATAAAATCAAGTACATATATTTTTATTTTCAATCAAATTATCTAGTATAGACATTGATAGCTACTTACAAAAATCTTTACTATCAATATAAAAACGATAGTTTACATCTTTAATCAAAGTATCTCTTTTGTAAAATATCCAGCCTTGTGCTGGGTTTGGCGAGGCTCTGATTGAATAAGTACTGCCTACTTTTAATTTATAGGTACTTCCAGAGCGTTGTGTTCTGGTTAAAGTCATTAAATCTCTCCAATCGCTCGCAGCAGCCCCTTTGGGTTGAAATTGAATATCAATTTTCACTGGTACTGCTGGTTCATTTACTACTTGTCCTTTAGGGCATTCTATAATCAATTCTACATTTACTGGTTGTGGCGGAGGAGCAACAATGTTAACCGGTATTGTTTTCTCGTCACACAAATCAAATGGTTGAGATTGAAAAATTGGTTTTGATAAATCTCCACCAAATTGATTATTAAAATTATATACTTGCAAATATACAGTATTCTTTCTTCTACCGGCTAAAGAATACAAAGCTCCATTATTCAAGCTAATATATAAATCTCCAACATTTCTACCTGAGCTAACTTCTACTAAACGACAATAATGATAAATATCTAATCCATTATTTTGGCTAGTAACTTTAATTATTGGTCCTTTCACACATACTGGAATCATTTCCCCTAAAGCATAGTATGTTAGTGCAGTGATGTTTGAACTTACATATAATTTACCATTGCTATTTTTTTTAATGATTGGATTACCTAACATTTTCCAAACATTATTGATATAACCCCAGAATGGTATGGCATCTCCTTCTTTTAGAATTTGTCCATTTGTATGATAACTATTATTACTAATCTCAATACTTACGCTAGTACTCTTTGAAAGGTTGCTTCCCTCATCAAACTTATCGTTCATGGCTTTTAAGGAAAAAAAGCCATAAGGTACTAATTCAAAAGGTGGTATTTCTTTATTATCTACACCAACTGCCTGATAGATAGTATAATTAGAAGGAACAAAATCTCTTGCTATATTTTCAAAATGTGTTAATATGTATGAGAATTGCCCTGATAACTTTTCAGTATTGGGGGCTAACAAATTTGTTCCTGCATTTAAAACAATACTAACCTGTTCATTTTTCCCATTTGTCTTTAACGTAGTGGTAGTAGATTCAACATTTGTACTTTCTATTTTTTTAACATCGACACTCATCCCTTTAGGTAAGTTACTGATGTTGAACATTCTAATCGTTTTGTTAATATTAGCCGTATTAGTCAAGGTTATATAATTAATATCGGTTAGATAACCTTCTAAGCTAGCAACTACTTTTATATTAGCTGGTCGTTTTACGTAATCAGGGGCAATAGCTATACCTAATAAACCTTCGCGACTAATATTAATTTTTTTATTGCCCACCGAGCTCACAATTCCTTCTGCATCTTCCCCTAAAAAGGTGAATTTTATTTGCTTCGGTACTAGTGTGGTATCATTTGCTACAGCATTTTTATACGTTAAATTAATAGCAGATGAAGTAAGCGGATCTTTTATCTTAATAGACACGTCTTCCAAAGGATTATTACAAGCATATAAGGAGCTTATAATAAAAATCAACATTATGGAATATCCAAAGAATTTCATTTTTGATTTTAGGACTTTGTTACTACTACAATAAAGATGAATAAGATGCTTTAAATTATAAAATCTGTTAATCTATTGTTTAGTCTTAGTAATTCTGTACTTTAACTTAAAGTTAATAAATGGTAAAAATGAATAGTCTTTTATATTTCTTTCGATAATTGGAATAAGTTCATCAGCATTAGTCGTATCAAGAACACCAAAATACTTACTAACGATTTTTGGTTTTCCCATGTAGTAACAACCTAATTCAAAGTTGAAGCCAACTCTTCTTCGAGGAACAACCCTACCAATGCCTAATCCTACAAACGGTACAACTTTATTCCAATTGATTTTTAAATTAATTTCTCCAAAATCCTCTGCATTTACTTCTACTCCTTCAATGTTTATACCCGTGTCAGTATCTATAAAAGACGATACATTAAAGTTGTATATGTAGCTAGTTCCAAACAATAGATGGAAACTACTCTTTTTAAAAGGGTAATAGTCAGCAGCTAAGAAAATTTGGTTGAATTTTAAATCAGGTTCAACATTAATAGTTGATTTACTATTAAGATCTACTTTGAAACGATTATGGTATTGTAAGTAACTAGTACCAAGTCTACAAAAAAAACGATTATTTTTTGAAATGTTAGTAGCTACTTCAATACTAGGACCAATTGTACCTACTGATAATCCTATTGAAACATTATGTTTATGAACGTTTGTTGAGTCGTATATCGCATAAACACCTTCACTCCTGCATAGATAAAATGCAAAAAGAAATAGCATGAAAGTTAGATAGCGTTTAGACATATTAAAGAATTAAAATCTCAAGTAATTAGATGAAACTTAGAATTTTTGCATTCTTCTAAGTCAAAAGTAAGAACAATTTTCGATTTTCATATAAAAAAATTATTAAGCGGTATATTTTATCTGAAATATATTATTCAATATCAAAATAGTAATATAAATATTATCTATAACGCACCAAAATAGTTCTATTCAAAATATTATTCGTTATTTCCTATTTAAAACAAAACTTATTCATTGCCTTTATTCAAAATACCTTTAATAAAGTAATCAACTATACAAAAGGTATTCATTAGATTTTGTATAAAACATAAACTATTTCTTTTAAAACATCCATTTAGATGACATCTTTTCACAATTGCATTATTCTTGATATTAAATAGCCTTATTAATATTTTCGAAAATTGTACTTCTTCAAGATTCCTTTCTAGGAAAGTGAAACTATAATGGCAAGCTAAAAAAAATGATTTAGAAAATGAATTTCTATCATTACTGTTAATAATTATAAAATATAAGCAGCGTATTTATTCCTCTTAATATCTGGAAGAATAAATAAAAAAAAGAAAAATAGGGTGGGTAAATTAAAAGAATATAGGATAAACAGGGAGATAGAAATAACAAACCCACCCAAGAAACAAACTTAGGTGGGTTCATAATAGTATTTCAGTTGAAACACAGTATAGCTTTAACATTGAACAATCGCTAAAGTGTTCATATGTTTAAATTTTATCGCCATTTCGCCATTGTTCAACTGTTGGAAACCAGATGGATTGGTATTCGGCATAACGTTGAAGTTCATAATGGTCTTCTGCAAATTGATTAGACCTTTTGGTAAAAGTAAAATTCACTTCTGAATATTGGCTGTTACGTGTATATGTCCATACTTCTTTGTCTTTAGTCCGTGTAATTCTGGTTGGGTCGCCCATTACGATATATACCATTCCTTTATCAGTTTTCCAGCCTTCTTTATAGCTTGTAAAAAGCCTGTTAGCTTGTTCTACTCTTTGATAGAAAGACTTGATTGTCCTTTTTGCCGTTCCTTGGTTTCCTTGCATGATATTGAGCCAATAATTATCTAACGAGCGCTTAGGGTCTTTAGAATTATACAAATCGCTTGTTTCAGCATTTGTACTTACATAAATCAAAGGTCTTACAAGTTTCTCTGGACGGGTAATTTTCGGGAATCGCTTATCTGCCACTACCATCCCTATCCCATAAGATTCTGTGGTATCTCTTGTAAAATAATAAAGTGCATCACTCTTTAGGGTAATGGGCTGATTAGTTACCACCGTAAAAGAAGAATCTACATAAAGGCTTTTTGTAGCCGCTCTTGGCGTAGTCGACATCGGCGAAATAGCCGCTTCAAATTCATAGCGATATTTAAACACTTTAAACGTCTGCTCTTTGCCTGAAAGGCTTTTTAACATAACAGTGTCTTGCACCGTGAAATAATTTCGTGCAATGGGTGTTTTTCCGTTTTTACTGAAAAACATAAAATAATCGCTTGATTTACCCGATTGGAATCTGAGGAAACAATCATTTAAGATTTTATTTCCTGTCCTTAAATCTCTTATTTCAGTAAGAGCCAAACCTGTTAGTAAATCTTTGGGTTTAGGAATATCAAACCAAACAGTTAATAATCCTCCTTCCTGACTAGCATTTTCGGTAGTAATAGCTACATTACCGTTCCCCAAACTTGTTTGTTTTGAATTATAATCTGGATAAAGATTATAGGCAATTGCAAAATCTTTGGTTGCTTCTGCCAACGTAAATGTTCTATCAATATCAATACTTAAAAAAACCCTTACTGACGTACCATTATCTAAAAATCTACTTTTACTTAAAAATCTTTGTAAAAGCACTTTGTTATCACTTTGTTCTTTGCCTTTTTTAGGTGAAGTGGGGCTACAACCTGCTAAAAACATTATAATCGGTATAATAAGAAGTATTTTTTTCATCAGTTTAAATGAATAGCTACTAGCTTGTGCGCTAATTGCATTGATAAATATTAGAAATGTTGACACAAATAAAAACGTCAATTAATTAGATGCTATAACGAAGTTTTGAGTTTATAACGAATTCAATTTAACAAGTATTTTCCTGATGTCAAGCAAATGCCTTAAATTTGGAATAAAATTAAAAATTATTTTTATTTAAAATATTTCCAATCGGAAAAGTAATTAACTAAAAGCTAATAGTAGGCTTTATAAAGGATTGATTACGAGCTTATTATTACTGAAACATAAAAAATTCAAAGATTTTAAAGTACAACATTCTTTTTTACTCAATATCATGTATAAAACAACCGAGATTGCTTCTTCAGAAATTATTTCAGATAATCCTGTTCATCAACGATTATTATTCCCTTACATTGAAGCCGCTAAAATTGTTTCTGGAAACTTATTAGAAATTGGCTGTGGAACAGGAAGAGGAGTGGCTGTTTTGGCTCCGTCTGTTTCAAACTATACAGGCGTTGATAAAAATGAGCCTTTGATGAATCAATTGACGGCTCAATACCCTGCGTTCAAATTTATCGATATGTTTTTACCTCCATTGAAAGGATTGGCCGATAATACTTTTGATTATATAGTTACTTTTCAGGTAATCGAACACATAGAAGACGATAATGAATTCATCAAAGAGGCTCATAGAGTATTAAAACCGGGTGGAAAGCTTATTTTGACAACCGTTAATAAGAAGTACTCGCTTTCAAGAAACCCTTGGCATGTAAGAGAATACCTAGCTTCGGAACTTAAAAATCTTATTATCAAGCATTTTGCCAGTATCAAAACACAAGGGGTGCATGGTAATGAGAAGGTGATGAGCTATTATGAAGAAAATAAACGCTCTGTAGAAAAAATTACCCGATTTGATATTTTTAATTTACAGTATCGTTTGCCTAGATGGATGTTGCAGATACCTTATGATATTGCGAACAGAATGAGTAGAAATCTTATCCAACAATCAGATAATCAACTAGTAACAGGAATTACGTACCAAGATTATTTTTTATCTGATGATGCAGAGGAATGTTTTGATTTTTTTTATATAGCAACTAAATAAAATTTGTAAAAAAAAGTTCTATATTGCATTGTGCTTAATGATATAAAAAATTAGGCACAATTCTTTTTTGTTAAGATTAACAAAAGGATTATTCTTATCCGCCGCTGAGTTAAAATCCAAAAATCTAACAAATTAATTATCAATGGTCAAAACCAGTTTTTTTAACCAAGTAATAGGCATCTTATTATTGGGTTTTATTTTATTTGCATTTACGCCATCAAATAAAATTAATCGATTTGTATTTAATGTAGACTATGAAAAAAAAGTACAAGTTGGCGATGATGTAAGCTTTATCTTCCGTGTCGGAGATAATGTGCATAGAGTAAAAGTATATTCTGATAATAAAAGTTTAGGCACAGCTATGGTCGAATCGAACAAGGCCGTATTCAGGTTCCTTTTCAGTTATCCGGGTGTCAAACAATTAAAATTTGTTGGAATATCTGCTAGACATGATACTGTCAATGTATCATACGGACAAATCGTAGTGTCTGGGAAAACATTTGATAATAACGTCACAATTCTTGAACGCAATAATACAGGTAGGAATAATAAGCTATCTGCATCTATTGATGATAATCTATCTCGTGATAGAATGCTACCGAGTTATCAATATTCAGATAATTTTACTACTTCCTTCAAGTTCCCTCCTACTCCAAATGAAGACCCTATTCTGGGAACTAACCAAAATGTTTATACAACAGCCATTGGACACCCTACGGCTGACGAAGCTCGTAATTTCATTTTGGACATAAGTCAAGATGCTCAGTATTTATCTCAAAAGTATCAAGTTCCTGCCAGCATAATCATTGCAATGTCTGCCTTAGAAAGCGGTTATGGCTTTAGTCGAAATGCAATATACGCTAATAACTTCCTTGGCATCAAACAATGGTGGGGTAATCCTTCTAATGCCTATCAGTTGAAAGGACAGCCTGATGAACACCAAGGAAAAGTAGGTATTATAAGAGTTACTGACAATGGACAATATATTTATGATGAAGAAAATCGTCCTGATAACTGGTACAAACGCTTTAATTCGAGAAGAGATTGTATGACTTTTTTGGTAGAAGAAATTTTCATGCACAAAACAGGGCAATGGAAACGTGATTATAGCGATATTCCTAAATTTTATAGAGGACAATTAGAAGCAGGGGTAGAAAAATATTCAGCAGCATATACTTTTGTTTATTCAATTGGCGAGAAAGGGTATTCTCATAAAGGTGGTAAGTATTATGCCGATAGAGTGATGAAGTTAGTTGATAAATATAATTTAATCGCTTATGATTAATTTAGAGCGTGTTTTAATAATCTACGCTCTAAACTAATCAGTTTGTCTATAAATCAGCGATATAAGCTTTCCCTCCTAGCCCTCTCATTTGGCGTGTGATAAAGCTGGTTCTTCGTTGAACATACTTTGAAGGATTCGTAATTGAAAATTTATTAGGACTTGGCAAAACGGCTGCGATTCTCGCAGCTTCTGTTCTAGTGATTGATTTAGCACTGTGCCCATAATAGCGCAAGGATGCGGCTTCAACCCCAAAAGTCATTTTCCCCATTTCAGCCACATTCAAATAAACTTCTAAAATTCTTTGTTTGCCCCACACGATTTCTATTAAAAATGTAAAATACACTTCTAATACTTTTCTGACATAGCTACGTCCTTGCCAAAGAAAAACGTTTTTAGCAACTTGTTGCGAAATAGTACTTGCTCCTTTTATTTTTTTTCCTTTTAAATTGTAGCGAAAAGCGCCCCACATCGCGTTGAAATCAAAACCAAAATGCTGAGGAAATAGCTGGTCTTCAGAAGCTACTACAGCCAAGGCTGCCTCTTTAGATATATTTTCATAAGGTTCCCAATCTGAATGAATTTCCGAATCTCTTCCGTTAAACAAGGCCGTTACTTTACGGTCTATCATAGTGGGTGTTACCCAAATAGGAACAAACTTTAATACCAATACCCATGCTAAAGTAATGGAGATAAAGTAAATCACGAATTTAATAAAAAGGGAAGCTATATATTGAAAAATGGGATGGCGTCTATTAAATATCCCAAAGGTCTTCCAGGAAGATTGAAATAAATTGGGGTTTAAATTTGAGTTCTCTTCTGGCGGAGGAGTTCTGAACGTATTTTTTGCCATGTAATATCACGATTAATTTTTATTAACGATCTATTCCTTTCTATTTATCCATCAATAAGCAGTAGGTAGAAAGGATTATAATACAAATTTACGATGTTTCGTAGAAACGTATTTCTGATTAATAAAAAAGAGTTTAAAATTTAAGCAATAAATAAATCTGAGGCAATTCTATCTACAAACAATTTCCCTTTTTCCGTAATCAACAGCGTATCATCTTTAAGATAAATTAGTTTTTCTACAAACTGACCTGCAAGTATATCTTTTTGATAATCAAGAAAATTATTTCCTAACAATTGATTGAGCTTTTCTACATCACATCCCCACTTCGTTCTCAGTCCTGTGAGTAAATATTCATTGATTCTATCTTCGTTAGTCAGCAACTCGATGGTGGTTGGAACAAGACCTTTCTCTAACGATTTTAAATATTGAGCATTATTAGAAATATTATATTGGCGACTTTGATGGTTGAAACTATGAGCCGAAGGGCCAACTCCTAAATATTCTTCTTGTTTCCAATAACTAGTATTATGCCTTGCATATTGATTATTCCGGGCGAAATTAGAAATCTCATATTGCTCAAAACCATTATCAGCTAAATGTTTGACTAATATTTCGAATTGTTGACTAGCAAATTCATCATTGATTACTTCAATCTTTCCTTGTTTTAGCCATTTCCCAAAAACAGTTTTAGGTTCTATTGTCAAGCAATAGGCAGAAATATGATTAAGCCCTAGGTTAGTAGCTTTCAGCAAATCATTTTCAAAAATAGCATGACTTTCTGATGGAATAGCATAGATTAAATCGACGGTCAAATTATGAATACCGCTATCTTGAGACAACTTAACACAAGTTTCTGCTTCTTGAGCAGTATGAATCCTATTGATTTTCTTTAGATGATTTTCATTAAATGATTGAATCCCAATACTCAGTCGGTTAATCCCAAATTGCTGAAAAAGCATTATTTTATCTTTTGTCAAATCATCAGGATTGGCCTCTAAAGTAATCTCTGCTCCCTCATTTACGCTAAAACATTGATAAATCGTTTCGAAAATCAAGGCTAAATCATGCTCATCCAACAATGAAGGTGTTCCTCCACCGAAGTAAATAGTGTCTAATTGTTTATGTTGAAGATAATCTCTTTGAAGTTTTATTTCTTGGCAAATCGCTATGATGATTTCCCTTTTTAACTTTAACGAAGTGCTAAAATGAAAATCACAATAATGACAAGCTTGTCGGCAAAAAGGAATGTGGATATATAAATGCAAGTGTCTACAGCTTTAAAGATAACAACTTTAAGGCAATTAAATTTTTATATAATATTGAAGCTGTTTAAACTTTCCCTTTCGGGTTAAACTAAGTCTTTTAGAATAGCTTGTTCCAAAATTTACTCAACGTAGCAATGCTATGCTTCCCAAATTTTGAAAAAATCAATTCAAAAATACATTACTTTCACCTTAGAAACGGAAAGTTTAAACAGCTTCATTAATTACTCTGGCAAAAAGGTTAAATAGCTCAAGTCTTTTTCTTGAAACATTTCGTTGGCTAAATCTTGCAATTGACTAGCCGATACTTTCTTTATTTGCTCAAATAAATAATCAAGACTATCTATTCTATCAATGTCTAAAAGGCTTTTGGCCATCATCAGCATGAAACTCATATTCCCTTCTTCCGACATCGCCATTTGCCCCATCAATTGGTCTTTGGTATTTTGTAGTTGCGTTTTTGTTAAGGTAATATCTCTCAACTTTTTCAACTCTTTCAAAATCAAATCGTTTACTTTATTCAATCGTTTTACTTCGGTAGCAAAATAAATCCCCCAATATCCTGTATCAATAAAAGGCGTATAGCCAGCATCAATGGCATAAACCAACCCATTGCGTTCGCGTATAGCTAGATTCAACCTTGAATTCATCCCAAACCCTCCTAATAAATTGACCAACATAAAGAAAGGCAATCGCTTATCGTCAGCCAAGGCAAATGATGTTCGTCCGATGGCAACGTGGGCTTGCGTAATACTTCTTGTAATGCTGATATTCTGAGGTTTATAATCTGCTGGAGGAATCCTGATTAAATTGGAAGATTTAGCAGGAATATCTTTTAAAAACTTCTCAACCAACTGTATTACTTTTTTAAAAGGCAAATTACCGATAGACGAAAAAATAACGCGTTCAGTATCCAAGTTTTCAGCGATAAAGTCGAATAAATCTTTTTTATTGAAATTTGAAACGCTTTCTTGATTCCCCAACGTATTTTTCCCCAATTGGTGATTAGCAAAGACAATTTCATCAAAATCATCTTGAATAGCATCTTCTGGTGAATCATAATACATTGCCATTTCTTCTAAAATAACGCCTCGCTCACGCTCTACTTGTTTATCTGGAAAACTAGCATTAAAGGTAATATCTGCTAATAATTCTAACGCACGTTCATAATGAGGCGTCAGAATAGAAGCATGAAAACAGATTTTCTCTTTCGTTGTATAGGCATTCAACTCTCCTCCAACTATTTCTAATCGGTTGATAATCTGTAATGAAGTACGCTTTTTAGTACCTTTAAAAGCCATGTGTTCCCAAAAGTGAGCCAAGCCTTGTTGATGAGCTTTCTCATCACGGCTCCCCATATCTAACATGATTCCAATGTGAGAAATTGCTGTATGCGTTACTTGTCGATGTACTACTCTAATGCCATTCGATAATCTATATTCTTGTATTTCTAACATGCGTATCATTTACGAGCAATTTTATAAATAATATATTGCTCGTTTTTTATAAAATATAATCTAATTTAAATACAAAGTTAAGTAATTTTAAGCCTTGTTATATCATAAAACAAATAGTGTTAAAATATTCGTTCATAGCATGGTATGCTAGTGAGATATAGCTATTATTTACGAAACAAATCATTCTCATTTTTATTTAACCCAATTCAAGGTAATTTTGTGCAGAAATCTATGAAATTTATTTTCATTTGATTCAAAAGTTAAAACAAATCACTATCCACCAATTATTTAATAAAATGAAAATCGGTTTTGATGCTAAAAGAGCTTTCAACAATAATACGGGTTTAGGAAATTATAGCCGATTTATCATTGATGCTCTATTAAAATATAACGCTGAAGATACTTATTTTGCCTACACGCCTAAGGTAAACACAGCTCCCTTTACAGAAAAATACCTGAAGACTCCCTCCCTTAATTTCACTATCAGAATGCCAACTTTCAAAAAACTGAAATCTTTTTGGAGAAGTTTTTTAATTACCGCTGACTTAAAAAAAGATGGTATTGAAGTGTTTCATGGGCTTAGTAATGAACTACCTATTGGTTTAAAAAGAAACAATATCAAGGCCATCGTTACCATCCACGACTTAATCTTTGAGCGTTATCCCAATTTATACCCCGCCTTTGATAGGTTTATTTACAAATTAAAATTCAAGAAAGCTTGTCAATATGCAGATTTGGTTATCGCTGTTAGTGAACAAACCAAACGGGATATTATTGAATACTATCAAATTAATCCAGAAAAGATTGCCGTAGTCTATCAAGATTCGGATAATGTTTTCAAGGAAAAGCTTAGTGAGGAAGATATTGAAGCAAGTAAAGCTAAATACAATATTCATAAAAAATACCTCCTCTGTGTAGCTACTATTACTGAACGAAAAAACCAATTATTACTCGTAAAAGCATTCCATAAATTACATCTTTCAGACTATGAGTTAATATTGGTAGGAGGAAAATCAGCCTATCAACAACAGCTTGAGGATTATATTTCGGAATATTCACTTACAAATGTTAAAATATTCAACAAAGTTCCTTTTGCAGACTTACCAGCTTTGTATCAAGGGGCATCTTTGTTTGTTTATCCTTCGATGTTCGAAGGCTTTGGTATTCCAATTCTAGAAGCACTCCATTCGGGGGTTCCTGTCATTGGGGCTACGGGTTCATGCTTGGAAGAAGCGGGGGGGAAAGGTGCTTTATATGCAAACCCAACAGATGTAAATGACTTGTCGAGCAAGATTTTGCAAGTGTTATCCAACAAAAAAATGCAAAAACAAATGGTTTTAGATGGACAACAACACATCGCCCAATTTTCGGCTGAAAACATAGCCTTGCAATTACAATCACTTTATCAGCGTGTTTTATCATAACAATCTTTTTAAATTATTACAATGGACTTTTTACCTAAAAATATCAATGATTATTCGGAAAACCATACTTCCCCAGAAAGTGAATTATTAGCTAATCTCAACAGAGAAACACACGCTAAAATTCTTCAATCAAGAATGCTTTCAGGGCATTTACAGGGACGAGTTTTATCGATGTTTTCCCATATGATGCAAGCTAAAACTATCTTAGAGATTGGTACTTATACAGGTTATTCTGCATTATGTTTGGCTGAAGGATTAGTTGAGGGAGGAAAAATTATAACGATTGATATCAATGAAGAATTGGAGAGTTTTACAAAACAATTTTTCTTAGCCTCTGACTATGCAGCAAAAATAGATTATAGAATTGGGGATGCCGCTGAAATCATTCCGATGCTTGATGAAACATTTGACCTTGTATTTATTGATGCAGATAAAATGAGCTATCAAAAATATTATGATTTGGTATTTGATAAAGTACGAAAGGGCGGTTATATCATCTCTGATAATGTACTTTGGAGTGGTAAGGTCGCTAACATTGAGCCTAATAAAAAGATTGACAAGGATACCCAAAACTTGTTGGATTTCAATAAGATGTGTCATGAAGACCCAAGAACTGAAAATATCCTGATGCCTATTAGAGATGGATTGATGGTTTGTAGAAAGAAATGAGAAGACTTTAGGACTAGAGGACTTTAGGATTTTTAGACTTAAGACGCTAGACAAAAGATGTGCTTGCAGATTATATCTTATCTCTAACATCTTAAAGTAAACCGTGTTAAAGTCTAACGTCTCAAAGTCTTATATCTAGCGTCTTAAAGTCCAGAGTCCTAAAGTCCTCCAGTCCTAAAGTCTCCTTATTTTTTAATCAATATCCTCTGCCCTACGCTTACTGAGAAATTCTTGAGATTATTCCATTTAACAATTTGCTCTACAGTAACCCCATATATTTGTGAAACCTTGAACACTGTTTCACCTACTTTCATGATATGGTATATATTGTTTTCAACAGGTTTCACTACATTCTTAATAGGTTTAGGCGTAACAGTTTCGTAATCACTCGTTTCAACCAATTTGCCACTATTTTTAGAAAACCATAATTGCTGGTCTATTTCTACAGTATTAGTAGTTAAATTATTCCACGCTTTAAGGTCAGCCACAGTTACTCCATGTAGTTTAGCGATGCTATAAAGCGTCTCGCCAGCATTTACAGTATGGATATTTCTAGAAGCACTCTTAATAGCTTCCATATTTTTTCGGTCAACTTCTTCTTTCGTAATTATTCTAGGGATTTCTGCCTTAGCATTTGCAGGGTCATCTTTTGTCAGGACTTTGCTAGGATTATTGATAATAGTTGGCGTTTTATCAGGCGTTTCTTTAACCTTTACATCCGCAACTTTCTCATCCTTTTTACCATCCAATTTCTTTTCACTCTCATAAGCTCCAGAAATGGGCGTAATCCTCACTTTATACACTTTGATAACTTGTCCTACACGTAGTTTTTCATCAAGCCTTAAATCATTCAAGGTTAAAAGTTCGCCTATCTTCATATCATATAGTTGGGCTATTGAGAAATAAGTATCTTTTGCCAATACTGTATGATTTTTCAATTCTTTAGTTACTATTTTTTCTTCTATAATAATTTTCGGAGGGCCTGCAGGGTCTGTAAAAACTGGTCTTGTTTTATCAATGACTTGAGTATTATCTTTTGTTACGGGTACAGAACTTTCCTTAGTCGTAACTTTATTGTCAACCACTCCCGTCCCTGAAGGTTTATTATCTTTAGTTACAACCTCGGTTGGCTTCTCCTCCTTTGGTTTATCAAGAATTACGACAGACTTAGTAGTATCTACTTGTTTGGGAGGTGTCGATATGATAACAGTTTTTTCAACAGGGTTTACTTTAGGCATTTCCACATATTGAATCGGTGTATCTGGCCTTGTATCAATCAACCATAGTAATCTTCCTTTTTGCAAACGCTGTAAGGAAGCTATTCTATTTTTTGCCATTAAGTCTTCAAGATAAATGCCATACATCTGTGAAATAGCCCAAAGTGTTTCAGTATCCTGAACAGTATGATAAGCCACCATTGCTTTATGGTCTTTTTTCTTTAGGTAATACACTTCGTTAGGAATAATTCTGCTATCAATATCTAAATCATTGTATTTCAAAAACCTATGTAAATTGATATCTGCTCGGTTTGCTATACTTTCTGGCGTATCCCCTTCGATAGCCATTATGCCTTTCTTACCATTAATCTCAAAATAAATAGGTTCAGTTTTACTATTCCCTTGCGTGAGGCGCACCAATACAGGAAAACCTAAATCATTCGTACTATTTTTATTACCATCGTTCTTCTGATTGGCATTATTCTGACTCAATTCTTTATACTTCTGTGTAGTCATCGGTACATACACAATATAGTCTTTGTCTTTAGGTACTGATGTACTTTTTAACCAAACATTATTCACTGCTATCACCGAAGGAGCTACCGATAATTCATTCGCTATTTCAGTAATGCTCTTGCCTCTACTATTACTGTATTCATATAAAAAGTCACTTTTAGCATTATTTTTTACTTTGTTGTATTCAATCTCTAATAGATAACGATGAGCCAAAAAACGAAGTAAATACCAATCTGTAGTGTTTGTAACCGTAATTTCTTTTTTATTTGCCCAGTCTGTAGCAGGATGGTTTTTGATAGCCCCTTGTCCAATACGGTAAGAAAGTACTGTAGTCATCCAATTGTTTAACAACGAATTGCTTCGGTTCAGATAAACCGCTGCTGCTTTGGTAGATGCCGCAAGATGTTTTCTTTCATCCACGATTCCATCTACCCTCAAGCCTATTTCTTTAGCTGTTTCGCTTTTAAACTGCCAGTAGCCAACTGCTCCAGAAATCGAAATAGCATCTGGATCAAAAACACTTTCTTGCACACACAAATACTTTATTTCATCGGGAATGCCAGCATCTGCTAAAATCTTTTCTATGACTGGAAAATGTAGTGCCATTTTATCCACCAGTACATCAAGGTATTTACGATTGTTGTTCAAACTCTGTATTTCTTTTTCAATAATACCCTTAGCATAACTATCATATTTTACATTGATAGAACCAACTTTAATACTACGAGGCAAAGACTGAGCTCTAGATAAAGTATAAGAAAAAAGCATTAAAACTACCAAAAAATACTTGTTCATAATTTAGAAATTCTAAGAGAAATAAAATGAAAAGAGTAAGCTCTCATCCTATTTACCACATAATTAATTTATTTTCTTGAGTTGTAATCTAATAAAGATTAATAGCTTATTATTAAAATAATGAAGATAAAAAATTTACCTAAAGTAACATTAAACCTTCAATATTTAATTATCTCAATAAAGATATGAAAAAATACCTTTTCTTAAATTAGTGGAGTATGAAGGGTTAATTATGCTAATTTCAGTCATTACATTAAATTTTACTGTAATTTTGCATTGAAGCTATTTAAACTTTCCGTTTCTTAGGTGAAAGTATTGTATTTTTGAATTGATTTTTTCAAAATTTACGAAGTATAGCATCGCTACGTTGAGTAAATTTTGGAACAAGCTATTCTAAAAGACTTAGTTTAACCCGAAAGGGAAAGTTTAAACAGCTTCATTATCTAAGGTGCTAAATGCATCCCAAGATATAAACGAAAATAAAAATTTATTATGATATTGATAGAAGACACCGTCATTAGCGACGACATTATCGAAAAGTTCTTCGTTTGTGATCTTATCAAATGTAAGGGTGCTTGTTGTGTGGAAGGTGACCTAGGAGCTCCGCTTAATGATGATGAGCTATCTATTATGAATCAGGTTTATCAGGAAGTAAAGCCTTATCTTTCTCAAGAAGGAATTAAAACGATTGAGGAAGAAGGCATTTATGTAAAAGATTGGGAAGGTGATTATTCAACACCTGTAATCAAAGGCAGGGAATGTGCCTATGCTATTTATGATGATAGAAATACCTTGAAGTGTGGGATAGAACAAGCTTATTTTGATGGAAAAATTACTTGGCGAAAACCAATTTCTTGTCATCTCTACCCTATCAGGATTACTAAGTACGAGCATTATGAAGCCCTTAATTACGACCGTTGGCACATTTGTTCTGATGCTTGTTCTCATGGCGAGCAACTGGGCGTTGAGCTATATAAATTTCTAAAAGAACCTTTAATCAGAAAATATGGCGAAGCTTGGTATCAAGAGCTTTTGAACGAAGCAAGAGACAGGGAGCAGTTGTAAGATGAAAAACAATTTTGAGGATATCTATGAAGTAGTCAAGCTGATTCCATTCGGCAGAGTAAGTTCTTATGGCGCTATCGCTGAATACTTGGGTGGAAAGGGTGGTGCTAGAATGGTTGGTTGGGCAATGAATGCCTCTCATACTGACGATTCAATACCAGCACACAGAGTGGTAAATCGTAATGGTGTATTAACTGGCAAAGCTTTCTTTGGTGGCAACAAAATGCAAGAATTACTTGAAGCAGAAGGAATTATTGTGAAAAACGATAAGATTCAACATTTTAAAGAACTCTTCTGGTCTCCTACAAAAGAATTATTATAAACATGAGTCATCCCGAATTTTAAAATCATAAAAAAGCGGTCGAAATTAGTTTTTCGACCGCTTTTTTATGATTGATGAACAACGAATTCCTACTGTTTGAGCGATAGCGAGTTTAGGAATTCTTGATTTTTTTGTTACTTTTTGCATCAAGGCAAAAAGTAAGGACGAGAATAAATTACAAAAACTCAAAAATCATCTAAAACTCACTATTTTTAAAGAAAATTTGGGATAACTCATGTTTTAGCTTCTCGGCATCATCCGATAGGTTACATTTACTTTCTGGGTATCTTCATCTACAATTCCAGCATAAAAGCCAGCAAAGACAACCGCAGTTTGAATATCAATTTGACTTAAGTCTTGAATATTCCATTTTACTTTTTTGGCATCAATGGCAAGATGTAAATCCAAATGGTTTTTATCAGTCGTAACGATATCCCATTGTATTTCTTCTCCATCTTCAAAAGACATCAATAGTTTAGAATCATCATCCTTCAATGTCCAAGTACCATGGTGAATTTTACCAGCGCCATCCGTATAATCTACTTCTTCATCACTTGTTAATCTGAAAGCCTCTTTTGAATAATCATGTAAATTAGCGGCTACTCCTCGTTCGTATAATACATTTCTACGAGCATCAGCTTGGTAATTCACTACATTTATTATCCAACTTTTAGCTAACATTGCTGTAAGTAAGGCATTGCTTTTGTGGGGTAGTACAGCTTGTTGAATCTCGTGTGAAAGGCTACTCTGTTGCTGTTTCACCTTACAAGCATAAAGTACTGAACTCAGTAAAAGAACGGTTACTGTTGATTTAATCAATTTTTTCATATCCTTGATTTGGGATTTAGGTAAACCTCTTTTGGCTTACGTGAACAATAATTAAAGAGCGACTCGAAAAAAAAGACGAAACTTTAACAAAAAAAAATAATGTTTGAATATTTAAGTAATTAGGATTTTTCTGTGGAAATTGTTTCCTGGTATTTATCAGGATAATGAAATAATGATAAGTAAGCTACTGAAGTACAGTAGTTAAAGAAAGGATTATATTAATGTGAATTCAAAGAACGATTTTGTATATTTCCACAGATACAATGCAAAGATAAAACATTTTTTTGGAAAAATACTACCGTTTAATAAATAAGCAAATCTACTGCTAGATTCAAGGCATAGGCAGAAACTTATTTTTAGGTCGTAAAAACGCTTAAAAAGCTTTATCCGAAACTGTACTTATTTACGTAAAAAAAGAGTCACTTATTGTGTTTCTTTATCAAAAATTAAAAATAGAATGAAAAGTTTCCGAACTTTACAAAAAATAAAAGAAACTATCGTTCGATAAGAATTAATAATCAATTAAATACAACAACAATGGAAAACCATTCAGATGGACAAAAAAAGCCCTTCAAATATTTCAACCAAGCAAAACCTGAAAATAAAGATATAGTATTTGGTATTCAATCAGTTTTAGAAACGATTCGTTCTGGGAAGGAAATTGACAAACTATTGGTCCAAAGAGAATTAGGCAGTTTAGAAGTATTAGAGTTTGCGCGTTTGAAAGGAATTCCTGTTCAAAAAGTACCAAGTGAAAAACTAGATAGAATTACGCGTAAAAATCACCAAGGCGTTATTGCCTTTGTCTCGGCTATTAATTATGCTAAACTTGAAAATATAGTAGCAGATGTGTATGAGAAAGGTGAAGTACCCTTAATTTTAGTATTAGATAGAATTACTGATGTAAGAAACTTCGGGGCGATTGCTCGTACTGCCGAATGTACTGGGGTGCATGCTATCGTTATTCCAACAAAAGGTGCTGCTCAGATTAATGCTGATGCGATGAAAACATCATCTGGTGCATTAAACTTTTTACCTGTTTGCAGAGAAGAAAATTTATTTCACACCGTAAGGTATTTACAAAATTCTGGTATTCAAGTAGTAGCTTGTTCTGAAAAAGTATCAAAAAATATCTATGACATTGATTTTTCCGTTCCTACAGCCATCATCATGGGGTCTGAGGAAGACGGTATTTCAGATGATTTAATGCGCTCTGTAGATGAATTGGCTACGATTCCTTTGGTAGGGCGTGTGGGTTCTTTAAATGTATCCGTAGCTACAGGAGTGATTCTTTATGAAGCTATTCGTAAGCGTTTGGGATAAACTAAGCTTCAGAAACAACATAAGTGTAAATAAGAAAGCCCTTTGTATCATCTACAAAGGGCTTTTTAAATAAAAAAGGACATGACCAATGGCTATATCCTTTATTGTCTTACCTCTAAACCTATTTAACTATGAAAAATAACTGCACTTTAAATGTAAAAAATTAGTAGAATACTACTCAATCTCACTCACTACCTCGATTCTCTAATTGTTTTTTAAAAAGAGGCGTCTCTAAAAGAAACGCCCTTTCCCGTCTTACCTCTAAACCTATTTAACTATGAAAAATAACTATTCAAATCAATAAACTAAATTTTTTCAACTCTTTATTCAACCTCACAAAAAACTTAGCTTTTTAAAAAGTGGCGCCTCTAAAAGAAACGCCCTTTCCATCTTACCTCTAAACCTATTTAACTATGAAAAATTTTTAATTATATATACTAATTGTTGCTATGTAATTTAATCTTATGAGCAACTAATAATTTTCTTATTGAAGGATAATCTATTAACTAGCTTTATCATTGTATTGTTATTACTACTACAAATTTTCTGCCAAAAAAGTTTCTTTTTGAAATTATTTTTAAAAATTAATAAAAAAATAATTCGTGGTTTTGTACAAAGACTCATTTTTATAAATAACGTTGCAAAGTTGTGCAATATTATATAAATATACAAATATCATTGCCTATTCCTTGCACAAATTTTAGTAGTAACTACCTAAAAATCAATCAAAAAACACTTAATTGCAAAACAAAAGTAAAAATAATCAGAATATTATTCTGCATGCATAATAAAAACATTGCAAATATTTTGTTGTAAATTATTTTAATTTATTTTCAAAATATTAGAATAATACAACTACTGGTTGAACGAGTTCATCGTCTTGTCTATTCCCTGTAAACAAAAACTAAAAATAATGTCTATGGCACGATCGAGATGCTCTGGCAATTCAGCAAACTGACTTCCATCAAATTTTCCTAAAACATATTCTACTTGTCTTCCTTTACCAAAATCATCTCCAACGCCAAACCTTAAACGACCGTATTGCGAACTACCCAATACCTCCTCAATATTTCTCAATCCGTTGTGTCCTCCGTGCGAACCTTTACTTTTTGTTCTTAGTTTGCCGTAAGGTAAAGCGATATCATCCGTGATGATTAATATATTCTCTTTTTCAATTTTCAACTCCTTCATCCAATAATTAACTGCCTTTCCACTTAAATTCATATAGGTGGTGGGCTTTATTAAATGAATTTGTTTCCCTTTGTGTTTTATTTCGGTGTGATAGGCCAATCGCTCCATTGAAAATTTCGCATCTACACTCGCCGCAAGCTTATCTAACACCATAAAACCAACATTATGTCTTGTAAGCAAATATTCTGGTCCAATATTTCCGAGACCAACAATTAGGTATTTCATCTGTAAAATATATTTGAAATTAACTTTGTATTCTTTTTTTCATGAATCAATCATCAAAATTAAGTAATTTTGTATAGTATGTATCCAATCATGAAAAACAAAGCTACTATTAGGATAAGTCCAGCCCTCCTCGCATTAACATTATGCTTGATAAAGGAATCCGCCTTTTCGAAAGACCCAAGCACTTATCCTACTCTGTTAAATTCAACTAATTTATTGACATCGACAGATATAAATGGAATTAATTATAAATACTCAACTTCAAAGAATTATTTACCTAACTTATTAAGTAATAAAAATCGTGCCTATCCTTTAATATCTACGAATTTTATTGAAAAAAAGTTAATAGATACGCTAAAAAATAATTCAACAAAAACACAATTACCTCAAAATCAGACAAATAAGTCAAGCATTCCACTTAAAAATATTACAATAAATTTCACTGCTATCAATAAAGCTACGAAAGAAAGTATTCTTGCAGACTTTATAGTTACTTCTGAAAGAACGGGAGAGGTTTTTAAGGGTAGCACTGACAATAAGAACCCTTTTTTCTCTTTTTCATTATCGCAACAAGACAACTTGTCAGTAGTGGTACGCGCTGATGGCTATGCTGATGCTCATTCTAATATCTCAATCAAGGACTTTACTACCACATCGCATCATGATTTTGCTATCCCTCTAGTCTTTGAACGTTATCCGCTATCTATTAAAGTATTGGATGCAGATACCAAAGAGTCTATCAAAAATGCTCAAGTGAAAATTGTTGATTTGGATGCCTCCGAAATTAAGAATGCTTCAAAAAAGGCAAATTCAGAGGAGTATGCTGCCAATTTAAAACTTTTAAGCAAGTATGAGTTTATCATCAATGCCGAAGATTATATTGAACTAAAAGAGAAAGTAGTAAAAGCTCCTCAGGGAAATTCTGTCAACTTTTTATTGTATAAAAATAGCCTTCCTGTAAATTTTGAGGTAGTAGATGCTGAAACAGAAAAGCCCGTCAAATCATTTATTAATATTAAACTTGAACGATTAAAAAGGAATATAGTATTTAGAAATGAAGCCAAAGCAAGTGTTAGGGTAACAACTCAAGAGATTTTTACGATTGAAACTGCTGCCGAACACTATATTGCGAAGCAAAGTACTTTTAATATGGCAGATTTTAACCCTACCAAGAAGTATAATTACACCATTCGATTAGAAAAAAGCTTGTTACACTTAACCATTAAAGCAAAAAATAAGCTCAACGGTGAAGTAGTTATTGCTGACAAAGTAGAAGTAACAAATCTTAGTAATAAAGCAAATCATCCCAAAATAGAACGACTTAAAAATGGAGATGCTCTAGTAAGCTTGGCTCCTGACGATACTTATCAGTTAGAAATCAATACAAATGGGTTTGAAAAGTATCAACAGGAGTTATCAAAAATTAAACAAACCGACTTAGAGTGTTTTTTAATGCCTAAACAAAAAATCAAGGGCTTAGTATTATCGGCAATTGATTCTACAAGTGGGAAAGTATTGCGTGCCACTTTTAAGGTGACCGCTAACAAAACTAAAAAATCTTTCACTGTAAATACTTCAGATGATATTTCAGAATATTATTTAGCTTTAGCGGACAAAGACCTTTATCAGATTGAGACCTTTGCAAAAGATTATGAGCTGAAAGTAGAACAAGTAAAATATGCGTCTTCTAAAAAAGCCGTTTTCTATACTGTTTTATTGAAAAAGGTACCTTCGTTAAATAATTCAAAAAATTCCCCACCTCCTAGCGTAGCTACCGCTAAAGCCCCTATTGAAAGTTCAAAAATTAAAGATTTGGCAAATATAGAAATTGGGCAAGCAATTACGCTTGATAATGTGTATTTTGAACAAAGTAGTTTTGTTTTGCAATCTATTTCCTACGAAGAGCTGAACAAGATAGCTGAACTATTGAAGAGTGCCCCACAAGTCAAGATTGAAATTAGTGGCCATACTGATAATATTGGAGATACAAGACTAAACCTTGCTCTTTCAGAAAACAGAGCTCGCGTAGTTTATAATTATTTAGTAAGTAAAGGAATTGAAGAAAGAAGATTGCATTACAAAGGTTATGGAAGCAACAGACCTCTTTTTCCGAATGATTCTGAAGAAAACAAAAAGAGAAATAGACGAGTAGAACTGACAATTTTATAAGTTTTAGTAACTTACTCATGCTATGTATCTTTAAAATTCATAAATTACAGGATATAAAAATTAACCATTTTAAAAAACTATGAAAAGCCCAATTTTAGCCTTCCTTGTATGTATGTTGACAAGTTTTTCCATATTAGCTATCAACAAAACTGACGATGCTAACAGCCGTGTGTATGAATTAAGAGTATATTATGCAAGTGAGGGCAAATTTGATGTTCTGATGAATAGGTTTAAAGAACATACTTTACACTATTTTAAAAAACATAAAATGCGCTTAGAAGGCTTTTGGTTGCCTTTGGATAATAAAGACCATAAAATGGTCTATGTGTTATCGTATCCATCACGTGAAGCTCGTGAAAAATCATGGAAAGACTTTTCAAACGATAAGGGTTGGATAAAAGTAGCGAAAGAAACGAATGCCAACGGTGAAATAGTAGCTAAAGTAGAAAGTACTTTCTTGAAAACTACTGATTTTTCACCAAACAACTTAAAAAGTGTTGGTGACAGAGTTTTTGAGATGAGAACATATAAAGCTACGCCCAATAATTTACCCCTCTTGTTAGAAAGATTCAGAAGCCATACCCTAAAATTGTTTGAAAGACATGGTATGACAAATATTATTTACTGGACACCAACTGACAAAGAACAGGGAGCCGATAACACATTAATTTACTTTTTAGCTCATAAAAGCCAAGAAGCTGGCATAGCCTCATTTAAGTCCTTCAGAGATGACCCTGAATGGATAGCGGTTCGCAAAGCATCAGAAGAAAAGGGAGGAGGCTCCTTAACGGTAACTGTTACTTCTGAGTATTTAACCCCTGTAGAATTTTCTCCTCTGAAATAATCATCGACTTTATTTCATTAAAATAGATAAAATGTCAAAATTAGCCCTTATTACTGGCGCAAGCTCTGGTATTGGTAAAGCAACTGCCGAAGCGTTTGCTGAATTAGGAATCAATTTAATTATATGTGGAAGGCGTATTGAAAAGCTGGAAGCTTTAAAAGAAAGTCTTTCAGGAAAAGTTGACGTACAAATACTAACTTTTGATGTTAGAGACAAAGAGCAAGTAGAAAGTGCATTGAACTCGCTTTCAGAAACAGCAAAGAACATAGATATTTTAGTGAACAATGCTGGCAATGCGCATGGCATGGGTCCTATTCAAGATGGTTCAACAGACGACTGGGATGCTATGATTGATGGCAATGTAAAAGGATTACTATATGTTTCGAGAGTAATTATGCCTTGGATGAAAGCTAGAAAGCAAGGACACATCGTTAATCTAAGCTCTATTGCGGGCAAAAGTACTTATCCAAACGGGAATGTATATTGCGCTTCTAAAGCAGCAGTAGAGGCCATCTCTGAAGGGATGCGTCTGGACTTAAATCCATTTGGTATTAAAGTAACCAACGTAGCGCCGGGGGCTGTTGAAACTGAATTTTCTATGGTCCGTTTTAAAGGAGATGAACAAAAAGCAGATGCTATTTATAAAGGGTTTGAACCTTTAAAGGCCGAAGACATTGCTGATATTATTGCCTTTGCTGTAACTCGACCTGCACACGTAGTAATGGCAGATATTACTTTGTTTCCAGTAGCTCAAGCATCAGCAACTGTTATCAATCGTGAGGCTTTAAAATAGAAATTATCATTTTGATACATTAAAAAGTGAATACTTAATTTAGAAAAATGTCTGTATATACATCATTTTCCAAGTTTTATCACTTAAAATGCTTTTTTGTCAAAAAATAGTAAAAATTCATGGGACATTTAATGTTTAAATAACCAGAATTTAGCTTATATTTGTATTAATTTTCATAGTTAAATAGGTTTAGAGGTTAAACAGATAAGGGCGGGGGTTTCTCCTGTCCTTATTTTATTTTTAAGTATTTCCTAAATTTATTTTAAATTTAAAGAAGATTAAGTGAGTATATTTCTCTATTATTTTACGATACTATACTTAATCCCTCTTCAAAAAAATAGCCCCGATTCAAGAACCGAGGCTAGTAATACTAAGGTATAAATTTGGGGTTAGGCTACTGTTCCTCCATCCCAAACTTTTTTACTAGGCTGAACAAAAGCCAAAGAACCATCTTTGTCTTCTGCCATCAGAATCATTCCTTCAGATTCCATCCCCATCATTTTTCTAGGGGCAAGGTTTGCCAAAAAGCTCACTTGCTGACCAATGATGTTTTCTGGTTGAAAATGCTCGCCGATACCACTCAAAATAGTTCTTTGCTTAATACCATCTTCAATTTTCAATTTCAATAACTTTTTGCTTTTAGCTACTTTTTCTGCTTCAATGATGGTGCCGATACGAATATCCATTTTGGCAAAATCATCATATTGAATTTCCTCTTTCAAGGGTGTTACTTCTTTACCTGCTAAAAGATTCAGTTGTTTAGCATCTTCTAATTTTTGCACTTGTGCTGCTACCGTAGCATCTTCTACTTTCTCAAACAAAAGACCTACGTTTGTTACAGCTTGTCCTTCCGCCAATAAATCTGCACGACCAGCTTCACTCCAACCGAAGGCTTCAGTATTTAAAATCGTACGAATTTTTTCAGCAGTGAATGGCAAGAAAGGCTCAGCTACAATAGAAAGATTGGCCGCAATCTGCAAACCAATATTTAGGATAGTACCAGTACGTTCAACATCAGTTTTAATTACTTTCCAAGGTTCTGTATCTGCCAAGTATTTGTTTCCTAAACGCGCTACATCCATCATCAAAGCCAAAGCCTCACGGAAACGATAATTAGCAATAGAATCACCAATCTTTGCAGGCATATCTGCTAAAGTAGCTAATACTTGTTTATCGTAATCGTTCAACGCTCCTTGCTTGGGTACTTTACCTTCAAAATTCTTTTCGGTAAGTACTACCGCACGGTTGATGAAGTTCCCAAAAATACCTACTAATTCAGAATTATTACGAATTTGGAAATCGCTCCAAGTAAAATCTGAATCTTTAGTTTCTGGTGCAGACGCCGCCAATACATAACGAAGAATATCTTGTTTACCTTCAAACTCACGCAAATATTCATGTAACCAAACTGCCCAGTTGCGTGATGTCGAGATTTTATCACCTTCTAGGTTCATAAATTCATTTGCAGGTACATTGTCTGCTAAAATAAATCTACCATCAGCCATACACATAGCAGGGAAAATCAAACAGTGGAAAACGATATTATCTTTCCCGATGAAATGCACTAAGCGAGTGTCTTCGTCTTTCCAATATTTCTCCCAATCTTCTGTCAATTCTTTGGTCATGGAAATATAACCTATCGGAGCATCAAACCAAACGTACATTACTTTACCTTCGGTATCGGGCAGAGGTACTTTAATGCCCCAATCCAAATCACGCGTCATGGCACGTGGCTTTAAACCATCATTTAACCACGACTTTACTTGTCCCATTACATTGGTTTTCCATTCTGGATGACTTTCAACATACTTTTCTAAAGCAGGTTGCATAACATCTAATGGCAAATACCAGTTTTTTGTTTCTTTCATGACGGGTTTTTCACCACTTAATGCCGAACGAGGATTGATTAATTCTGTAGGCGAAAGCGTTGAACCGCAACGTTCACATTGGTCACCATAAGCATTTTCGTTTCCACATTTAGGACAAGTACCAATGATATAACGGTCAGCTAAAAAAGTCTGTGCTTTTTCATCATAATACTGTTCAGTAGTTTCCTCCACGAACTGCCCTTTATCATAGATATTTTTAAAAATATCTTGCGACATATCATGGTGTACTTTGTTGGAAGTTCTAGAATAAATATCGAACGAAATCCCAAATTCTTCAAAAGAATCTTTGATGATTCCATAGTATTTATCTACTACTTCCTGAGGGGTAACACCTTCTTTTTTGGCTTTAATCGTAATGGGTACTCCATGCTCATCTGTTCCTGAGATAAACTTTACGTCTTGTCCAGTAGCACGTAAATAACGTACATAAATATCTGCTGGCAGATAGCAACCAGCGATGTGTCCGATATGAATAGGGCCGTTAGCATAAATCAACGCTGCTGTAACGGTGGTTCTTTTGAATGGTTTGCTCATAAAATTTGTATCGAGTGAACTAAAACGTTCATTGCCGTTTTATAATATTATAAAACTTTAAATAAGAGTAATTGCAAAAATAGCTTGTTTGCTAAATAGTATTTTTCTTTAGAAAGACCTTACTTTTCTTCACTAGGCGTGCCCGTCAGACACAAGAAAAGTAACCGAAACGGTGGACTTCAAAAGAAATTAAAGAAATTTCAATCGCATTGGCGAACAGACTCGCTTCGCTCAAACAGCAGAATTTCATCAAATGCTAACGCCAGATTAATCTAAAACATTGGTTTATAGATTATTAAAAAATAAACGTACAATAAATATCTATATTTATCATTTAAGTTCGCAAAGTTATAAAAATAGCAATGGGCGTACTAATTTTAGCGAGCGGATTTTGGATGTGAATAAGAGCTTTCGCGCTTCAGCTATCGACTATCATTTCAAATCGATTTGCAAAAATAAATCCGATTGTTAAAAGCCAAGGCTAATAACAATCGGATTAGTAATAATCTATGATAAATAAAATTGGATAATATACTCTCTATTATTGTTTTCTATTCAAAAACCTAAACGGCAAATCCGACATCTGAAATCCAATGTCCGAAAGCTATTTTACACTCAAAAAGCCTTTAGCATAATTTACTTTTAGTTTATCAAGGCGTTCAACGTGTGTTTTCAAACGTTTTGTAAAGTCAGCATAATTTTTTGAAGCACTTGGCGACCATGCGACTTCTGCTACAGCGCAAGCTCTTGGGAAAACCATATATTCAATATAATTAGATGTTTCCATGTACTCCGTCCAAACGTTTGCCTGAATACCCAAAATAAATTTTTGCTGTTCTGCTGTTAATTCTTTTGGTGCTGGTTCATAACTATATACTTTTTCTAATGGCAAGAAACCACCAATCGCCAATGGTTCTGTTTTAGGGTCAGCCTGATAATGATCTAAGTATAAATAAGAGCCAGGCGTCATAATTACATCATGATTTTCTTTTGCAGCAGCAATTCCCCCTTCTTCGCCTCTCCAAGACATTACTGTAGCATTTGGCGACAAACCACCTTCCAGAATTTCATCCCAACCAATCATCTTTCTACCTTTTGAAGTAATGAATTTATCAATTCTGCGGATGAAATAACTTTGTAATTCATGCTCATCTTTCAAGCCTTCACGCTTCATTAAATCCTGACAAAAGCGACTCACTTTCCATTGTTCTTTTGGGCATTCATCACCCCCTATGTGAATATACTGACCAGGGAAGAGTGCCATTACTTCTGTAAGCACATTTTCTAAGAAAGTAAAAGTTTCTTCTCTTGGTGCAAAAACATCTTCAGAAACACCCCAAGTGGTGTGTACCTGATAAATTTTATCTGGGTTACAGCCTAGTTCTGGATAAGCAGCCAAAGCAGCTTGTGCATGACCCGGCATTTCAATTTCAGGCACTATGTTAACATACTTCGTTTTGGCATAAGCTACTACTTCTTTTATTTCATCTTGTGTGTAAAACCCGCCATAAGGTTTGCCATCATATTTACCAGAACCATAACGGCCCACTAACGTTTGTTTTCTAATCGAACCAATTTGTGTTAATTTAGGGTATTTTTTTATTTCAATTCTCCAACCTTGGTCTTCTGTTAAGTGCCAGTGGAATGTATTGAATTTGTGCAAAGCAATTAAATCAATGTATTTTTTCACAAAAGAAACAGGGAAAAAATGACGACCTACGTCTAAATGCAACCCACGATAAACATAACGTGGAGCATCTTCAATTGTACAGTTTGGAACGGTTAATTTTATTCCTTCAACCTTTGCTTCACTGAACACTTGTGTTGGTAATAATTGTAATAAAGTTTGTACACCATAAAAGGCACCTTTAGCGGTTTTTGCTGCAATGATTACCTGTTTCGAGCTAGCCTTTAAAGTATATGCTTCATCCCCTAATTGGGCATTTTTCACAAATTGAATAGCCGAGCTAGCTAACCCATTTTCTTTAATAACTACTTTCTTATTAGAACCAGCCACCAAATTCAATTGCTCATTCAAGAAATTAGCGACATCTTTGAATTCAGAAGTTGAAACAATACTTGTATTTTTGCCTACTACAAACTCTCCTGTTTGAGGAATTAGCTTTTGAGGAACAGGAATGATATTGTACTGATTTTGGGCAAAAGTCGTCAATGAGAAAGTCAAAAGCGACAGATAAATAAAGAGTTTTTTCATTATTAAATTTTATGAGTAAATATTAAAAACCATTTTTCCTTTCAAAAGTAAAGTAAAAAATGACAAAAATAAAAGCTCTTATAGGCTAATTGATTAATTATTTTATTAAAAATGTAATATATTTCCGATTTAATGAAAAATATTACTTTTTTTTAATCCTTTCCATTAGCTGGTGACTTAAGTCACCAGCTAATGGAAAGGATTTTTTAAATTTTAAATAGCTCTCCTAAAAAGACCGCAAACGATAGTTTTTGTAAATTTGTGCATGAAAACTATCACAACACTCCTGCATTATAAACCTTTGGCCATTATCTGGACAATAATCATTTTAATACTTTGCTCTTTACCAAGTAAAAACATTCCGACAGATGTTGTCATGGTAAACGATAAAGCGAATCATTTCATCGCTTTTGCTGGGTTTACTTTTCTTTGGCTTTTTCATAGCAAACAAGCTTGGAAAATTATTCTTTTAGGATTTCTTTATGGAATTCTAATTGAGTTTTGGCAAGCTATTTTACCAAAAGAATTTAATCGAAGCTTTGATTGGTTTGATACGGTAGCTGATGGAATTGGAGGAATTATCGGATATTTTATTTGGCTGATTTTCAACAAATTAAGTACAATAAAATGATATATTTGAAGAATATTGATTTTTTTTTGAATTTAACTAAGGGTATCAACCCTTTTTTTTGTCTATGCTCTTAATTGAATTATTTTAATAGAATATTATACAATTAAAATACACTTCATCAACAATCTCAAGGAAATTTCCTTTTAAAATTATGCTAGAAAATATATCATCTGAATCAACAAATAATTTTCTCAAAACTCAGGCTTTTCAAGCACCTGAGACTGGGAAAATTATGGATGATGAATTCTTTATCAAACAAACTTTCAACCAAGACCCTAAAAAGGGGTTTGAGTTGTTATACAATCGTTATTATAAGCCTCTTTGTAGTCATGCTGTAAGGTTTGTTTATTCAAAAGATGTGGCGGAAGATATTATTGCAGAAATCTTTTACAACATCTGGAAAAACCAAGTTTTCTTACACATCACTACTTCTTTCCGTGCCTATTTGTTTACAGCCGTTAGAAATCGCTGTTTTTTATATTTACAACAAGAACAAGGCAATAAATCTTTTGCCTTTGATAATTCCGATTTACAACTTCCAGAGTCGAACGTCTCGCCAGACCAAATGCTCTTTTATGATGACTTGCAAAAACAAATTGAGCAAGCCATCGCCCAATTACCGCCACAATGCCAAAAAGTATTTTTGATGAACCGTTTTGAAGGCAAAAAGTATAAAGAAATTGCTGATGAACTACAATTGGCTACGAAGACCATTGAGGCACATATCAACAAAGCGCTTGTACATTTAAGAGATGTTGTCCTGAATAATCCTTCTTTATTCGGACTGATTCTGACATTTTTTATCTAAGAGCCTCAAACACTACCTTACAAATCATCAACGATATGACGACGCTTAGCAAAAATATTTTATTTGAACACTTCGCAGGAAGAACAAGTCCTTTGCAAAAGAAAATGATTGCAGATTGGCTTAACAATCCTGAAAATAAAGAGGTGTATTATAAATGGTTAGAAGAATACGAAAACGAATACCCACAAATACTGGCTGATAAAGACAAGGCTAAGGCATTTTTTTTTCAAAAAATATATAGTGAATCAGACATTGATGTTCAAGAAGCTCTAGAAAGCGAATATGATGCGATAGAAGAAAAAAGTATTTGGCAAATGGCTTGGTTTAAATGGGCAAGTGCTGCCGTGATTTTAATGTTTTCGGGCTTGACTTTATATTTCCAACGTGACCATCTGATTTATCAAGAGTATCGTACTGCTTATGGTGAAACGCAATCTATTAGTTTGCCTGATGGCAGTAATGTTACATTAAATGCTAATTCAACTTTAAAACTAAAGCGATTCGGCTTTGGCAATGAGGCTATCAGAGAAGTGTTTCTAGACGGTGAAGCTGAGTTTTCGGTAAAACATACTATTAATAATCAGAAGTTTATCGTAAGGACTTCTCAAAAATTAGAAGTAGAGGTACTAGGAACAGAATTTAGTGTTTTTGCTAGGAATCGTGGTTCAAAAGTGGTTTTGAGCAAAGGTAAAGTAAAGGTAAATTTTTTGAATGGCACTGAAAAACGTTATATCATGATGAAGCCAGGCGACTTGGTGTCATTAGATAAAATGGGGAAGTCGGAAATCAAGGCTGTAAAAAATGTCAATTCTTATACTGCTTGGAAAGTTCACCGCTTTGTTTTTGATGATACTTCTTTGGAGGAAATCTCTTATCAAATCGCTGAAATGTTTGGTGTACAAATTAAAATAAACTCGCAAGAATTAGCGAATCGTACGGTAACAGGCACTTTTAGTGCGGACAAGGCGGATGATTTAATCTCTATTCTACAAGAATTACTCAATTTACAATATCAGAAAAATAGCGACGGAACGGTGGTCCTTTCTGAGATTGATGAGTGAAGGGAGATTAGAGGACTTTAGGACTGGAAGATTTTAAGACATAAGATTTTTAGACTTTAGACGCTAGATTTTAGACTAGAGGACTTTAAGATATAAAAGATATTTTATAAAAATCAGCGAAAATCAGCGTATTAAATCTCCATAAATCAGCGGGTAAAAAAAGACAAAAGATTTAAAAGAATTTTAAAAGAACATAAACAAAAATCAAAATTATTGAATTGTGGATTAGATAAAAAAACAATCACTAAATCACAATTCACTCATTCACAACTAGAAATCAATCACTAATTCACAACTCACTCATTCACAACTAAAATAAAAACAATCTTAAAAAAAGTAATTTCCATTAACCAACATTTTTAAAAACACATGAAAAAACGAGTATTTCGATTAGTGATAATCGGAGGAATGGTAACTGCATTTAGTTACCTACCCCATCCGTTATCTGCGCAAGCTTTGGCATACGCCCAAAACAAGCCTAAAGTTGAAAGAAGCCCTGAGACTTCGTCAACAATGAAACTACGTGATGCTATTCTTTCTCTAAAGAATCAATTTAATGTTGATATTCTTTTTGAAGAAAAAACACTTTCGGGCATTTCCGTTCTGCAAGAAAATGTACGTACTAGTAAAAGTCTGGAGCAATCATTGGAAGCTTTATTAGCACCAAATGGTTTAGCTTTCAAAAAAGTTCGCAAAAATACTTACTTGATTTTTGGAAAAAAGTCAGAGGGCAGTACGCAGACAAAAATCGCTTCAAATGAAAAAAATCTATCTTCTAATATGGAAGGGAATGATTTAAAAGAGAACAATTCCATTTCAGAAGTAAATCTATCTGCTACGGCCGAACAAACAGTTACAGGCAAAGTAGCAGATGACAAAGGTAGTCCGCTTCCAGGAGCATCTGTGGCCATTAAAGGTACAACCAGAGGTGTAACCACTAATACGAATGGAGAGTTTAGTATCACCGTTCCAAACGAGCAAGCTGTTTTGGTAGTAAGTTTTATCGGTTTTTTACCCCAAGAAATCACCGTTGGCAACAAAACCGCTATCAATGTTACCTTGAAAGAAGACTTAAAAACATTGACAGAAGTAGTGGTAGTGGGTTATGGTAGTCAAAAGAAAAAGGATTTAACAGGTTCAATCACCAGCATTACTTCCGCTGATTTTGTAAAAGGGAACATTGCTACTCCTGAACAATTAATTACAGGTAAATTGGCAGGTGTACAGATTACATCCAATGGTGGAGCACCCGGTTCAGCCAGTCAGATTCGTATTCGTGGAGGTTCCTCTCTAAGTGCTAGTAACGACCCATTGATTGTAATTGATGGAGTACCGTTAGACAATGCCGAAGTAAAAGGTTCAGCCAACCCATTGAGTTTTATCAATCCAAACGATATTGAATCATTCAACGTATTGAAAGATGCGTCAGCTACTGCTATTTATGGTTCACGTGCTTCAAACGGTGTAATTATCATTACTACCAAAAAGGGAACGAAGAAAGATAAATTCAATGTGAATTTCAGTTCGATGTTCTCGGCGGGGGTAAAAACTAAAAATGTAGACGTACTTACTGCCGATCAGTTCAGAGAAGTGGTGAATGCCCGAGGTACGGAATCTCAGAAAGCTTTACTAGGAACAGCCAATACTAACTGGCAAGATTTAATCTATCGCACTGCATTAAGCAACGATAATAATTTAAGTATTACAGGTGTTTTGAAAGACATTCCTTACCGAGTATCAGTTGGTCATACCAACCAAAACGGTATTTTATTGACTTCTGGTTTAGAAAGAACTTCAGGTTCATTTGGTATCAGCCCGATGTTGTTCAACAATAGTTTGAAAATCGATGTAAACGTAAAGGCCTCGTCAACAAAAAGCAATTTCGCTGATGAAGGTGCAATCGGTTCGGCGATTGGCTTTGACCCTACCCAACCTGCTTATGTTGAAAATCAGAAGTATGGTGGCTATTTTAACTGGTTAGAAAGCAATGGTAATATTGTGTCGTTGGCACCTTCTAACCCATTGTCTTTATTAAATTTAAAAAGTAATAAAGCTACGGTAAATCGTATCATTGCCAACATCCAGTTTGACTATAAATTCCCATTCTTACCAGCATTAAAAGCTAACTGGAACTTAGGCTTAGACCGCTCGAATACGGATGGTAAAGAATCTGCATCAAACTTGGTGTCAGCCAACTTATATACTAACAGAGGTTCGACAGGATATTATACGCAGAGTCGTAATAATTTCACTAACCAGTTTTATTTAAACTATGTGAAAGAGTTTACAAACCAGACTGTCAACGTAATGGCAGGGGTTGAAAACCAAGGTTTTGTAAGAGAAGAAGAAAATGGTACAACATTCGGAAACCCTGATGTAACAAGCACGAAATCATATTTCAAAACGGATTATGCCTTGTTATCATACTTCGGTCGTTTGAATTATGCTTTGGCTAACAAGTATTTAGCAACGTTTACACTTCGTCGTGATGGTTCATCTCGTTTTGCGGAAAATAACCGTTGGGGTACATTCCCGTCGGCTGCTTTGGCTTGGAAAATCAATAACGAATTTAAAGACAGCCAAACCTTTACAGACTTAAAACTTCGTTTAGGCTGGGGTATTACGGGTCAGCAAGATATTTCTTCGGGCGACTATCCGTACTTAAATGCTTATACGCCAAGTCAGGGTATTCAATATCAATTGGGTAATACTTTTTATACCTTGCTACGCCCGAATGCTTATGACCCTAATATCAAATGGGAACAAACAGAATCAACCAACGTTGGGTTAGATTTTGGCTTGAAAAAATCACGTCTTTCTGGTAGCATTGATTTATACAAAAAAGTTACTTCTGATTTGATTAATGAAATTGACGTAGCGGCTGGAACCAACTTTAGTAATAAAGTAGTGACCAACGTTGGTTCATTAGAAACCAAAGGGATTGAAGTAATTTTAAACTATACGCCTGTTTTGACGGAGAATTTCAATTGGGATATTAGTGCCAACTTTACTTATAATCAAAGAAAAATCACTGCTTTGACTAAAGTGGATAACCCTAGTTATGTAGGTGTATTAGTAGGTGGCATTGAAGGCGGTACAGGAAATACCATACAAGTACACTCTACTGGTTATGTGCCAAATGCTTTCTTTGTTTACAAACAAGTATATGATGCTAGTGGAAAACCATTAGAAGGCGTTTTTGAAGATTTAAACGGAGATGGTAAAATCACAGATTTAGACCGTTATCGTTATAAAGGAGCTGCGCCAAACTATTTATTTGGCTTTACATCGCAGATGACCTACAAAAAAGCAAGCTTTGGATTTGTGCTACGTTCGAATGTGGGCAATTATGCTTACAATAACATTTTCTCAAACAGAGGTATCTATTCTAACCTTTTCAACACTGGTTTCAATAGCAATTTATCTACCAATGTGTTAGAAACTGGCTTTAAGACTGGTACGGTAGAAACCCGTATGTCTGATTATTACATTCAAAATGCTTCATTCTTGAGAATGGATAATATCAACTTGGGTTACAATTTAAGTGATATTATCAAAATCAAAAATGTAAGAGCGCAATTATCATTTATTGTACAAAATGTATTTGTTATTACAAATTACAAAGGATTGGATCCAGAATTAAGAGACGGAATTGGCAACCAAGTATATCCAAGACCGCGTACTTATTCTTTGGGCTTAAATGTTAATTTTTAATTAGAAAATCATCATGAAACATATATTTAAAAACGTATTAACCGCAGCAATTCTTTGTTTTTCATTGAATTCTTGCAAAGAGTTGGATACTGTGCCGTATGTAGGACAGGTATCAGAATTAGTATATAAAGACCCTGCCAACTATAAACTTATCTTAGCTAAAATGTACGCTGGTTTAGCGGCATCAGGGTTGAAAAATGGCGATAACGATGTTGATTTAAAAGGATATGACGGCGGTTCGCAAAGTTATATGCGTGCCTATTGGTATTTACAGGAATTTACGACTGACGAATTGGTTTGTAGATGGAATGACCCAGGCGTACCTGATTTACATGCTATGAACTGGACGGCAGCCAACTCTTTTTCAGCGGCTTTCTATTCTCGTATTTTGTTTCAAGTAGCCGTTTCTAATGAATTCTTGCGTGAAACAACAGATGCAAAATTGAGTAGCCGTGGCGTAACTAATACGCAAGATATTAAGAACTACCGTGCTGAAGCTCGTTTCCTTCGTGCGTTGGCTTATTCTCATGCGATTGATTTATACGGCAACGTACCATTGATTACCGAAAACGAGCAAGTAGGTGCTACGTTACCAAAACAAGCTACCCGTGCTGAATTGTTTGCATATTTGGAATCAGAATTATTGGCTTTGGATGCCGAATTACCTGCCCCAAAAACCAACGAATATGGTAGAGCCGACAAAGCTGCTGCATGGATGACCCTAGCAAAATTATATTTGAATGCTGAAGTATATATTGGTCAAAAGAAATATACAGAGGCTGCGGCTGTTGCCAAAAAAGTAATTGATGCGGGTTATACGCTTGCTAGTAATTACAGAACTAATTTCTTGGCAGATAATAATACTTCTAAAGAGATTATTTTCAGTATCAATTTTGATGGTAACGAAACACAAACGTATGGCGTAACTACTTTGGCGATTAATGGTTCGATAGGTGGAGCAATGAATCCTGCTGACTATGGAACTGAACAAAAATGGGCAGGTTTCCGTACTACCAAACAATTGGTGAATCTATTCGATGACAAAGCCGACAAAAGAGCACTTTTCTACACAAATGGACAACAATTGGAAATCGATGAGTTCAGTACTTTTGAAAATGGTTATGCGGTAGTGAAGTTTTCAAACTTAACAAGTACAGGTGTAAAAGGTAAAAATGCGTTATATGCAGATACAGATTTCCCATTGTTCCGCTTGGCAGATGCTTATTTAATGTATGCAGAGGCTGTTACGCGTGGAGGAACGGGCGATAACTCATTGGCATTGAATTTAGTGAACGAACTTCGTAAACGTGCTGGTGCAGGGAATCTTTCAACATTGACAATAAATGACTTATTGAATGAAAGAGGTCGTGAATTATTCTGGGAAGGACACCGTCGTACAGATTTAATTCGTTTTGGAAAATTCACTTCTGGGTATAACTGGGCATGGAAAGGTGGTGTAAAAGAAGGTAAAGATGTAGAGGCGTTCCGTACTCTATTTCCTTTGGCTTCTGGCGATATTATTGCTAACCCAACTTTAAAGCAAAATACTGGATATTAAAAAGCTATAAGCAGTAGGCTATAGGCTATAAGCAAATTAACAAAGTTTATAGATTGTCGTTTACTGCCTATAAAGCACAACATTTAGACTAATAACATCAAACGATGAAAACGATACAAAAATTATTCCTGATGAGCCTTGTTTTTGTACTGGCTTGGGGATGTAAAAAAGACGAAGAAATAGCGGTATTAGATGCCAATGCTATTCCCGTTGTCACTTTATCATCAAGCAATCTTGTCTTGGATAAAGATAAAGCAGATACCGAAGTATTAACTGTTTCGTGGGCTAATCCCAACTATGGCTTTAAAGCGGCTCCATCTTACACCATATTAATTGATAAAAAGGGTGGCGACTTTACAAAAGCTGTTTCGTTAGTAACAGGAACTGCTTTGAAAAAAGTATTCAAGGCTTCTGAATTAAATGCCATATTATTGGGCTTTGGCTTTTTGCCAGGAGCGGCTAGTGACATTGACATTAAAGTGCAGTCGTCATTAGGAGCATCTACAGTATTGAGTTCTACTACTGGTAGCTTAAAAGCTACCCCCTACTCTGCTAAGCTTGACTTGAGTACTACTTGGGGCGTTGTAGGTAGTGCTGCTAACAATTGGGGGGCAACACCAGATTTGCCTTTCTACAAAACAGATGTAGCTAATGTTTTAGTAGCGTATGTTACTTTGACTGATGGAGAAATTAAGTTCCGTCAGAATAACGACTGGACTGTTAACTTAGGTGGAAGTGCGGGTGTTTTGAGTGCAGGTGGCGACAATATTGCCGTAAAAGCCGGTACTTATAAAATAACATTAAACCCAACAGCCCTTACTTATAAAATCGAGAAATATGCTTGGGGAATTGTAGGAAGTGCAGCCAATGACTGGGGTGCAAAACCAGATTTACCATTAAGTTATGACCCAACTGTTGACCTTTGGACGGGCATTGTTAATTTGATTGACGGAGAAATTAAAATCCGTAAGGACAACGACTGGGGAACAAATTATGGTGGTGCAGGTGGCGTTTTGAAAGAAGGCGGTGATAACATCGCAGTGAAAAAAGGTACTTACCTTATTACGGTTGATTTCAAAAAACTCACTTATACTATTACGAAATATGCTCCTTGGGGAATTGTGGGTGCTGCTACGTCTACAGGCTGGGGCGATAAACCAGACCAGAAATTCACGTACGATTTAAGTACTGAAACGTGGGTATTGAAAGGCGTAGTATTGAAGGCTGACCAATTCAAATTCAGGTTAAATGATGATTGGGGTACAAACTATGGTACTACAGCGGCGGCGGCTCAATTAATTGGCACAAGCGGTGCTTTAAAATCGGGTGGAGAGAATTTTATTGCAGTGGCTGGTACTTATGATTTTGAGCTCAATCTGAAAGATGCTGCAAATCCTACTTATAAGGCAACTAAAGTAAAATAATTCATAATAAATTTAATACTTAAATCTGCATAGCTTTGCTCATGCAGATTTTTTTTAGCTATTAAATCATACAAATACGATGAAAAAGACATTCCAACTATTTCTTTGTTTATGCTTGATGCAAAACGGACTTTTTGCACAAGAAAAAATTCAACATATCGAACCCTTGAACTGGTGGGTAGGCATGAAAAATCCTGCTTTACAATTATTAGTTCATGGAAAAAACATGGCTGAATTTACACCTCACATCAATTACAAAGGGGTAACTATTAAAAAAGTCAACAAAGTAGAAAATCCAAATTATCTATTTATCGACCTTTTGATTGCCCCTGAGACAGTAGCAGGCAACGTAAAAATCGTTTTTAAAAACAGTAAAAAAGAATCATTTACGTATAACTACCAATTGTTGAAGAGACAGAGTAAGTCTGCTGAAAGAATAGGGTTTAATAGTAGTGATGTGATGTACATGATTACCCCTGATAGATTTGCTAATGGAAATCCGCTGAATGATAATATGCCTTTATTCAAAGACAGCCTTAATCGCAAAAATTTAACAGGCAGACATGGTGGTGATATTGAGGGAATTATTCAGCATTTAGACTATATTCAAAACTTAGGGATGACTGCCCTTTGGATAAATCCATTGGTGGAGAATAACCAACCGAAAACTTCATATCATGGCTATGCCATTACTAATTTCAGCAAAATAGATGCCCGATTCGGGACAAATGAGGATTATGTTCGTCTATCAAAAGAAGCCAAAAAACATGGCATTAAGTTAGTAATGGATATGGTATTGAATCATTGTGGGTCTGAGCATTGGTGGATGAAAGACTTTCCTGCGAAAGATTGGGTAAATTTTCAAGACTCACCAAAGGTAATTTATTCGAGCCATCGACGTGAAAGTCTTCATGACCCTTATGCTTCTCAATATGACATTACCGCGCACAGCGACGGTTGGTTTGACTCAACCATGCCTGACTTGAATCAACGAAATCCATTTATGGCAACTTACTTAATCCAAAACTCAATTTGGTGGGTAGAGTATGCGGACTTGGGTGGTATCAGAATGGATACTTGGCCTTATCCAGACAAGAATTTTATGAGTGTTTGGAGTAAAAGAATGGGCGAAGAATATCCAAATTTTAATATTGTGGGTGAAGAATGGTCATTGAATCCAAGTATTGTATCAGCATGGCAAAAAGGTAAAATCAACAAAAATGGATATGTATCGTATCTAAGAAGTTTGATGGACTTCCCAACGAATGCGGCTTTGATTGAAGCCTTGAATACGGACGAAAAAGTTTGGAATCAAGGTTTAGTGAGACTCTATCAGGCTATCGCTAATGATTTTGTATATGCTAACCCGAATGATTTAGTAATTTTCCCTGACAATCATGATATGAGTCGTTTCTTCACCCAACTTCACGAAGATTATAATAAATTCAAAAATGGAATGGTATTTCTGCTGACTACTAGAGGAATCCCTCAGATTTATTATGGGACAGAAATATTAATGACCAATCCGAAAAGTGATGAACACGGAGAAATCAGAAGTGACATGCCTGGTGGTTGGGATGGTGACAAAAAAAATGTATTCACCAATACGAATATGAGTACTGTCGAAACAAATGCTAAAAACTTTGTCAGCACTTTATTAAAATGGCGTAAAAACACGCCTGTGATACATTCAGGGAAATTGAAGCACTTCGCTCCTGAAAATGGATTTTATGTGCAATTCAGGTATAATGATAAGCAAAAAATCATGATTATTCTGAACAATAATAATGAAGCCAAGACATTAGACATGAGTAAATTCAAAGAAATCATTCAGCCAACATTCCAAGCAAAAGATATTATTAATAATCAAACTATTGAAGTAAATAATAGCTTGAACATTGCCCCAAATAGCCCAATGATTTTAGAAATTACTGAAAAATAACATCCTTCTTTAGTGCCTATTATTGTCTGGAAGAGCTATTTCAAACAATAATAGGCATCCTTTTAAACGCTCCTCTATTTTCATTTTAGTTGCTATCATCAATACTTATGGCATAAAATTTGCTGTTTATTTCAACGTATAAACAATTATAGTATTGTCGTTAACTTATGTTATTTTTAATTCAAAAAAACAGCATGATTATTTGAATTAATTTACATTATCTTTGCAGTTATGAAAATTTCACCAACCAGCTAATTTAAGGTTTTACACTTTGATTTTCAAGAGATTAAGCATCGTCAAATTGATATAAATAACGTTTATTGCACTAATTATCTAAAAGGTAATTTATCGAAACTAATAAAAACTGAATGACTTAATACTCTTTGTTTACTGTATTAAAGGGCGTTGTTTATTTTAACTTCCTATTATTGACTTTTTGTTCGAGTATGTATCCAATAAAAATATATTGTAGCCTCTTTTTAATTATACTTGTTTCTTTTGGTTTTCAATTGAAGGCGCAGGTATTGCCTTTAAGCCGTTCTGATTCTGGGCGTGTTATACAATTTCAAGCACAATACGAAAATTTTATTGATGTAAATAACTACAAAGAAGCATCAAGAATGATGAATGAAATAGGGTTCATTTATTGGAATTATAACCAATATAAACGAGCCATTCCTTTCTATGAAAAAAGCTTAAATCTAAATATAAAAATTGAAAACAAAAATGGTAGTGCTATGATTCATAACAACTTGGGTATGCTGTATGCTGATGCCGAAGAATATGACAAAGCGTTGTACCATTTTACCCAAACACTGGCTGCCCGACGAGTTCAGAAAGAACCTTACAGCATTATCTCATCATTAATCAACCGTTCTGTTGTTTATAACAATATAAAAAAATATAATCTTGCACTGAATGACCTAGACGAAGCACTGAATTTAGCGAGGGAGTTGAACGATATTAAACAAATGGCGAGTACTTATGCCATGTTGAGCGAAACTTATGAAAAAGCAGGTAATGTAGATGAATCCCTCAAGTATTTCAGTCTTTATAAATCCTTTCATGACCAATTACAAAAAAAGGAAGTAACCAAACTAGCCAGTGACTTAGAAGCCGAAAGTTTGAAAAAACAATTAGCAGAGTCTATGGCTAAAACGAAAGAATTAGAACTAGAGAAAAACGAGATTAAGCTCAAAGAAAGTGGCAAGCAACTTCTGACTGCTAAACAAAAAAATATCAATCTTTATCAGGATCTTACCAATGCTGAAATGATTGTTGGATTGCAAAAAAGAGATTTATTAATAGAAAAGGCAAATGCCGAAGTAGCCCAAGCCCAAAATACAGTACTGGAAAAAGAGAATAAATACATTTTTATCATTACCAGTATTATCATTTTATTTGTCCTTGCTATTGCTACAATTGTTTATTTGAATAATATAAAGATTAAAAAACAAAATGAACAGCTATCTAAGCAAAACCAAGAAATAGCTGAACAAAAAGAGCAATTGACGATTTCAAACGATGTAAAGAATAAGATTTTCTCTATCATCGCTCATGACCTTCGTGGACCGATTGCCTCTTTACAAAGCTTCTTTGTGATTATAGAAGAAGATTATTATGACGATATTCCTGAAGATTTGAAAGAAATTTTAAATCAGTTAAAAACCGATAATGCTCAGGTTTCAACAATTTTAGATAATCTTTTGAACTGGGCAAAAACACAAATGGCTGAACTTAAACCAAAGATTCAGACAGTAAATATTCATAATATAGTTGAAGAAAACATTAACTTGCTTCAACGCATTGCTGAAGTAAAAGAGATTGTTCTTATCAATGAAGTACCCGTTGAATTAAAGGCTAGTTCCGATATTGAAATGACCAAAATTGTTATGCGCAATTTGATTCAAAATGCCATCAAATTCACAAAAGCAAGAGGTACTATTAAAATACAAGCTAAGTATAGCGGTGAAAACGCAGAAATCGTAGTAATTGATAGTGGCGTAGGCATGAATGAAGACAAGCTAAAAACATTATTTAATCTTAAAAGTAATAAATCAACCTATGGAACTAACAAAGAAAAAGGTACTGGCTTAGGTTTAGTGCTCTGCAATGACTTTATTAAAATTTGTGGAGGTAAACTTAAAGTTGAAAGCGAATTAAATGTAGGAACCACTATTACCGTAACCTTGAATAAAACAAAAGATGCGTAAACACATAATACTAAACACAATTATTTTGATAGTAATGGCTTTTGCTGCCGTTGCTCAGACTAGCAAGCCTAAACATTATACTGATAGTACTTCAGGTAAATTGTATTGGAATAAGAAGTTACCAGTTTATATCTGGGTATCCACCACTCCCGACCATGCGGAGAAGTTATTGAACAAATCTCCTAATCAAAAATATTCATTTCCTTTCTATTTAGATACTGAAGGGGTAAATTATATCCGTTCAAAAAATGCAATTGATCCAGAAACAAGAGCAGTTGTTGAGCCTCCACAGGAAGTAAGACTAGAAATCTATGCTGATGGAATTGCACCTGAAACGGGTATTTCTTTATTCAATGGTTCTAAGAAGTATGTTAATACTGAAGGAAAGATTTTTTATGGACCATTTGTAAACTTTAGCTTATCAGCTAACGATAAAACAAGTGGTGTAGAAACAGTCTTTTATGCCATCAACAACTCTTCCTTTGAAGCATACAAATCTGAAAAGAAAATAGCCACACAAGGCAACTATGTGTTGAAATACTACGCAACTGATAATGTAGGGAATGCTAGTACAATGCAACAAGAAACGTTTACGGTTGATAATACACCTCCTTTTACAAACTTGACAGTAAATGGTGTTACTGATGATAAAGTTATTTCATTTACAAGTAAATTATATTTCAATACTGAGGATAGTATTTCTGGGTTGAAAGGTACTTATTATAAATTCGATGATGGAGCGATACAGCCTTATGATGGAAAAAGTATTCCTTTCGCTGTTCTTTCAGAAGGGAAACATACTTTGTATTACTATTCAACGGATAATGTAAACAATCAAGAAAAAGAAAAAAAATTCGATTTCTTCCTAGATAAAAGCTCTCCTTTGATGGCTACAGATATATTAGGAGATAGATTTATTGCCAATAATACTGTTTATTTTTCTGGTAAAACAAAATTGAAACTAACAGCCATAGACAACAAAGTTGGTATTAAGGAAGTAAAATACTCAATTGATAACCAACCGTTTGTTAATTATACTAACCCTTTCTATTTACCAAGTATTTCTGGTATGCATAATATCAGATATTACTCTGTTGATAATTTAAATAATCAAACTACAAGCTTAAACGGAGCGGGTTATGAAGAATTTAAACATAATATCAGCAAAGTGTATGTAGATTTAACAGGGCCAAATCTTCAACATGAAATCATTGGTGATATTGTTACAAGAAGAGATACGATGCTACTTGGCCCTAATAATTTTATCCAGTTAAAAGCAAACGACCCAGAGTCTGGTTTACAAAAAATTACGTATAATTTTGATGGCAAGTTAATTGAGAATGATTATACTAAACCAATCAAGATGACTGAAAAAGGTGTTCATAAGTTTGATTACTATGGATACGATAATGTAAACAATAGAAACTTTGCTTCATTCGTCTTTGTAAGTGATATTGAAGGCCCTGAGCTTTTCACTTTCTGGACAGTTGGTAGTATTAATACGAATAAACAAGGTATTGATATTTATCCATCAACAGTGGGCTTTACGCTAGCAGGAACCGATGTATTGGCTGGTTTAAAATCGATTACTTACAGTATTAATGGACAAGCACCAAAAATCTATCTTAATACGATTGGTGGCTTCAAAGCCAATACTAAATACACTGTTAAGATAACAGGTACTGATTATTTAGGTAATCAATCGTTTAAAGAAGTAACATTTATGACTGGTAAATAATGATTATCAAAAATATTAAAACAAAAATGCCCTTATCTTATTGATAAGGGCATTTTTTATATTCTTCTAACAAGTATTCTATCTAGGCTTTCCTTGAAAATTATTTTTAGATATTGATTTAGAATAAAATCCACTCATATTCTGGGTGGATTTTTCATTTCACCTAAGGTGATTTATT
>NZ_JAVDUE010000023.1:0-86272 GCF_031456255.1 Arcicella sp. BE140 | reverse complement strand
AACCCCGAAAATTGCCAGTATTGACACTTTTTCGGGGTTGTTTTTTTGTAATATATTGATAATTAAATATTTACAACATTAAAGGAAAGCCTACGGAGCTCCAACAAAATGAAAAATCCACTCAAAAACAGAGTGGATTCATTCAAAACACATATTTTATTTAAAGGTAAGCCTACACAAACTCTTTTCCTTTCTTTGTAGCATCTGCTACAAAGCTCTTAACAAATTGCTCCTGCTCTTTTTCACAAATCATCAATACATTATCATACTCGGCTACGATATAACCATCTAGTCCTTGAATGACTACTAATCTATCTTTAGGCGTTTTAATGATACTGTTTTTAACGTCATAAAGCATTGTTGCACCATCAATCACATTAGCATCTTCGTCCTTATCTGATACTTCATACAATGATTTCCAAGTACCTAAATCAGACCAGCCAATATTTCCTAACACTGTAAATACGTTCTCAGCTTTTTCCATAATGGCATAGTCAATTGAGATACTCTCACAGTTTTGATATATCTCATTGATGAAATCTGTTTCTTGTTCAGTGTAATAAATATCATTACCTGCTTCAAAAACATTATGTACAGCAGGACTATTATCTGCAAATGCCTTTTTGATTGCCTTGGCAGTCCAGATAAAAATTCCAGCATTCCAAACATAGTCGCCACTTTCAATAAAAGCTTTTGCTAATTCTAAATTTGGCTTCTCTCTGAATGTCTTTACTCTTTTAACTTCTGTTTCAGATTGATCATACTGAATATAACCATAACCAGTATCGGGTCTGGTTGGTGTAATTCCAAGCGTTACTAATACATCTCCGCTAGCAGCAGTTTCAAGCGCAATATTTATTCTTTTTTCAAACTCGTTTTCTTTCAATATAATATGGTCGGCCGGAGCAACTACAATATTTGCATCTGGGTTTTGCTTGCCAATTTTATAACAAGCATACGCCACACAAGGTGCTGTATTTCTGCGGATAGGCTCTGCTAATATTTGGCTATCCGACAAAAAAGGCAATTGTGTTTTTATTAAATCAATGTAATCGGCACTTGTTACAATATAAATATTTTCATTTGGACAAATATTTTCAAAACGGTCAGCTGTTTGCTGTAAAAGCGTTCTACCCGTACCTAAAACATCATGAAATTGTTTTGGATTGTTTGTTCTACTAAATGGCCAAAAACGAGTACCTACCCCTCCTGCCATGATTACTACATAGTTATTTTTATTCATGATTTAGTATTAATTTTTATTTTTTAGTTGTGTGCTATGATTCTGGAATTTAAAGGTATGTATAGTTTTGAAAAAAAAGAAATTATCAAGAAAAGCTTCATAATTTAACAACAAAAACTATTTTAAATACCAAAAAATCTAATTTAACTACCTAATACACAACCTATGTTGTTCGGTAAATTCCTTGCTTTGATAATAGCTCGTGAATGGGTGATTTACTAAAATTAAACTATTATCTTGATTGAAGAATGGATTATGGCTAATATTTTGTGCTTATATTTAAGCATATTAGACAATTTTAAGAAAAAATGTAAAAAATTTACTCTGCTTGCATAATAAAATCCAAAATTTTCTTTCTATTTGTATAATAATTCAAAACATCACGGAGAAGATACTATTTCAATTTTTATTCACTAACAAAGAAACGTATGAAAAATTATTTTACGACAATCAGGCTTGGGTTAGTCACCTCACTATTGTTTTTGACCTCAATGCTATTTGCCCAAACAAAAATCTCGGGTAAAATAAGCGATGGTTCTACAAAAGAACCGTTGATTGGTGTAAGTATTTCAGTAAAAGGAAGAGTGATAGGAACAATATCAGATACTAAGGGTTCATTTTCACTTACTACAAGTACGCCCACTCCTTTTACTGTAATTGTATCAAGCGTTGGATATAATACGCAGGAATTTATTGTGGATGGTAGTAAAAGTAATTATGATATAACATTATCAGAACAAGTTATCATGGGGCAAGAGGTGGTTATTTCTGCTTCAAGGGTTGAACAAAGCATCATGAAGTCGCCTGTTTCTATTGAGAAAATGGACATCAGAGCCATACAAAATACGCCATCAGTAAGTTTTTATGATGCCTTAAAAAACTTGAAAGGTGTTGAAGTAAGTACACAATCATTAACATTTAGTTCTGTAAATACACGCGGATTCAATGCCAATGGTAATGTCAGAATGGTTCAGTTAATTGATGGAATGGACAATCAAGCTCCTGGCTTAAATTTTTCAGTAGGAAACATTGTCGGTATTTCTGAACTAGACCTTGAGTCAGCAGAATTATTACCGGGTGCTGCTTCTGCCCTATATGGTCCTAATGCTTTGAATGGTATTTTGTTAATGAATTCTAAAAGTCCTTTTTTATATCAAGGGTTGAGTGCCTCTGTTAAAACAGGCGTAATGAATGAGTCAAGTCGTTCTGTAGCAACAACAGGATATTATGATGCTTCTATCCGTTATGCTAAGGCATTTAATAATAAATTTGCCTTTAAAGCTAACTTTTCATATTTGAAAGCAGACGACTGGCAAGCAAACGACTTTCGTGATCAAAGCTTTTTGAACGGTAGTAATTTCAATGGTACGCGTGATAACAATTTAGCTTATAATGGTGTAAACACTTATGGTGATGAAACTAACGTAAATATGTATAGTGGTTTATTAGGTAATGGTACGCCTGGTAATGGTGCAAACGGTACTTCAGCTATTTTAGGAGCTATTGCTACTTTTGTTTATCCAGCTAACATTCCTGGTATCGGAGGAAAATCATTGCTTCAATTAACTGGACAAAGTCCAAAACAAATTTTTGATGCCATTATTCCAGGTCAAACGACTTCTAATATTTCTCGTATAGGCTATAATGAAAACGATTTAGCTTCTTATGGAACTACTAGTTTAAAACTTAACGGTGCTTTGCATTATCGAATTAACGATAACGTAGAAGCGATAGCTCAGGCAAGTTGGGGGAATGGAACAACGCTTTATACAGGTGCAGACCGTTATTCAATCAAGAATTTCAGCTTAGGCCAGTATAAACTCGAAATCAAAGGTTCTAACTTCTTTGTGAGAGCATACACTACGCAAGAGCGTTCGGGAGATGCATATGCAACTGGAACATTAGGCTCGTTGGTAAATGAAGCTTGGAAGCCAAGTACTACATGGTATCCACAATATTTTGGTACATTTGCTCAGACAGCTCTAACAAACTATGCGACTATTTTTGCTGGTGCATTAGGTCAAGGACTTGCTCCTGCTGCCGCTATGACAGCTGCTGCTGCGAGTACACAAAGTCAATTTGGTGCTTATCATACTGCTGCTCGTACTTTGGCAGATGCTGGTCGTTTAACTCCAGCCAGTCCATCATGGAATACTACACTTGATAATGTAAAAAGCCAGCCTATTCCACGAGGAGCAAAATTCAATGATAAATCAAATTTATATGCTATCGAAGGTATGTATAATCTTTCACAAGCATTCAATAATGTAGTAGATGTAATTGTTGGTGCAAACTACCGTACTTATTCATTAAACTCTGGCGGCACCTTGTTTGCAACACAAGAAGCAAATGCTGATGGGTCAAGCAATCCTAATGCTAAAGAATTTACAATCAGCGAATTTGGTGCTTATACTCAATTAGCTAAAGATTTATTTGACAAAAAGTTTAGACTTTCTGGTTCATTACGTTATGACAAGAACGAAAATTTTGCAGGACAATTTACACCAAGAGTATCAGGTGTATTCTCTCCTACTAATAATCATAATTTCCGTTTGTCTTATCAAACAGGTTTTAGAATACCAACAACACAAGACCAATACATTGATTTATTAACGCCTCAGGCTCGTTTGATTGGTGGTTTACCTTTATTTGATACACGCTATCAGTTATCAGGAAAAAGCTACATTTACCAGTCTGTATTGGCTAACCCAACTGACCCTACAAAATGGCAAGTATACAATCGTAAAGAATACAAACCTGAAAGAGTTGCTTCATGGGAAATCGGGTATAAAGGTTTAGTTGCACAAAAACTATTTGTTGATGCATACTATTATACTAGTACATTTACAAACTTCTCTATATCTCAAGTAGTAGTTAAACCAGATCCTGCCATTGCTGGAAGAGTTCAACCTTATTCATTACCAACTAATGCTGATAATGATGTAAAAACTGAAGGATGGGCTATTGGGTTAGATTATGCCCTGCCTGGTGGCTTCAATATTGGTGGAAACGTTTCTCATAACGTATTAAGCAATGATGGTGGTCTTACTTCTGGTCAGTTACAATATAATACTCCAGCGTATCGCTATAACTTCTCTTTAGGTAATCGTAATATTGCAAAAACAGGTCTTGGGTTCAATGTTGTATGGAGATACCAAGAATCATTTATCTGGCAGTCGAGCTTTGTAAGCCCAGCCGTAAACACGCTACAGGCAGGAAATATTCCAGCTTTCAGCACACTGGATGCTCAGGTTTCTAAAAAAGTAGCTAGTATTAAATCTATCATTAAGCTAGGTGGTACTAATATCTTAGGCAAGTCTTATGTTACTTCATGGGGTAATCCAACAGTTGGTTCAATGTTCTATATAGGTATTGCTTTTGACGAACTTTTGAATAAATAAGCGAGTATTAGCATTTATTCATCATAAAATAACCCTGAGAAAAACCAAATCTGGCAATTCTCAGGGTTATTTTTTTTATTCTTATTCCTCTAGTCATCAAGTCCTACAGTCTTGTAATCTACTTCAAATTCAACGGTGATTCCATTAACTTCATTTCTTGCTTTAAGAATTCTTCAAAACCTTCTTTATTTTTGAAGAATTCTTCGCTTTTTTCCCATCCAGCATAAAACCTAAATGATGTCTTTCCATTGATTAATTTCAAATTGACAGTATAAGTATTTAATATGCCTGTACCAGAATTAGGCGTTTGTCCGAAGGATATCAAACTGCTTTTAGGAACCACAATCGCCATGCCTAAATTATCGTGGTTCTCACTTTGCTGGTCATACGTATAAAGTCCCGTAATTTTATTAGAAGCTATTTCAAATGAATTTTTGCTATGCAAATTCACAATACCAGTTGTCAAAACAGCACCTTTCGGAGCATTTTTTAACGATACTGAGCTTTCATAAAAATACTGTCCTCCCCAAATGCTAATCACTTCTTCTACTTGAACAGGCGCTAAATGCTTTGCAATTTTCCAGTTCTTATATTTCAACTTAAAGACTGCTCTAAGTGGACCATTACTAATTTTCACATATTGTACCTCCTCAAAATTATTATCGCCTAGCCTTACCAAGGTATCTTTTCCTGAAGCATTTTTGAAGGTTAAAGCTAACGACCCTGCCCCTAACGATTTTCCAACTTTTAATACATCCATTCCCCAATCGGCTTGTTTGTGGTAATTATTGGCTGTATCTAGTCCTACTTCGTTCAGTACCATTTGGGAAGTAGTTTTACCCCAAATATCTTTGGCATTGCGAGTATCAAAATAAACCCGAAAGCCGACCTTATCATTTTCCCATGCAGGCCCTTCTGTAAGGAACGGAGGCAATGGCTGTTTTGAAAAATCTGTAGCAGGTTGTGTTCCTTTTACAGCATCTTTATCTAAAATATCTCCAAAGGTATCATCAGCGTTTTTCCGACGATGACGTACATTGGCTCTTACTAATGCTTTTATCGTAGCGGGTCTATCTGAGACTGAAATCTTAAAGCTTTTTACTTGATTGGCTACAAAAGACTGTAATAAAGCTATTTCATCCCATTTGCCATCACCATTTAGGTCATCGTATTGTGCCAAAATAGGTTGCTTGTTTTCATTAGCAAAAATTACATATTTTGATACTGGTACTTTACCAAGTTTTGCCTCTAAGAAAGCCCTTTTCAGTACGATTAATTCATTCTTTTTCTCAGTCGCTAGTTCATTCTTAAAAGTAACTACACTACTTTTTTGAGCATAACAGAGTGATGACAAACTTAATAGGCTGACGTTAATAATTGTTTTTACTTTGATGGATGTACTTTGCTTCATATTTGAATAGTTATATTAAAATTATTTTGCCTTCGTGAAATAATTATTCATGAAAAGCAACTGATACTGAATAGCGTTGTACCAATAAGGCCAGTTATGACCGCCTGGTCTGGTAAGGTAATCATGTGGAATATTTCTGTATAATAATTGCTCATGGAGTTTTTGATTTACTTCATAGAAAAAATCTTCTGTGCCACAGTCAATGATTAATGATAGTGAATTAGGCGTAAGCAAGTGCAATAGATTAATGACAGTGTTCTTCTCCCAACGCTCAGGTTGTTCTGAATATTTTCCAAGGCGTTTTGCCATATCCCAATTATTAGGGAAAGGACGAATATCAACGCCTCCGCTCATGCTTCCAGCCGTACCAAAAACGTCTTGATGCTTCAAGGCAAGATACAATGCACCATGCCCACCCATACTCAAACCCGTTATTCCTCTGGCTTTTCGGTCTTTTATTGTTTTGTAGTTATCATCTACCCATTTTACCAATTCTGTAGATACATAGGTTTCGTATTGATAGGTTGGGTCAACTGGGCTATCCCAATACCAGCTTGAAAAACCACCGTCTGGACAAACAATTATCATATTGTATTGGTCAACTGCTTTTTCAAAACCTTTGGCTTTGGTAAGCCAGCCAGAATAGTTATCGCTGTAGCCATGCAAAAGATATACAACAGGTAATGCTTTTTGAGTTTTATAATTGTCTGGCACAATTACTACTGCCTTAATGTTTTTTTTCATAGATGCACTGTAAGTCACTACTGTGTCAACTACGGCTGCACGACATACCAGATTAAAAAATAGGAAAAAAGCCAATAATGTATTTTGTATGTATCTCATTTTGTTAAATTGTTTAAAATATATTTGATTAACAAAAGTGAAAAAAACATATTGATTTTACAGTATTTCCCTCAAAATAATAGCTAATTTTTGATAGATAACACTACCCCTGTATTTCATGTTTTATCTTTCTTCAAAGCCTTTTTGGGTAATTTAGCTTTTATCAAATCATAAGATTCTCCGAGATACCTTATCCATTCCTTGTCATTCAATATATCAAAACTAGTCACTTGCACCCATTTGAATTTAGCTCCTCCATAAGGTGCAGGAACGATACCTTCTCTATCACAAAGCTCTTCAAATAGCTCATCAGCTACTTTGAAATTAGCTTTATCAAGGTTCTTGATATTGGATGAACAAAAAACCTTTCCCATGACCATAAAACAGAGTTGGTCTCCGTATTTTATGCCTTCAGCAGTATCTTCAAAAGACAAACAGATTTCTCTAATTCTTTCTATGTTCATAGGGTTATTTTTAGTTGCCTAGTTTAATTTTTAGTTGTCCATTGGCATAATCAACCCCACTATTTTGATTGTTGATAGAAACGCTTTGTGGCTTTTTTTCTAGGTTAAAGATAGCATTAATTATTGGCTGGCCACTAACGTTTATATTAAACGTATTATGTTGATTTTTGGCTATAAAAAATAATTTAGAGAGTGAGCTATACAATGTTTTGTTGTCTTTACGTAAAAAGCTTCCATAACCTATAAAGTAATCACTTACTTCGTTAGGCTTATTTTCTGGATATGAAATACTTGTCAGGTAGGCATCTGTGGTATAACCATTAAAGGTTTTAATACTATTCAGGTGCATCAATCTCCCATCTGCCTGTAGGTTTAAATACACGTCCGTTACTTTTCCATTTTGTTTGATACGTACACCAATCATCTCATCTCCTTTTAAGCGCTCTATCTCTGGAATGTTTTTATCATTGACAGAATCTTTTAAAATAATGGCAGTAATAAATTTTGTTTGTCGCATTGGTTCTGGCGAAGCAATACTATAATATTTTTCTTGTTCTTTCACATTATCCTCTTTCGGAGCAAGTATTTCAGAGAGAATCATTTTCTCTGGAAAATCATGGTTAAAGCCCGTTTCAACCAACGTTTCTGGGAACAATGGACGTACTAACACAGACGCTTTCTTATTCACAATACTAATGTCGCCACGTTCTTTTCTTGATTCCCCTTCTGGATGCAAAAGCCATTCAAACTTCCCTGCTTCATAGGCTTTCACATCATCAATAATTAAAATTACTTTACCTATCCATAAAAAATGGCGAAAGTTTCTAGCATAAATGCTCGATGTTGGCCCTGTACCATTCGCCATTACATATTTCATATCACCAGCATCGAGTAATTCACTCATCTCTCCTCGCAATGGCGAGCCGCCATATTGTTGTTCCTTAGGCTGATATTTTCCATTAAAAGTAAGGACATTATGAGCAGGACTTTGGAAAAAATACTCTGGATACTCTTTTGTGCCATAACTACTATTGCCAGCATCTTTAATCACAGCTTCACCTTTATGAAATAGTATAAATGAATTAGCATCAGCATGTGAATGATTCCAAGTATGCCCCGACTTTATGCCTAGCATGGTGGCATTTTTCTCCCAAGAAGTCCGCATAGTCGTCCAGTCCATCTCTTCAAAAATTTCAGATGTTGGCAAATCTGGTAATTTAGGTGCTTTTGCCATGTCTGGATGATACAGAATGCCTAAAGGAGCATTTTTAAACAAGCCTTCGCGATGTTGAAAGTTTTCGATTTGATTCAAATACCATAAAGCATTGGGATTTTGATAGCCCAATGCCCAAAGTAGTTTCACAGGGCGTTCGCCTACGATGTTTTTATGACTATCCCCAAAGTTTAAGGAATACAACATTCCATCACGTGGATAACCAACGTGCATAAAAAAGTTCGGAATATTTTTCAATAACGAAATCTCTGGTTGTTTTACTTTGGGTAATACATTTTGATGAGCCAAACGGAAGAACAAATATTCAGATACCCCAAAGGCAGCATAGTTTACACTTTCATACATTCCTCCTTTAGCATCCCATGTTTTGGGTTTTGCTTGCAATTGGTCTCCTGCAAAACCAAACCATTCTTTTGATGCCTGATTCATTTCTTCAATCCAGGGATTTACCTCTGGGGCATCGTCTTTAATAGCCAAGGAAGCTACACCTGCCATATACACACAGGCTGTCCACCAGTTATGTCCCATAGAGTTTAAACTATGGATACGGTTTTCGGGTAAAAGCCATTCGTTGACCGCTGGACGAATTCCCATTCGCATCACACCATCAACGATTGTCTTTCGTTCTTCCTTCGTTAGTTCGTTATAAACACCTTCTAAACCCATCGCTACATTCCAACAGTTTTCAGCCGTCTTTAAATCTGAAGACCAAGCAGGTTGACGTTTTAGCATTTCTGGATTCGACCACGTTGTACGTGTACACAAATCCAACAAAAGGGCTTTTGTTTTATCTGCATATTTTTTTTCGCCTGTTACCAAATAGGCTAACGATAGGTAATCAATTTTACCATAATCCTTTTTTGTCAAAAGTGCATTTGCCTCCGAAAGTACATCATTCCAATTATTCTTGAATTCTTCTTCCGTTACTATCCTTTGCTTCAATAAATCTACCCTGTCTTTGGTGAAGTACAGGTTCTGATGTTTTTGGGCAAAAGTCGTTATTGAGAAATAACAAAAAATGGTAATGAGAAAAAATAGCTGTTTTACTTTCATTGGTTCTATACTGGTAATAATTTGTTATAATGTTTATTTTTCAACCCTAAACCAATCGAAATCGGCATAGCCTGAATCGTTAATGGTTGTTTCTCTGGTAATAAAAAGACCCATTTTGGCACCTACCCAACGTCCCGTTTCAGCTTGGAAGGCTTCTCCTACTTCTTTAAATGTTGTGCCGTCAGTACTATAACTAAAGGTGCAAAGTCCGCCATCGGCAACTTTTAGTCTTAAATAGATTGCTAGACTAGCATCTATTTTGGTAATCGTATTTTCTTTTTCTGGTTTTAAATTATCGGCATCTTTCCCTATAGTATGTACCAAATACACGCCATCTTTTTTAGATTTCAAGGCAATGTTTGCATAGCTATACCCCATTACGGTTAAACCTACTTTTTCATTCTCAATACGCTCATTAGGCTTGAATACCAATTTTGTAGTAGCTGTAAATACTGGTGCCGGAAACTTTTGTAACAATACATTCGGTGACCACCAAAGGTTTTTATCGGCATCAATCTTATCAGAAAACAGTCGCATTACTCCTTTGGATGGATTCATATACGACCACGTAGCTTTAGGATTCGCATTCCATTGCCATTGTTTACCAATAGATAAATCATTGAATTCATCTGATTCTTGAGGAGTTTCAATCGGAAATACACCTGCTACTTTGGGTTTTTTGTAGGTCAAAACTGGTTCGCCTTTTCCATCACCATCTTGGTCAATACCAATTACTGGCCAATCGTTTACCCACTTCATCGGTTGTAGGTGTGTAATTCTACCATACATCGTTTTCTCTTGAAAATGAATAAACCAATCTTCACCTGCGGGAGTATTTATCCAAGCACCTTGGTGTGGCCCATTTACTGTACTTTTACCTTGGTCTAATACTACTTTACGTTCGTAAGGACCATAAATATTTTTTGAACGTAAAGCCAATTGCCAGCCCGTAGCCACACCGCCTGCTGGTGCAAAAATGTAGTAATAACCGTTGCGTTTGTACATCTTAGGACCTTCTAAGGTTGGGTCTAAATCATGCCCATCAAACACGAGTTTGCCGTCGTCCAATACTTTTGTACCGTCGTCGCTTAGTGTTTTTAATACAATAATACTTTTAATCCCTGCTCTACTTCCTGCGTATCCATGTACTAAATAGGCTTTACCATTATCATCCCAAAACGGACAAGGGTCTATTAGTCCTTTACCTGCTTCAACCATAATCGGGTTTGACCAAGGGCCTGCTGGATTCTTTGCTTTTATCACATAAATCCCAAAGTCTGGGTCTGGATAATAAATCATGAATTCGCCTTTGTGATAACGAATGGCTGGAGCCCAAACACCTTTCCCATGCTGAGGTGTGGCAAAAACGTCAAAGGGAGGTTGTTTGATTAAAGCATTCGTCAATATTTTCCAATTCACTAAATCTTTAGAATGTAGAATCGGTAGTCCAGGGATGTTTTCAAAAGAGGAGGCTACTAAATAATAATCTGCTCCCACTCTCACCACATCGGGGTCTGAATAATCAGCATGGATAATCGGATTGGTGTAGGTTCCATCTCCATTGTCAGCTACCCAAACTTTTGATTTGTATTGAGACATTCCATCGTTGGCAAGCAACATGATTCCCCACAAGCAGAATGCTTTAATAATTGTCTTTGTCATTTCTTTGAAATTTTACCTTTGATGTTATTTTTTGGAAGTTGGTGAAGCTCTTCTCTTAATAAATAAGCCAAAATTGGACTTGCATAAAAAGAGTTAAAATTATTCTTCCCCATTTTTCTATCTACGATGTGTGTTAGTAGAAAGCCAAAAGTGCCATTTTTATAATCAATCCAAGGGTAAGCTCCTGCCCAACTTGGGCTACTGATTAGGGTAGCGTTACCCTTCTTATCAATTTCTTCTCTCCATAAACCCAAACCATAAATACTTTTATGTTTGGCAGCACGTACTTTTTGAGGAAACTCTGGCATTTTCACAAAAGCATCACCAATTTGGTCAGCTTGCATTTCAGCAATTGCTTTTTCGGATAAAATTCTTTTGCCTTTGTAAACGCCTTTATTTAAAAACATCTGCAAAAAATGAGCGTAGTCGTTTACCGTTGAAACCGCTCCTCCACCCAACATGGGGCTATGCCCTCCTCCTACTGAATCTACAGGAGTAAAATGTGTATGAGACATTTGTAAAGGACGAGCAATCTTTTCTTGAAATATACTTTCCCATGTTTTCCCTGTAGCTAATTCAGCCATTCTGCCTGCCACTTGCATCGCTAAACCTCCATAATGAAATTGGCGTTTTATAGAAGAGTCAATAGGCTTTTCAACCGCTAAGGGTAAAATATGTCTGACAGATTCTTCTAACGTTTGATAGTCGTCTCTGTGGTTTCCTTTGGGTTGATAATCAGGATAATTGGCAGTATGGGAAAATAATTGACGAAGCGTAGCTTGTCCTTTGGCATCAGCAAATTCGGGTAACCATTTTATTACTTTATCGTCCCAAGATAATTTTCCTTCGTCCACCAATACAGCAATCGTAGCTGAAGCCAACCATTTACCTGCCGAAGCAATATAAGTACTGGTTTGGGGTTGATAATTACCGAATGATTTTTGATGAAGTACTTTTTGACGATTACCGACAATCAAATTCGCTCCATGATAATATCCACTATCTACCCAAGTTTGTACTTGATTATCGAGCAAAGCAAAGCCTTGAGAAAAGGCGTCAGTCTTTCCTGAAAATACTAAACATATCATCAATAAAAACTGAAGCTTATTTTGTATCGTTTTCATCCTTTTACAGCAATATGAAATCCCTACTACAAACACTATTTCACTTTATACATTTTGAAGGCAAACAAAAAGATAATAGCATAGCATATAATCGGTAAATAATAAGCGTGTGCCACATTTTGATTAGCCACCAAACCCATTAACAAGGGAAAGAAAGCGCCCCCTACAACACCCATCGAAATAAATGAAGAGGCTTGTTGTGTATGTTTTCCTAAACTTTTCAGTCCTAAACTAAAAATGGTTGGGAACATGATGCTAAAGAAGAAATTGATAAACATTAGGGCAATGTATGAAGTCCAGCCCCAAGCCTGAGCGACAATCAAGCAAGAAATAATACTGCCCAAAGCAAAGAAAGACAACAGGATATTAGGCTGAATAAATTTCATTAAATAAGTACCTACAAAACGCCCTAATGCCATCATTGCCATAAAGATAATCATGTAATTACCAGCAGTAGCATCGGTAAAACCCATTACTTCATGACCATAGTTAATAAAATATGACCAAGTGCCTGCCTGCGCTGCTACATTGAAAAATTGTGCAATTACTGCCCATACAAAATGACGATTTTGCCATAAAGTTTTTTCGGTCGTATTGAATGAAGGATTTTGAACATCGTCTTCAAGAATCTCGTGAGCATCCGTAAAGGCAGGTACTTTCACAAAAGCAAAGGCAATAGCGATACAAGCAATGACAGAACCAATAGCTGTATAAAGTGTTTTAACAGAACCTAAATCATTAGAATGTTCAACACTGCCACTCAATAAAAAGTATGACCCGATTGCAGGGCCAATAATAGTACCCACGGCATTAAACGATTGCGAAAAGTTGATTCGCTGGTCGCTAGTTTGTTGGTTTCCTAATGATGCTACAAAAGGGTGAGCAACAGTTTCAAGCGTAGCCATACCGCAACCTAAGATAAACAACGCCAAACGAAACATCGTAAACGATGTAGCATTAGCGGCAGGAACAAACAAAAATGTACCAATCGCAAAAAGCGACAAACCAAACAATACGCCGTTTTTATAGCCAAACTTTTTCATAAATATTCCTGCAGGGATACTCATCACAGCATACGCACCAAAAACCGAAAGCTGAATCAATCCTGATTGAGATTTAGAAACATTCAATACATTTTGAAAGTGTTTATTCAATACATCGCTCATTGAATGGGCTATTCCCCAAAGCATAAAAAGTGAGGTAACGAAAATGAAAGTAACTAAGTATTGCTTTTCGGTTAGTTTTATCTTTTGAGTCATTATTGAAATTTATTTTAATTGTTTTTTCCATAGACCAACCGCACCCATCAAGGCCGCTTGTTCGTTCAGAGAAGATTTGATAAGTTGTATTTTATGAGTGTTCTCTGATAACATTTTTTCTACTGCTGGAAAAAACAAGGGAGAAGCTCCTGCGATATTTCCACCCACTATAATTAATTCTGGATTAAAAATCTTAGTGAAATCATCAATAAACAGGCACACGTTTTTGGCAAATTCTGTGAATACTTCTTGCGAGGCTTCATCATTTTCAAAGGTTTCTACTAACTGTTTGGCACCATCAACGGTTTTGCCTGTTAATTCATGGTAGCGTTTCACAAACCAACGGGTAGAAATATAGTCTTCGGCAACGCCTTCTAGTAGTTGATGATTTATTCCCATTGCCATGTCTTTGGCATCTCCCTCGTGATAGATGGATGTTCCCAAGCCTGTTCCCATCGTTATACCAATAGCTTTCTCATATTGCTGTCCTGCTCCAAACAGCATTTCACCTTCCAAAAATGCTTCTGAGTCGTTTCTAAAACTAATATTGTTAACTGGTATTGATAATCGCTCCGAAAGCTCATTTCTGATGTTTAAACCATATAAACTTTCGTACTTATTAACATTTTTCATCAAGCATATTCCATTTTCATAATCAAATGGTCCAGGCATGGCTATGCCCAAGTAATAGGTTTTTACTTGATTGCTAGTTTGGACAATAGCGTTTGCCCAAGCTGTTAAGATTTCTTCTGATGAAGCATGAGGATTTAGCTTGCTTCTGACGATTGATGAAGTAATGATTTTCCCATCCTCAATATTTACTTGTGCCGCTGTGATGTGCGAGCCTCCGATGTCAACTCCGATGTACATACGTTTAAAAAATTCTTATGAAAACAGTTAAGACTTGCGCTAGCTAGAAATCCTAATAGTATTTTTAGAAAGGTTTTATAATAATGCTATTAATGTATTTAAGTAGTGATTATTAGTTATCAGCCATTTACAATAAATGAAAATGTTGATTAAATTGTATTGATTATTTTTGTGGCGTAAGCCAAATAGCTTGTCCCCCAGATGGTAAAAGTTTAGCATCCAATACTGTAGCGTTATCTACTGTAATGCGTTGAATACCAACTTTTGTAGCACTGGTCAAGGAACTGTCGTCAGCATAAATATTGGCGGTATATTTAATGCCTTTAGGTAAAAAATCTAACTTTATTTTTAGCGTTCGTCCTTCGTTACTTGTTAATGTACCCACGAACCAGTCTTTCCCATTTCTTCGGGCTGTGGTAATATACTTTGATATTTCTCCTTGAATTACCCTTGTCTCATCCCAAGTAGTTGGTATTTTATTCCAAAACTCTAATTCTGGTTCATCATTACTAGCCTTAGGTTGGTCGTACCAAAACAAGGTTTGCAAAGGGCTATAATATACCGCTGCCATTGCCAACTGATGTGCGTGAGTAGTTTTGATGCGTTTATCAAAATAACAAATCGTATAGTCTGCTGCACCGCCAATGTATCTTGTAAAAGGCAATGTTACGTTGTGTGTAGCATCTGGCATTTCTTCGTTACCTCTTACCCCCTCGGCTGTCATTAGGTTTGGATAAGTACGCATTTCTCCTGTCGGACGCCAATCGTCATGAATGTTCACCATTAACTGATTGTCAGCACATTTCTTAATTGCCTCCTCTACCCATGTAGTCCAGCGATGGCTACCAGCTTGTACAAAGCCAAATTTCACCCCTTTAATTCCCCATTTTTTATACAATGGGAAAATCTCATCTGCTTGTTTATATAACGACTGAAGGTTTACATACAACCAAATTCCCACACCACGTTCTTTGCCATAAGCCACTATTTCGGCCATGTCCATTTTTGCTTTTACTTGCGTAGCATCAGTGTCCCAAGTAAGGGCAGGGCCATACCATTTCCAGTCGAAAAGCACATATTGTAAGTTTCTTTTTACGGCAAAATCAATAGCGGCTTTTGCCCCTTCAGTAGTCAGGGTCATCTCTCTGATGATTTTCCCCGGCTTAATCCAATCTGTATTCGCTATTTTATTTGGCGTATTCAAATTCAGGATAATGTCGTTATTCTCAATCAATTTGCCTTCGCTTTCTGCTATCATAATTACTCTCCAAGGTGTACCGAAATAGGTAATACCATCAACCCCACCATATAATGCTGTTTGAATCGTATTCTTTTTCGTTTTACTAATGATAAATTTAGCTCTGGCATAATCTACCATTTGTGCCTCCGCTAAACAAGCCCACAATCCATTACTCAACCGCAAAGGCATCGGTCTTTCCCCTGCATCCACCCAATTTTCAAGGGGTAATTCAGCATATTTTCCTTGCGCCCATTGTGTATAAAATGCAGTTGTTCCCGAGGGTAAGGCAAACTCTGTATTTTCAGCCGTAATTTGGTAGTAAGAGCCTTTAGGGTTTTCTGGAAAATAATAACGGATAGCTACGCCCGCATCATAAGCACGTACTTGGATTTCTAAAGTGTAGTCGGCATTACTAGCTTTTTTGAAAGCAAGATTTACTGCTTGATAATGGTCTCTAATCAATGAACGTTCACCGTATAGGGGCTTCCAAGTAGTATCTTTCTGGCTTGTTTTAATGCCCACAAATTGTAAGTCTTCACACCACTTTTCAGTTTTATCTACTTTTAGTGCCATTGCTAATTCTGAAAGGTGATTATCCAACTGAATGTCTAGCTCAGATTCCAATATTACTGCTTTGCCTTTGTAGCTTACTGTATAAAAAATAGCTTTCTTGCCCTTTTCATCAATCTTTTGGTAAACTGTGCAAAGGATATTTCTATCGGGTGAAGTAATGGTTATTTTTGTACTATCTATCATACCTTTTTGTGCTAATAAGGTATGGGTAAAAACCAAGGTAAAAATTATCGCTAAAATCTTTTTCATCATTAATTTTAATAAAGGGTATCAATCGTTATTTCTTTTGATTCATTTTCTTGTATCGCAACAAAGCTTCGATATAATAATAATCTGCATAAATAATAGAGGCGTCTATTTCTCCACCAATTGGCACATTGCCTGTAGAATGTAACAAAAAGGCATCGTTCACACTACCACTTTGATAGTTCGTGGTTGAAAGACTTTCAAGCATTTTCTTGGCTTTAGCATAGTATAAGGCACTTTTCTTTTTATCCTTTACCAAAGTAGAAAGTTCAAACAAGGCCGAAGCTGTCACTGCGGCAGCAGAAGCATCGCGCGTAGTATTAGGAATATCAGGTGCATTGAAATCCCAAAAAGGAATTAGGCTTTCGTCAGGTAAGTTTTTCAAATATACATCTGTTACTTTCTGAGCAAAATCTAAGAACTTAGGATTCTTCGTTTCACGATAACACATCGTAAAACCATAGATTGCCCACGATTGTCCCCTTGCCCACATCGTATGGTCGGCATAGCCTTGGTGAGTAATTCCTCTGATTTTTTTGCCTGTGAGCGTATCATACAAAACTACGTGATAAGACGTATAGTCATCTCTAAAATGGTTCTTCATCGTCGTCAAAGCATGCGTTTCAGCCATTTTATAGAGATTTTTATTGCCCCCATTTTTTGATGCCCAAAACAGTAACTCTAGGTTTATCATATTATCGATGATGGTATTATGCGCACCAAATTTTTGTACTTCTCTGGGCCACGAAAGTATTGTTCCTACTTTGGGGTTGTATAAAGTGGCTAATACATTGGCAGTATTGAGTATTACTTTTTTATAAGAGGGGTTTTTAGTAAGTCTGTAACCATTGCCATAGCTACAAAAAATCTGGAACCCTAAATCATGGTCATACGCTACTTTTTGTGTTGATAACGGCAATAACTGTTTATCGAAGCGTTCTGCTTGGGTTTTAAAAAACGGCTTTTTTGTTCCTTCATATAAATACCAAAGCGAACCCGACCAAAAGCCACTGCACCAATCCTGATAATCTACCAATCGCCACGTCTTGCTATCTTTATTGATACTTCTCGGAATATTCAATTGCCCGTCGGGTGGTAAAGTACTAATCGTTTTTTTGGCTTGTATAGCACAATAATCAATGTTTTTCTGAACATTGAACTGAGCCTTGGTAGGCAAAACCGACGAGATAAGAAGAATTGATAAAACTAGGATTGTTTTTTTCATTGATTTGTAATTAATCGTACACTAAAATTTAGGCAATACTCGATTCTTTCAGATTCGATATGAATACTAGCATTTTACTTCTTATTTCACAAGAAGTGTATATTAACGAAATGCCTAAATCTAGCTTGCTTAAATGATTAAGCAAATCTAATTTAAAAAAAATATATCACAAAATATTTCTATTGTTATATTTCAAAGACTCACGATAATTCAGGATAAACAGAAAAAAAACGTATTTTGAAGGGTATCTGTTTTAAAGGCACAAAAACTAATTATTTACAGTGATTTTCTGTCCTTTTTTCAATAAGATTTTATCAAAAACAGGTCATAAAGGAAAAACACATTTGATTTTACTTAATCCGTTAAGCAATTTCATGTTTAGAAGAAGAATCTCGTAAAATAATCGAGGCTGGTAAAATGTATTCTTTAGATAAATACTTGTCGGAATTCTCCATGTGAACCAACAAAGTATTAATCAATTGCTTAGACATTTCTTGGATGGGTTGTGCTATCGCTGAAATAGAAGGTTGGTGTATTCTAAACAAATCGTTATCATCAAATACCATAATACCGATTTCTTTCCCAATTTTTATTCTTTTTCGGTTTAATAACTCTATACCACTCATGGCTAGGTAGTTGGTTGCAAAAAATATGGCATCGACTGAGGGGTTATCTATTAAAAACTGCCCTATTTCTTCGGTAATGTTTTCAATTTTAGCAGAAGAGTAGTCAAATTTCTTGATGATTGAAGGAATACGTTTTTCAAAAATAGCCTTCTCATAACCCAACAAACGGTCTATCATTTGTGCCTGCGAAGAATCAAGTGTGATGAGGGCAATGTTTTTATAGTTTTGGGCAATCAGGTGTTTTACGGCTTTATAAGCACTATCAAAATTATCCATTCCTACGTAGCTTACGTCAATGTCAGTACAATTTCTATCAAAAAGCACTACAGGTAAACCACTATTAATCAGTTGAGTAATATCGCTTTCTATTCCTTCCGTCGGCGTGATGATGTATCCATCCACGTTTCTTTCTCTAAAAGTATTGATTAGTTCTTTGGCTTTGGTAGGATTGTTTTTGGTACTGCTATAGATAATTTTATAACCGTTTTCGTAAGCGATATTCTCGATATTTCCCGCGACACTGGCAAAGAATGGATCGGCAATATCTTCAACGATTAATCCAATTACATTGGTTTTGCCTGTTCTTAAACTTTTAGCGAGGTGATTGGGCTTAAAATTGTTTTCTTCAACATACGCTAGTACTCTTTTGGTGAGTTCTTCACTAATGCGTTTTTCTTTGGCTTTGCCATTAAGGATATAGGAAACAGTTGCAGTAGAAATTTTTAACGTTTCGGCAACAGCCTTAATAGACATCTTTTTCATCGTACTTATAATTAAATTGATTGCTTATAAAATTGGATAAATATAAGACAAGTTAAACGATTATTTTAATTTATCGAACAGATATTACCTATAATTCAATCAAAGCAATACAAAGTAGTATGGAGAAGCATTACGCTGATGAATTACTATTAGGTTTTATGCCCCAGCTATTCATTAATATTTGTTACAATAAGGTAGCATATTTTTACTGTTTACCTCTACCGAAAAGGTTAAAATTAGCAATAAGGTAGCGAAATGATTTTGCCGAAAAATTATCGAAGATAATTACTGTCAGTCCTTTGCTTCTCAGTACAAAATACCCTGAAATGAGGATAAAGGCTTCTACCGAAATATAGGCTACTACGGAAGCATAGTATTGTAAAGCATTGATTAACAACAAGTTGATACCAACACTAACGATACCAGCAATCAGGGTGATATTCAGAATATACCTATCCAATTTTAAGCTTAACATGGTTTGGGCTTGAAACAAACTCAAACTTGATAAAATCGGGACAACGCATAAATATTGAAATACACCTATTGAGTCAAGGAATTTTTCACCAAAAATGAAGGAGACGATATATGGAGCTACTAGATAAAGAAAGACTGTTCCAAGGATAGTAATGAAGAACACCACTGGGATAATGTTTTGTACTAGTTCCAACCCTTTCTGAAGGTTAGCATTCATCTTATTGGCTATTTCAGGGAAGATAGATTGTGAAATAGGATTAATACAAACCGTTACGACGACTGTAATCAACCTTACCGCAGCGGAATAAATCCCGACACTCCTATCATCTAACAGAAAACCAATCAAGAAAACATTGGTAGTAGTATAAAGATTAATAACGATGGTAGAAACAAAATAGAAGCGTTCTTCTACCAACAAATCGATAATTCTTTGAAGTTTTATAAAGTAAAAAGTAAGGTTGTAGCGTTTCATGGCAATATAAAATGCCCATAATCCTGCTAGTATTTGCCCTAAGCTTGTAAGAATATTAAACCAGAAAAAAGATTGTGTATCGTGTACAACAAAGAAGATGGCTATAGAAGATGCTAATTTAAAACATAATGCAATGAGTGCCGCAGTTTGGATTTCTTGGATACCATGAAAAAACCAAGTCGGGAAAAATACACAACCCAATACAAAACTAAATGAATAAAAATGAAGTGCAAACTCTGAACGAAGGGTAGGAACAGACAAGGTACATACCAGAAATATGACGGTACTAATAACAAACAGGAAAATCTTGGTGGAGATAATTTCATTAAAGGTATCTACTAGCTGTTCAGGATTATCCTTTACGACTGAAATACGTTTGGTTCCTGTTGTATCAAAGCCATAATTAATCAGTAATAAAAAATAATTAATGTATGACTGTGAAAAATTTATTTTACCAGTATAAATAGGACCAATTGCCCTAAAAACATACGGTATAACAACTAAAGGTAATACAAAACTAACTAATTGAAGGAGTAGTAAACCTCTAATATTCCTTAATACAACATTCATTTTTATAAGTTTGACAATAAAATAGCGGTTATGCGGAGAATTTAACCATCAAAGGTAAGCAAAACAAGCATAAACACTTACCATATTGCTATAGATTTATCTATGTCAATTCTTCTTAACAGTTTTTTGTTACAAACTTAGCTTAAATATTATAATTACGGACACGTATAGTTTTTTAATATTTTGTGAAGATGATTGATTTTAAGCATCAAAACATTTTTTTCCAATGGTTGGGGAATAATGCTCTTAGTGTAATTAATGCTTTTTGAAGATGGTTAGAAACGGATTGATTGTTAATATTCATTATATTAGCAATATCCGAATGACTGACGCCTTGATAAAATTTCAAGAAAAGTACTTCACGCTGACGTTTCGGCAATAGCTCTATTGCTTTTCGCATGCGTTGCTCATTTTGTGAATATCGTTCATATTCTATTAAGCTATTTTCAATGGTTTCCTCATCTGTTAAGTTATCTTCATCATCAAAATTATCATATAGTACATTCCATTGGTTCTTTCGCAATTGTGATATCAAGTTATTACGGGTAGCACGAACCAAGTAGATAGTCATCACATTTATTTCACCTACGATATTGCGTTTTTCCCACAGATATAAAAAGAGGTCTTGAATAACATCTTTGACCAATTCTCTGTCTTTCGTAATGTTCAGTCCATAGTTAAATAATATTCTATAATGGCTTTCACAAAGCTGTGCATACGCTTCCCTGCTCCCTAGCTTAGCTTGATTCCATAATTCGAGATAAAAATCATTAGATTTTGATAACGTTTCTAGCTGTTTATTTTCCATGACTGCTTAATTGATTAAGCAAATATAATAATAAAAATATTAAATAAAATAATTTTGCGATTTTTTAGTAAAGAATTTATTTCCATTACTTATTCCCTTCTTTTACATAGCCATTAAAATAAAAAATGCCATGTTAAAAGTGCGTTGGTTTTGTTGAAACGGCATAAATGCAAAAACTTCCTTTATAAAAAAACCTCTGCAAGTATTTATCTTGCAGAGGTAAAAACAGTATTTTGAATGCGTGATATGAGGTTAAACAATATTGTGGTAATCAAGCTATTATTTAGCTTTCACAAATTTGGTTACGTTAAAACAGTTTTCTACTACAAGCGTATCGTTCTCAATTTTTTGAACTGTCCAACCATCACACGCTATAGCGATACAAAGTACATTTGGACAAGGTTTAAAATCAGAAAAAGTAATTTTGTTATCTTTGAACGTGTATTTATTGCCAATCCAGCCACAACAATCTGCACCAGGCTTTCCATCACTTAAATAGTTGCCATCAGCTGTAAATTCAATGGTTGGTAAAGCAACTAATGTATTAATCGTTGTCCATTTGGCATCTGCCCCTTTATCTTTTTGCATATAAGTAGGGTTCCATTTTCCTACTAATTGATTAGCAGAAACTTTGGCTGAACTTTCTTTTCCGGGGGTTACTTCATCTACTGATTTACAAGAGCTAACCATTAAAAGTAATCCTAAACTTAATGTTAATAATTTCATGTTATTTAAAGTTTAAATTTTAATAAACTGTTTTTATAAAGACGTAGAATTTATTTTGATGGTTGGAATTGTCGTTTCTTATTTTACCCTGACAAATTGGTTTTTAGTAGAACATTGTTCTAACACCAACGTATCATTTTTCAGTTGATCTATTTTAAATGTACTACAAATAAAACCACAGTCAACCGTAGGGCAAATTTTTGGGTCTGAAAATGTAATTACTTTATCTGATAGGCTGTATTTATTTCCTGCAAAACAACAATCTCCTCCTGCCTTACCATCTCGCAAAAAATCTCCTTTTTTGGTAAACTCCCAAACAGAAGGTATTACAGCAGCAAAGGTTTGAGGCACGTACCAATCACTCCAAGTACCATCGGCTTTTTTTGATTGCATCTGCCCAGTAGATAGCCATTTATTAACCAAACTATTTGGGTCAATTTCTTCTTTTGATTTACAAGAACCCAAAATCAAAAGAAATAAGAAACTAATCGCTAAAATTTTCATGTTATCAATGTTTAGTAATAAAAGTGTTTATAAGGCTATTGATTAACAGCTATTGTTTTTTTGCCTGTAAAATCATTGTTTTAAAAAACAAATCATCTTTCTATACAAAGACGCAATTGTTATTAAATAAGTTGTAATCTTGAAAATACTTTTCTTAGTACCTATTCCTTCCAAAAGCCAGTCATTTTTTGTACTTTTGCAGGAATTTTCTCAGCCTATTAGATAAAAACATCTCAACAGATAATTTTTAACAACGTAATAAACGAATTATAGTCCATAATGAATTTTAAAGAATATAAAAACCTTGACTATGGTCAGGTTGCAGACGAAATCCTTAAATTTTGGCAAGACGAAAAGATTTTTGAAAAGTCTATCGAAACCCGTGAGGGCAATCCAACTTTCACTTTCTATGAAGGGCCTCCTTCGGCAAATGGAACACCGGGTATTCACCACGTGATGGCTCGTGCGATTAAGGATATTTTCTGTCGTTATCAAACTTTAAAAGGCAAGCAAGTAAAACGTAAAGGCGGATGGGACACCCACGGTTTGCCAGTGGAATTACAAGTAGAAAAAGAATTAGGAATTACCAAAGACGATATTGGTAATCTTAAATCTCCAAAATATGTTTCGGTAGAAGAATACAACAAGAAGTGTCGTGAAACGGTCATGAAATTTACTGACCAGTGGAACGATTTGACCGAAAAAATGGGCTATTGGGTGGATTTGGATAACCCATACATTACTTATGAAAACGATTATATCGAGTCTGTTTGGCATTTGTTGAAAACCCTTTACGAAAAAGGATTATTATACAAAGGCTATACGATTCAGCCGTATTCGCCAGCAGCAGGAACGGGGCTTTCTTCGCACGAGCTTAACCAGCCGGGTTGTTATCGTGAAGTAAAAGATACTTCGTTGACAGCTCAATTTAAAGTAAAACTGACGGGCAAATCAGGCTTTTTGTTTGATGGTGCTAATAGTGACAATATTTATATTTTAGCTTGGACGACTACCCCTTGGACTTTACCTGCGAACTCAGCTTTAACGGTGGGAAAAAACATAGAATATTCTTTAATTAAATCTTTCAACCCTTACACTTACGAACCCGTAAACGTAGTGTTGGCCAAAGATTTGGTTGGAAAATATTTCAACGAAAAAGGTAAAGATGGTGATTTTTCGAAATACAATGATGGAGATAAAATCATTCCTTGGAAAGAAGTATTCAGTTTCAAAGGGAATTTCCTAGAAGGCATCGAATATGAGCAATTAATGCCTTATGTTCAGCCTGAAAGTGCTGCTTTCAGAGTAATCATTGGTGATTTCGTTACGACAGAAGATGGTACTGGAGTAGTTCATACTTCTCCGACCTTTGGTGCAGATGACTTTAGAGTGGCTCAGCAAAATGGTATTCCTTCTATTTTTGTCAAAGACGAGACTGGTAAAGAAGTACCAATTGTCAATCGCCAAGGTCGTTTTGTAGCTGAAATTACTGATTATGCCAACGAGCCTGTAAAAGAAGCTTATTTATCAGATGAAGAAAAAGAAGAGCAACGTATCAAACAAGGAAGAGATAAATATCTATCTGTTGACGAACGCATTGCTATTCAATTGAAAACGGAGAACAAAGCGTTCAACGTTCAGAAATTTGATCACTCTTATCCACACTGCTGGAGAACAGATAAACCTGTATTATACTATCCATTGGATTCTTGGTTTATCCGTACGACGGCAGTAAAAGATAAAATGATTGCCCTAAACAATACCATCAACTGGAAACCAGAATCTACGGGTACTGGTCGTTTTGGTAATTGGTTAGAAAACTTAGTAGACTGGAATTTATCTCGTTCAAGATATTGGGGTACTCCCCTACCAATCTGGCGTTCGGAAGATGGTGAAGACGTTTGTATCGGTTCTTTAAAAGAACTAGAAAACGGCATAACACATGCTTTGAAAGATGATGTATTATTGGCAGAACAACGTGCAGCTAACGAGAAGTTTTTAGACTTATTAAAAGCAGGTACTGAAGACTTACACCGTCCGTTTGTAGATGAAGTATATTTGGTTTCAGCTTCGGGTAAAGTAATGACGCGCGAAACTGACCTTATCGACGTTTGGTTTGATTCTGGAGCAATGCCTTATGCACAATGGCATTATCCGTTCGAGAACAAAGATATTTTTGATGAAGCTTATCCAGCCGATTTTATCTCGGAAGGTGTTGACCAAACACGTGGTTGGTTCTTTACCTTACATGCTATTTCGGCTATGGTTTCTGATTCTGTAGCCTTCAAAAATGTAGTTTCTACGGGCTTAGTATTGGATAAAAATGGTAACAAAATGTCTAAACGTTTAGGCAATGCTGTTGATCCATTTGAAACCTTGAAGAAATACGGTGCAGACCCAACGCGTTGGTATATGATTACGAATGCACAACCTTGGGATAACCTAAAATTTGATTTAGCAGGCATTACCGAAGTACGTAACAAATTCTTTGGAACGCTTACGAATACGTATAATTTCTTTGCGTTGTATGCCAATTTAGATGGCTATACGCCAACAGGAAAACTTGATAAAAGCATTGCCACAGAGCTTGACCAATGGATTTTATCAAAATTACAAACCTTGATAAAAGAAGTAGACGAAGCCTACAATACTTATGAACCAACCAAAGCAGGACGTGCCATCCAAGAATTTGTGGGTGACCATCTTTCTAACTGGTATGTACGTTTAGGAAGAAGACGCTTCTGGAAGGGCGAGGTTACGGCAGACAAACAATCAGCTTATGAAACATTAGCATATTGCTTGAAAACAATTGCTCAGTTGATGTCACCAATTGCTCCTTTTTACGGTGATTGGTTGTACAAAAACTTAACTGATACTGAAACAAGTACGGACGTATCTGTTCACTTGACGAACTTCCCGAAAGTACAGCACGAATGGATTAATACTGAATTGGAAACTTCGATGGACTTGGCTCAAAGAATTTGTTCTTTGATTCACTCTTTAAGAAAAACCAATCGTATTAAAGTACGTCAGCCATTGTCGAAGATTTTGATTCCGATATTGAGCGAGCAAACACGTGAACAAATCCGTCATGTAGACGAATTGATTAAGACAGAGGTAAACATCAAAGCAGTTGAATACTTAAATGATGCGTCGGGCGTATTGTCGAAAAAAGTAAAACCAAACTTTAAAGCATTAGGCCCTAAATTCGGTAAAGACATGAAAGCAGTTGCTGCTGTAATTACTGCAATGACTGCTGAAGACTTGAAAGCTTTAGAGGAAAACAAGACGATAATTCTTGATGCTTATACGATTGCCCTAGAGGACGTTGAAATCCAAACAGAAGATTTACCAGGATACTTAACGGCATCAGACGCAGGTATCACGGTGGCATTAGACATCAATATTACACCTGAGCTGAAACAAGAAGGTATCGCTCGCGATTTTGTGAATCGTATCCAGAACTTACGTAAAGATTCAGGTTTTGAAGTAACCGATAAAATCAGCATCCAATTACTAGATTCTGATGCCGAAGTAACGGCTGGCGTTGTAGCCTTCAAAGACTTTATCAGTCAGGAAGTACAAGCACTTTCGCTAGAAGTAGTCAACGAATTAGCCGACGGACAAGATGTTGAATTTGAAGAATTGACTTTGACAGTGAAAGTTACAGTAGTGTAGTTCGAGTTTACAACTCAAAAAATAGAAAGGGAAGTTTTCATTGATGAAGACTCCCCTTTTTTGTTTAAATTACTTTTTCTTAATACGCCTTAAAAGTCACCTTATTGTTTCCCAAGTGCATAGCTAAGTATAAACGAAATCTTTTGGATATCGCCAGTAATATAAACAAAAGAGCTAAGCCCTGCATCTGTTTTGCTATAAGCTAATTCAAAATTCATTTTATTGAGCTTTGTACCTATACCCAATTGATACCCCATTGAGCTACTCAATCCTTGGTAAACAAAATCTGTATTTTTTTCAGCTAATCTCTTTTCTAACGATAGTCCTGCGTTAAGGTACACATCAATCTTTTTAGGTACATTTTTATAAAAGGAATATTGAGGGCCTAAATAAATGCCTAAATACGAAGTATTAGTAGGTACATTGTAGCTTTGATACAACCTTATATCCTCCTCATAATGGTTATATAACAAATCTATTTTCACACCTAATCTTCTTCTTTTAGAAGGCAATTCAAATAATGCCCCTACTCCAATTGAAGCCGATTTTAAGCCCGATTTGTTATAGTTTTCTTCATAATATGATAGATTTCGATCTACATTATAACTATACGTTCCCAGAGCAGCACGTAAAAAGAAAGTAGTTTTAAACTTTTCTTTTTTTGATACCTCAATAGGTTTACTATCGCCAAAAAAAGTATTATACTTCATTATTAGGGGCATTAGCGCTGCTTCTCTATATTGATATTTAAATATTAATCCCGAATAGTTCGAACAGTCTTCACACAGTTCATAAAGTTGTTTATTATAGATATCAAGGTGTACTTCATAATTACCAGAATTATTCTTTCTTATAAAACGGTGGTCAACAAGCTCTTGAATAGTATCATTTAACTTTTCGATAAAAAAGTGTTCTTTGTTATTATTGTCTTGTAAATAATATAAACTTATCCTTCCTTTTACCAATTGTTTCAAAAACAAAGTGGTATCAACAAGTTCTCTATCGTAGGTTTCTAGTAGTTTACCTTGTTGATGGGGTGTAATGTCTAAGGATATTTTTTTTCGCACATAAGTTGCCTCATTTTGTACAACAAAGCTTTGTATTTTGCTTATATCATACTTAACCATTTTTAGGTTTTGATCTTTAAATGTAATTTGTGAAGGAGCTTTTACCCATTTTTTATTATCAATTTCACCCCTGATGGTATCGCCAGTATTATTAATAATGTAGCCTGCCATAAACTCTTTTTGAGCGTTGATAGAGTAGTGGGATAGAACTGTAAAGAATAAAGCAAATAGAAGTTTTTTCATTGAATTGTTTTGAATATAGAATTAACGGTTTTAAATGCTAGACTGAACTTATTAAATATTGCAATTTGTGGTCTTATAAATTTCGGTTAAAGCTAAATGATAATTGAAATAAAAGCAACTTAATTAATTATGAATAGTTAGATTAACAAATCCCTATTAATTTCTTATTTCCACAATATTAAACAATTCCACAAATTTCTTGCAATATCATTGCATTAGCTATCTTTGTATAAAACATCAACAGCATGATAGCTACGCAAAACCTTACCTTCTCGTATTCTTCTGAAAAGAGCTTTGCTTTTCCAGATTTTTCCTGTGCCGACCGCGAAACAATGCTTATTTTGGGTAAGTCGGGTAAAGGCAAAACAACCTTTTTACATTTAATGGCGCTTTTACTAAAACCAACAGGAGGTAAAATCCAAATCAATAACCAAGAAATTAGCGATTTATCAGTCGGGTCAGCAGCAGATTTTAGGGCAAAAAATGTAGGTATTATTTATCAAAAACCTCATTTTGTTCATTCTCTCACTGTATTAGAAAATTTACTGTTAACGAACTATCTAGCAGGGAAATCTCAAGCAAAAGACCTTGCCAAACACCTAGCCGAAAGTTTAGGTTTCGCCGAACATCTTCATAAAAAAACTACTCAATTATCACAGGGTGAACAACAACGTGTTAGCATCGCCAGAGCCTTGATGAATAAACCTTCTGTGATTTTAGCCGATGAACCAACCTCAAGTTTGGATGATGACAATTGCTTGAAAGTGGTGGATTTATTAAAAAAACAAATTGAGGAAATTGGAGCAAGTTTGGTAGTAGTAACCCATGACCAACGCTTGAAAGATGTGGTTGAAAAACGTATAAACTTATAGCAGATGAACTTACTAAAAATATCTTGGAGTAACCTAAAAGACAAACCCCTTACTAGCTTTTTAAGTATCTTATTGATGGCACTGGGTATTGCTATTATTTCGTTATTACTCTTGGCAGGGAAGCAATTAGAAGAAAAATTTACCCGCAATGTAGCTGGGATAGATATGGTGGTGGGTGCAAAGGGTAGCCCACTACAATTGATTTTAGCTAGTATTTACCAAATTGATGCGCCGACGGGAAATATTTCTTTAGACGAAACCAATAGGCTAACCCGTAATCCTTTAGTAAAATCAGCCATTCCATTATCAATGGGCGATAGCTATCAAGGGTATAGAATAGTAGGTTCTAACGAAAAATACCTTCAACATTTTGAAGCTGAATATGAATCAGGCAAAGTTTTTTCTGAACCCATGGAAATGGTATTAGGTGCGAAAGTGGCTAAAAATTTAGAATTAAAGGTTGGTGATACTTTTGCTTCGCAACACGGCTATGACAAAGAAGGCGATGTGCATGAAGAAAAGAAGTTTAAAGTAGTGGGTATTCTAAAAAATACTAATTCTGTTCTCGACCAATTAATGGTTACGCCACTTGAGAGTGTTTGGGCAGTTCATGACGAGCATCATGAAGAAGAAGTGGGTAAAGGAGCAAATGCATTGAAATTATTAGAAGAAGACACTTCTCCTACTACCGATGACGGACATCACCATGAAGAAGAATCTAAAGAGATAACCTCGATGTTGATAAAATTCAGAAATCCTGCAATGGGTATGATGATGGCAAGAAGTATCAATCAAAATACCACGATGCAAACGGCTTCGCCTGCTATTGAAATCAATCGCTTGTTTGCTTTGATGGGCTTTGGAATCGATACCCTCAAAATCATTGCCTTGGTTATCATCATCGTTTCTGGTTTAAGTGTATTTGTATCGCTTTATAATTCGCTCAAAGAGCGAAAATATGAAATGGCGTTGATGCTTTCAATGGGTGCTAGCAGAACCAAACTATTCTTTTTGTTATTACTAGAAGGCTTGATTATCAGCTCAATCGGATTTGTGATTGGTATTGCTTTAAGTAGACTGGGATTGTGGTTAATGTCGAAAAACGTCGAACAAAATTTTCATTATGACTTCAACGTTTTATCTTTGCTAACAGAAGAATTATGGTTGTTCATCGGCGCATTAGTAATTGGGTTGTTGGCGGCAGCTATTCCTTCATTAGGAATCTACAAAATAGATATTTCAAGAACATTGGCGGATGAGTAATTATCAGATATAATAAAATATTCCCGCTGATTTATGCAGAAAAAATACGCTGATGGCGCAGATTAATCCGCGAGAATCAGCGATTAAAAATCTCTAAAATCTGCGGGAAAAACTAACATAAAAATCAACAAAAAAAGCTAACAGTTCAAACCTGATAGCATACAACTAAAATGAAAATCAAGACTTTAATCACATTCAGTGCTTTGTTGTTGACTTTGATGTCGGCAACTCCTATGAAAAAACCAGTTGCTCTGCCTTCGGAGAAACTTACTTGGGATATTTTGAAAGACGTGGTATTTAAGAAAAAATGGTATCCGCAAGAATCTATTTTTATGCTATACCCTACTTTTGGACCAGCTGTAAAGAAATTAGAAAACAAGGAGGTTATCATCAAAGGCTATGTAATTCCAGTAGATGCTGCTACTAATATGTATGTGCTTTCAGCATTTCCTTACAGTCAGTGTTTTTTCTGTGGAGGTGCAGGACCAGAGTCAGTAATGTCGTTAAAGCCTAAAAAGGGAGCTTCGCATAAATATAAAACTGACGAGATGCATACTTTTAAGGGTAAGCTAAAATTGAATGCTGATGATATCTATGAAATGAATTACATTTTAGAAGAAGCAGATTTAGAAGAATAACATAATCTACTATACAGAAGCCAGAGGAAGCTATTTCTCTGGCTTTTTTTATGCCTAACCTACTCCACAAAAGTTTTTTGTTTTTTATTTAACCAAAGAATATTTGGACGAGTAAATCAATCTCCATCACATTAAGGTTTAAATAGTGTTTTATCAACATAACACATCCACATTTACAGCTAATAACCAAATATTTTATCAAATCCATACTTTTCTCAAAAATTACATTATCAAAAAATAATTGTAAATTATCAAAAAATAGTACTATTTACATTCATCAATAATCTCAAATCATCATCATACTATGGCTGTAAACAATAAGGAATTTCATCAACAATTGCTTACAGAAATGAAGCAACGATTGGATAAAATAAAAGAAGGAGGAGGACTAAAAAATGTACAAAAACAACATGAACGAGGTAAATTAGTAGCCCGAGAACGCATTAATTATTTAATAGATACTGACACTGAATTTCAGGAAATTGGTGCATTTGTGGGCTACGAAATGTACGAAGAATATGGTGGTTGTCCAGCAGGAGGAACAGTTGGCGGACTAGGCTATATTGCTGGTCAATTATGTGTAATTGTAGCCAATGACCAAACTGTAAAAGCTGGTGCATATTTTCCCATTACAGGTAAAAAGAATCTTCGCTTCCAAGAAATCGCTATGCAAAATCAATTACCGATTATTTATTTGGTAGATAGTGCAGGTGTATTTTTACCCATGCAAGATGAAATTTTTCCAGACAAAGAACATTTTGGAAAAGTATTCTTTAACAATTCTGTGATGAGTGCCATGGGAATCACGCAAATATCTGCTGTCTTAGGTAGTTGTGTGGCTGGTGGAGCATATTTACCCATTATGTCAGATGAAACCTTGATGGTGACAGGACAAAGCTCTATTTTTTTAGCAGGCCCTTACTTAGTAAAGGCTGCTATTGGTGAAGAAATCGATGCCGAGACCTTAGGAGGAGCCAATACGCATAATGCTATTTCGGGCAATGCTGATTATCAGTTTGACAGTGAACAAGAATGTCTTGACCAAATAAAAAGGACTATTAGCAAACTAGGAAAATTTGAAAAGGCGGGTTTTAATAGAAGTACACCAAAAGCCCCTACCAAGCATTTGGAAGAAATACTGGATATTCTCCCTGAGCTTAGAACCAAACCTTATGATATGCGTGAAATCATTGAACGGTTGGTGGATGATTCTGAGTTTGATGAGTTTAAAAAAGATTACGGCAAGACCATCCTTTGTGGCTACGCTCGTATTGATGGATGGGCTGTCGGCATTGTGGCGAATCAACGATTAGTCATTAAAAACACGAAGGGTGAGGTACAAATTGGGGGTGTTATTTACAACGATTCAGCAGATAAAGCAGCACGCTTTATCATGAATTGTAATCAAAAGAAAATCCCTTTGGTTTTCTTACAAGACGTAACAGGTTTTATGGTGGGCAGTCGTTCAGAGCATTCGGGCATTATCAAAGATGGAGCCAAAATGGTAAATGCTGTTTCAAATTCGATTGTCCCTAAAATCACGATTATCATTGGCAATTCTTACGGTGCGGGCAATTATGCTATGTGTGGAAAAGCTTTTGACCCACGCTTTATTTATGCTTGGCCAAGTGCTAAAATTGCGGTAATGGGTGGCGAGCAAGCAGCCCAAACTTTATTACAAACTCAGGTAGCATCCATGAAAGCCAAAGGCAAGGTAATTATGAAAGAGGAAGAAGAGACCATTTTGAAAGGTATCAAAGATAAATATAATACGCAAACCACACCTTATTATGCTGCTGCCCGCTTGTGGGTTGATGAAATTATCGACCCTCTGACTACAAGGAGTATTATTTCAACCAGTATTCAGGCAGCTGACCACTCTCCAATTACGAAGGACTTTAAAATGGGACTTTTACAAGTTTAGATAACGAGCAAATAGCTATTAAAAATAGCTTTGCCGGTGAATATTGTCCTGAGCTCTTGAAAATTATGTTCTTGAAAATGATAAGGTTTAAGCATAAATTGGGTTAAAAAGGGGTAAAATTGGCTATTTTTCACATTCTATCAATATTTATTAAAAACTTTTGAAAACATATTTGTCTAAAACTCAAACATTTACTACCTTTGCAGTCCTGTTTCAAAGACACATCTTCGTTTTTCAGTTTGATTGGGTTGTAATTTACTGATAATCAATAGAAAACGATTTTTTATAACCAATTAAGCAAACAAAGCAATGGCTAAGAAAGGCAATAGAATCCAAGTGATTTTGGAATGTACTGAGCAAAAAACTTCAGGCGTTCCAGGGATGTCTCGTTACATCACTAAGAAAAACCGTAAAAACACTACAGCTCGTTTAGAGTTAAAGAAATACAATCCTTTCTTGAAGAAAGTGACTGTTCATAAAGAAATTAAGTAATTCATTTAGTTGTCAATTACAAGTTATCAAGTCTGTGTTATCGTAATTGATGGGTTTGCTCATCAGTTAAGTTGCAGTCAGTCGATAACTCAAAACGGATAACAATAACTTATACAAAGAAATGGCAAAGAAAGTAGTTGCAACCCTTAAGAAAGAAGGTGGCGTAAAATACGCAAAAATCGTTAAAGCAGTGAAAAACCCTGCTACTGGTGCTTACACATTCAAAGAAGAAATCGTTCTTCAAGATGAAGTAGCAGCAGCGTTGAAAGGTTAATTCTTTCGACTTTAAAGAAAGTCCCCTATCTAAATAAGGTTAGGGGACTTTTTTTGTTTTATATTTGGGGAACTAGTTGTTGCTTATTTAATATTAGTTTAAAGAGAAAAAATTGGGTAATTTCAGCTAATGATATTTAACATCCAACGCTTGACTGCTACAAACCAAAACGATAACTGAAAACTGATAACCAAACATGGGCTTATTTGATTTTTTTAAGAAAAAAGAAACCTTAAATACCGAAGAAAAAGAAACACTTGACAAAGGATTAGAAAAAACCAAAGAAGGTCTTTTTTCTAAATTGAGTAGAGCGGTAGTCGGCAAATCGAAAGTCGATGAGGAGGTATTAGATGAATTAGAAGAAATTTTAATCTCTTCGGATGTAGGTGTTGATACAACCCTTAAAATTATCCGTAGAATTGAAGAACGTGTAGCCAGAGACAAGTTTGTAACAACAACTGAGCTTGATGGTCTTCTGAGAGAAGAAATTGCTGAGTTATTGGCACAGAATAAGTCAGAAGATGTATCTGATGCCTTTAAAGCTCATACTAAGCCTTATGTAATTATGGTAGTGGGCGTAAATGGTGTTGGTAAAACAACAACTATTGGTAAGTTGGCTTCACAATTCCACAAGGCAGGTAATAAAGTAATATTAGGGGCTGGAGATACCTTTAGAGCTGCCGCTGTCGACCAGCTTAAATTATGGGGACAAAGAGTAGGCGTAACCGTAATAGACCACGGAATGAATAGCGACCCTGCCTCTGTAGCCTACGACACCGTAAAGCAGGCTGTAGAGCAAAATGCTGACGTAGTAATCATTGATACAGCAGGACGCTTGCACAATAAAGTAAACTTGATGAACGAACTTTCTAAAATCAAGCGTGTAATGCAGAAGTTTTTGCCTGATGCTCCCCACGAAATTTTATTAGTGCTTGATGGCTCGACAGGACAAAATGCCTTTATTCAGGCACAAGAGTTTACAAAAACAACTGATGTAACGGCTTTGGCTATTACTAAGTTGGATGGAACTGCCAAAGGTGGCGTAGTTATCGGAATTTCTGACCAGTTTAAAATTCCTGTGAAATACATTGGCGTTGGTGAAAAGATAGAAGATTTACAGGTTTTCAATAAAAAAGAGTTTGTTGATTCATTATTCAAAAGAAAATAATCTTTGATATGATCAAAGTTAAAATCTTCATACTTATTCTTGGGTGCCTTTCGATGATTGGTGCTTTTGGACAGAAGACCAAGAAAAAATTGAAAAGGAAAAATACGCTTCCTGCTTCTGTACAAAAGGCTATTATCAATCCCGACTCTCCTACTGGCACCAAACCAATTACTATTGAACCTGCTTTGGTTCAGCAAGGAATCTGTGGCACTATTTTCTGGAAATCTGGAAACATGATGCCTTCGCCTGATAGACCTACCCCTAAAGCAAAACCTGTCCAACGAGAATTAGTAGTGTACGATTTGACGAATACCGCTGAGACTACTCGTGAAAATGGGTTTTATCAAACTATTGCTACCAAATTTATTAAAAGTGTGAAGTCTGACGAAGAAGGGAAATTTTGTGTTGATTTAGAAGAAGGACGTTACTCATTATTTATTCGTGAAGGAAATAAAGGCTTGTATTCAAATTTGTTTGATGGAGATGGAAACATTTTTCCCATTAAGGTAAGTAAAGACAAAATATCTATCACTGTTTTTACGATTGACTATCAAGCTTCATATTAAAAAAAGGAAAGGTGAAAACATTGCTAATAAGCATCTGTTTTCACCTTTCCTTTTTTATTAACAAACCTCAAACCCTACTTTCCTTTTTCTTTTACCCAAGTATCTTTCAAGCCCACTGTTCTGTTGAATACCAAATGTTCGGCTGTTGAATCTGTGTCTAAACAGAAATAGCCTTTGCGCATAAATTGGTAATTCGTTCCTATTTGTGCTTCTTTCAAACTTGGTTCTACAAAAACTTCTGGAATAACCGTCAGAGAATCTGGATTGATAAATTTCTTGAAGTCGTCTCCTACTTGGGAAGCATCTTCCAAAATCAATAGTCTATCGTATATACGCACTTCTGCTTTGATAGCATGTTGTACAGATATCCAGTGAATAGTACCTTTTACATGAAGACCTGAAGTATCAGCACCTGAACGGCTTTCTGGAATATAGCTACAATGTAATTCGGTAATATTGCCAAATTCGTCTTTTACAAAATCATCACATTGGATGATATAAGCTCCTTTTAGACGAACCATCAAGCCTGGCCCCAAACGGAAGAATTTCTTCATCGGAACTTCCATAAAGTCATCTTGTTCGATATAAATCTCACGACTAAATGGTACAATTCTACTGCCCGCATTTTCATCCTCTGGATTATTTTCTACGTGTAGTTCTTCTACTTGTCCTTCAGGATAATTGGTAATTACTACCTTCAATGGCTCTAACACAGCCATTACTCGGGTAGCAAGTTTGTTCAAATCTTCTCTAACACAGTAGTCTAATACACCTACATCAATCAAATTATCTCTTTTGGCCACACCGATTTTTTCGCAAAAATTACGAATTGACGCTGGTGTAAAGCCACGACGACGCAATGCCGAAATAGTTGGCATACGCGGGTCGTCCCAACCATTTACAATACCTTCGTTGACTAATTGTAGCAATTTTCGTTTACTCATTACTGTATGAGTAAGGTTCAATCTTGCAAATTCGTATTGATGTGAAGGATAAATTCCGAGTTTTTCAATAAACCATTCGTACAAAGGACGGTGAACATCAAATTCTAACGTACAAATAGAATGGGTAATTTCTTCGATAGAATCTGACTGACCATGTGCAAAATCGTACATTGGATAAATACACCAAGCATCGCCCGTGCGGTGATGTGGCGCATGTTTGATACGATACATCAGCGGGTCGCGCATGTGCATGTTCGGGTGAGCCATATCAATTTTAGCTCTTAGTACTTTAGCCCCATCTTCAAACTCACCAGCACGCATTCTACTGAATAAATCTAAATTTTCGTCTATGCTACGGTAACGGTATGGGCTATCTTCACCTGCGAAATTAGGATTCCCTTTTTGTGACGCAATTTGTTCAGATGTTTGGTCATCTACATAAGCCAACCCTTTTTTGATAAGCTCTACTGCAAAATTATATAAGGTTTCAAAATAATCAGAAGCATACAATTCTTCTCCTGCCCAATCAAACCCAAGCCAGCGAACATCTGCTTTGATAGAATCTACGTATTCAGTCTCTTCCTTTTCAGGGTTTGTATCATCAAAACGAAGGTTAGTTTGTCCACCATATTTAGCAGCCAAGCCAAAATTCAAGCATATTGATTTAGCGTGCCCAATGTGTAAATATCCATTAGGCTCAGGTGGAAAACGAGTCAAAACACGTCCTCCGTGTTTGCCCGCTTGTAAATCTTCTTCTACAATTTGTTCAAGGAAATTAAGTGATTTTTTTTCTTCTTCTGCCATAAGCTTAATCGTTATCAATTTGTTGGTTCTCGCATATTAGCACTTGTTTTGCTAATTAACAAAATCGTGACAAGACTATCTTACGAAATTACGGATTTTTTAGGGAATGAATCAGAGTTTTCTAGCAAATCAGATTTTAAAAACATTTTTTAACTCAGAAAGTTATAAAGTGGGGCTGTGGGCCATTAACTTTTAGCAAGCCGATTTCTATTGTACTACTTCCCAACTCATCGTCTTTACATTATACAATGCGTTATCAGTTTTGGATAATCTTTCCAAAAACTCATCGAATCATTCACTCAATCAGAACTAACTAATTCCCCTTTACAATACAAATGAAAGCTTTATTATTAAATGAGCAAGACATCGATAGAATTATAGAGATGGCTTGGGAAGACCGAACACCCTTTGATGCTATTTTTATACAATTCGGATTAAAAGAACAAGAGGTAATAGCACTTATGCGCCGAGAAATGAAGGCGTCGTCTTGGCGAATGTGGCGTGAAAGAGTACAAGGAAGAGCGACCAAACACCTTGCAAAAAGCCCTGTTGACCATACACGATTTAAATGTACGCGACAAAGAAAAATTTCTCTGAACAAAATTTCTAAGCGAAAGTAAGCATTTATACAAAATAAGATTCTGTTTTGCACTTTTCTGTTTTTAGCATATAAATTCTGTTTTCACAGAATTTTATGAATAGATAGGTATATAATTGCCGAATAATAAAAATATTATTCTAAAAAATAGCTTTTTTGTAGAATTTCTTACAAAAATCACAAAAAAGCTATTAGATTTGCAATAGATTTCCTATCGCACTAAAAATAACTCATATATAAACAATCATGTATTTCTGAAAAACCATTGAAATTATCAATGGCGTTTTTCGCTTTCATCAATTCTAAACTCCGAAGAAATGAGTATTAAACTAGATCAAATAGACCATAAAGTATTAGAAATTTTACAACAAAATGCCAAAATTACTAATGCACAATTATCAAAAGAAATAGGACTATCGCCTGCCCCAACACTAGAACGTGTTAAGAAATTAGAAACTGCTGGAATCATTGAAAGCTATCATGCACAATTAAACCGCGAGAAAGTGGGTTTAGGAGTCACTACTTTTGTGACTGTCACTTTGATAGGACATAAAAAGCAAGTTACAGAATCTTTCGTTTCACAAATAAACTCGATACCAGAAGTCATTGAATGTCACCACGTTACAGGTTCTGGAGATTTTTTATTGAAAATAATTGCTAAAGACATCGCTTCATATCAGAAATTGATGCTTGAAAAAATCAATGAGATTGAAGAAGTAGCAGGAACACAAACGATGGTCATTCTTTCTACTTTTAAAGAAAGTAAGGTATTGCCTATCCCTTGAACTTTATTCAGATAGATAATCTTTCATAAAAAAGGTCGGAAATATTAAATCATTTCCGACCTTTTTCTATGATTTTACTTTTTTCTATTCTTCAATAATTATATAAAACTTAAAGTTTAGCGGGTCAAAGACTGCTGATATTTGCGTTAAGAATTCAGGATTGTTCAAATAGAAATTCAAAAAGTTTTCGCTTCTTTCTTGGGGAGTTCCATTCGGGAAAAGCTTCTGTTTTACTCCCAACAGCTGATTTACCTCTGTTTCGTGGTTTCTTTCTTCTGCTTTTTTCAAACGCTTTTCTAAGTTTTCAAGGGCATTCAATACCTTCTGTTGCTCTCCTTTTACTGCACCTTCCAACGTTTTATCTATTTTTACAGCTTTTGTCAGAATTTCCTCAAAAACCTGCACAAAGGAATTACTCTCCGTAGCAAGGCTTAAGCTATTTTCAGAATGCTTTTCAATAAAGCTTTTCTTCAAGCTTATTTCATCCAAAAATAAATCCTGACTGGTTAAGTCTAATTTTTCCATCCTTTTAGCAGTAGCTTTATTGACTATCAAACAGAAGTTACGAGGCATCAAAATAGGGAACGCTACCTGATGGAAATCAAAAATGCCTTTTAATTGAAGCCAATAGGGTACTTCTGATGGACCGCCGATATAGGCTAAGTTTGGCAGAATCACTTCTTCATAAACGGGTCTTAATACCACATTAGGACTGAATTTTTCAGGTTCAGTTTCCAATAGGTTAAGGATTTCCGTTTCAGAAAACTGTAAACTAGTATTCAATACTTTATAGGTATCGCCTTCTTTGACAATACGCTCACGAAGTCCATTTTCTAAATAAAAGAAGTTGATTTCACGGGGAGAGATTTGGGTTTTATAGCCCAAAGATTCTAGTTTTTCAGAAGTTTTTGAAACGACATCAAAAGCAGTATGGTGTAGTAAATCGTTTTTAATAATAGGAGCAAACAGTTTTTTCAAATTTCTATCATCTGCATCGATACAAATTAAGCCTTGGTCTCCGAATAAATCGTTAGCGTAACATCGTGCTGCATTCGCCAAAGTCTCATTGTTGAGGTATGCATCTTTGAAAATAGCAGGACATTCAGCCATTTCTGTTATCAAAGCCTCTAATTCCTTTGGATTCATCCTACCCACTGCTCCTTTTTGGACAGTTTCCCATGCTAACTTCTTGCCGAACAATGAAAAATGATTGATTTCAGCAAAATCATGGTCTTCAGTTGCCATCCAATAGACTGGTACAAAATTGTAAGCTGGGAAAGCATTTTTCAATGATTTCGCCAAGTTAATCGTTGTAACAAGCTTATAGATTACATAAAGAGGCCCTGTAAAAATATTGAGTTGATGCCCCGTAGTGACGGTAAACGTATTTTCCTCTAAAAGAATATCAACATTTGGCTTATTGCTTATACCTGAATACTGTTTTTTTAGCGTTTCTACTAAAATACTACGTTTGGCTGAATCAAATTGTTTTAAAGCGATTTGCTGCTCAAATCCTTTAAGATCTGGATAATTTTCGTAAAAATCTTTAGTTTTTGTGGATTGATTAATGAAGTCTAAGAAAAGTGACGAAAACTGATTGACGTCCTCTAACGGTAGTTGATGTATTTGCATTATTGCCTTATGCGTTTGATATTTAAAATTCAAACAGTCTTGTTTGGATTACAAGTTTAACGTAGAAGTTTTAAACTTTGTTCTTTTCTATCAAGAATTTCAACAAAAAAGCCTTTAGAAATTTTCTAAAGGCTTTCGATATTCTCCATAAGCTATTTAATTATCTTTTATTTCCATAAAATTTTGCAGTAATGCATCTTTATGAAAACTTGTACAATCTTATTTCTACACAAACCCGAATCAATTATCTTTCTAATATTATCTACGTGATAAAAACAACGAAGGTTTCATTGGTCTTTACTTTTTTTAACTTACCTCTTTGATTTCTAAATATTTACCCTCCCCAAACAAGCTTATTTGCCCGTTATTTTGATGGAAGTGAGTAAATCGACTAATACCCACGAGTAAGCATGATAATAGACACATTTTTTTTTCAAAAGGTTGGATACTCATTAGAATATTAATAGAAAAACCTCTTTTATTATTATCTTTAGTATTAAAATGTGAACTTCATCGCTATTATGCCCAAAATTATACTTGTTTTTTTGATGATTACCGTGAGTTTGAAGGCATTTGCCCAAACTCAACCTCAGTATAGTCAATACATGATGAATAGTTATTTAATCAATCCAGCAGTTGGGGGCATTGAAGATTATACTGATATTAAAACGGGTTATCGAAACCAATGGACAGATTTTGAGGGCGCTCCAACAACTTATTATTTGTCAGCACATATGCCTATTGGCAAGACAGATAGAACAAGTACGGGTGCTCGTCCTAATTTTAGTAAATCTATTCGGCGACCTATGCCATTATCAAACCAATTCAATACTTCGGCAAAAGTGCCTATTCATCATGGTATTGGTTTTATATTAGTCTCTGATAAAACAGGAGCCAATACTCAGAATAGTTTTAATATCAGCTATTCATTACACGTCCCTATTACTACGAAAATGAAACTAGCCATCGGTCTTTCTGGTGGAATATCTCAATACACAGTAGATTTCAGCAAAGTTCAGGTAAAAGACAACCCAGACCAAGCTATTGTTGCAGGCTCAAGGCTTACAGCCCTTCAACCCAATCTGAATGCTGGTGCTTGGCTGTATTCAAAGCAGTTTTTTGTGGGTATTTCAGCCAATCAATTTATTTTTAATAGCTTTAATTATAAAAATACTAATAACCCTAATCAAAGTTGGAGTGGCGATGCCATACCTCATTACTTTCTCACAGCAGGTTTTAGACAAGAACTCAGTGAAGATTGGACGCTCATCCCTTCTACGCTTATTAAAAGAGTAGCGAAAGCACCCATAAGTTTTGATGTTAACTTAAAAACAGTTTTCAGAGAACGATTTTGGTTTGGCACATCCTATAGACACAAAGATGCTTTTGTGGGATTAGTCGGTGCAAATATTAGTTCATTAATCAACTTGGGATATTCTTACGATTACACATTATCAGGACTAAAAGAACGCTCGAGAGGCTCACACGAAATAGTGATTGGTATTATGTTGAATAATCGTCAACGAGTGCTTTGTCCGCAAAATCTATGGTAGGGTATCACTAAACCATTTTCAAATACTTTAAGAAACTCCAAGCTCTTCTATTTGTCAAATATGCCAGCTTATCTTCGTTTTCATAGGCTTCCTTCTCAAAACAAATATTTCTATATGCTACCTGATGATTTTGTCCTTTGAGCCTATTCAGCAGATATTCTGATAGATACCAAATATAAAATGGGAGAATGAGCAACTCAAGCTGTTGGGCTAAATGAATGCGCTCATGATTGATTAATATTTTAGAAGGCAACTTGGTTCTAATAAGCACAAATGGAAAAATCGCCATACCATCGACATTCAGGAAAGGGCAATAGATGGTAAAAAACAACGATTTTTTACGATTTCCTAACATCTTATGGCTTTTACTTGCTATATTTTTCGTTTATTTTATCATAAAGCGAAGCAGGTATTTTAGATGTATATTCAGTGATTTTTACTTCTGGACGTACCCAGTCTAAATGACCTTTTATCCAAGCATAGGCTAAGCCAATTAATAATACGCCAATAAACACAAACATTTCTACTAACGAGAACCATCCCCACAGACCATCTGTATCAGCAATTAATCGCTGATTTCCAAAAACTGTTGCCCAAGGAAATAAAAAGATAATCTCGACGTCGAAAAGGATAAAAATTAAGGCAATTACATAAAAACGAATATTAAATCGAACGTTTGCATTCCCATCTGGCTCTTCTCCCGACTCGTAAGTAGTGAGTTTTTCCACATTTGGGCGGTTCGGGCGAATCAGTTTTGCGATAAATAATATTACGGCTACAAAAACTATCGCAGCAATGATAAAGAGTAATATATAACCAAAATCAGTAATCATCTTAAAAGGTATTGGCATTATTTATTTTTTCTGAAATTCAAGTATCCTTTTACTACTGTAAAAGTAGTGATGGCCAAGAAGAATAAAATAACGTAATGAACATAGTTGATAATCCAAGGGAATTCTACTCCGAAATAATAGCCTCCACCTACTAAAGAACCAACCCAAATTGCACCGCCCGTAATATTCAAAAAGAGGTATTTAGGATAATTCATTCGGCTAATTCCTGCTAAAATTGGGGCAAAAGTACGAATGTAAGGCAAAAATCGGCTAATTATTAATGCTTGGCTACCATATTTTTCAAAAAAATCGCGGGTAGAATCCAAGTGTTTTTGCTTAAAATACCAAGTGTCGGCCTTATTTTCGAGGTTACTGCCAAAAAACCGCCCAAACAAAAAGCCCGTTAAGGAGCCTACTACAGCCGCCACAAAAAGGTATAACAAAACCGTTCCGATAGTATACTTTAGGAAGCCTGTCCCTACAAAAACACCAGTCAAAAAAAGGAGATAGTCGCCAGGAAGGAAAAAGGCAAAGAACAACCCGTTTTCAGCATATACTACAAAAGTAATAGCAAAAAGCCCCGCACCAATGATTTCTTTAGAATCTGATAAGTATTTAATGATTTCGGATATGTCCATTTTAAAATAGATGAAATGCCTGTGGGGCTGAAGTATAAAATATTTATTTCTGTTAAGAGGTTTTTTTCAACGTTAGTTTAGTAACTAAACAGTTGAAAGACAAAATTAGTCTATCAATCTGTTTATTTTAATTTTATTAATTGATTTAAAGAGTATTTCATCTAATCAAAAACAAAATACATAACAAAGCGTTCTGATAACATTGAATGTTAGATTAGTAAAATTACTTAAATTTCAGACAAATTCTCTAATCCCAAAATCATTAATTAATCAAATCATTGTTTCCTAAAAAACACTTAAATGAATTAAAGACTATGAAAAAAACAATCATTATCATTTTAGTGCTTCTTCTACTTTTCGGAGGGTTTTTCTCTTCTAACCTGATTCGGTTTTTTTATAATTCATCTTCTGATGCTGAGGCAGATACGATAAGCGTGATTCCAGAGATGGCAGAACCTGTTTTTAAAAAAGAAGGGGAATTAGAATTTGTGAAGACTAAACAAAAATTAACGATTGAGATTGCCGATAATGATAAGGAAACAGCACAGGGCTTAATGTTTCGTCGTTCAATGCCCGACTCTTGTGGGATGTTGTTTATCATGCCCGAAAATGAGCCTCAAAGCTTTTGGATGAAAAATACTTTTATTGCTCTTGATATCATTTTTCTAGATACCCAAAAAAGAGTTGTAACCATACAAGCCAACAGAGCTCCATTTTCGGAAGAAGCGATACCTTCTTACGAGAACGCGAAGTATGTGTTAGAAGTAAACGCAGGATTTTGCCAAAGAAAGGGGATTGAAAAGGGGGATTTGTTGAAGTGGTGAGTTGTAGGTTTTGGACTTTAGGATTTTGGACTGGAGGACTTTAGGATTAAACTTTAAGACTTTAGGATTCTTGGACTAAAGGACTTTAAGGTTTATTTGTTAAGTTTTGATAAATCAAAACTCCCCAGTCTTATCTCAAATTCCTCCAGTCCAATAATCTCCTAATCTAAAAACCCTCTAGTCTAGTCCTAAAATCTTCCAGTCCTAAAGTCCTCTAGTCCCAACTAAAATCTACTTAACCTCCACATCAAAAGTTCCATCAAAATCTATACTCCCTACCGTGAATGAACCATTCTTGATTGGAGAGCCATTTACTGGTGGTTGATGGTGTAAAACCACCTGCAATTTGCCCGTTCCTGCTACAGCCGTTTTTACAGTGGCCGTCAAGCCCACATCAAACCCACGAGAGTCTTTATCTTTTCCAGAAACAGTTAATAATGATGCTGGGGTGGATACATATTCAAACAAATGCTCATCCTTTTGCTCTTGTATCTCTTCTGTTACATTGACAACAGGCGTTTTTGTTTCATCTAGCATCTCGACAGCCAAAGCATACGTTTTGTTCGCATCTAACGAAATCTTGTCAATCGTCGGGGCATTTCCTCCAATACCATCAAGGTCTTTGAATAAAAAAGTTTTAGTAACACCGCCCTCAGTGAATTTCAACCTTACCGTTGTTAGGTTCTCATTGTCTTCCTGTGGCGCAGGTTCATCCTTCTTACATCCTACTACCAAAACAAAGGCTAACGTTGCCATCAAAAGTGTTTTCTTAGTCAATTTCATATTTGTTGAATTTATATAATGCAATAACGTTGCAAATATAACGAACGATAACAATATTTTTGCACTATTGTTGCAAAATAAAATTCTTGTTACCATATTTGCAACAATGTTGCAAATATGAAAAAACTATTTTCTAAATACGGTTATGATTACCTAGGCATCTTAGGCTCAGGAATCTGCTTGGTGCATTGCTTAGCAACACCATTAATAATGCTTGTGCAAGCTTATTATAAAACAGAAGTCAGTATTAGCTCCCATGAAGGTATCCGATATTGGGATTATATCTTTCTGATTACCTGCTTTGTAGCAGTATTTTTTACTACTAAAGAAGGCACTTCACAGAAAATAAATAGCTCTTTTTGGTTATTCTTCTCGCTTTTCGCAATCGCTATTTTATTTGAAGACGACTTTAAATACATTAATCTACTGGGCTATTTTGCTTCAGTTGGACTCATCATCACTCATATCATTAATATTAGAAATTGTAGAAGATGTCAAACAAAAAACTCCCCGTTACAGTGCTAAGTGGCTTTTTAGGCGCTGGAAAAACCTCGTTGCTCAATCATATTTTACATAATAAAGACAACCTAAAAGTGGCTGTTATTGTAAATGATATGAGTGAAATAAACGTAGATGCCCAATTGGTGAAACAAGAAAATACCTTATCAAGAACCGAAGAGAAGTTAGTCGAGCTATCAAACGGTTGTATTTGCTGTACCCTTCGGGAAGATTTGATGATTGAAGTAGAGCGACTGGCGAAAGAAAATCGTTTTGATTACCTTTTAATTGAATCGACGGGTATTTCAGAACCCTTACCTATTGCCCAGACTTTTAGCTATATCGATGAAGAAAATGGCATCGATTTATCTAAATTCTCCAGACTAGATACTATGGTGACAGTGGTAGATTGTTTCAATTTTGCCAAAGACTTTGGGTCTATTGATACTGTGTGGACACGTGGCATGAACGACGAAGACCCAAGCGATACTAGAACTATCGTAAACTTGCTTACTGACCAAATTGAATTTGCTAATGTTATTATCTTGAATAAAACAGATTTATTAACACCTGAAAAAGTAGGCGAATTAAAGGCTATTGTTCAAAAGCTAAATCCTAATGCTAAGATACTCTCATCCGAATTTGGGAAAGTACAAGCAAAAGAGATTCTGAACACTGGCTTATTTAATTTTGAGGAGTCCTCTAACACTACAGGCTGGATACAAGAATTAGCCAATGCAAAACATACCCCCGAAACAGAAGAGTATGGCATTAGCTCATTTGTATTCAGAGACCCTCGCCCTTTTCATCCAGAACGATTCTGGAATTACATCAATAACTATTGGCATGGGGGCATTATTCGCTCGAAAGGTTTATTCTGGATAGCCTCTCGTCCCAAAGATGCCCTTAATTGGGGTCAGGCTGGCGGGTCAGTCCGTGCAGATTGGGCTGGTTCATGGTGGGCTGATATTCCCTCTTGGGAACGTCCATTTTATCCCGCTTGGCTTGAAAACAAGAAAACCATCATGGAACGATGGGATAAACGCTTTGGAGACAAAATCAATGAGCTAGTAATCATTGGGCAAGATTTAGATAAAGAAGCCATTATTGAGGAGTTGGAGGAATGTCTTTGTGTAGAAGAAGAAATTGTACGAATGCAAAAGAAAGGAACATTCATTGATCCATTTCCAGTATTTCAATAAAAATCTTAAGTAAAATAAAGGTAGTGTAATACTAAAACCCATAGGCTTTTGGCTTATGGGTTTTTATGTAAGAAAGCGTTTTCGTTTACAATAAAACCTGTAATTGTTCAAAATATATTAGCGTATAGTCTCTCTTAAAAAAGAAGGGATTCCTAACGATTTTAGAACTGTAAGATACAGATTGCCAATTTTTTTTCGTAAAATTGCTTTACAATGAACACGTACATATAAGCTTTATATGGTAGATGCCAACGTTTACTAGGTTTTCATAAATGGATAAACATTGGCTAATGAATCTTACCTCAATACAATAATGACTTCACGAGAAAAAATAAATCAAGTTTTTGAAGAAATGGGAAAAGTAGTGGTGGGTCACGAAAAACTGACGAATCGACTACTTATTGGCTTATTTACAGGCGGACACGTTTTGTTAGAAGGTGTACCGGGCTTGGCCAAAACATTATCTGTAAATACCTTATCAAAAATCCTTAAGTTAGATTTTCACCGTATTCAATTTACGCCCGACTTATTACCTGCCGACCTCATCGGAACGATGATTTATAGTCGGAAATCTGATGATTTTGAAGTAAAAAAAGGACCAGTTTTCGCTAATATTATTTTAGCGGATGAGGTAAACCGTGCTCCAGCAAAGGTACAATCTGCCCTTTTGGAAGCCATGCAGGAAAAGCAAGTGACTATTGGTGATTTTACCTATCCGCTTGATAAACCATTTTTAGTACTGGCAACTCAAAACCCTGTAGAGCAAGAAGGCACTTTCCCTTTGCCAGAAGCCCAAGTAGATAGGTTTATGCTCAAAGTATTTGTTGACTACCTCAATAAAGAGCAAGAATTGGAAGTAATGAGGAAGATGTCTAACATGGATTTTAATTACCAGCCCAAACCTATCCTGAATAAGGAAGACATTTTTAAAATCAGAAAGGAAATCAACGATATTACTATTTCTGAAACGCTTGAACGATATATTATCGAACTTATTTTTGCCACGCGTAAGCCGGGGGATTATGGATTGAGGGAAGAAGCCCGCTATGTACAATTTGGAGCGTCGCCACGTGCAAGCATCAATTTGAATTTAGCAGCCAAAGTATTAGCGTATTTAGATGGCCGAGATTATGTATTACCAGAAGATATCAAAGAAATAGCCCCAGATGTATTGAATCACAGAATTATGCTTAATTATGAAGCTGAGGCTGATGGTATCACTACGATGCAAGTAATCGATACTATTTTAAGAAGAGTAGCAATTGGCAGGTAAAAAGTTGTAGAAGATTTTCCACACAATCTTCTACAACAAAATTGAGTATTTTATTCTACAAATTCTTTGTTCTGAATTTCACTTCTTATAATGAAAAGGGGACGGTTTTTAGACTGGAAAAAGACTCGCAAAATATATTCTCCAAGCACTCCCAACGCTAATAATTGCACGCCACTGAAAAGAATAATCATAAAAAGCAACGCAGGAAAACCTTCTATTACCTCTTGAAGGTAATATTTCTTTATCAATACACTTATAAAGTATATCAACGAAACGACAATGGCAAACAAACCCAATCTAGTAACAAATTTGATGGGGAATTCGCTAAAATTAAAGATGCCGCTATAGGCTAATTTAAAAAGCTGTTTGAAAGAATATTTTGATTCTCCTGCTTGGCGTTCTTCTCTAGCGTACTCTACTCCTATCTGCTTAAACCCTACCCATGTGCGCATTCCTCTTAAATAACGACTTTCCTCAGGCATTTTATTTAAGATATTCACTACTCTACGGCTCATCAAAGCGAAGTCTCCACTATCCAAAGGAATATCTACATAAGCGATACTCTTTAATAAACGATAGAATAGATAATATGCACTCCGTTTTACAAAGCCTTCTTTACGCTGTTTACGAACAGCATAAACAACATCATAACCTTGTTTTAAATAAGGATAAAACTCTAAGAGTAATTCAGGAGGATCTTGGAGGTCGCCATCAATGACCATTACAGCTTCAGAGCCTTTGGAAATGGCTAAACCTGCTGTAAGGGCTAGTTGGTGTCCATGGTTTCGTGCTAAAAATAAACAATGATATCTTTCATCGCTTAATGCCAGCGCTTGCATCAATTCTGCGGTATTATCGCGGCTTCCATCATCTACTAAAACAATTTCAATGCTTACTTGAGCCGAATCCATTAATGCATTTAACCTTTCTATCAAAAAGGGGAAAGTTTCACTTTCGTTATAGAGAGGGGCGATAATTGAAATTTGGGGGATATTCAACGAATTAAACTGTTTTTAGGTAAAGACTTTATGAATGGGTTTCTATAATAGAAAATATAATCAGCCTCAAATATAGCCTAAAAAATTCAGATTAAACTTTCTGTCAGCCTGAATCCTATATGTTTTGCTATCAAACAAAGCTTTAACTGTTTGAAAATTTAGTTTTTTTAAGGAGTGGGTACAACAATACTGAGATTAGAATGATAAATGTTCCTGCATAGAAACCGACGGTCATTCGTTCTTTTTCGCCGAAGAATATATAAGCCAAAATAATTCCATAAACAGGCTCAAGGTTTAATGTAAGGTTAAACGTAAAGGCTGAAAATTTACGAATTAGCTCTACTCCTTCTGCAAAAGCATAAACTGTACAGACAAAAGCTAAGATACACAACCATAGCCAATCTAAGCCCTGCGGAATAAGGATAAAATCATTATCTGCTTGAATAAACAAATACAGAACAGGTATGAAAGTAATGAATGAGGCCCCGAGCATTTCATAAAATGTAATGATTTGAGGACTATGTTTTTTAGCAAACTGAGCATTAATGACAGAAAACAACGCACTTAAAAAGGCGGAGAATATTCCGACCAATAAGCCCATGATGTGGTCTACTTCAAACAAGAAAATTAAATATAAACCTACTATTACCATTAAACCTAGTCCTACTTCAATGACCCTGATTTTTCTTTTGTCCCATAAAGGTTCAAGTAAGCTTGTCCATAACGACCCCGTAGAAAAACCTGCAAGGCATATCGCTACTGTTGAGATTTTGGCTGCATAAAAAAATGTAAACCAATGTAACGCAATAATGCCCCCTGTAGCTAATAACTGCCAAGTAGCTTTTACAGAAATTTTAATAGGTACATTTTTAAGGTATAAATAAAGGAATAGGCCTGCGGAAGCCAGAAAAGTTCTAAAGAAAACAATACTTAAAGAATGGGCAGAAATTAAGGCTCCTAGAATAGCCGTAAACCCAGCAATGAGTACTACAAAATGAAGTTGGAAATAATCTTTTATGCTGTTTGTTTTCATGAAGCGGTTTGGTCTGTGTTAGCAATTAGCTGTATGTCAATTAGCAATGCCAAAATATTGATTTATCTGTTAGAAAAAGTGCCTGAATGATGGAAAACAAGATACTCCGCACTATCTAGGCACGGTATAGTATAAAATAAAACCAATCACCGTAAAAACGATATTAGGCAACCAAACGGCTAGTAGCGGAGGCATTCCTCCGGATTGAGCAATTCCCTTGCTCATCATAAAGAATAATATGTATAAAAATGCCAACATAAAGCCTAGGGCAATCTGAAAGCCTACACCACCTCTTGCTTTGCGAGCAGATACAATTACCCCGATTACACTCAGAATGATGACGGCAAAAGGATTGGCGAATCGTAAGTATTTTTCAATTAAGAAAATCTCAATACCATCTGCCCCGCGTGTTCTAATTTGATTAATGGTATCTTCTAATTCTGAGTTTGTTAGCGTTTCATGAATCTGATACTTGCTTTCAAAATCTTTGGGAAGTAAGTTAAGCGTGGTGTCTATTTTAGTACCATAAGTTAGCTTTTGTTTGCCATTAGGCAGAAAAGTCCTCACTCTATAATCGAAAATCGACCATTTTTTACGAGTAGAATCCCACGTAATATGGTCGGCTAATAATTTCATTTTTAATTCATGCCCATCTATTTTATCCAAAGAAAAACGATAGCCAGTTTGCGAACCTGTATCATAGCTTTCCATATAAGCATAATCTTGGGGACCAATTTTGATGTGCACATCTCTATCGCTATAATAGTATGAGCCTACTACATATTTTCGTTCAAAGGCAATACGCGTTTTATTGGCATTAGGAATTATCCACCCAACCATAAAGAAGGTTAGAATCCCTACAATAGACGAGGCTATAAAATAAGGTCTGATAAAACGGGTGAAGCTGACGCCCGTACTTAGAATAGCAATGATTTCTGTACGTGCTGCCAAGTTTGCCGTAAAAAAAACTGTAGCAATAAATACCATTAACGGACTAATATAATTAGCCCAATAGGGAATAAAGTTCAGGTAATAATCAAACAAAACAGCATGAACAGACGCTTTATTATCGATGAAGTTGTCAATTTTCTCGGTATAGTCAATCACCATAATAATAGAAACGATGATTAAAACCGCAAAAAAGTAAGTTTTAAGAAATTTTTTAATGATGTATAAATCAAGAATCTTCATTTTTTTTCAGGTAACAATAGCCTAAATTCCCGCTATTGAAATAGTAATATGCTACAAAGCTACGAATAAATAAATGTCTGTGGTTTGAAGAATCATTCTATAAGATTAAAAAATGTTAAAAGTTAATATTCTTCGTTATAGTAGAATAAGTAATTGTGTATGTCTAAACAAGATTACTCAGAATTATCGTTTTGCACATATTTCCGCTATGTTTTACCTATTATGTGTAAAAAAATACCCACTTTTATACAACATCTACAATTTTAGTATTGTTTTGTAGCGCAAATGTGGATTAAAAGGATAGTGACGTGCTTTTATACATATCCTACTAGTTTATCGTTCAGCAAAAGCCCCAATGATTTATCATTATTTTGTGATAATATTTATTTTTTCCCAGAGTTTATTAAAATTATTTGAGCTTGTTGCATTATCAATAATATAATAAATTATGATAATTTATGTACTTTTGTCTATCAATCGAATGGAATTCCTGAACTTAGTAGATATATTACTATTTTATTCAAAGTGCAAGCAGTTGATAATTTATCAAAACCATTTTATTGGCGAAGCAACTAAATTAAAACTTCATCATTATGATTTCTAAAAAAGCTAAATATGCTTTGAAAGCCCTAAAGGTTCTAGCTCGTGAATATGAAAAAGGGCCATTACTTATTTCAAATATTGCTGAATCAGAAAATATTCCCAAAAAATTTTTAGAAGCAATCCTTCTTGAATTACGCAATCATGGGCTTTTACAAAGCCAAAAAGGTAAAGGTGGCGGTTATTACTTAAGAATACCACCTGACCAAGTTTCTTTTGCTAAAATCATTCGTATCATTGACGGTCCTATTTCGCCAACGCTGTGTGTATCATTACATTTCTATGGCAAATGTGATGATTGCGGAGACGAAGAAAGTTGTTCATTGAGAAACGTTATGGAAAAATGGAGAGATGCCAATCTTGCTGTTTTAGAAGAAAATACATTAATGGACTTAGTAAAATAAAAAATAGCCCTAGCTGATGCTAGGGCTATTTTTTTGATTTATTCTTCCAAGTAGAAAGATTAATTATTACGCTATCTTAAAAAACCATATTTCAATGTTTTAGCCTCAAAAAACACTTCTTTCTAAGATTAGGAAGCATTTTTATTATTTTCGCATAATAAGTATTAAATAATTGTAATATTTTCAACCTATTAAATATTGTTATATTGAGAATTATTATTATTTTTACAACATAATTATTCACAATAACCACTATCTAGTAAAATGAAAAAGTTCAATCAATTCATGATTCTACAATGGCTAGTATTTTTGCCATTAATACTTCCTTTAAGCATTGTTTCAGGCATTCTTCATGGTGTTAAACACTCTATCAGCGACCTCGTAGAGCAGATATCAAGAGATGTTTCTCATCCTATTATTCATGAAGAAAATCCAGATTCTTTTGCTTAAAATCGTCTGGATCAAGTTCAAGAAACTCTTCCCAGAAAGCATTCGTTGGAACAGCAGCTTTACAGATAATCGGTTCTTTCTTTATCGGATGAACGAAATACACTCTTCTGGCATGTAAGTTAATACTTGCATCAGCATTGGGGCGGTCAAAACCATATTTTAAATCACCGCGAATAGGGCAACCCATTGAGGCTAACTGAACTCTGATTTGATGAGGGCGACCAGTAATGGGTTCTACCTCAATCAAGAAATGCTTGTTGATTTCGCCCAATACCTTATAATTAAGTTCTGCTTTTTGCGAGCCTTTCACTTCAGTTTCATGCGCCGTCACTACATTCTTAGCTTCGTCTTTTACAATCCAGTGAACCAACTTTCCTTTTGCTTCTTTAGGTTTACGCCTAACTATTGCCCAATAGGTTTTTTGAATATCTCTTTTTCTAAATAGCTCCATCATGCGTTCTAGTCCTTTAGACGTTCTGGCAAAAATAACCAAGCCACTAACAGGCCTATCTAGGCGATGAACAGGATGTAAAAATACATCCCCTGGTTTATTATATTCTTTTTTGATATATTCCTTAACGGCGTCCGTCAATGTTCTATCTCCTGTTGAATCTCCTTGCACTAAAATCCCAGCCCTCTTGTTGACAATAATAATATGATTGTCTTCATATACTACGTGAAAATCTTTCATTTTCTATTTTTGATTTTACGAGTTGAATTACTCTTTAAACTCGATTTTTGATTAATAACTCTCTTTTTGATTCGGAAAATCAACTGACTTTACATCCTGAATATACTGTGTAATTGCTTCATTCATAATTCCATCCAAGTCAGCATATCTTCTTAAGAATCTTGGTTTAAATTCCTTATTGATGCCAAGCATATCATGAATTACTAAGATTTGCCCATCTGCATCTGGGCCTGCTCCTATTCCTACAGTTGGTATGGTGATACTCTGAGATACTTTTTTAGTAAGACTTGAAGGTATTTTCTCAAGTACAACACCAAAAGCACCAATTTCGTCCAACATTTGTGCATCTTCTATCAATTTGTTGGCTTCTTGGTCTTCTTTTGCTCTTACATTATACGTTCCAAATTTATAAATTGATTGTGGCGTCAAGCCCAAATGCCCCATCACAGGAATACCTGCACTCAATACCCTAATAATCGACTCTTTGATTTCTGAACCACCTTCCATTTTTACGGCATGCCCACCTGACTCCTTCATGATTCTGATAGCCGAACGAAGTGCTTCAGAAGAATTTCCCTGATATGAACCAAAGGGGATATCAACAACAACCAATGCTCTTTTTACAGCCTTCACTACCGAAGTAGCATGATAAATCATTTGGTCGAGTGTAATAGGCAAAGTAGTTTCATGTCCAGCCATCACGTTCGATGCCGAGTCACCAACGAGGATTAAATCTACGCCTGCTGCATCAACAATACGAGCCATAGAATAGTCGTAAGCAGTAAGACAAGAGATTTTTTCACCTCTATTTTTCATTTCTTGCAAAATATGTGTAGTAATTCGTTTGATTTCGTTATTCACTGGCATGATTTTTTGAGCTTTTTTTTCGTTACACATAACATATAGGATAAATACATACTTTTAACCTGAATGATTTCTTTTTACATAAAAAATAAACCGATTTTCATTTCAAATTAAATAGGCATATTTACATATAGTCAGCGTAATATTAAATAATGTACAAATTTAAGATTTATTAGTATCTAAAATAGTTAAAATATATTTCGATATGCTTTTTTTCAAAATAAGTGCTTTTTTCAGAGAATATCACTAAATATTTACTAAAAAAGGGGTACTTTTACTTGATAAATCTTATATTCATTCTTATATTCATTTTATCTAATAAATCTATTTCAGTCCCTATCATTTATACTAAATCAAATCAAGTTATGAAACAGATTTTTTCAACAAGAAGTCTATTGCAAAACAAGTCTGCTCAGATTGGCCTGGGGTTATTGACGTGTTTAGCACTAAGCAATCCGTCATTTGCTCAAGACTCTAGTAAAAAACCGACGATTGTAAGTACAATCACAGACAATGGAATTACGACGACGACCTACTCAAATGGTCAAATCGTTAAAACGGTTGCAGACGGGTATTATTTAGATTCTGCTTTTTATAAAAATAGCAATGTCTTAAAAGCTACTCAAGGCAAACGTTACTGGAAACTTACTGACAGAGTAGGGGTGTCAATCCCTGTTGGAAACACAGTAAATGGCAAAGATATAACGATGTTCTTGAAACCGGGTGGTTCTAACTCGCTTTCTGTTACACGTCAATGGGGTATTATTGGTCTTGGTTTAACTGGAGGTTATCAGTTCTTTCAGGTTGGTGATGATTATAATGGTCCAGATGGTCGTATCTATAAAAACTACGATGCATTAGTATTATCTGGAAAAATCCCTGCTGGTATTACAAGAAATGATTTGAAATATGATAAAATTTCAAGCATGGAAGATTTTTATTTATTGATTGGACCATCATTGGACATTCCGGTTGGTAAAAAATTAAATGTGAATCTTGATGCTCGTGGTGGTTTGTTCAATACTTCTGCTCCTCGTTTTGGTGCTTATTTACAAGACGGGAATTTTGGTGCGCAGTCATTAATTTTTAGAATGAACTCTTCTGCTTCAAAAAATAAACTTGGCGGACTTGTTGCTTTAGATGTAACCTATAAAGTAGGTAAAACATGGGCATTAGGGCTTAACGCACAAGGTTTCATTACAGAAACTCCATTTACTACTGTAGGTCAAGACGTTTCTCAAGGATCTACTAAAACTTTAACCAAAGAGGATTTAAGCACACATGGAGGTTATACCTTCGGCCTTGCGTTATCACATACATTTGGTGAAGACAACGGCAAAACTGTTTATACTTTATTACCTCCTCCGCCAGCACCAATCGTGGTGTATGCTCCAACAATATTAGGAGAAAACGGAAAGATGTATGATTATAAATCTGCTGAAAAACCTGTATTCAAATGGAAAAGCAATTCTCCTAATCCAGATCAGGAAGAATATTTATTCAAACTTTACAAAGCTGACGGTTCAGATACGCCAATCTATCAGCAGACAACTAAAAACACTAGCTTAACATTGCCTGACAATGTTGCATTGGCTAATGGTGACGAAGGTGATTTCTATTACTACTCTGTACAGTCAGTAGTTCAGAACAAACACTTCTCAGAAGCAGATGCTGCTAGCTTTGGTTATAAAGCAAAACCTGTAGCTTCAATTACGCCAACTAAACCTACTACTGACCAGTATATGTTTAAGGTATTTGGAGGAACTACAGCACCAAGCTCTATGAAACCAAAAGTACGTCGTAAAGTAACGAAACCTGCTGTAGCTGTTGTTCCTAAGAAATTGGTACCTCGTAAAAAATCTACCAAGCCTGCTAGCAACTATGTTAACTACGAAAACGTAACAGAGAATCCTAAAGTAAAATGGCCTGATGATCTTCCATTACCGAAGAATCCATCAATCTATGAATACGAAGTTCAACGCTTGAATCCTGGTGATTGTAAGCCTGTTGGTCCAGTAGCAAAATATAGATTCTATATTGACCCTAAAAATCCTGATGATATCCGTATTCTTCCTGACAAACCGAAGAAAAAATAATTAGGATTTAAAATTAGATAAAATGAAAAAAGCATTCTGAATTCAATTCGGAATGCTTTTTTCGTTTGTATAAGGTTAACCTTATTTTTTTATTTTTCTCCTATTAATTAATCCATGCTGTTTTCTTGATAAGAAAAGTTTTTACTCTTTATTAAAAGCATAATCACTTCCCTAAAAATCAATATGAGTTGTTCAGCACACTTCATATCATTTTAATATACAGTTAGTTATCAATAAATCAGGATAGATTCACTTAGCGAATAAAGAAGTCAGGAAAGAAAAAGAGGATACTTGTAAGGAAGACTATAATCAGCAATGAATATCAATAAATGTAGTAGAGGATTTGTCCTTCGAAAAAAAGTTTATTTTTTTTTACTTATCACGCAACCTTTAAAAAAAGTGGCTTGTCTATATAAGTACAAATAATAAAGCAATTAGTGGTAACATAAACAACCCCTCCGACATGAATCAGAGGGGTTTCGTTTTTTATATTAGTCTGCTTTTTGTTCCATACGTTTACGCATACTTGGATCCAAGTAAATTTTACGCATACGAATCGACTTTGGTGTTACTTCTAGGTATTCATCCTTTTGGATGTATTCCATCGATTCTTCCAAAGAGAACTGGATTTTCGGAGCAATTTTAACGTTTGTGTCTGTACCAGAAGCACGCATGTTAGTCAATTGTTTCGCATTCTGAAGGTTTACTTCAATATCATTCTGACGGTTGTGTTCTCCAACTACCATACCTGCATAAACTTCTTCAGTAGGGTCGATAAAGAAAACACCTCTATCTTGTAATTTATCTACAGCATAAGGAGTAACAACACCAGAGTTCATAGAAATCAATGAACCGTTGATACGGCCAGGGATTGTTCCTTTGTAAGGCTCATAAGCTTTGAAACGGTGTGCCATGATAGCTTCACCGAAAGTAGCTGTCAATACTTTAGAACGCATACCAATCAAACCACGTGAAGGAATGTTGAATTCTAAGTGTTGTAAGTCACCTTTTGGTTCCATAATCAACAACTCACCTTTACCTTGCGTAGCTAATTCGATTACTTTACCAGCAGATTCGTCTGGAACGTCAACTACTAATGTTTCAATTGGTTCTAGACGCTCGCCATTTTCACCTTCTTTGAAAATTACTTGTGGTTGACCTACTTGTAATTCATAACCTTCACGACGCATCGTTTCAATTAATACAGACAAGTGAAGAATACCACGACCAAATACTAAGAATTTATCTTCAGAGTCAGTTGCAACAACTTTCAAGGCTAAGTTTTTCTCAGTTTCTTTGTATAAACGATCACGTAAGTGGCGAGACGTTACAAATTTACCTTCTTTACCAAAGAATGGAGAGTTATTGATGGTAAACAACATATTCATTGTTGGCTCATCAATCGAGATTCTTGGTAGTGCTTCAGGAGTTTCGTAGTCAGTAACAGTATCACCGATTTCAAAATCTTCGATACCCATCATTGCACAGATTTCACCAGCACTTACTTCCGATACTTTTACTCTTCCAAGTCCTTCAAATACTTGAAGTTCTTTGATTTTCATTCTTTTTACAGAACCATCTGCCTTCATCAAAGCTACTTGCATACCTTCTTTGAAAGTTCCACGGTGAACACGACCAATAGCGATACGACCAACGAATGAAGAATAATCTAAAGATGTAATCTGCATTTGTGGGATACCTTCGTTTTCTGGTGCTGGAGGAATCGTATCGATGATTACATCTAATAATTCAGTAATATCTTCAGTTTTACGTTTCCAGTCAGTACTCATCCAACCTTGTTTAGATGAACCATATAAAGTAGGGAAATCTAATTGGTCTTCTGTAGCACCTAAGTTGAACATCAAGTCAAATACTTGCTCGTGTACTTCGTCAGGGCGACAGTTTTCTTTATCTACTTTATTGATGATTACGATAGGTTTTAAACCTAAGTCGATAGCTTTACCTAATACAAAACGAGTTTGAGGCATTGGTCCTTCAAAAGCATCCACCAAAAGGCAAACACCATCAGCCAATTTCAATACTCTTTCTACTTCACCTCCAAAGTCAGAGTGACCCGGAGTATCAATAATATTAATTTTTACGCCTTTGTAGCGAACAGATACGTTTTTAGAAACGATAGTGATACCACGTTCACGCTCCAAATCGTTGTTGTCAAGAATTAAATCTCCAAACTCTTGGTTATCACGAAATAACTTTGAAGCATGGATGATTTTATCAACAAGGGTAGTTTTACCGTGGTCAACGTGAGCAATGATGGCAATGTTACGAATACTTTGCATGATTTCAATTTGAAAATTTGAAACGGGCTCGCCCGTGCGATGAATTAATTTGAAAATGAAATTGTAAGAATTATACTCTTCAAACTATCTGATTTCCAAATTTACATTTAAGGGTGCAAAGGTAATGATATTATCTTAGAAAAATGCTATTAGCTTGAAAAAATAACAAAGAAATAAATTGAAGCGCCAGATTTGTCATAAAAGAGTTAAATGATTGTAAATCAATGGCTAGAACTAGATTTGGAAATATTAATTTGAAGGATTTAATATAAATTATAAAAGAAAAAATAGCAATAATACAATTTATCAAAATACGTGCTTTAGTTAAGTCCTATTTAATATTCAGGGGCACTTTCAGTTCTATTAATGTTCCTTTAGATGGTTGTGTCAAGATTTGCAGACTCCCGTTCATGGCAAGGGCTCTTTCTTTCATATTATTTAACCCATTTCCCTGTTTGATATTTACTTCTTCAAAGCCAATTCCATTGTCTTTTACAATCACAGTAAAATATTCTTCGTTAAAATAAATAGCAATTTCAACATGAGTAGCCTGTGCATATTTGACACTATTATTAACGGCTTCCTTAAAAACAAGGTATATATTATATTGCTTTAAAGGAGAAAACTGAATCTTACTTAAATCTGCTACATTAAAACTATAATCAACATTTTTGGGCTCTAACATTTCAGCCGTGAACTCTTTCATTTTTACGATTACACTATCCAGACTTTCCTCTGTTTGTTTTGTCGTCCAGACAATATCACTTAGCGACCGTTGTACTTTTTGTGAGCTCTCACTAATTCTATGAACCAAATCTTTTACAGAACTAGGATTTCTATCAATCTGATTTTCAACAACCTGACTCAAGATTCCAATACTACTTAAGGTAGAACCAATGTCATCGTGCAAATCACGTGCTATTCTATTTCTCATTTGATCATTGGCTTTCAATTGGGTAATTACCTCCGCCTGAAATTGTTCTTTTTCCTTCCTGTCTTTGTTGATTCTATAGGCCAAAGCAAACGATAGAAGCACTACTTCTAGCGCCGACCCTACCTGTAGGGCATTCCTTGTAAAGTTATCGCTAGGCAAAATATTTGAAAGCTGCATGATAAATATCAAAGCACTTATTAACATAATAGACCATGCGCTTAAAAAGAAGAGTGCTTCTTCTGAGCCCTTCATCCATACGTAGGTGGCAATTACCAACACATAAATCACTGCTAAAAAAGCAATTGAATTTAATAATATAATGCTAGTAGTACCTAAACCCAACCAATGCCCAACTAGAAAGAGTAAAATGAGTATGATTAAAACACGAGAAATTTTGTTGGAAATGGGTAAATAACGCTGCACATTCAGAAAACTATTCGCAAATAATAGACTGAATATGATACCCATTGAAATAAAAATGGGTGTAAAACGATTAAACCAAACAGCATTTGGCCATATAAATTCGTGCGAAATCCCTTTGTTATACGCAAAAAAACACGCAAATGAGGAAACGTAAATAACATAATAGAGGTACACCTTGGTACGAACTGTACAAAAAATAAAGAAATTGAAGATTGCCATTACTATCATAATGCCCAAGTAAATCCCTTGCATTAAATCTTTAGGGTGATTATCTTCAAAATAGACTTTGAGCGGAGCAACCCGCATTGGGAATAATAAAGGCAAGGATGTCTGGAAACGTATATAATAAGTACAGGTTTCGCCAGCAGGGAGGTTTAAATCAAATAAATAGAAGTTGGTTTTTAAATCTCTCTCTGCAACAGGCACATAAGTGCCCGATTTTTTCAAGGTTACTTTTTTGTGGGAGTCTATTTTATAAAAAATAATACTATCAATAGTTGCCTCGGCTATCTCTAAGAATAGGTTTTGTGATGTTTTATTATGCAAAGTTACCCTTGCCCAAATGACAGAAGAAGTAATTCCAAAATTGGGATTTGTTTGTAAACTCCGAGTAAAATATGCATCAATATCACGTCGCTTACTTACGTCATCAAAAGTCAATGACGCAGTCTTATCTTCAAAGATTTCAATTTCTCTACCAATGATTCGGGCCTCGTTAGGGTTATCAATAACGACCTGACGTTGAGAAAATGCTCCAAAGAAAAACAGTTGTGTAAATAAGAAGATTAGACAAAAACCTTTTACCTCTTTCATAATAATAGTTGTGCCAGCTTTCACCAATGTGCGTAGTAAAAGAAAGCAATGAATGTTTTTCAATAAACCCAAGGTTTTATGAATACCTTGCTTATTGACGTTATTAACTTACAAAAAACCTGTGCCTAATCTAGTCTCTTTTGGTATTTTCTCAATACAAAATATGTTAACGGTACAAAAAATGAAAAAAACTTCAAATATGCTTTCCCTAAATATATATCAGGCTCTACTTCCACTAGATAATCACGGAGTAATCTTACAGGTGAAAATCTCGCATTTGCTTGATGATGACCATAATTAATTAGCAGTGTTTTGGATGACCCATCTTCCGAAACATGATAATATCCATCGGTATTATTTGTCATTAAAGCTTTAAGGTGTGGTTCATCAAGTCCGTTTTGCTGAGCTTTTAAATTATAGCCAATGATGGCGTCTCCTTCAACATGTGTGGTAAATACTTTGAAGAATTTTCTAATACCCAAAACCTTTGTTAATACACCAATATTAACTCCCATAAATTCCCAGCCAACCAAATCGGAAGTTATGGGCTGTTTGCCTTTTTCAAAAATAGTTTTTAATTGATTTTGACTAAGAAAGTAATACTTTCTGTAGATGTTTTCCATGTTAAATGTAGGTTTTGGAGATATATGACAATTTAGAGATACATTAGAGGTAATCTAATAACTCAAAATTACAAATATTATGATATTTCTGAGCAAAAAACGTATAATACAACAAAACCACTAGACACATGATGTATCTAGTGGTTTTGATATTAATACTGAAGAAATTAAAGGGAATTGAGCCTTATTTGAAAATACGTACTTGCTAATAAAGCAATTTTTTGAAAATCTGGTACTCTGATTCTCTCATTCTGAATTTTGGAGGCAGGACAAAGCTTTATTTTATCAAAAAGCCTCAGATAATACCTATATGCCAGATATACTCCTGATTTTGCCCCTTTAGGCAATGCAAGGATTCCTTGCAGACCAGCATCAAAGTCTGCTTGAATATCATCTTCAATCGTTTTTTTGTCCTCTAAAGTAAAATTCCTGAAATCTACGTTCGGAAAATACGTCCTTCCTCTTTCTTGAAAATCTGACTTAATATCTCTTAAAAAATTAACTTTCTGAAAAGCAGAGCCTAATCGTCTTGCATCGTTTTTCAGTACATCATACATCGCAGTATCGCCCTCACAAAAAACCCTTAGACACATCAGACCCACTACTTCAGCCGAACCATAAATATATTCCTTATATCCTTCCTGATTATAGTCGGCAAAATATAAATCCATTTCCATCGAATGTAAAAAAGCTTCAATCAACTCATGGTCAATTTTATATTGATTCACAATCAATTGAAAAGAGTGCAACACAGGATTGAGGCTAATCCCTTCTTTAATACACACATACGTTTCAGCTTTAAAACGGCTCAATAATGTTTTTTTATCGAAACCCTCAAAGGTATCTACGATTTCATCAGCATAACGAACAAAGCCATAAATTGCATAAATGGGTAAATGAAAACGTTTATCTAAAGTTTTTATACCTAAAGTAAAAGACGTGCTATAATGTTCTGTAATGAGCTTACTACATCCGAGGGTTGTCTTTGTATATAAATCCATGTGGTTCATTAACTGGTAGTTGATTTTATTTGCTGAGTTTGTACTAAACTTTGAATGCCTTACTTACTTCTTCAGCCACTACTATGCCCGAAATCAATGATGGTGGTACACCAGGCCCTGGTACCGTTAATTGTCCTGTATAAAATAAATTTTTTACTTTTTTGCTTTTCAAAGATGGCTTTAAAAGTGCTGTTTGCATCAACGTATTTGCCAAACCGTAGGCATTACCTTTAAAAGCATGATAATCAGCTTTAAAGTCGTTGTGAGCATAACTTCTTTTGAAAACCACTGAATCGCGAATAGCAACACCACAATATTTCTCTAGCCGTTCCATGATAATATGATAATATTGCTCGCGGGTTTCGTCGGTATCTATTAAATCTGGTGCTACAGGTATCAACAAAAATATATTTTCACAACCTTCAGGAGCAACACTATCATCTGTTTTTGAAGGAGCAGAAACATAAAATAATGGCTTTGATGGCCATTGTGGTGCTGTATAAATCTCATGGGCATGCACCTTGAAATCTTCGTCAAAAAATAAATTATGATGTAATAATTTAGGAATCTTTTTATTAACCCCTAGATAAAATAAAAGCGACGAAGGAGACATCACTCTGGAATTCCAATAATCTTCATCATAATTTTGGTATTCGTCTTCTAGTAATTTATCCTCCACATGATGATAGTCTGAACTGGCTACTACTACGTCAGCTATAAATTCACCTTGATTAGTGATTACTTTTTTTACAGCACCTTTTATTACCTCTATTTTCTGAACCTCATGATTTAAATGCAATGTCACCCCCTTCTCCTTTGCCAAGGCAACCATTCCTTCTACGATTTTGAACATACCCCCCATCGGATACCAAGTTCCCAATTTCATTTCTGCATAGTTCATTAAACTATACATCGCTGGAGTGTTTTCGGGAGTAGCCCCTAAAAACAAAATAGGGAATTCCATTAATTTCAAGATTCTCTCGTCTTTAAAAAACTTGCGAATATGCGAGGCAAAAGATTGAAATACATCTAAGCGAACTACATCATATAGTAATTTCAAGCTCAAAAATTCTGTAATACTCACAGAAGGCTTCCATACAAATTGATTCATTCCTACATCATATTTGTATTCAGCTTGACGCAAAAATTCTTTAAATTTCTCTTTACTTCCCGCTTCCATTCCTTCAAACAAATTGCCTAATTCATCAAGGCTTGCTGGTAGCTCTACCGTATCATTCCCGGCAAAAATCACTGCGTATGAAGGATCTAGGCGAACTAAATCGTAATAGTCAGCTGGTTTTTTATTAAACTTAGCAAAGTAATTATCGAAAACATCAGGCATCCAGTACCAGCTTGGTCCCATATCAAAAGTAAAGCCTTCTGCCTCAAAAACCCTTGCTCTTCCTCCCGCAATACTATTTTTTTCCAAAATAGTAACCTCATATCCTTTATCTGCTAAACTTGTTGCAGCTGATAATCCTGAAAATCCTGACCCTATTACTATTACTTTCATTGAACAATGTTCCCGAAGGAGATTTATACATTTCCTTATTAGCTTCTAACAAAGATAAACTTGTTTTGTTTGATTGATTTATAATTAATGTCTTTTTAAGACAATCAGCATAACAAAAAAGTCGAACTACTGCTCGACCTTTTGTGAGATTCTTCTGTTAACCAAAAAACTATAGATTATGGTTTTGCTGACTGGCAGTAACCATAATATTAACTAATTGATAAGAGTTCATGGTAATGATGAAGCGTAACTCAAACAATCAACTAATACGAGTACATATGTAATCTATCTTTCAACTCTTTACGAGCTATGTGAATTCTATTCTTAACTGTTCCGATTGGAATATTTAATTTCTCTGCAATTTCATGATATTTAAACCCTCTGAAATACATGATAAAAGGAGTTTTATAAGACTCCTCTAGGGTTGATATAGCACTGTTAATATCATTCATAGCAAAACTACTAATAGCTAAATTGTCAGTGCTACTTTCTATTGAATTGATATAATGAAGGTTATCTGAAGTATCTATGAAAGTATTCTTCCTAATCATCCTTTGATAATTAGTGATGAACGTATTTTTCATAATAGTATACAACCAAGCCTTTAGGTTAGTACCCTCAGTATATTTATCACGATTGGTGAAGGCTTTTAATAAAGTATCTTGAAGTAAATCATTGGCTTCTTCATAGTCTCTTGTAAGTTTCATAGCGAAGGGCTTTAATGACTTTGATACTTTTCCAATATGATATGTAAATTCTAATGCCGTCATAGCTTCAATCTTGTTGATGTTTTGTTTAACAAATATATGAATTATATAAACAAAAAAACAAATGTTTTTTGAATTAATTTTATACAAAACGATAGCTGTTAGTTTAATTTAATTAATTTAACCTACAAAACACCCCTAAACGGCCAATAAAGCGATATAACCATACATTTAATACTGTTTAATTTAATTTTAAATTAATTAAACAAAATCAACTTTCTAGGTACATTAAATAATTCGTTGGTATGTATATCTTTTCGTTAAATGATAAGCTGCAATAAATTTCAATGCAATATTGTTGCAAATATTAGAAATCCATTGCCAAAATATCAGTAAATTGCATGCTCAATCTTCATCATCGTTCATGAAAAGCATATATATTATACTTACGATATTTATCTTAAATGGGATTTCGACAATCGCACAATCTCAAAATTGTTTTTGCACACTTCAGGGAGTAGTCCATGAAAAAGATATTCACCAAGTAGTGCCTGGTGCGGTTATTTATATAAAAGGCACCAACATCTCAACTTTTACAGATGCCAAGGGAGTATATTCGTTTAAAAATCTGTGCCAAGGGAATTATGTATTAATCTGTCAAGCGGTAGGCTTCCAGAAAGTGGAAGTACCTGTCAATCTCACTGCTGAACACCACGAAGATTTTTCTTTAGAAGATAAAGATGAGCATTTGCAGGAAGTAGTAGTAAGTGGCAAAAAAGTACAGGATGTTACACAATCAAAAGGTATCTTGGAAGGACAAGCCTTAGACCAAACCCGTGGACAAAGTCTAGGTGAATCCCTCAAGGGCATTACTGGCGTAACTACCCTGCAAACGGGAAGCTCTATTTCCAAACCTATCATTCATGGAATGCATTCAAACAGGGTGTTGATTTTAAATAATGGCATTCGTCAAGAAGGACAACAATGGGGTAGTGAACATGCCCCTGAGATTGACCCATTTGTGGCCAAAAAATTAACCGTTATCAAAGGAGCCGCTGGCGTTCGCTACGGCTCGGATGCTATTGCAGGCGTTATCATGGTAGAACCCGCCCCTCTACCCGATTCTGTTAATATTCATGGTGAAATCAATACGGCTGGTTTTTCAAATGGACGCATGGGTGTGATTTCTGGTATTGCAGAAGGTGGCTTGGCTCAACTGAAAGGTTTCTCATGGCGTGTGCAAGGCACTTACAAACGCGGAGGTGATTTGAAAACTGCCAATTATTATATGGCGAATACCGGAGTACAAGAAAGGAATTTTTCCGTAGCGCTTGGCTACAACAAAATACATTATGGTAGCGAGCTATTTTTTAGTTATTTCGATACTCAGTTGGGTATTTTTGCAGGTTCACACATTGGTAACACAACAGACTTACAGAACGCTATCAATAACCCCCAACCTAACGAAGCTTATACGCCGACTTCACCAAGTTATAACATCAATCGCCCTAACCAAGACTTAGCCCATCATTTATTAAAGCTAAAGAGCTTTGCTATTGCTGAAAATTTGGGGAAATGGACACTTACACTGGCTCGTCAATATGACTGGCGTTTAGAGTATGACGTTCCGAGAGGAAACAGAAATCTAAATACCTTAAATTTTAAGCTTACGACGTATACAGGTGAGTTATTACTCGACCATAAACCGCTTTTCAATAAAATTGCAGGTTCTGTGGGTATCAGCGGAATGTATCATGAAAATCTTTCCTCCTCTTATGAATTGAAAAAGCCGTTGGTGAATACCGTACTCATTCCTAATTATCAAGTAAGTACCGTAGGAATATTTTTGATAGAACGTTATTTGAAAAATCGTTGGGAATTTGAAACTGGTTTTCGCTATGACCTCAGAAATGCTGAGGCTTATGGACTTACTTTCAACAATCAAGCTTATAACAATTCATTTAGTTTTAATAACTTCTCAGCTACTGCTGGTACTACTTATACGCTGAATAATGAATGGGATTTTAAATTCAATGCAGCGCTTGCTTGGCGAGCACCCAATATGAATGAATTATTTTCTGATGGTATTCACCACGGAGCGGCAGCTTATGAGAAAGGCAATATTAATCTACAACCCGAAGTAGCGCATAATTTAAGTTTCTCTGCCAATTATACAAGTGAAAAATTTAGTTTGGAATTTAGTCCTTACTTGAATTTTATTGATGATTTTATTTATCTAAAACCTCGTTCTGAAAATGGCGTATTGCAAACTGTGCTTACTGTACGAGGTGCTTTCCCTGCCTTTGACTATACTCAAGTAAACGCTCGCTTTGCAGGAATTGACCTCTCTGCCAATTATTTGATTACTGAGAAAATATCAATTACCGAGAAATATTCGATGGTAAGAGCCAAGGACGTTTTGAATAATCAATACATGGTAAACATTCCTTCCGACCGTCTGGAAAGCACTTTAAAGTACGACTTTAAAAAGCATGGAGCCTTTATCAGTATCAGTAATTCATTAGTAGCCAAACAAACCAGAGTAGAAGCAAATAGCGATTTTCTACCTCCTCCACCTGCCTATAGTCTTTGGAAAGCAGATGCAGGCTTCACTATCAAAAAAGTAAGTATTGGGCTAAGTGTAAGCAACGCCTTTAATTTAGCCTATCGAGAATACCTCAATCGTTTTAGGTACTTTACGGATGATATGGGGAGGAATGTTTCGGTTAGGGTTAAGTATGGGTTTTAGGAATAATACGATTTATGTTTAAATAGACAAGAGGAGAAAAAAGATAATTTGAATATTGTTGAAAGAATACAAAAAGAGTAACTTTGGATAGAATCACAATGTAAATGGAATTAGATAATATTAAACTATATCGTATGACGCATATTGAGAATATACCTCATATACTCAATCATGGCATCACTCATAGGAATTCATTTAATGCGAATCCGAATTTTATTACTATTGGTGATTTAAGCTTAATTGATACAAGAAGTACGAAGCAAGTAAATGTGGATAATGGAGATTTTTCAAATCCAATTTGTAACACTATTATTTTGGGTGATTTCATTCCATTTTATTTTGGAGTAAAAATGCCAATGTTATACGTAGTACAAAATGGTGGAAATTTTGTAGAAAAGGCAACTCACCCTGAAGACATTGTCTATCTTGTATGTTCATTAAATATGATAGTCAATTTGGAAATAGAATATTACTTTAGTGATGGTCATGCGACGGATAAATTTACTTCTTTTTATGATAAAAGTAAAATTCAAGAGTTAGCCAATATAATTGATTGGGACTCTATAAAAGCTAATTATTGGGGAGGACAAGAAAACTTAAATACAAAGCGAAACAAGCAAGCAGAGTTTTTGGTATCAGGCAATTTATCACCCGAACTAATAATTGGATTCGGTTGCTACAACGACAAAGCCTATCAAAAATTAATTGATTTGGGGATTGAAAATGAAAAAATAAAAATTATCCCAAAGGCTTATTTTTAAAATGAAGGAATTATGATAAAGTACATCACTGGAAATATTTTAGAAAGTAAAGCACAATCTTTAATCAATACCGTAAACACAGATGGTGTTATGGGTAAGGGAATTGCTTTGCAATTTAAAAAAGCCTATCCAAATAATTTCAAAGCCTACGCTGAGGCTTGCAAAAAAGAAGAAATAGGTATTGGTAAATTATTTGTATCAAAGGATAGCAATATAAGTTCGGGTGAAAAAATAATAATCAATTTTCCTACTAAACAAAGCTGGCGAAAACCATCAGAATATAGCTTTATTGAACTGGGACTAAACGATTTGGTTAAGGTTATTGAAACGAATCAAATTAAAAGCATTGCAATTCCCCCACTTGGTGCAGGAAACGGAGGGTTGGAATGGGAGAAAGTAAAGAGAATAATTGAACAAAAACTCAATCATTTGGAAACCGACATTTTTGTTTACGAACCAACTGCTGAAATTATAGAATATCTAAAACAAGAAAGGGTTAAACTAACCGATGCTAGAGCATTGTTGCTTTACGTATTATATGATTTAGTAAAGAATGGTGAATATGTATCTGAATTCGCTAGTGAAAAAGTATGCTATTTTTTACAAAGGTTTGGAGCTAAAAAATATTTTAAACTTCAATTTGAACCTAATTTTTACGGTCCCTATTCTGGAAAAGTAAGATTTGTCCTAAATGCCCTGAATGGTAGTTACATTATGGGTTATAGCGATATGAGCAAGAAACCATTTGAACCATTAACATTAGTAGCTGATGGTTATGAAGCTGTAAAAAATCAAATTGAAAGTAATAGTGAACTTTTTGAGATTGCTGAAAAGACAACAACTTTTTTGAATGGTTTTTATTCAGACTTTTCGTTAGAATTACTTTCAAGTATCGACTACATAACTACTGTTAACAATACATTGAACAAACAAGTAGTTATTCATAAATTAGGTGAGTGGAGCGATAGAAAGCAAAGCTTGTTTTCTAATCCAAAATATATAGAATTATCAATTAATCATATCCAAAATGCAGGTTTTGTTTAATTAGTATTTTGTATTTTACTGAGTTTTATTTTAGGACAATACCCTATTGTCCTAAAATAAGTTTAACGAAATTTTCACCACGTTGTAGTCTATAACAATCCCTAATTACTCCCCCTCCAAACTCAAAGCATACATAGCAAATGACCCTAACCAATGGTCCCCTCCATAATTGCCATTTGCAATGTTGGGTAAGGTTTTTTGTAAAAATGTCGTAGCCTTTTCTTGAAATTGTTTCTTGCGTAAGTCTGTAGTGGGTAATTGCTTGGCTATGCCTAATAAACACCAAGCTTTGCTTAGTGCCAAGCCATCTAAATGTACAATCTGATAATCAGAACGGTCGCTTACAATGGGTAATTGCAATACATTTTTAAGCCCTTCTGCTGTGTAAAATTGATTGAACCATTTTTGAAATGCTTGTGGCGTTAATACTCTGCGCATCAAATCTGCAATTTCCAAACTGGGTGATAGGAAGTCAGTTCCGTCTGGCTCAAGGGTAGCTGCAACAGCTTTATTAGTGAGATAATAATCTTTGCTTCGTTGTACTAATAATTGCTCAAAGGATGTATTTTTAGTGGTACGAGCCCAATCTAACGCGAAAACCATCCCAAAGGCCGTATTAGGGTGTACACCTGTTCGATTAGGATAGGTTTGTTTAGGTAAGTATTCCGTCCATTTTTGTACAATTACTTGCGTCAATGGTTGTAAGCTTTTATGCCAACGTTTAGCCATTGGGGTATCCCAAGTCAATAATTCTTCGTCTAATTTGAGCAACCAAGCCCAACCGTAGGTGCGTTCAAAGCCTTTTGCAAGTTTATATTGGCTAAAGTAATCTGCTTCTTTTTGTAGATTTTCTGCTAAAAAACTGTTTTCTAACATCGCAATAATTTGCTGTGTTTCGGGTAAATTGGGGTAAGTCTTCAATATCTTTACCAACATCCAATGCCCATGAACGGAAGAATGCCAATCTAAACAACCATAAAAGGCTGGATGCAATTGTTTCGGACTAAGTGTCACTTCTTGTGCAGTTTCTATCGTATGATTGGGTTTGTTGGGATATTCTGTTTGAATACAATGTAGGGGGAGGTTTGCTAAAAATGAAGCTCCCTCGGCACTTAGTCCTACTTTTCTACCATCTTTTGATACCGTCAAATATTGATTTTGTTGTCCATAAACTGATAATCCGCAAGCTAACAACGCGGTGAGTAGTACATTTTTGATAATCATGGGTAAGGGTTTTAATTGTTGATTGGTTTATACTATTTTTGAATAAACATTGATAAAGTGTTATTAGAAAGGTATCGATACTATTTCTATTTTGCAAAAATTTTAATCATAAAGTAACCATTGCGACTAAAATATAAGAAAACAATAACCATATCATCCTTAAGATTTTGCACTAATACTGCTCCCCAATAATTTCTATCATCATTGATATAGATTTTGTCGAATTTTATTTTATGTTTGTAAATAGTAAATAGATTTTTCAAACGAATTAAACCACAAAATCAATGTATCAAAAACCGTCAGCTGCTTTTATCGGAGCATCATGGGTTGCCTTAGGCACAGGAATGGTAGGCTTTCTTATAGGACTTTGGAGATCGGAGATGTTACTTAATGAGATAGGATATTATTTCACCGTATTGATGTACGGACTTTTCTCTGTTATTTCTGTTCAAAAAAGTGTTCGTGACCGACTAGAAGGCGTTCCCGTTACTGATATTTACTATGGGCTGAGCTGGTTCTCTACTATTTTATCAATCCTCCTCTTAGTCGTTGGACTTTGGAATGCTACTTTGTTACCAAGCGAAAAAGGCTTTTATGCTTTTGCTTTTTTACTCTCTATTTTTGGAGCCATTGCTGTTCAAAAAAATACCAGAGATTCTTTGAATGCTGAGAAGAAAGACTAATACAAGATTAAAATAATAATAAATTCAATAATAATAACACTGTAGAGACACAGTGTTATTATTGTTTTATAATCCTCTAATTCTATGCTTCAAGAAACGTTTATCTTATTATTGACAAAGTATTCAAACAACCATGAGCTTATCAATGAGTTATGGTTGGAAATTGAGAAGCACTATTCAAGCAAAAAAAGATATTACCATACATTACAGCATCTTGATAACTTATTAATACAACTTAATAAAGTAAAAAAGAACATTCAAGATTGGGATACTGTGCTATTCTCCCTTTATTATCATGATATCATTTACAATGCTTTAAAATCAGATAATGAAGAAAAAAGTGCTGAATTAGCTGCTAATAGCATGCAACAACTTGCTATTCCAGCTCAGATGATTGACGCTTGTAAACAGCAGATTTTAGCAACAAAAAGCCATTTGGTGAATCAACAACCTGATACCAATTATTTCACAGATGCTGACCTTTCTGTACTTGGACAAGACTGGGAAATCTATTTTGAATATTGTCAAAATGTAAGAAAGGAATATTCTTATTATCCCAATTTAATTTACAATGCTGGACGTAAAAAGGTACTAAAGCATTTTTTAGCAATGGAAAGCATTTATAAAACTGATTATTTCTTCAACGAATTTGAAAAACAAGCAAAACTAAACCTCACGAATGAATTAGAATTACTTTAATATTATAAACGACCTATCCTCTTATTATGACATCGACTAAAACCTATATTATTTTATTTATTTGCCTTGCTCTATTCGCAGTTTCTTGCTCAACAACTAAATCACAATTTGGAGTCAGTACCATTGATATTAGCACCGATACTACTCAATCAAAACAAGAAATTGCGAGAATTAGAAGTTTAGAAAACGAACTCTTTGATACAAGTACATTTATTGGCAAAGAAAATATTACCATAAAATATCGTCTATTTAACCCTAAATCTACTGACAAGTTACCATTAGTTATTGTATTCCATAGTGCAGGACGCCCCATAGGTGACGACAATAAAGCTCAGCTCGGAGTATTAGCCAAGCTTTGGGTACTTCCCGAAATTCAAAAGAAATATCCAGCTTATGTTTTAGCACCCCAGTTCTCTACCCGTTCATCAGATTATGCTTTAGATAAGCATCGAAATATCCTTACATCAACGCCTCGGAACAACTTACATACTGCTTTGCAATTGATAGACTCTCTAAAACAAAGTCTTAATATTGACACTACTAGAATATACGTAGTAGGGTTTTCTATGGGAGGCTCAACGGTGATTAATGCACTGTCTGCCAGACCAACATTATTTGCCGCTGGCGTTAGTATTGCAGGAATCCCACAGTTTGATAATAATGAGGAATTATCAAAAATTCCTATTTGGTTAATTCACGGTATTGATGATACGGAAAATCCTATCGATAGCGACGACATCTTTTATAAGGAGATTAGCAGTAACCATAAAACTAGATTTTGGAGACTTCCACAAACTACACACGACAATATTTTTTTAAGAAAAATCTTAGGAAAAACAATACCTAAGTGGTTGTTTAGACAAAGGAAAAAATAAAAATTTTCTGATATTGTACAAGTTGTAGTCGTGTCGTAACTTCAACTAATCATTACATTTTAGGCTTATACAACAATCAAACACTCTTTTAGCTCCTTATTTTAACAAAATCATGAACAAAATATTTTTGATTACTTTACTCTTGTGTTCATCTTTTACGGATACTGTGTTTGCCCAGACAGGTGCTTTAAAAACGAAAATTGAGCAAATTCTCCAAACAAAAAACGCTACTGTAGGGCTAGCTGTTTATGGCCTTGAAGACAAGGATACATTAAGCATCAATAATACCAAGCATTTCCCGATGCAAAGTGTCTTTAAATTTCATATTGCTTTGGCTGTTTTGAATGAAGTTGATAAAGGACGCTTCAGTTTAACCCAAAATATTTTTATCAAAAAAAGTGATTTATTACCCGACACATGGAGTCCGCTGAGAGAAGATTATCCTAATGGCAATATAAATGTTTCTTTAGCTAAAATTCTTGGTTATACTGTCTCTCAAAGTGATAATAATGGGTGTGATATATTACTCCGACTTATCGGGGGAGAAAAGGTAGCTAATCGATACCTCCACAGTATTGGGATAAAAGATGTAGCAATCGTGGCAAACGAAGAAGCCATGCATAAAGATTGGAATGTACAGTTTTTGAACTGGACTACCCCACAAGCGACCATCGCATTGCTTAAAAAGTTTTATGAAAGAAAAATGCTATCTCAGAAAAGTCATGATTTTTTATGGAAAATCATGGTTGAAACTTCAACGGGTAAAAACAGAATTAAAGCTCAGTTACCCTCAGGAACAATAGTGGCTCATAAAACAGGAACATCTGGCACTAATCAAGCAGGAATAACTTCCGCAATCAACGATATAGGCATTGTAACTTTACCGAACGGCAAACATTTTGTTATTTGTTTTTATGTAGCAAACTCTAGGGAGAATGAAGCAACTAATGAAAAGATTATAGCAGACATTTCTAAACTGACATGGGATTACTTTGTGGGTAAAACTAAAAAATAAGCTTCCCGATGAGCAAAACCCGCAGACAATTAACACTTTTTATTGATGAACCTTTGGCTAAAGCTATTGAAGATATTCGTAAAACGTTTAATCCAAAGCAATATGCATTAATCAAAAGTCATGTAACGCTTTGTAGAGAAGATGAAATCGAAGAAATTGGAAAAGTAATACAAAATTTGTACAACCTAAATCATAACTATGTTACTATAGCCTTTGGTTCAGCCACTAGATTTGCACAAGCAAAAGGTGTTCTGATTCCTGCAAAAAGTGATAATGAGCAATTCCATCAATTAAGGAGCATTGTTTTACAAGGGATAATTGATAGTCCTAAGCAACACGACCCTCACATTACTTTAATACATCCCAGAAATGGTATTTGTACCGATAGTATATTTGAAGAAATAAAAAAGACTAAGCTTCCTACTAAATTAATATTCAAAGAAATTAGTCTGATAGAACAAACCGAAGGTCAAGCATGGAGGATCTTAAAAACCTTTGCATTAAAAGGATAAAATAATGAAAAAAATATTAGCTGGTCTATTCTTTGCAGCCCTTTGGGGCTCTGGCTCAGTTGCTACAAAAATAGGTTTAAAAGTTGCTCAACCACTTTTATTAATCACTACTCGTTTCTTTATTGCCGCATTGATAATGTTGGCAGTATCATTACTTATTAATAAAACACGTTTCCCGAAACAGCATGAATGGCTTCCGCTAATAATATGTGGAGTGTTGAGTATGGCTATTTATCCAAGTGCCTTTGTTTTTGCGATGAAACACGTTACAGCAGGCATTGGCACATTAGGTAGCGCAGCTTGTCCACTTATAATAAGTGTTTTAAATGCTGTGTGGTTACGACAAAAAATCACTTGGAATATCTGGGCAGGGCTTTTTATAGGCGTAGGGGGCGTAGCTATCGCTATTTATCCTTTATTATTAAAAGCCTATGCTACCCCTTTCGGAGTAATGTTATTAACATTCAGTATGTTGTGCTATTCAGTAGGAACGGTTTACTATCAAAGTATCAACTGGACATTACCTCGATTAAGCATCAATGGTTGGCAAGTATTATTCGGAGGGTTGGTATTACTTCCTTTTACTACTTATTTTTATGAAGCAAGTCTCAATACTATTGACACAAAATTTTGGATTTCCATTCTTTGGCTAGTGATTCCTGTTTCTATTTTAGCTATCCAACTTTGGTTATTCTTATTAAAAGTTGAACCTACACGGGCTTCACTATGGTTGTTTTTATGCCCTATTTTTGGCTTTTTATATGCATCCCTACTTACTGACGAGCCTATTACTATTTATACCGTAATTGGGACAATTTTAGTAATTGTAGGTTTGTATTTAGGTAAGAAAGAAAATATAGCCCCTAAAGATACAGAAGAGAATTAGGCTATTTTACCTCCCCTCCATTTTGGCTACATCATTTTCCAATTCGGCTACATTCCGTCAATGACATCTGATGAAATTTGTATTCAATTTTAAACATAAGAAAATGAAGACAATATTCATCACAGGAGCCTCAGCAGGTTTAGGAAAAGCTACAGCCAAACTATTTCAAGCAAAAGGATGGCAAGTAATTGCCACCATGCGAAACCCCGAAAAAGAAACAGAATTATCGCTATTAGAAAACGTAATCTTATTACCTTTAGATGTTACCAATCCGACCCAAATCAACGCGACTGTACAAAAAGCAATCCAATTAGCCAACATTGATGTTGTTTTCAATAATGCAGGCTATGGCTTAGTAGGTGCTTTGGAAGCTTATTCTGACGAACAAATTACTACCCAAATTGAAACTAATTTGGTGGGTGTTCTTAGAGTAACTAAGGCATTTATTCCTTATTTTAAAGAAAAGAAAGAAGGTCTTTTTATCACTACTACTTCTATTTGTGGGTTATCATCCAATCCGTTATCGTGTGTGTATAATGCCACAAAATGGGCATTGGAAGGTTGGAGCGAAAGTATTTCTTATGACTTAGCCCTCTTTAATATTGGCATTAAAACAGTAGCACCAGGGGGTATCAAAAGTAATTTCATGAATGTTATGCAGGTATCTTCAGATGAAAGTTATGATCGTTTAAACAACCGAATGACGGAACTATTTACCGATGGTACTTTAATGGAATTTACAGAGGCAACCCTCATTGCGGAGGTGGTTTATGAAGCTGCAACTGATGGTAAAGACCAATTGCGCTATCTTGCTGGCAATGATGCTAAAAGAACTTATCAACAACGATTAACCCAAGGAACGGAAGCATTTAGGATTGGTATGAAAAAATTACTAAATCTATAATCTTAGGTAAAAGTTGTGAATACAAATCGCTGATATACAATATTTAAATCATCGTGAAAACGTCATTTATTTACCTAGGGCTACTTAATCATTTCGTTACATTTGTATTATTTTAATTCTTTGCAAAATGAAAAGAGAAATTGGTTTACCTGCTGTGTTTAATTCTATCTCTGACCTCCACAAAGCCTTGGGGTTTCCTAAGCCTTTGCACCCGTTAATTAGTTTGGTTGACTATAGTGATATAAAAATAGCTCCTGACCAATTACCAACTTCTTTGTTACTGAATTTCTATAAAATATCTTATAAAACTAACTTGCAAGGAAAAGTAAAATATGGGCAACATTATTATGATTTTGATGAAGGTGGTTTATCTTTTGTTTCACCCAATCAGTTAATATCAGGCAATGAATCAGAGAAAGATTATGCTGGCTATACGTTGCTTATACATCCAGATTTTATCAGGCATTATCCATTAGGAAAAAGCATTAAAAACTTCGGTTTCTTTTCCTATTCAGTCAATGAAGCACTTTTTCTTTCAGAAAAAGAAAAGCATACAATCATAGCGGTTTTTAAAAATATAGAACAAGAATTAACGGCTACCATAGATGATTTTAGTCAGGATGTAATGATAGCCCACATTGAAGTTTTATTAAATTATAGTAATCGTTTTTATAAAAGGCAATTTATTACAAGAAAGGCGGTTAATAATGACTTACTAGCCCAATTAGAAAGTTTATTGAATGATTATTTCAATCATAAAACGGGTATTGAACATGGCTTACCTACTGTTCAATACCTCTCTGAAAAATTAAATGTATCTTCACGCTATTTAAGCGATATGTTGCGTGCATTAACGGGTCAGAATGCACAACAGCATATTCACCATCATTTGATTGAAAAAGCAAAAGAGATATTATCGACTAGTAATCTGACAGTGGCGGAAGTAGCCTATCAGTTGGGGTTTGAACATCCACAGTCGTTTAATAAAATATTCAAACAAAAAACTAACCTTACACCGATTGCTTTTAAGCAATCATTCAACTAATACTATGTCATATTGTAATGCAATAGAATTTATGTCGGAAGATAGAAAAGCTTTACACAAAGCCTATCACGACAAACTATATGGTTTCCCTATACACGATGATAACGAGCTATTTTGTCGACTAGTGCTTGAAATAAATCAGGCAGGATTGAGTTGGGAAACTGTTTTAAAAAAAGAAGCCTCTTTCAGAAAGGCTTATGATAATTTTAATATCGAAATGGTGGCAGCCTATACAGAAGCTGACCGCGAAAGACTATTGGCGGATGCAGGAATTATTCGCAATCGCCTAAAAATAAATGCTGCCATAGAAAATGCCAAAACGATTTTAGTACTTCAAAAAGAATATGGTTCATTCGAAAAATGGTTGGAACACCACCATCCAAAAACAAAAGAAGAATGGGTAAAAATATTTAAGAAGACCTTTAAATTCACAGGTGGCGAGATTGTCAATGAATTTCTAATGAGTACAGGCTATTTATTAGGCGCACATTCTGAAAGTTGTGCTATTCATCAAAAGATAATTGAGTCTAAACCAATGTGGTTAAAAACGATTTAAAGATTATATCGCAGAGATTATTATAAAAATCTCTGCATCCTGCTTTCTCATTATGGATGGTTGACTAAACTGGCTACAATATCTTGAATGGGAATAAATATTACTTTCTCAAGCATGATATAGAAAAATGAAGGTCTTAATTCATAATGCCCATAGAATACAATATTAGGAATAGCAACACACGCAATCAGGCAATAAATAGTGATTTTACTTATTTCTTCTTTATCCACAAATTTATTAAGCTGGCTTAATACCAGTAAAAACAATGGGAAAAGGAAAGAAATACCCCTTGTTTGGTCGGCAACAACAAAAGCAGCCGCAGAAAAAACCAAGCATACGATTAAATAAAAAGGAATCTTTTTCAATCTAACTATTAGTAGAAAAACAAATAGCCATAGTCCTTTGAATGTAAAGATGAATATACTGAAAAAAGAATGCTGACCCAACAAGTAGCCAAGGCTAAAGTCGTCTGGCAAGCTTGTTTTAAAGTTTGGCAGACTTAACAGCGTGTATTTTCCAATAAAATAGCCAATCACAGCCAATGGAACGGCACCATATATCATCAGTTTTTTGTTTTTTTGGTCTTTTAAAAACCACCAAAACCATACGGCTGGTACGGTTATAATTAATGTTCGTTCATTGGCAAAAATGGCACAGAACAAGCTAAAAGCAACGATAATTGGTTGGGTGCTATAAATTGAGATTAATATAAACAAGAAGGCAAAGGTATCTGCATGACCGAAGGTATCGCCTGTGGCAGTATTACTGAAATAACAATACGTACAAGCGATACAAAACAAGGCAGTATTGATAATGTGTCCTTTGTTTATTCGATACACTAATTTTACAAAAAGAAGCTGAAAAACAAAACTTATCAGTAATTGGATAAGATACATTTGCTTAGTGCTACTGATAGAGAGAAGTTTCATAATAACAGGTACTGTCAGCCTCAATGCCCTATTATAGCCATATAACACATTCCCTAAATAATCATTATTAGTAATATCCTTTGCTTGCATCAACATTACTCCCCACAAGCCTGTGTGTAAATCTCCTGTGTTAATAGGCGGATTTAATTGTACTGTCCAAACAAATAAAAAAAAGCTAAATACAATCCACCATATTGTTTTATTATGAAGTGTGTTTGATTTCACCTCTTCTATAAGTCTTGTAATGTTTTCTTGCATGCTTTATTTATTTCTAGGATTTTAGATGATATCTATCAATTTTGGCAAAAATAGCTTATTTCCTCTTATGAAGCATACGTGTCTATCAATTAGTTTGTGAGGAAGCTTTAATTAAAAAAATAGTCTAAACCTTAGGCTTAGACTATTTATAACAATGAACTCATCTATTTACTGCTCTGTATAATGGAAAGTAAGTCCGCCATCCACATAATAAGTAGAGCCTGTTACATATTTTGCATCATCAGATGCTAAAAATGCTACTACTCCTGCTACATCTTCGGGCTCACCCAAACGGCGTAATGAAATATTGTTTTGTAGTATTCCTAGCAATTCTGGCTTGCTCAATAAATCTGCATTTATCGGTGTACGAATAGCACCGGGAGCCACATTGTTAATTCTAACATTCATAGGGCCTAATTCAACCGCTAAATTCCTCATGACCATTTGCATGGCTCCTTTGCTGGCACAATAAGCCGTGAAATTTGGGAAAGGTAACTCTTCGTGTACAGAACTATTATTCACAATTACACCCACTACGTTGTTTTCTCTCATATAACGCACAAAAGCTTGTGTCAGGAAAAACATACCTTTCAAGTTGATATTCATTACTGTATCATAGTCTTTTTCGGTTACCTCCCAGAAAGGTGCATTAATCTCTACGCCTGCATTGTTTACCAAAATATCTAGTTTCCCAAATACCTCCACACTTTCTTTAATCATGGCATATACTACTTCCACTTTCGAAATATCACTTTGTATAAAATGTACTTTTGCCCCTGTGGCTTCTATTTGTCGCTTGGTTTCGGCTACGTGCTCATCATCATTTCTGCTATTAATTACTACGTTTGCTCCTTCTTTTGCAAAGCGAACGGCTATCGCCCGACCAATCCCTTTACTACTACCTGTTATTAAAGCTACTTTCCCTGAGAATCTTGACATGGTATTTTGTAAGTTTAGTTGATATAATTTTAAAATAAACTGCTTGTATTTTCATAAAAATAGTCAAAATCCTTCGTTAAAAAACATATTTCCATACTAGGATTAAATTTTAATCTTGTATTTTCATAAAATAAAATCAGTACTTATTTAACGAATTTTATTTGGGAAAATTTAAAGCACTATTTTCAGTGCGTAGGATTCTCGGAAGAAGATTTAGAGCTTATCATGAATTCTTTTTGCTTAAAAGAATTCAAAAGGGATGAATATTTTATCAAAGAAGACAAAATAAGTAAACACTTAGGGTTTATTTCCTCTGCTTTGCAGTTAATGAAGGTAATGCCCAAACAGAATTATTTGCGACAGTCATTCCTACTTTTCCAGTAGTTACGTTGGCAAGATTTATCGGAAGTACGCTATGGCTGATTTGGTTAATAATTATTGGGTTTAAGTTTTTGAAGATTAAACTTTAGTCGAATTTCAACCATAATTTGAACTATGAAACACGATTGAACATTATGATTAAAGAGTTTCATACTCATTCATCATTCTAAAACCGTTCAATTACTTATGTCACAATTATTTAGTTCGATAAAAATTAAGGAGCTTACTTTAAAGAATCGTATCGTCGTTTCTCCGATGTGCCAATATTCCTCCATAGATGGTTTTGCAAACGATTGGCACTTTGTCCATTTAGGAAGTAGAGCCGTTGGCGGAGCAGGGTTAGTCATTACTGAAGCTGCCGCTACTTCACCAGAAGGCAGAATTTCACCCGATGATTTAGGCATTTGGAAAGATGAACATATAGAAGGCCTACAGAGAATAACGACCTTCATCAAAGCAAATGGTGCAGAAGCAGGTATTCAGTTAGCCCATGCTGGCAGAAAAGCAAGCACTGCCTCGCAATGGAAAGGAAGTAAATTGGTGCCGATAGACGAGGGTGGTTGGCAAGTAGTAGCACCAAGCGAAATTCCTTTTAATGATGCTTATGGATTACCAAAAGCTTTAACAAAAGCTGAAATCCAACAAATTGTGATAGATTTTAAAAACGCTGCTGAAAGAGCCTCGAAAGCAGGATTTAGCGTTGTTGAAATTCATGCGGCACATGGCTACCTGATTCATCAGTTTTTATCTCCGTTGAGTAATCAACGTACAGATGAATACGGAGGAAGTTTTGAGAATAGAATACGTTTTTTGTTGGAAGTCGTTGAAGCCGTAAAAACTGTTTGGCCAGATACTTTACCTTTATTCGTAAGAATTTCGGCTACAGAATGGGCAGAAGGAGGTTGGAATCAAGAGGATGCTATTAAACTTTCAGCTATTCTTAAAAATGTGGGTATTGATTTAATCGATTGCTCAACAGGGGGAAATATCTATACTGCTAAAATTCCAGTAGGCCCTGCTTATCAAGTGACTTTTGCTGAAAATATCAAAAAAGAAACGGGCATTCTTACAGGTGCAGTAGGTTTGTTAACTAGCTCGACTCAGATAGAATCAATCCTTGTAACAGGTCAAGCTGATTTAATCTTTTTAGCACGAGAACTACTCCGTGACCCATATTTCCCATTAAGAGCAGCGGCTGAATTAGGACAAAAAGATGTACAATGGCCCGTACAATATGAGAGAGGAAAATTTAGATAATAGTAGAACGAGTTTTCAACTCGTCAAAATAAAATAAGGCGGGAATTAATTCCCGCCTTATTAATTTAAAAACTCAATGTCTAAATCTTAAACTGCAAAGTTGCTACAATACTTCTTCCATCTGAGCTCCAAACACCAACACCAGGATAACCCGTTGGGCGTTTTGTAAAATATTGTTCGTTAGTAATATTGTTGATACCTAGTTTTAAAGTATAGCTTGGCGCTATTTTTAAAGAAGTATTAAGGTCTAAAATACCATAAGATGGTACTAATCCTTTTGAACCATCTGCACTAGGCTTTTCAGTATTAAGAGCATCTGAATAACTATCTGCTACATAACTATACTGCAACGTAGCACTTACAATTTTATGCGAAACCGTTACACCATTTCTACTAATCCATCTTGGTACAGTCTCTAAACGATTGCCTACAATGCTTTTGTTTTCACCACTTAATGTAACAGACCCTTTTATATAACTTGCATCAAAGTACGAAGTAGCCGTGAAAACAGATACTTCAGTAGCTTTTGTTCTAATTGGTTTTGCTTCAACAAATACTTCTAACCCTTTGGTCAGGCTACTTCCTACATTCGTTTTATAGACGAAGTTATTTCCTGACGCATCTGGTAAAATCAAACTTCCAATTCTATTATCATACTGAATCTGGAAATAAGTAATATCAAAATGCAAAATCTGTTTGTGATTTCCTCTGATACCTATTTCAGCATTATAGCCCGAAGCATCTTTAAGATTTTGGTCAGTAACGTCCAATGCGGTTGGTGGTATAATATCCGAGAAAATAACAGGTCTATACGCCTGAGACCAACCTCCATAAACCTTAAGATTATTGTTAATCTTGTATTGCGAATTAACACCAAAAAGAGGGAAAGAATGTTTAATCTCGTTAGGCACTTTATCAGATGCCAAGTATTTAATATATCCAGACATTTTAGTTGTACCACTTTCTAAACGAAACGCAGGCGAAATATTAAACTTTGGTGTTACATAAAATATATTCTCTACAAATACCGCTACATTTTGTGTTTTATAATGCAAATCTCTTCCCCAAGCTGGGTCAACCAATGTTAAATCATAATCTGAACCCGTAGTTCCTTTACCTAATTGCTGACGATTCAAATCATTATTGATATAACGAAGCCCGCCGACTAAAGTATTTTTAAAGTTGCCAATGTTATAATACTTCGTTAAACGCAATTCAGATGAATAACTATTGAAATGGTCAATATCAACCTGACGGTTTTTATATTGGTTTGTCGCTGGGTCAATGGCATCTGGAACGTTTGCTAAAGCTACTATTTGTACACTATTTCTAGTTCCTAATACGGCTGAGTTTATCCATTGCAATTGCGTACTCTCATTAATTCTCCAATCAAATGATAATGAAGGGACAACGATGTCTGGGCTAAAGTAATTTCTGCTACGGGTTGACTGACGTGGGTCTTGATAAAACATATCGTCTGTCAATGGGCCGGGTATATGAAAAACATATTGGCTTCTTCCGATTTCAGCTTTTGCTTTTAATTTAGATGAAAACTCATATTCTAAGGCTAGAAACTGCGATTGGGCATCAGATTGTGCATTTTTACGATAGCCATCTGAAACTCTTTTCTGAAAATATCCATAATATTTCAATTTCCCGACTTTACCACCAATCGCATTATAAGAACTAAATAACCCATACGAACCTACTGAGTTGATACTTTCAAAAGATATTTTTTTAGTCGTATCAGCCTGTTTGGTTACATAATTTATCATTCCACCAAACTGTGCTCCATATTGTAAAGAAGCAGTACCACGTACAATTTCTATCTTTTGAATAGATTCCATTGGCGCACTATAATGACTTGCGGGATAGCCATAAATATCACTATTCGTCATTATTCCGTTCTGACGAACATTATATTCCCAACTACGGTGTGGGTCTAGTCCACGTGTTGATATATTCATCTGGTTTCCTGAACCATCCATATCATATACAAAGGCACCTGCTACTTTCGCAAAAATTTGTCTTCCAGTTTTTTCGGATATATTTGCATTTAAACTTTGAACAGAAATTACTTCATGCTTTTTACCCGAGAAAATATAGGAATTATGTACGTCGTTTAAAGGCAATAAGCTATTTTCATCACGTTTAAAGGCTTTTACTTCTACTTCATCGAGATGCTTAACCTTACTTGAATCAATAGTGGTCTTTTGGCTAAATGCCAACGAAGGAAGTAATAAGAATGGTAATAAAATATGTTTCATATTGATGGCTAAAATTAATCTACTTATAATTTTTCCAAAATTATGGAAATTTACAATTTTATCCAACAATACGGAACGCAATTTTTAATTAGTCTAGTTTAATCTTTTAGAAGCCATTTCAAAACTGTTTTTTCTATCGTTGCTTTTAATACAGGTTTTGTGATATAATCGTCCATTCCTGCTTCCATACATCTTTCTTTCTCACCCACAATCGTTTCCGCAGTTAAAGCAATAATCGGTACTCTCCTTTCTTGTTTTTCCAATGCCCTTATAATTTTTGTAGCTTCATAGCCACCTATCTCTGGCATCTGAACGTCCATAAATATAATATCTGGATTACTCTCCTTGTACTTTTCTATCGCAATTTTTCCATTAACTGCTTCCACTACTTTAGCCTCAGGGAACAATCTACTAAAAATTGTTCTAGCCAATAACATATTTATTGGATTATCTTCTGCGATAAGGATGGTTATATTATTTAGCCTATTTCCTATTTTAACAGGGGGTTGCTCTTCTATTTGAATCGCTTCTACGGGTTCTGCTCTATTAATTAATTCATGCAATGCATTGTATAATTGTTGTATTTTAATAGGCTTTACTAATTGCTGTTTTATTCCTAACTCTTCGCATGCCTTCGTAATTTCATAATCATCTGATGAGCTATACAATAGCATGATTGGCTGAGTCTCTGGAGATAATCTTAGTTGTTCTCTAATTTTTCTTGCAGCTTGAATACCATTCATCTCAGGCATTTTGTAATCCATCAAAATAGCATCATAACGATTTCCAGCACTCAATAAGTCAATACACTCTTGGCCACTTACTACCTGTTCTGAAGGAATAGATTTCAATGCCAACATTTCTTTCAGAATGATACGGTTATTAGCATTATCATCTACTATCAACACATTTTTAATACTCTCCAAAGATGCATCCCACTCTACAGCATCGCCTTCTACTGCTTTCAGTGAAATATCGAAGAAAAAAGTACTACCTACGTCCATTTGGCTTTCTACTTGCAGTTTACTTCCCATCAAACCCAACAATTTATTTGAAATCGTCAAGCCTAAGCCTGTTCCGCCAAATTTTCGGGTTGTCGAAGCGTCTTCTTGAGAGAAAGCTGTAAATATCTTTTTTTGATTTTTAGGATCAATCCCAACGCCTGTATCTCTTACTGAAAATCTAAATTTAGCATGACCACTCAAGTCACTTTTCAGTAGCATAATTTTCAATTCTATCTCTCCCGCCTTTGTGAATTTCACAGCATTTCCTAAAAGATTTACCAATACTTGGCGTAAGCGAATAGAATCTACCCAAATAAAACGAGGAATATCTGACTGAATATTAAGCAACACTTCCAGTTTTTTATCATTCGCCTGATAGCTTATAATATCCACTACTTGTTCGCCCAGTTTGTATAAATCATATTGTTCAATCGACAGCTCTAGTTTTCCCGCTTCAATTTTCGAGAAATCAAGAATATCATTGATAATATCTAATAGAGAGTTGGCAGATTGGAAAACCGTAGACATATACTGTTTCTGTGTATTGTCTAGTTTGGTCTTCATCAATAAATCCACAAAACCAATTACGCCATTCAAAGGCGTTCTGATTTCATGGCTCATATTAGCCAAGAATTCAGATTTTGCTCGTCCTCCTTGTTCTGCTTGTTCTTTAGCTTTTCGCAAAGAAAAGGCAAATCGGTAAGATAGAATCAGGTTTTGAAAAAATATAAAGCCTAAAAAACCAAAAATGAAGTAAAATGGTGACGCATCTAATACTTTTAGGTAACTAAGAATGGTGAGTCCAATAGCAATTCCTAACGATAAAAAACTTAAAAAAGCATATTTCGAGCCTACCCGTTTATTAATTACTGCCCTAATCGCTACATAAAAACTATATACGATAAAGAATAATACAATAAAAAGGAATAACTGAGAGGCCAACGTAAAAAAAGAAATTGGCGTCAGCATTAATATAAGGATATAAAATATGCTTGAAAAGCTTACAAATTTGATAAAACAATCTTTGGTTTCGTCAGGATATAAGTCTTTAAGAAATAATGTAAAAATAAAAATGCAGAAGAATATCGCAAAATATTCAACATGGATTGAAAAATACCAATTTAAGTTAGGCAGGATATGATGCAAATAATATTGTTTATCTACACCAACAATCCTATAAATAAAAAATAAGCAAAAGAGGGCAAAATAAAGAATTTCGCGGTCGCGTTGCCCCATGAAGTAAAGTCCAAAAAAGAACAGACTACCCATAAACAATACGCCTGCGAGTAACAAATCAGAGGCAATTTCTCTTTCTCTTTGCTCATGCATTATTTCGGAATCACCCAACACAATCATTTGAGAAATTCCACCCTTGTAATGTTCAAAATTAGCAATCTGTAAGACTAACTTCAACGTATCCGTTTTGGCATAGTAATTCCTAAGGATGGGCAACCATTGCGGTTTATACTGTTCTTTATTTTTAGCAACTACTCCATTAACAGCAAATAGTTCTCCGTTCACCCAAAAGTTAAAAGTACAGTAAGTAGCAGGCAGAAAGAAGGCTAAAGAAGGATTTCTACTGTGGTCAATCACCAAATCTAATGAATAAGTAGCCACCCCAAAAGCTTTATAAGGCATATTTAATTGCTCATGCTTATTCCAAACTTTGGTTAAATCGGTATAATAACTTGGTTTAGGCTTTGTAGCGAGCATCTGAGGAGTTAATAGTTGGTTCCAATAAAATGCCCAAGGACCTCTTAACTCTGTATTATCTTTTTTAAAGTTATGTTGTCTTAAATCCAAAATCCCATTATTAGCATGATATTCCGTTGCCAATAAAGGTGAAGTGATGAAAGATAGGAAGAAAGTAGTAAAAGCAAGGAGGCTATATTTCACATTATATTTCTCAAAAACAAAATAATACATTTGTTGATTCATGTTTTTATTTTGTTTTTGCAAGTACTGATAATTTTGAATTTCTAAAAAGAAGTTTTTCATCAGAATACTTGATTAATTATTGATATTAGAACTAAAATCAAAGCGCTTAATTCCGTTACAAAAGAATATGAAATAATTGTTTTGTACAAAGTTATTTTCATTATTAATTAGTATAAATAATCAATAATGAAAATTGATAAATGACACAATAATTCAGGCTAGTCTCTAAATGCAAAAACACCCCTTATTATTTAATTAATAAGGGGTGTTCTAATATTTTTGGGGTTTATTTACTTTCCCGCATGTGATTGCAGTATCATCAACGGAACTGGGCTTAACTTCTCTGTTCGAGATGGGAAGAGG
>NZ_JAVDUE010000022.1:0-88644 GCF_031456255.1 Arcicella sp. BE140 | reverse complement strand
AACCTCCTGTTTTTTGTGTTTGTCGTAATTCACAAAATAAACAAGGAGGTTTTTATTTGGCAAGCCATCCACAAAATTCGGGATGACTCATGTTTCTATTAGCCGGTGACTTAAGTCACCGGCTAATAGAAAGAAATAGAATTAAACAGATTAAACAACTTTTCAAAAGTTGTCTAATCATAATCATTTTCAAATCTTCAAATTCTCAAATCTTCAAATCATTATATTACATCGCCTTTATCTTCTCAATCAACACATCATTGATTTTTTGATAGCTTTCTACCGTCCAGCCAGCGATATGTGGGGTTAATATTACATTTTTCAACTGAAACAATTGGTCATATTGACTTTCCTGTTCAGCAGAAAGTTGCTTCATCTTTTCATTTTCCAATACATCCAAACAAGCCCCTCTGAGTTTTCCATTTTGCAAATGTTTTAATACTGAAGCCACCGAGGCCACTTCTCCACGCGAGGTATTAATCAGGAAAATATTCTTCTTGAATTTTGCCAAATAGTCGTCGTTTATCAACATTTTGGTAGAAGGATTCAGCGGAACGTGTAGCGAAAGTACATCCGCTTTTTCAAAGATTTCGTCCATTTCGACTTCCTTTACCAAGTTTGACGAAAAGCCTGTTTTGTAACAATCATACGCAATTACCTCTACGCCAAAGCCTATCAATCGTTCAGAAAGAGCCTTACCCATGTTGCCATAGCCAATAATGCCCACCGTCATGCCTTTTAGCTCGATACCACGGTTGGCTTCGCGTAGCCAAATTTTCTGCCGTACTTCCGCATCTGCCCAATTGATTTTATTGAATAAGCTCAACAACATCCCCAACGTATGCTCCGCTACGGCATCAGAATTCCCCTCATTGGCGGCAAATAGTTTAATGCCCAATTGCTCTACTGCTTCGATGTCTATCAAATCCAGTCCAGCCCCTGCTCTTCCGATAAATGCTAATTTTTGATTATGGCTTAAAAATTCTTTGTCTATTTTGGTTTTACTTCTAATCAATAAACCTTCATAATCTTTGATGATATTCAATAATTCAGGCCGTTGAATATTGGGTTGGTAGTCGGGTAAAAAACCTAATTCTTCCAGCATCGTCAGGATGCTTGGGTGCATATCATCCGCTATTAAAACTTTCTTCTTCATAATTGTTGCTCGAACCGATCATTAATTCCGCTCTCTTCGGTAAGAGTGTTACTAAAAAAACCTGCCACAGAGGTGACAGGTTCATTTTTCTGTTTACAAATTTAACAGATTAATACTTTACAGAAAAATTAGCGCCTAAAACTTTAACTTTTTCAAGTTGTTCAAGCCGATTTCGATACCCTCCATTGGTGTACGTTTGTAGTTTTCTAATTCTACCACAAAGTATTTTGTTCCTGCAATTTTAGCTGCATTGAAGATTTCTTGGAAGTTAATATCGCCTTCTCCTACTTCTACGGTCACGTTTTTAACTGGATCGTGGTCTTTTACGTGGAAATGTGTAAATCTGCCTGGGTGTTTTTTAAACCATTCTACTGGTTTTTCACCGCCTACTACTACCCAATACAAATCCATTTCGAATGTCACCAAGTTTTTGTCGGTATTGTTCAAAAGTGTTGTATAAAGTTGTTCGCCGTTATACTTCTTGAATTCAAAATCATGGTTGTGGTATCCGAATTTCACACCTGACGCCTTGCAATATTCACCAGCTTTGTTGAAAGTTTCAGCCATTTGCTTCCCAATCAAACGGTCTGGGTCTGACATATACGGAGCAATCACATACTTTTGTCCAACCTTGATAGCATCTTCTACCAATTTCTTGAAATCATCCGAAAGCTGTCCGTTTGCATAGTCTTTTGAAGTAACCATAGCGTGTGCAGATGGCATCTTCAAGCCATTGTCAGCCAACGTTTTAGCATAGTCATCTGGCGTTAAACCAAAGAACTTACCGCCTGAATATCCAAAGCCTTCTACTTCTTTATACCCCATTTTAGCAATTTTAGCTAAAGTGTCTTTGGCATCTACTTTGATGGCATCACGGACAGAATACAACTGTACGCCAATATGACGAGCCTCTTTTTTAGCTGCCCATAAATCATTAGTAAGAAGCGTTGCTCCTGCAGTAGCTAACAAGCTATTTTTCAAAAAGTCACGACGTGATTGTTGTTCGATTGACATTGTTAATTAAGGTTGAATTTAGATTGAATAATATTGTTGAAACCTTGTATTTTGTTTCTTTACCCATAAAGAGAAAGCAAGGTTCTTTTGAGAATTAATGCTTAATCCCTAGCGAGGGACTTAAGTCCCTCGCTAGGGATACGTAATTAAATTAAACTCAATAGCTATTCTAAAGAGAACTGAAGCATTTAAACCTCTCTTTAAAGGTAAGTTTAGTTTACCTGCTCGCTAACCGCCACTACCTCTTTTCTATTCCGTATTACATCAATGGCCGTAAAGATGGCTTCTAGCATTGATGTTTCTTTGGCTATATTTTTACCTGCTATATCATAGGCAGTACCGTGGTCGGGCGAAGTGCGTACTACCGACAAGCCCGCAGTAAAGTTAACGCCATTTTCAAATGAAATATATTTAAAAGGTATCAACCCTTGGTCATGATACATCGCCAAAACGGCATCGTACTGCTTGAATTGAGCATTTCCGAAAAACCCATCCGCAGGAAAAGGCCCAAAAGCCAAGCTTCCTTTTTTTCTGAATTGTTCCAATACGGGGCTAATCACCTCTTTTTCTTCATTGCCCAATAGCCCGTCTTCACCCGCATGTGGGTTTAGTCCCAATACAGCGATTTTAGGTTTCTGAATGCCAAAATCTTCTATCAAAGAAGTAAACATCAGGTTGAGTTTCTGCGTAATTTTTTCTTGTGTAATCGCCCCGCGCACTCTTCCTAAAGGAATATGCCCTGTGACTACCCCAACCCTTAGCACATCCGACACCAAAAACATCAAAGAATCTTTAGCTTCAAACGCTTCGGTGAAATATTCAGTATGTCCGGGGAATTTAAATTCTGCTGATTGAATATTATTTTTATTGATAGGAGCCGTCACGATAGCATGAATATGCCCACCCTTCAAATCTTCCGTAGCTTTTTGTAAGCAAGCCAAAGCGGCAGCACCAGCTTCAGGCGTTACTTTGCCAGGGTTTACTTCGGTTTGTTTGTCGTCCCAACACGTAATGACGTTGGTAAATTTCGGATTGATTTGGTCGATACTCGGGATACTGTGTAGCGCCCAATCTTTTAAATCTAACGCTTTTCGGTAATAAGTAAATACTCTTTGTGAACCATAAATAACAGGCGTACACATCTTCAAGATACGGTTGCTAGTCAATGCTTTCAAAATTACCTCAGGACCTATCCCATTATAATCTCCTAAAGTTATTCCTATGATTGGTTTTTGTTGTTCCATTGTTTTTGTAAAGTAGATGGGCTTTTCTTAGAAAATAACATTTCCCCCATGCTGTAAATTAGAACTGCAAGTTATCTTAAAAGTAGTGGAAATAAAAACAGGGGCATAGAAATTAAAAATTGGCTTTAGGCAAGAGGCTGTAGGCGGTCGGTCATCGGATTTCGGTTTTCAGATTAGGGATGTAGGCAATTGGTTATCAGATTTTGGTTTTCTGTTGTAAGATAAAAAACTCAACTCACTCCTCGAAGTCTCTGACTTCGTGGGTTAGATAAATGACAATCTCAGATTGTCAAGCGGAGAAATACAAAACAAACAGTAGTAGCACGAGTTTTTAACTCGTACATTATTTCACGAGTTGAAAACTCGTGCTACATCCTTGACCTTATTAGATGCAGACTAATGGGGAGGGGAAAAGCCGAAGTCCGAAAACCGACGACCGAAAGCCGATAGCACCAACCCTAAAACTCCAAAGTAAGCTGCTTGCCTACCATCTCATCGGCAGATGCTAGGTTTGATAAAGAAATGCCCAATAGCCTTACGCCCTTTGGAATAGGATATAATTGTTCTAATAATTCAAAGGCTATTTTTTCAAAAAAGGCACTGTCAAAAATAGGAGAGAGGGTCGTCCTGCTCCGTGTGATAATCTGAAAATCATTGAATTTTACCTTTAAGTTTACCGTTCTGCCATAAACATGCGTGCGGTCGCAGTATTTCCATACGTCGTCGATAATAGGTTTTAGTCCCGCTTCTAATTCAACGTTGGTTTCTAAATCTCTCCAAAAGGTATTTTCTGACCCTACCGATTTCCTGATTCTTTCAGGATTCACGGGGCGGTTGTCTATCGCACGGGCGATGTTATAATAATATTTCCCTGCCTTCCCAAAGTGTTTTGTCAGAAAAGCTTCGTCGTATTGGCGTAAATCCAGTCCCGTGAAAATATTCATTTTGTTCATTTTATCGGCCGTTACCCTGCCTATGCCATGAAAACGATATACTTCTAATTGCTCTACAAATTTTTCGCCTTGCTTAGGTTTTATGACAAACAGTCCATCAGGCTTTTTATAGTCGGATGCCAATTTGGCTAAGAATTTATTATACGATACCCCCGCGGAGGCCGTCAGCTGTGTTTTCTCCTTGATTTTTGCCCTAATTTCTATGGCTATTTCTGTGGCAGAGTCTATGCCTTTTAGGTTTTCGGTAACATCTAAATAGGCTTCGTCTAGCGACAGTGGTTCTATCAGATGGGTATATTCCGCAAAAATCTCTCTGATTTGCTTGGAAACAGTCTTATAACTTTCAAAACGGGGTTTGACAAAAATCAAATTAGGGCATTTTCGTGCTGCCATCATCGACGACATCGCTGAACGTACACCAAACTTACGAGCTTCATAACTGGCTGCTGCCACCACGCCACGCTCACGCGAGCCTCCCACTGCAACGGGTTTTCCACGCAAGGCAGGGTTGTCTCTTTGCTCTACAGAAGCATAGAAGGCATCCATATCAATATGAATTATTTTTCGTATGTTTGTTTCGGGCATTGTTTGGGGCTTTCAGCTGTAAGCAATAAGCTATGAGCTTTCAGCTTTCGGATGTCAGTCGTCAGCTTTCACAAACGATTTACTGACAATAGAAAGCCGATATCTGATGACTGATAGCTTATACCAATCACTAACTCACTCATTCACAACTCACTCATTAAAAAAAAACACTCATTCACAATTAAACAACATGTCTCTCGACCAATTACTTAAACAAGATTTCAGTCCAGAATTCCAATTCCAAGCCTCTAGAAGTGGCGGAGCTGGTGGACAGAATGTTAATAAGGTTTCTACCAAGATAGAACTCCGATTCAATATAATCAATTCCGTTTTATTAGACGAAATTCAGAAAAATACGCTTCAAGAAAAACTTAAAAACCAAATTAATGCTGAGGGTGAACTAATCATTGTTTCGCAAGAAGAACGTACTCAACTACGAAACAAACATTTGGCGATTAAAAAGTTTATGGATATACTGAAAAAGGCATTATTTGTTCCCAAAAAACGCAAAGCCAGTCAACCTACTTTGGCTTCTAAAATGGATAGACTCAAAACCAAAAAAATCGCCTCTATCAAAAAAGTGAATAGAAGAGGGATTTCTTTTGAGGAATAGGGGGCTGAATTTGAAAATTTGAGGATTTGAAGATTTGAAAATATACTTAATTTGAAGATTTGAGAATTTGAAGATTTGAAAATATATCTAATTTAAGGATTTGAAGATTTGGTAATTAATTCTTATAAATATTACTATTTCAATTTAAAGATTAGAATAAGTTCAATCCTTCTTACATTCTTTTTATTAATATTTTCAAATCTTCAAATTTCCAAATCTTCAAATTAAGTATTTAATCCCTATTTTTGCACCTTAAAACAGACACAAATGCTTACTCCAAAATCTCAAGGATACTTTTTTCCTGCCGAATGGCATCCACACGTAGCAACTTGGCTTACTTTTCCGCATAACGACCACTCTTGGCAAGGTGACAAACTAGCCAAAATGTACCCACAATATTTTAATTTTATCAAGGCGATTGCTAAAGGTGAAAAGGTTTGCTTGAATGTAAACGACGAAACCCTTAAATCGTTTATTTTGAATGAATTGCCGAAATACGATATTGAACTTTCGCAAATAGAAATATTAGTAAACCCCACCAACGATGCTTGGTGCAGAGACCACGGTCCTGCGTTTTTGATAAACCCAGAAACCAAACAACGCATGATTGTAAACTGGGGATACAACGCATGGGGCGGAAAATATCCTCCATTTGATGATGATAACAATTTGCCTACCAAAATTGCCGAATATCGTGGCTTGAATAGCGTAACACCGGGTATTATTATGGAAGGCGGGTCGGTAGAATTTAACGGAGCAGGCACAGTACTTACCAGTCGCTCATGTTTGTTGAACCCTAATAGAAACCCACATCTGAACCAAGCCCAAATAGAGCAATATTTATGCGATTTCTACGGACAAGAACAGGTGTTATGGGTAAATGATGGCATAGTAGGGGATGATACCGACGGTCATGTGGATGATACCGTTCGTTTTGTCAATGCCGATACCGTAGTTGCGGCTGTTGAATACGATAAAAATGATGATAACTACGAAGTATTGAACGATAATTTGCAGTTGTTAAAACAGATGCGTTTGGTAAATGGCAAACAACTGAATGTCGTGGAATTACCGATGCCTTCAGCAGTAGTAATTGATGAGTTCAGAACACCAGGCTCGTATGCTAACTTCTTGATAACCAATGCTGGCGTAATCGTTCCGACGTATCAATGTAAAAACGATGAGGTAGCGTTAGATATTCTCTCAGGACTTTTTACAGACCGCCCAGTAATTGGTTTAGATGCTACTGACATTATTTGGGGACAAGGCAGTTTTCACTGTTTGTCTCAGCAAGAACCAGCGATATAGAAAATAATAAAAACAAACGTAGGGGTGAATGGTATTCATCCTTGTCGTTTATTTGTTATTCGTTCGTCAAAAGGTCGTATGCAATACGACCCTACATTTTTTAAAATATAAGTCTATCACTAATTAATAAACGCTACAAAATTTACTAACTGCTTGTTCTTCAAAAATCATTGTTTCTCTACAGAAGCATAATCCTGATAAAGGCAGCGTAAGCTATTAAACCATGAAAAAAACACTATTACTCTTTACGCTTATTGCAGGTTTTACACAATCAATAAAAGGACAAACGCAAACAGCATTAACCTCTGTCCCAGTCCCAGTACACGAATTTATGCTTTTCAACATAGACCCCATGTCTGTTTCAATGGGTTATGGAGGAATGGCTCTTTTTACCGACGAAACAGCTACCTATCTCAACCCTGCCATGTTGGTACATTCACCTAATAGAAGCGGTTTCTTTTTAATTGGGGCGAAGTGGCTACCTAATGATATGTATATCTTGAGAGCAGGGGGATATTATCAATTGAATGAAAAAAGTGTCTTATCTAGCAATTTTACTCTTTTTCAAAATGGCATTTTTAACTATGTTGATAATACAGGAGCTTTTAGGGGTTTTTCACCTAAAAGTAGGAGTTGGAGTTGGGCAGTAAATTATACTAGACGATTATCAAACAAAGTGTCAATGGCAGTGGGGATGAAGTATATACATGATAATGTAATGACAATTTCACCATCTACGACTATTGAGATGCTTCCCCTGAATAATGTTGCTTTTGACATCAGTTTGGCACATGTTGATACAGATGTCTTTAAAAAATTCACTATCAATTACGGACTAAATATCGCCAATATTGGTGAAAAAGTTAATATTGGTAACAAACAGTATGCTTTTTTGCCGACCAATTTAAAATTAGGTATAGCACCAAGTTATAAGTTGGATGTTAAAAATAAAGTTGCCTTTACAGTAGATGCCGATAAACTGTTGATTCCTACACCAACTGGAAATCATAATAACGATTCGGCCTTGTCTGCCATGTTCAATTCGTTTTCAGATGCCCCTGGCGGACTCAGCGAAGAGCTAAAGGAAATCACATGGTCGTTAGGAATGCAGTATGCTTATGATGATTTTTTATTTTTGAGGATGGGCAAGTTTCTTGAATCCAAAGACAAAGGTAATCGAAGCTTTACAACGTTGGGTGCTGGCGTTGTGATTAGTAAATTAGTAAACCTTGATTTTGCTTATTCAATTGACGATAACGATGGACCAATTGGTAATAAAGCGATACTTACAGTAGGTTTTAACTTTTCTAGGATTGAAAAATGACGTATGACATACGATTCGTTATTGTCAATAATAATTTGTGTACCAACAATAATACATTCAATAAATAGCGTAGGGACGAATTGCATTCGTCCTTTTCGTCGTCCTATTATTCATCCGCCAAAAGGTCGTATGCCATACGACCCTACTTTTTGTGCCTACGATTGAAAAAACTCCATATCATTTTATCAGTATTTATTATAATACATAATTACGTTAAATAACACGATACAACCACACTATTAATACAACAACCTAAATGAAATTACAAACAATTTACTATCACAATTATGAACAAGGGTTACCTCAAGAAAATAACTATATCCTTGGGCACACCGACGACTCAACTATTATTGTATATCAAGCCTTCAATGATAGTATTGCAAACTATGCTATTGAAAATCAAAAATTTGGGGGACCAGCCTATAGCTTTTCGCGAATGACTTGGATTAAACCCAATTTTCTCTGGATGATGTACAGAAGCGGATGGGCACAAAAAGAAAATCAGAATAGAATTTTAGCCATTGAAATCTCACTTGAAGGCTTTTATAAGCTTTTAGAAGATGGCGTTTTAACACACTTTGATAATATTTATGCTAGCCAACAAGACTGGCAAGAACAACTAAACAACAGTGATGTAAGAATACAATGGGACCCTGACCATAATCTTGCTGGTGATAAACTTAAAAGAAGGGCTATTCAAATTGGTATAAAAGGCAAAGCTCTTGAAGAATTCAACAACCAATATATTAAGTCTATTACAGATATTACCGCTTTTGTAAATGAACAATATCAAACTATTCAGCAAAACGATAAAAACAATTGGATTGAAGTTATCAGCGAGCGTATTGTTGAGGTAAGCCCAGCACTAAAAAAGAAATTAGCTATTCCTGACACATTTATTAGCGATTATATTTTACAACTCATTCAACAATTTGAAACAACAGGAGAGATTGATCATGAAGAATTTGAAAAGCTTTTAAATGATAAAGAACCAAGGGGCGACGAGCGTAGAAAAATGGTAGAGTATATTAAGAATTATAAAAACCTTCACTTTTCAAGATACCTTCTTCAAAAAGCCATTGATTTTCGTAAATCTGATGATGAGGTAGAAGGCAACGACCCTTATATTTGTACGTCTCCCGACCTCTTAATGTTTAGCTATTTCGTTAGCAAGAATAAAACAACAATAGATTTTGATTTAATAATGGAAGCTAAATGTATTGATTTTGATACATGGTGTGGTTTCGATGGTGAAATGATTTTCTATACTTTAGGATTTGAAGGAACTAGAAATTATTTGCAAAACAACGTAGAAAAATTTTCACAAAATACCGTTGATTATTTTCTAGGCTTTACAAAGGAATATCTATACGACGAAATAGCTCCCCGAGCATTTTGGTATTTATGGTATTGAACCTCCTCAGCTTGGAGCAAAATATGTAAGGTTATCTCTGATAAAAACACGATGTTATCATCAAGTATATTTCTTTTATACTTTCTTGAAGTAAACATTTATTTTTATTGTACGGAATTTGCAATTCCATAAAAATCAGATACCTTGCTAAAGATTTCCCATATTGCCCGACGATAAAATATGGCTCTGTTATCGTTTCCACAAACTAGCATCGAAAATTATAATTTTCAATAAACTTTCAAGGAATCAATACTAATGAAACAACGTTTTTACTTATCATAAACAAAGATAACTAGAAACTTGAAACGCCACCCCGCAGGCGAACCGTTCACTCTTTACTAATTACTACTTATGAAATACTTATTTGTAATATTTGCAACGATTTTTTTTGCATTTTCATCGAACAAAGTTTTTGCTCAACTGCCAGTAAAGCCCCTTGCTTCACAAGAAGAGCTTCTGAAAAGTAGCAACGAAACACTAGCGAAAAACAAGAAACTTGTTTACGATATGTGGCGAGAGTTTTTAGAAGGTGGACACCTTGAAGTGGCTGAGAAATACTTCGATGAAAATTATATGCAACACAATCCGAATGCAGCTACAGGCAGAAAAGCAGTGGTTGATTTCTTTGCAAAATTTACAAAACCACAGCCAATATCAAATACCATCAAAGCATCAGTGGTTGCTATTGTTGCTGAGGGCGACCTAGTGATGATAAGTTTTGTAAGAGAACTGCCAGACCCTAATGATAAATCTAAAAAATACACCACCACATGGTTTGACTTATTTAGAATCGAAAACGGGAAAATTGCAGAACATTGGGATTCTGCTGAAAAAATGAAAATGAACTAGCTATAAAGTCATAAAACGAGTAATTTTCATGAGTATTGCTAGATAGTCGTTTCCAACTAAGTCCTACATCTAAAAACCTTGTCAAAGCTAACAACTCAATAGTTGTGTATAGTTAATAGTTTTTTTTGCAATTCCATAAGAGATTAATTAGTTAATAAGAATCTCATTTCTCCGTTAGTTACTTGTGCATAAATTTTAATGCGAAAGCACATTATTTTGAAAGTGTAGGTCAATAGATATTCTCAAGATTCCAGATAATCAGTAGGGACGAATTGCATTCGTCCTTTTCGTCGTCCTATTATTTACCCGCCAAAAGGTCGTATGCAATACGACCCTACAACCAAGTGCATTATTGCTCTTTGTATTCAGTCCACTTTATACCTACTAGATCAAACTTTTTAGTAGTTGGATTAAATTCATAATTTAAGGTATTCCCTTTAAAGCAACCTTTGCTTTCCTTTTCTCTAAAGTCGTAACTATTACTTATTTCTACTTTTGTAGTGTCTTGCAGATTATAATCAAACCAAGGTGATTTTTCGTTCAATAATGCTTTACATTTTGTATCGTTTTTGTCATTTAATAATGCTGGAAAAATATCGCCAAATAGGTCTTTAATTTTAATAGCTTTTAATTTTCCACTGTCGTATTCAAATGCTGTTAAAATCTCTCCATCATTAATAGCATCTGCAATAACGATATAATTATTTGGCTTTATTTTATAAATCGACAACGACCAGCTACCATCCACTACAATCATCCTAAGTGTATTGGGTTTTATAAACGTTAATGCTAAATGAAGTTCGGTAGTGTCAACAACAAAATTGTTTTGCTTAATTAATTTTACAAATGCTCCTCTGTCATTAGGTTTCCATTCCCAATCAATCATTGCACTATCTGGCAAAAGCGTCAGAATATGCAGTAAATCCTTATGGGTGGAATAATCAACTTTTATAGTATCTGGGAGTTTGTTTTCTGTATTTGAAAATTCCTGAGTAGTTTGCACAGCAGTAGTGTCATTTTCAACCAATGCTTGTTGTTCTTGCTTTTTGTCTTTACAAGAAATCAGTAAGAAAGTAAAAAAAATAGCATAAATTACATTATTCATATAGTCATTATTTATTAGGTAGCATACTTCAATTCGTTTAGTTAAACAAATTAAGAAAAATAATCACATATCAAATATGGAAAATGGTAATAATTCACAAGAAAGTAATCCACTCTATTTTTTTTTACATGCAGCAATTGTTTTTATAATATTCATTCTTTTAACTATTTGGATGAATAATAGTCTCCAAGCTGGAGGTGCAGATATAGGCAGATTTGCATTTCAAGGAATATTATATTTTATCCAAATTTTATTCATTCTTATAGCACATAAAGGCACTCCTAATATCAAACCCGCATTCTTTGGTGCAACAGTTACTTTTATTATCGTTTTTATTTATGAAGCTACGTATTAATACTGGCGTATTATAAATATTTGCTAAGCGTAAACAATAATTTATTGCTACAAAAACGCCAGAATGCCTTATAATTAACAATTAATAATCACGACAATGTATCAAAGGCTACATTTTTAAAATATGCTACTAACCGATATTACACTCCAAACATTACTATTACTCTGTTGTTTTGCTTTTTTGGCAGGTTTTATTGATGCCATCGTTGGGGGAGGAGGGCTCATTCAACTCCCTGCCTTATTGATTTTTCTGCCACATTATGCCGTTCCTACCATCATGGGTACGCATAAATTAGCCTCAGTGTCGGGTACGTTGGTGTCGGCATCGCAATATGTACGGAAGGTAAAGGTGGATTGGAAGGTAATTGTGCCAGCGATAATAGTCACCAGTTTGTTCGCTTTGATGGGAGCTAGGTTGGTTACCTCCTTAGATAAAAACCTACTCAAACCCATTATTCTAGTATTGTTGGTACTTGTGTTGATTTATACTTTCCTTAAAAAGGATTTAGGCACCGACCATACCCCTAAATATGATGGTAAAAAGTTTTTGATAGGTGCCTTACTTACAGGTGCTATACTTGGGTTTTATGATGGCTTTTTCGGGCCAGGCATGGGCAGTTTCTTGATTTTTGCCTTTGTTTCTATTTTCGGATTAGACTTCCTCCATGCATCCGCCTATGCTAAAATACTGAATTGTGCTTCCAATATTCCTGCCATCATCTTCTTTATGTCGTCGGGCGATGTACTTTTTCAAGTAGCTATTCCACTGGGTATTGCCAATATTGCAGGCTCGATAATAGGGACAAGACTAGCATTATTAAAGGGCAGTTCCTTTGTAAGAATCTTTTTTCTGATAGTAGTAACGGCCGTTATCGCCAGATTTGGCTATGACATTTGGAAGACAGCCTAAAGGAATTTATATTCTTCATATTACGGTAAGTACTGTGCCATCCAGACATTAGCATACCCACAATTGGGGTCGTTGATTACATGTTTCAGTACTTTAAAATGATGTTCGTCCAACAGCCTTTCGTATTCATGTGAATCTAAAGAGGCATGGAATAAGTTTTCGCCACCATTCATGCCCCAAGCTTCGCCATGTTCTGTGCCAGCAGTGAAAAGTAAAATACCATTAGGATTCAGGTGTTTTTGAAAAAGGGCAAACATCAATGGTTGGTCAGAAGCAGGAAGATGAAAGAAGCTATGCCACGCAATGATGGCATCGAATTGCTTATCGATATCCAACAAACGCATATCTTGTAAAATAAATGTTGTTGACGGGAAGTTGGCCTTAGCAATATCAAGTATTTTACTACTGGCATCTACGCCAACAACATTGAGATTTTTACTAATAAGATATTCCAGCATGGGCTTTCCTGTTCCACAGCCTACGTCTAAAACAGTGCCTTCCGTGGGCAAACGCTGTATTAAATCGTCGAGGTAAGGTTTTTCTATTAAACTATCGTCTTTATTTTCAGCAAACCATGTAGCTATTTTATTATAAACCTCATAAACGTTATTTCTTTCTCCTTGTTCCATAGTAATTGAGCGATTTAGTGAATGAGGGATTATCAATAGTAGCACGAGTTTTCAACTCGTACATTATTCCACGAGTTGAAAACTCGTGCTACTGATACTGCCCTTCCCTACGACAAAGTCTCTAATTGACGAAAGATAGGAATCAGTGATTCCCCTTTTTCAGACAAGGTATATTCTACATGCAAAGGCTTTAGCTTGATAACCATTTTATCTAACAATCCTTGTTCTTCTAACTCTTTCAGGGCAACTGCTATCGACTGCTTGTTCGAACCATCTATTTGGCGGAGTAGTGAATTGAAACGGACAGGTCCTTCGAGTGCTTGGCGGAATATTTGTGGCTTCCATTTGCCAGTTAGTATTTTTAAAAGTCCTTCGGCAGGGCAATTATTCTCAGGCTCCATGTTTAATCTTTTTAGTAGTCAGCTTTTTCTGACTAATTGATTGGTGTTTATATTGTGTTCAACTTTACAGCGAAATTACAACTTTAAAAGATAAAGAGGGCTTTAAAAAGGTAAAAGACTGTAAAAAGCAATCTGAGGGCCATTTTAATAACAACATTTTAGCAACAACTAACTATTGACCTGAGAAATGATTGAAAATAATAATCCACTTTTGTGTGACATCGAAAAAGGGATTTGTGAAATGCCTAACACATACATCACCGACGAACATCAAGATATTACCTCTAAACCTAAAAAACCTGTTAAGATAATTTATTTCACTGATCCTATTTGTTCTTCGTGTTGGGGTATAGAGCCTCAATTACGAAAACTTAAACTCGAATACGGTACGGACATTGAAATTGAGTATCGCATGGGTGGACTGCTACCCAATTGGAATTATTTTAACAGCGGAGGCATAGCAAAGCCCTCTGATGTGGCACACCACTGGGACGAAGTAAGCGAGTATTATGATATGCCTATCGACGGCGACGTCTGGCTAGAAGACCCCCTACACTCATCTTTCCCGCCTTCAGTAGCTTTCAAGGCCGCTCAGCTACAGGACGAAGCGAAGGCTGTGTTGTTCATGCGGAGGATTAGAGAAATGGTTTTTCTAGAAAAGAAAAATATCACTAACTGGGCACATCTTAGCTTGGCTGCTAACGAGGTAGGTTTGGATAGTCAATTATTGAAACATGATTATGAAAACCAAGCCAAAGATTTGTTTCAAGAAGATTTAGCGTTGGCTCAAAAACTAGGCGTAAGGGGCTTCCCGACGTTGTTTTTCGCGGATGGCTCGCACCTAAAAACACAAACAGTATATGGTTTCAGACCTTACCAAGCTTTTGAAAATGCCATACTAAATACATTTCCAAAAGCCACAAAATATGAATATGATGCTAGCTGGACCTACTTATTTAACAAGTATCCACGCCTGACGACCCGAGAATTTGCTGAATTAAGTGGCAATACGAAGTCTGACAGCGAAAAATTATTACAACAGCTAACGACACAAGGCAAACTCAGTAGAACAGACATTAAGAACGGGACAATCTGGACTATCAACAAAGACCAAACCCCAACGACATAACCTAATTATGAAAAGATTGAAATAGTTGTACCCTTCATACGTGCTTCAGACCTTCATTGGTTTGAAGCATTTTTGGTTTTTTATGGACTTGCTTTCTAGTTTATCCAACCTCCATACTTTGTAAAATGCGAATCTGTAGTACGAGTTTTCAACTCGTGTATTATTTACTTACGAGTTGAAAACTCGTGCTACATTCATCCTTCAATCCTAAAGTCTTATACTGGTCGTAGCGTCCGCTAAGACCCCAAAGAAAAAAGAGCATCACGCTCGAATATGAATATTTATTTCTAACTCATAAAGCGAGCGTGACGCTCTTTACTATCTTAGGTCGTAGCCGATGCTACGACCAGTTTGGGGCAAAAATAATGGTAATAATAGCCTACAACTAATTAATCTTAATATTTATTGAACCACCACTTTTATAAAACTTACCTGCATAATTTTTACACTCGACTTTTAACTTATTAGGTGAAAAATTTATATTTAACATTTCACCAATAATATCTAAATCACAAATAACACAAGTATCTAAATAGTCAAAAGTTTTATCAGAATTCTTTGAATAAATCTTTAATGGTATCTTAGAAGCAACCTTATAATTCAGGTTTAAAATCTTTAAATTAAAATCATCAAAAATAAATATACTATCGTTTACGACAACAGGATTACAGGCATTTTTAAATGATTGCTTAGAAATAGAGATTTTATGACTAGTATTATCAATAGTAAAGATTCTCCCTATGCTATTGCCGTCTTCACTGTAAAAATCGTACAAGACAAAGCATGTATATTTATCTCTTGAAAATATCTTTGAAATACCTTGTGCTTTCCCTTTCAATATTACCTTTTTAGTTGAGTCAGAAATATTTACATGATAGTCGGTGTCATTAATTTCTTTAAGCTGAATTTTTAAACCAATTTTCTTTAAAAGAATCTCATTATGATCATTTAAAATATAAAGGTCTTCTTTTTTGTAATTTTTAGCAACCGTTAAAATAGTAGATTGCCCAAATACATTAACGATTGATAGTAGTATAAATAGTATAATACTAATAAAAGGTATCTTTTTGATATTTAGACTATTATGCATTTTTTTATTATTTGAAAATCAGAGAACTCCTTTGCTTGGCGTAGTGTTTCATTCCGTCAGCGTGTCAGGCGTTTGTAGAACGCAGTGGCTAACAGTACACTGAATACATCACTTGCAAAAAATAAAAAAATGCGTTGTATTTTTGCAATGTAACATTACACCAAGCGTGGATTATATACAAAAAAGAAATAAATGAAATCTATAAAATTAATTTTCGTATTGAATATTCTCTTTTTTTTTGCTGGAAATGCACAAAAAAAACTTTCTACCTGTGAGGATGTAAGTCTTAAAGGCTACATTATCAATCAATACAAAGAAAGTGAAATAATAGCGTCAAAAGATACATCAATTCATATGATTGATTTCTACTATAAATCTTATTTTATTCCAATACAGAATAGTTTAATTAATGACAAAACCTTTGATTCTTTAAATGTAATAAATTATAAAGAAGGATTGTATTTTTTCCCTAATGCAAATACGGATGAATTCATTAGTAAATACTGTGGTAATTTAAAAAAAGAATCCAATTTTATAAGAGCTAAAAAAGGATTAAATTCCTTCTTTCAGATTGTGAATAGAAAGGATGAATTTTTATATAAATTTGAATACAATGAATGTGAGGCCATTAAAACTTTAATTCCTAACACAGCAATAAATTCTTTTCTACTAAACATTCCTTACAATAAAAATTATGATAATCTTATATGTTTCTTTATTTATAGAGATGTCATAAAAGAAGAAATTAAGGAAATTGATAATGAGAAATTTTTAAAAGTCAAATAACACCTATCGCCGTAGTTTGTGTCTTCACAAACTACTAATCCGACGATAGCAGCGTTACATTTAAGTATTATATTCATTAATGGTTTTCTTTGGGGTCGTAGCCGATGCTACGACCAGTTTGGAGTAACTAGTAGTACACTGAATACATCACTTGCAAAAAATATAAAATGCAATGTAACATTGCAGTACGCACTGATGTAGTATAACACTATGCCAAGCGTGGGTATTGCCCATAACTAACAAATGATACGAAAAATGCTAAATAAAGAAATAAACTAATTTTCTGAGTAAATAAATGTATTGTTGCCATGTTTCTTTTTGTTTAGGGAAAACCAATAATTTAATTGAATAGATAATGAATTTGAAGTTACTATGGTTGGATATGCTATACCTGTAATAGGTGAAATATTACTATCTCTTATATCAGAAATACCTAAGTTGTATTTCACATTCACAGAAATTGGCAATTTTAAGTATGACTGTAAATTCAAATCTGCAGCCGCTAAAAATCCCCAATTAAAAGAACTATAGTTTATGATAGTGCCATTTTTACATGTACAAGTATCATTTCCTAAACTCTTCGTTGTTATATAGGGTGTAAGTATCTTGCCTAAAAATACACCTACTCCGAGAGACAGACTTCTAAATTTTAATTTTTTTAAATTGAGTCTTGAATTGATAGATAAATCGGTCTGAATATATGGGAGAATAAAATCATCTTGGTATTGCATATTTGCTACAAATGGATTATTATATTTATCTATATAACCAATCGTTACAAAGTCAGTTTGTAGTTTAATTTTATAGTTTTTATTAACATTTTTGACAACTGCAACCCCAAAAATTGGTCTTATTAATGTCTTATTCGTAAATAACCTATTAGTTTTTCCGTAATAAGAAGTTATTACTCCCAGTTCTGGACTTATTTCCCAACTCGGTTCAATTGTATTTTGTGAGATACCCGTTGAATTGATTGAGAGTACTAGAATTATTAACAAAAATAGTCGGTTTGGGTAGCGTGCTTTTATTTCCATATAAGTTTAGTTTTATCTTAAAGTAGTTGCAAGAATATATTTCAAACAAATATAAATGGAGAATTATATACTTAAAAGGAAAAAAATATGACATTTCACGCCAAAACACGACAAAGCTTTCGCTTGGCGTAGTCTTAGACTCAATGTCGTCAACTTAAGATAACCCTGTCAAATTATTATACAAAATCCCTATCAAGCTAAATAAGAATTTTGTATAGAAGCAGGCTAAAATGCTTGCAAACAAAACCCTTTATTAAGTAAAGGGCTACATTGTAAAAATGACAATTTCCTTAAGTTGACGACATTGGGTGTAACACTATGCCAAGCGTAGGGGAAAAATATTTATTGCATATTTCGTAATAAATATTTATTTTTAGACACAACTGGACTTAGAAAATAACTGAACAAAGTCAGAGTCATGTGATATAACTACCACAAACTTAAAAGAACATTATGTCTAGCGGTTATACGTAAGTTTAATGACTATTCAATGAGACGACCAAGAGATCCCCCTGCTTTATATTTTTGGAGGTTTAAACCTAAAGAGTATAAATTCCCCTATTATTAAGATGGAGACCAGTAACCATTTCTAAACGGGGCGACACCGAAAAGCCAAATGAGTAGGGATTTTTAAACAAAAAAAATGGAAAAGATAATAACTTTATTGTTGGTAATTCTTCTAACGAGTTTTTGTAATGCTCAGTCTGTGATTGTTAGTGCTTCTGAACCTGATGCAAAAATTATTGTTGATGGTCAAAATTTAGGTACGGGTACTTTGAAAATAAAAATACCAAGAGAAACTTGCGTAAATGTAAAAATACAGAAAGTTGGTTTTCTAAAATACGAACAAGTTTATTGTTCTAAAAGAGGAGGTACCGTTCCCCCTAAACAACAGTTTTTTGAAATGAAAAAGGATGATGCTGAAGAAGCGTCAATTAAGACAGACCAAGCAAACGTCGACTTTTCAGTTATTGTAAATGATAAATTTAATACTTCAGAAAGCTGGAAACTTACGACACAAATTGTGACGGATTACTTTGACGCTATAGAAGTTAGTGATAAAGAAACTTCTTATTTACGGACAGCATGGAGTATTCAATCGTTTGAACAGAATACTATTAGAACAAGATTAATTATTAAATTAGCCAATTCTAGCCCTCTGACCTTCAAGGTAAAACTCGTTAGCGAGTATTCTGGTATTGCTGGGACAAGTGTCAAAGCAGATGAACAATTTAGAGAATGGGATAGGATATTAAGAAAGTATCAGAATATAATAAGTGACTTCAATACTCGATTGGGAGGTAAATAAGAAAAGAGAGAGATTTTGCAACATGAAAAATCAGACCACAACAAGCTAGTCTTTATTTTTTTGACTTAAACCCTAAAAAATATGCAGTTTCAAACTATACATACTTTGTAATTACAGATATTTTTCGCCTTTGTTAGTGATAATTCTAACGAGGGCGAAAACTAAATATAAACTCTAATGAAAAAAATAATTTTCCTCATTTTAAGCTATATAGCCTTTTCTTTTACCACTAATGCTCAAAGTCGTTTCGGCATAAAAGCTGGTGCTAACTTCGCCAACCTTACATTTTCTTCGGGAGGAGTTTCTTCTACGATGAATTCAATTACAGGTGCTAATATTGGAGTTACATTTGAAACAAGACTCTCTGACAGGTTCATATTGCGAAACGATGTACTTTGGTCACAAAAAGGAGGGATTACTGAAGATAGTGGAAACAATATTAAAACTACAATAGATTACTTAGAAGTGCCTTTTAATTTTTTATATGAACCAACATACTACTCTTTCGTAGGCGTTGGTCCTTATGTAGGTTATGGCTTCACTGGAACAATTGTCTCTAATGGAAAATCATCTGAAATGACATTCGAAGATGGCGGATTTAAAAGACTAGATTACGGTTTAAATTTAACTGCGGGCTATGAAGTCTTTGAGGGTTTGGTTTTAAGTGCTAATTATTCTTTGGGTTTTGGAAATATTATTGACAGTAACACAGCAGCATTTAAAAATAAAGTAATTGGAATCTCAGTTACCAAGTTTTTCAAAAGCAAGTAATTTTTCAGTACGTAATGACATTGAGTGTAATACTACGCCAAGCTTAGGCACTGACGGAGTATTACATTCTCCCAAGCATTGGAAAGCCAGTGAATTATGAAAAATAATTAGAAGGCAAACTAATCAATGGAGAATAGTCCGTTTTCCAAATATCAAGTTCGAATAATCTTCCTTGTTTATCTACATTCAAAGAAGCTATCACAGTTGTACCATCTTCGTCTAAGAATAAATATTCACTAATTTGCCATCCAAACTGACGTTCTTCTGGTATTATTCCTTCAGGGTATAAGGTAAGGCTTCCCATTCCTCCATCATTCATGGGTGATACTAACAACTTTTCTTCCCAATCATCAGAAATAGTTACAGAGGCTTTTGAAATCAAATGTGCTAAAAGCTTTTCTTCTTTAGGTAAGGCTTTCCTGATATTCATAAAACTGTGTATATGTGTTTACAACAATCAGAGATTGTTATTTATCCGTACCACGAAGTCAGAGACTTCTGTAGTAAGAGTTTTCAACTCGTATATTATTTACTCACGAGTTGGAAACTCGTGCTACTGATACCTATAAATTTACTGCTACGCTTAAATCTAAATCCCTGAAGGTATTTATTAAACATACTTTCTGAAAAGTACTTAGGTCGGTAGTTTTGATGATTCTTTCTTTTACCAATCCTTTATCCAATAATTGCTGTCGGCGAGTGCCTTTTAATAGGGGAGTGGCAGGGACGAACCATTCCGTGCCGTCATAAAAAGCTAAACAGGCTATCGTACAGTCGGTTATCAGTCCATTTTGCACAATGATTACTTCGTCCGCATCTGGATATTGTTGTAGCAAATCGGTAAAAACCTGTCGATTGGCGTATTTATGAGAATAGTCTATCGTTGGCACATCTACCACTTGCAAATGCCTAATATCTTTAAAAATATAAGGAGCAAAAGTGATTTCCTGAATATTTTCTTCATACAATACCCTACAACGCACGGTGCCAGTGAGATAATCTGCTGGAATCTGGATGATGTCTTCTAGCTTTACTGCTGTATCTACATGGAATAATGCCTTGCGAGAAGCATTAAATCGCTGATTATGATAGGCTATATGCTGAAATTTCCCGTCTTTGATTTGTATCGTTTCTAATAATTGCATAGCTTGTAAACATCTGTTCGTCAATCAACCTCAAAGATATGAAACATCTGAATGATTTATTATTACTCGGTGACCCACGTTTGTACGAAATATCAAAGCCCATCACCCATGACGAGCTACCGCTTGTGAAAGAATGGGTAGCCGATATGCATAATGTGATGGAGGAAATCAGGACAAAATACCATTTTGGTCGGGCTATCGCTGCGCCACAATTGGGTATTATGAAACGCCTGATTTATATGAACATCGATAAGCCCGTGGTATTTATCAATCCTGTTTTTGAGAATGTCAGTGAAGAGATGTTTGAACTTTGGGACGATTGCATGAGTTTCCCCAACCTGTTGGTAAAGGTAAAAAGGCATAAGTCGCTAACGATAAATTATTTAAACGAAAATTGGCAATTGCAGACTTGGCACATGGAAGATGCCCTCTCTGAACTTTTACAACATGAATACGACCATCTGAATGGCGTTTTATGTACCATGAGGGCTGTAGATGACAAGGCTTTTAAGTGGCGAAGCTGATAATGAGGTTTGAATGTAGATTATTTTATACGTAAGTAGAGTATTTTGCTCATATTTCCGCATATAGTATTGTTTTACCCGCAGATTTTGCTGATTTATACCGCAGATTTGCGCTGATATTATTTGTCAGCGTAAATCTGCGGTAAAATCTCTGAAAATCTGCGGGTAAAAAAAACTGTACTCTTAAAGTGCAGAATAATCAATAAACCCTTCATCCCCAGCCGAATAGAACAAATCAGGATTAGGCGTTGCTAGTTCAGCACCTTGTTTTAAACGCTCTACCAAATCAGGATTAGCAATAAATGGACGACCAATCGCAATTAAATCTGCTATGCCCGACTCCAAATCTGCCTCCGCACGAGCAACATCATATCCGCCTGACAAAATAAGCGTGCCTTTGAATGCCTTACGAATATTATCCACCACCGTTTTAGAAACTGCTGGCGCACCCATTGACGAATGGTCAACCAAGTGAGTATACACTACGCCAACTTCGTTTAATTTTTCGGCAATGTATTGATAATCAGTATCGATAGTGTCAAAAATAGCCACATCATTAAATGCACCATAAGGCGAAAGACGCACGCCCACTTTTTCTTTACCGATAGCCTCCACCGTTTGAGCCGCTATTTCTAATAAAAACTTAGCGCGACCTGCAATATCACCACCATACTCATCTGTACGAAGATTAGACTTTGTATTGATAAACTGGTCAATCAAATAACCGTTTGCTCCGTGAAGTTCTACGCCATCAAAACCTGCTTCAATAGCATTTTTAGCTGCTTGAACATATTCCAAAATGGTCAATTTGATACCATCAATCGTCAGTGCCAAAGGCGTCGGTTGTGGTTGCATTCCCTCTGTGTCTGTCCACATCTGCCCAGCAGCCGCTACTGCCGATGGTGCTACGATGGTTGCTCCCTCAGGCATATTCGCAGGGTGTGCTATACGACCACAGTGCATCAATTGAATAAATATTTTTCCACCTTTTTCATGCACCGCACTGGTTACTTCTTTCCAACCTGCGATTTGCTCGGCCGAAAAAATCCCTGGAATACGGGCATACCCCAAGCCATTAGGCGACGGCGAAGTACCTTCTGTAATGATTAATCCTGCTGACGCACGCTGTGCATAATAAGTAACCACTGATTTAGTAGGAATGTTGCCGATAGCTCTAGAGCGAGTCATGGGTGCCATTACGATATGATTGGCTAATTCAATGTTGCCAAGTTTGGCAGAAGAGAATAATTGATAACTCATAGTTGTTTTTTTTAGATTGCTAATATATCGAATCTTTTCGATACGTTAACAAACCAAAAACACCTAAGAAAGTTCCTGAAAAAAGGCTGAAAGTTTTTTGAAATTCTCGCGGTTCAAGGAAATTTTATGGAATTTCCCCTCTTTTTTAGATTCCACCAATTCGCTTTCAATCAATAGGGCGATATGGTGTGAACAGGTAGATTGAGAGAGACCAATCAATTCTTGAACATCACGACAACACATTTCTCCTTTTTGGGATAACTCCAACAGGATTTTTAGCCGATAACTATCAGCGATTGCACTGGTGCTTTTTTCAATAAATTGAGTGGTCTCCTGCATATTTTATTAGTTTACTTCAGCCATAAAAATACCTGAAGTAGCATCTTGTTTGAACGATTTCATGATCCAACCGCCACCTACTACGTCGTCTCCTTCATAAAAAACCGCTGCTTGCCCAGGAGCAATCCCCGAAACAGCATCATGAAAATGAGCCTTTATTTTGTTGCCTTCTTGCCAAATAGTAGCGGGCGTACCAGCATCTTTGTAGCGTACTTTGGTGATGGTTTCAATCGGATTATCGATTGAGGCATATTTTGATAAGTTCAATTGCCCTACTACCATGCCGTCTCTTTCCAAATCTTTATCACGCCCCAACACTACTTCGTTGGTTTCTTTTCTGATTTCGGTTACAAAAGCTGGATAGCCCAAGGCAATGCCCAAGCCTTTGCGTTGACCGATGGTATAAAACGGGTAGCCTTCATGTTTGCCCAATATTTTGCCGTCGGTATCCAAAAAGTTACCGCCTTTTACCCTTTCTTCTAGTCCTTCTACTCTTCTTTTGATAAAACCACGGTAGTCGTTGTCAGGCACAAAACAGATTTCGTAGCTTTCAGATTTATTCACCAAATCCATGAATCCTCTTTCAGTAGCCATTTCTCTGATGCGTGCTTTCGTGAGGTGTCCTAAAGGCAATTTTGTACGTGCCAGACTTTCTTGCGAAACGCCCCAAAGTACATAGCTTTGGTCTTTCCAAGTATCAGCTCCTTTTGAAATAATATGTCTGCCGTTTTCTTCACGGATATTAGCATAGTGACCAGTAGCGATAAATTCGCAATCTAATTTGTCGGCCCTACGCAAAAGTGCATCCCATTTGATGTGGGTATTACACATTACGCATGGGTTGGGTGTACGCCCTTCGATGTATTCGCCCGTAAAGTAATCAATGACGGCATCGCCAAATTCATTACGGATATCTAAAATATAATGTGGAAAACCGAGTGATACCGCCACGTTGCGGGCATCGTTGATAGAGTCAAGAGAACAGCAACCTGTTTCCTTTTTGGTGCCGCCCGACGAGGCGTAATCCCAAGTTTTCATCGTCATTCCAACTACTTCGTAGCCTTCTTCATGTAGCATTACTGCTGCTACTGAACTGTCGATACCGCCACTCATGGCGACCAAAATTCTTCCGTGTTTGCTCATTGCACTGCTCAGGTTCAAGGCCTGACGTTTTAAGGGTTTATTTTTTTAAGTGATTGGTAATTTAATTAGTGATTAGTTGTGCTTGCCTAAAATAGGTTCTTCGTCCTTGTTGGTCTAGGCGACCCAGTAAAAACACCAACAAAGGCTGAAAAATGCTAATCACTATTAACCAATCACTAATTACTATGTCACAAATTTACAATAATATTCAACATCATTTCTGATTTTTTGGTTCGGGAGAGAAATTGTGAATGAGTGATTGAGTGAGTTAGTGAATTGTGAGCCGTCCGTTTGCGATTTATTTACGCAGTCGCTCGCTTCAAGCGAGTGACGACTATTAAAAGGCTTCTAGCCGTCATTGTGCGATAGGCTGAATGCCATTCAGCCCTACATTTATATGCGATTGAATTATAAAAGTAGGGACTTATGGCATAAGTCCGTTTGGTAAGGTAAATTGTAATGTTACTTATTTTTGAAAGCAAATTATTGTTTATCCATATACTAACATGTAATTTTGCCCCACCAGATATGCTGAAAAGATATTGTATGCTGCAAAAAGTAGTTTTTAGGACAAACTCAAAACGGGTTTGTTTTTTATTTTAGATATTCTTCTTATTGAAGCAGTATTATTAAGGTCTAGTCCTTTCTATTAGCGGGTGACTTAAGTCCTACTGATTACTCACAAGTTGATAATTGACTGATAATCAACTTGTAATAACCTCATCCCCCAGCCCCTTCTCCTTCAGAGAAGGGGAGCAGACTCTGGGTCTTAAAGCTCCCCTCTCTGAAGGAGAGGGGTTGGGGGTGAGGTTTGAGAGGCGATTTAAGCCCATTTTGTCAATAATCACATCTTCATTTTTAATTTTTAAAAGATGTGGGTAATCAGTAGGACTTAAGTCACCCGCTAATAGAAAATGATTTTTTTCGCCCTTAATGGTCTAAGCGACCCTGTAATACCTACAAAGACAAAAAGAATAAACCCCTACTCCCTAGCGAGGGACTTAAGTCCCTCGCTAGGGAGTAACACTAGAAAAGCGGTAAGGGAAAAGCTACAATAAGGAACATAACCCGTGGTCTGTGGCACACAGAACACCATACTTGCCAATTTTGAATGATAAAATCATCGATATGAATATTTTTTTGTGTTCTGTGTGCCACAGAACACGGGTTATTCAAATCCAAATGCCCAAAGCAGATAACTGAAAGCCGACGACCAAAAGCCGACAGCAATAATAAAAGCCATATAAAAATTATGCTTAAAACAACCGTAAAAGTATCAATGTTAAATAACCTCTCTGACGCACGCTATTGTGCAGGAATGGGAGTAGACCTGTTGGGTTTTTCGATGGATAAACTCGACTTTGAGAAATATAAAGAAATGCGTGGCTGGTTAGCGGGCGTACAAGTAGTGGGTGAAACCGATACTAACGACGTAGCTAAAATCACCGAATTGGCAGAAACCTTTCAGCCTGATTATTTACAAGTAAGTGCTTGGGAAAACTTAGCAGAGATTCAAAGAATAAACTTGCCTATCATCCTGAAAGTAGATTTTGCTACAGCAAACCTTCCTGCGTTGTTTCAGACAACCAAAGGAATGGTTGAATACTTTTTATTGGAAAGTTCGGATGAGTTTGGCGTAATAGACGATGCCACCCTGAGTCAGATTGACGCATGGTCGTTTCAGTACCCAATACTGTTAGGTTTTGGCGTAAAGGAATCAAACATAAATGACCTTTTAGAACAAACCCAATTGAAGGGATTTGCCCTAAAAGGTAATGACGAAATCCGACCAGGTTTTGGAGATTTCGACGAACTAATGAATATTCTTGAGCTACTTGAAACGGATGATTAGTTATTCATAGGATATTTGTCATCTCTATGTGTACTTACTTTGAAAGAAAGGTATACTCCCATACCCAATAACATGAATGATAGAATTGCTAGTGCCATAACGGTAGATATTTGATGTTAAGTTCAGGTTTATTTTCTTACATTAAATACGTAAAAAAACTATGCCTTAGATTTAGATTTCGAGTAAAAATAGATGAAAACTATTGAAAATCAGCAATTTCCCTTAAAATTGTTTCTATAATTTTATTAAACGGTAGTTCTGGACTTAACCAGTTGATTATTAAGCCGTTATTTTCCATCTTTCTAAAGTAGGTCATCTGTCGTTTTGCGAACTGATGGATGGCTACGTTTAGCTTCTCAAACATGGTTTGATAGTCTATTTCGTTATTGAGATATTGGGTGATAAACTTGTATTCCAGTCCATAAAAAATCAGTTTTTCGGCTGGGATTCCCTTGGCTAATAGTGTTTGTACTTCTTCTATCATGCCGTTTGCTAAACGGTCTGTTAGGCGTTTGGTAATGCGTTCGCGTCGGAGTTCTACGCTTGGATTGATGCCAAAAATAATGGCTTGGGGAACATTTTGGGGCGTAATTTTAAAATCAGGGTTGTTTTTTAGGAACAGGTTAATCTCGATAGCCCTGATTAATCGCTTTTTTGTTGAAGTATCCGACTTCTCTGAATAGATACTTTTATGCTCTTCAAAAATGCTAAGTAGCTCTTCTGTAGACTTTTCCAGTAATTTTTCTCTAGCGGGCAAGTCTATCGGAATCGCCGTAAATTCATAGCCTTTCAGTACGGCCTCTAAATACATCCCCGAGCCTCCGCACAGAATCGGTGTTTTGCCTCGCTGCAAAATATCGTTGTAGGCTTGCTGAAAATCTTGTTGAAATTGATAAATATGATAGCTTTCGCCCGCATCGATAATATCGATAAGGTGATGTGGAATTTTTTTCCCTTGCATCTCAAATTCGTCCAAATCTTTACCCGTACCAATATCCATTCCTCGATATACCTGCCGAGAATCCGCACTGATAATTTCCCCATCAATAACATGAGCGAGCTGTACAGCCAAATGCGTTTTCCCACTAGCAGTTGGACCGAGTATGACGATTAATGGGGACATTAGTTGTGAGTTAGTGATTGAGTGAGTTGTGAATTAGTGAATTGTGAATGAGTGATTATGTTTAAAGGCTGTAAGCATTAAGCTATCGGTTGTCGGTATTTTAAGTCCTAACCTTTCCTATTAGCGGGTGACTTAAGTCACCCGCTAATAGGAAAGGTTTTTGAGGATAATAATTTTTACGCAGTCGCTCGTTTCTAACGAGTGACGACTATTATAAGGCTTCCAGCCGAAAAAGCCATTAATAATAAGATACTTATCACTAGCGAGGGACTTAAGTCCCTCGCTAGTGATAAGGGCTTCAACGATTGGTTTTAAAGACTATTTATGTACATTTAAGCTAATTTAATCAATAATAACATTTCCATTTCAACTTTTTAAAAGATGTGGGTAATCAGTAGGACTTAAGTCCCTCGCTAGTGATGAGGGCTTCAACGCTTGGTTTTAAAGGCTAAATTAACAGATTTTTGCTCTTCGAAATGTTCTGAAAGACATCTCGAAATATAGATAAAAAGGATTTCAAATCCGATAAAAAATGTAGCTATAATAATTGGTAGATTTATAGTTTCTTCCTTATGAACATTCGCCCAGAGGGCTTCAGCGAATACTCGTCACTCGTTAGAAACGAGCGACTGCATAAAAACTCACTCACTAACTCACAACTCACTAACTCACCCAATCACAACTAATTCACATCAACAACCGCCAAATAGCCGACAGAAAAATGCCTAGAATAGCGAAAGGAGTGAGGACTTTCCAAGTAAGATACATCAATTGGTCAACACGTAAACGAGGGAAAGTCCAACGAATCCACATTTGAATAAATACCCCTATATACGATTTAGCAATCAGCCAGAAAAAACCCCACAACGCACCAGCCCAAGTATTAGGCTCGCCAGAAGTCCAGTCAGCTAATCTTAAAAAGCCAATATTAGGGAAAGGCGTATTCCAGCTACCCCAAAATAATATCGCCCCAAGGATACTTACCAGTAACATCATGCCGTATTCCGACAAAAATACCAAAGCCCAACGCATCCCCGAATATTCTGTATGAAAGCCACCTACCAATTCAGATTCTGCCTCGGGCAAATCAAAAGGAGCACGGTTACATTCCGCCAACGTAGCAATAAAAAAGATGACATAAATAGGAAAGAAAAACGGAACACGAACGATATTCCATGAAAGAAATCCCCCTACTTTTGAAACATCAATAGCTAGAAACTTCAAGCCAAATAAATAATTGGTTTCTTCAGTATAAATCCCTTGTTGTAAGCTAATTTCCTGTAAATTAAGACTTTGAGAAATCATCGCTACACAAATTACGGTTAGTCCCAAAGGTACTTCATAAGAAACAATCTGTGCTACCGAGCGCATCGCTCCAAACAAAGAATACTTATTGTTAGAAGCCCAGCCCGCCATCAAGATACCGATGATGTCGATAGAAATTACTGCTAATAAATAAAACAGCCCGACCTCCGCTTGCGAACCTTGAAGGTATTCGCTAGGGCCCAAAGGCAACACGGCGAAGCCCGCGAAAATAGCCACGAAAATAATACATGGGGCAACCAAGAAGAGTTTTCTATTGGCCAAGGCAGGAACGATGTCCTCTTTTTGAAGTAATTTAACCAAGTCGGCTATTACTTGGAGCAAACCATACTTCCCTACTTCCATAGGACCGAGGCGGTCTTGCATAAAAGCAGAAACTTTACGTTCGGCATATACACCAATTACGACATTGGCTAATACTAAACTCAGACAAATAAGTAAGGCTATATACATTGTTGTAGGAGACTCTTTCGCCAAGTCATTTTTACTGATTTGTACCCTATATTCCTAGCGAGGGACTTAAGTCCCTCGCTAGGAATAAAATTTATTTTCTATTAGCGGGTGACTTAAGTCACCCGCTAATAGAAAGGGTTAGCACATAATAATCCTGCTTTCAGTAAAAGCATGGCTTGGTAAACGATATTTTTAAAAAGACTATTCTGCCACAGCTGTTTCTTCTTCCTCTTCTTGAAGTTGAAGCTGCGTTGCTTTTTCTAATGCTTGTTCAAAATCTTCTATCAAATCTTCCACGGCTTCTAGGCCTACTGCTATTCTTACCAAGCCGTCGGTGATACCTACTTCGGCTCTTTGCTCAGGGCTTAGTTTAGAGTGAGTTGTTGAAGCAGGGTGTGTAATGATAGTTCTAGTATCGCCTAAGTTTGGTGAAATAGACGCAATTTTGATATGTTTTGATACCTCGTTTACCATTTCAAAACCACCTTTGATGTCAATCGTCAAGATAGCGCCACCCATTCTCATTTGCTTTTTAGCTAAATCAAACTGCGGATGTGAGCTAAGGAATGGATATTTTACAGCATTCAACGCAGGGTTTTTCTCTAATGCTTGTGCTAGTTTCAAAGCATTGTCTGAATGTTTTTCTATGCGTAAATGGATGGTTTCAAGGCTTTTAGATAAAATCCATGCATTGAAAGGCGACATCGAAGGCCCTGTATGGCGAGCAAAGAAACGGATTTCATTAATCAACGACTCTCTACCACATATTACACCACCCAACACACGACCTTGCCCGTCGATATATTTTGTAGCCGAGTGAATCACCAAATCAGCACCCCAGTCGGCTGGCGTTTGAATCACTGGTGTTGCAAAGCAGTTATCTACAGCCAAAATCAGGTTATGTTTTGCTTTTAGCTGACAAATCGCCTCAAGGTCGATTAAATCCAAGCCCGGGTTTGATGGACTTTCGCAGAATAAGAATTTAGTATTATCCTGAATAGCAGCCTCCCAAGCCTGTAGGTCGTGTCCATCCACAAAAGTAGTAGTGATACCCCATTTAGGAAGGATTTTACTTAGAATCTGGATACATGAACCAAAAAGGGCTTTTGAAGCCACCACGTGGTCGCCAGATTTTAATAAACCCGCCATAGCAGCAAAGTTGGCAGCCATACCCGTAGCAAAAGCGATACCGTCCTCGGTGTTTTCAAGCATACACATTTTCTCTACGAACTCATCTACGTTCGGGTTCATATAGCGAGAATAGATATTGCCTTCCATTTCATCTGCGAAAATGGCACGTCCTTGTTCAGCATCTTCAAAAGTAAAGCTTGAAGTAAGATATAGTGGAACAGAGTGCTCACGGTTTTGTGAACGTTCTGCTTGAATTCTGATGGCTTTTGTCTGTTTTTTCATCGTGTCCTCCGTAAAATAATTTCAACATGGAATGATTAGTGGCTTCACTGTAATCGTCAGAAGCTAATAATAGCCGTAAAGATAAAACAAAAAAGCTACTAAATCATAGATTTAGTAGGCTAGTTAAGTGTTAGATGGATGATGAATTTTATAAATAGGTAATTAATTACGTTTATTCCACCTGTAGGGCTGAATTTCATTCAGCCATGTAGATAGCGATAGGGGACATGCATCATGGACACATGCCCATATCAATAGGGCTGAATTTCATTCAGCCGTTGTAGGTAACGATAGGGGACGTACATCGTGGACATACCAGATTCCCAGTAGGGCTGAATTTCATTCGGCCATTGCAGGTAAGGATAGGGGACGAACATCGCGGTCATACCCGATTCCCAGTAGGGCTGAATTGCATTCAGCCGTTGTAGATAACAATAGGGGACGTACATCGCGGACATATTACATTCAGCCGTTATAGGTAACTATAGGAGATATACATTATGGACATTTACTATATCTCCTTACGTTGTATTGAGAATTTCTATAACTAACTGTATTTCTGCAATAAAATCATTTTATAGGCTTTAAAATATGTAAATTTTTCAATTTTTTATTTGAAAATTTCATACAAATGATATATTTGTGATAAAATAGTATAGCTTATTCGATACTTTATCCAATCTCAGCATTTATAAAATTACCGTCAATTCTTACGTAGCGTGAATCTAAAATAGTAATAATAAAAATAGGAAAAAGTATTAAAATTATGCATGCAACATACTATATCAAACCTACCGAAATAAATGATAGTTTACTGAAAACTATTAAAGACCTCTTCAAAAATGAAGAGGAACTTACGATAACGATTTCTTCTGAAAAGAAGCCCAAAGAAACGAAGGAGCATCAGGACGAAGTCGAGCAAGCATACCACAAATCGTTCGGGAGCTGGGAAGCCGAGGTAAATACGGAATACCTCATCAAAAAAATCTATTCCGCAGGAAAAGGTCGTCAACGAGATATTGACTAGGCGAGTATTTATGTACAACACTTCTCAAAAGATTATAACGCTTTATGAATTGCCTGTGAGAACCACGGGCAATTTTTTTGTATTACTGTTCATGTAGCACGAGTTTTCAACTCGTGTATTATTTTACGAGTTGAAAACTCGTGCTACATGAACAGTCGAAGAATGAAAAGTTTCGAGATATTGCGAGATTCTCGAAGAATCTCGCAATATCTCGAAACTTTATTCCTACACACAGCAATTCTGCTTATTAATTTTGCATACATAAAACTGCATTTTACATCAATAAATACACAGTTCAAATACTTTGGTTTGTGTCTTATTGCTTCTTGTATATAGTTTAGCAGTAGAAAACAACGACACACTACTATCAACAAACCCCGACAAGAGAAAGTCAAGCATAACATTACAAGCTCGAAACCTGTTATTTTTTTGAGAATAGGTCATTTCAAATAAGAATACCGACCATTTTTTTTCAAGCCGTAGCACGAGTTTTCAACTCGTGTGTTATTTACGAGTTGGAAACTCGTGCTACTAATACCCAAACGTAAATTTATTCAATACATTACCATTGTAGGTTACTGTAATAGTGTTCACTCGTTGCTGGTCGTCTAAGCTGTAATCTACGTAGTTCGGTATGCCACTAAAAATAAATGACCTCGGAATCATTTTAGAACAAAACAACGTAACGATTTCGTTAGGATAACCTAAGGCTAGAAATTGAGTTTTCTCAGCCAATAAATACAACGGATTCACAACAGACGTAAATGAACTCATACTATAAGTAATGTCTCGACTACCATCTTTGTTACGGAACCGCGTCAACTGTCCACTATTATCATAGTCGTAGCTATAAAAGGAAGTGTTGGGGTTGCCAGAATAATATTTAATCAACTGTCTGTTGCTATTATAAAGCCATGTTTGATGATCAGGTAAAGACATCTCTGTTCCATCTTCATTATAATGATATTCATAAGTACTGCTTCCATCTGGATAATCAGCCCCTTGATAGGTATATTTTTTGGTCTGAATTAAATTCTGACTATTTCTAGTAAAATCATACGTCCTGACAAAATCCGTATGCTTATTAGCATTAATGCTTGTGATAGTGTATGATGTTATGATAGTATCTTGCCAAACGAACGCAAGATTAGTAGGAGTCTTTTCGTAAAAAGACTCAATCGTTAGTGTTTGTGGCAAGAGAGTTACTGCTTCTTTGGGGGTAATATCATCTGGTTTTTTAGATGAGCAACCTCCTATTATTAAAATAAGGAGGAGTAATGTGATTTTTGTATAGTGTTGTAGCATGGGGATAATAGTATTAAAGTTTATTGTGTAAAAAACAGAAGCCTTTTGAATTGCTTCGAAAGGCTTTTAAAGTTATAAAAAAAAACGATTAGTTACTATACGTAACAGATTTTACGTGAATTTCTTATCCCTAGCGAGGGACTTAAGTCCCTCGCTAGGGATAAGAAATCGATAGGACTTAAGTCACCCCCTAAAAGGAAGAACATTTAAAAGCCTATTGCTAAAAAGAATAGTCCCTAAACCCGATTAATAACCAAAGGTAAACCTATTCAATACATTGTTATCGTAGGTTACTGTCATAGTACTAACTCGTTGCTGGTCGTCTAAACTATGTGTTACAATACATAGATCTTTGATACCATAACTGAAATCCTTAAACGACTTTGGAATCATTTTAGAACAATATAAAATGTTATCTGTTAGAAAGGGTGATAGGTGTAAAAACTGCGTTTTTTCTGACAGTATATACAGAGGGTTCTTTACTGTTGTAAATTCAGTTAAGTAATTGATGGTTTCATAAGAATCTTGTTGAAGCCCCAGATGTGTTAATTGTCCATTACTATCATAACCATAGCTATAAATACTATAGTTATCTATGCCTTCGTTAGTATAAACTATTTTTATCGCCTGTCCTTTGTCATTATAAATCCATTTTTTGCTAGTTCCTAACGTAATTTCAGTGCCATCTGTATTGTACTTATAGTCAGTGATTTGTCCTTTGCCACCATCATAAGTAAGTTTTTCGCTTGTAATTAGATTTTTATTATTTCTAGTAAATTCAAAAGTTATATCAATTTCTTTATTGGTAGTAGACTCTAGTCTGGTTAAAGTATACGAAGTTAAAATATTTCCTTTCCAAACGTAAGCTATGTCATTAGTGTATAAGGTGCTACCATTATAGCCACCATAAGTTTCAACTTTTACTTTTTTAGGGAGCGACGAACTTGTTGGTTCAATCTCATCCGATTTTTTTGAAGAGCATCCTCCTAAAACTAAAATAGTAAGCAATAGTGTGATTTTTTTGTAGTGTGGTAACATGATGGTAGATATGGATGGTTAAAATTGATTGTGTAGTAAAAAATCTTGAGTAAGTAGCACGAGTTTTCAACTCGTGTGTTATTCTACGAGTTGGAAACTCGTGCTACTGCTTTAGGCTACTAACAAAAAAGCCTTCTGAACTACTCCAAAAGGCTTTTCTGTAGGTATATCAGAATCGATTATTTCTTATAAGTAACAGATTTAACCGCTTCGATGGTACGAGCAACGCTTGGAAGAATAGCTTCTAACAATGTTGGTGCGTACGGAAGTGGTAAGTCTAACGAGTTCACACGGATAACTGGAGCATCCATGAAATCAAATGCCCAACGCTGAACGTTATAAGCGATTTCTGATGATAATGCTGCAATTGGGTTAGCTTCTTCAACTACCACACAACGGTTTGTTTTCTTAACTGAATTAATGACAGTTTCGTAATCTATCGGTCTAACAGTTCTTAAATCGATAACCTCCGCATTGATGCCCATTTTAGTTAATTCAGTTACCGCTGGCATTACTACTCTAGAAAGCATTTTACCGAAAGTAACAATCGTTACGTCAGTACCTTCTTTTACAATATTTGCTTTACCGATTGGTGTAAGGTATTCGCCATCTGGCACAAGGCCTTTGTCGCCATACATCAATTCAGACTCCATGAAAATAACAGGGTCGTTATCACGGATAGAAGATTTCAATAAGCCTTTTGCATCAGCAGGGTTTGAAGGAACTACAACTTTTAGACCAGGAGTGTTGGCAAACCAGTTTTCAAAGTTTGAAGAGTGTTGCGATGATAATTGTCCAGCGTTTCCAGTAGGGCCACGAAAAACGATTGGGCAAGAGTATTGTCCACCCGACATTGACATCATTTTGGAAGCCGAGTTGATTACTTGGTCGATGGCTACCAACGAGAAGTTAAAAGTCATAAACTCAACTATTGGACGCAACCCATTAGCGGCCGCACCAACAGCGATACCTGCAAAACCTAATTCTGCGATAGGTGTGTCAATCACACGGTCTGGACCAAATTCATCCAACATTCCCTGTGATACTTTATAAGCACCATTGTATTCGGCTACTTCTTCGCCCATCAAAAACACCGACTGGTCTCTACGCATTTCTTCGTTTAATGCTTCACGAAGTGCCTCTCTGAATTGTATTTCTCTCATTGGTTATTTTTATCGTTGTGAGGTTGAGAATCGTTGAAACGATTCTGTCTTCAAAATCTGCGTAAAATTAGATAACAAACCTCAGACTGCCAACGGCGAAATGCCTAAATTATGACTTAAATTGTTTGAAATGATTTTTTTATCGTTTTAGTCCTATATAGGAGTGATGAGTTTTGAGTTTATGAGTTTAGAGTTTATGAGTTTAGAGTTTTGAGTTTGTGAGTTTTGAGTTTATGAGTTTTTCTTTGTCCTTGCCTAAAATAGGTGGGTTGAGTTTTATGAAAGCCTTGGGGATATATAGGATGTTACTAAGCCACGCTTGCGTTATTGCATAATTGTCATGCCTTTTGGATAAGAATGTGAGGCTGTAGTTGGATTTTGAGGTAATATGTTGTATTTTTAAAGTGAGCTAAAAAGTTTATCGCTTATATATCTCATCTACTGATGGGTGTTACCAGTATTGGTACGAGGGCGAATGGATTTTTTGGCTTTTTTATGTTTCGGGATATAGCGTTACAATTGTTTAATATTTATCCTTTAATGCTTCATAAAAGCGAGCTTCTCCTTTCAATAACTTTCGTTGAACTGCCCAAATCATATAATCAATAATACTAAGTTCTGGCATATTGTCGCTAGTCTCAATCATGCCAATTATTAAATAAGGCTGAAAACCTTCGGTACCAACTAACAAGCGTTTTTTCGACCCATAAAAGTCAGCGTCGCCACTTTCATCTATAAAAATGTATTTCTTCGGTAATTTATTCATGGTAGATTAATAGGGTGTCAACTAAATAATGCTCGAAAACAAGTAGATTAAGATGTAAAAAATATGGGATAGCCCTAAAAGAAAATAACTCAGACGAAAATCGTCTGAGCTATTTGATTAATAGTTCTACACCTATTCTCCAAAATTAGTACAATAGAAATTAAATAACAAAAGTTTATCTATTTTTTTTTAGTAATTCTATAAAAAAAAATGTTTTAATAGTAATAATATTTTGTACATGTAAAAAGTGTTAGATTTTTCGTCATTTACTTCCCCTTTAGCTCATCCCTGTGAAGAAAATTAATTTATCTTAGCATAACAAGGATGTCCTTTTTAAGGGTTTTTAGGCTGATGTTGGTTATAAATTCCTGTTGGATTAATCCCAGAGGGTGCCGTCTAATCCTAAGACAAAACCAAGCCATAGTCCGACCAAGCAAATAAAAAAGCTGAGGACGTTGGCTACTATTTTTTTCCAACCGCCCTGAATACGAAGGAAATCTAAAATGTAAAAACATAAACCACCCATTGCTCCAGCAAAGGGGACGATGATGAGGGGGCGTACCATCCAATATTTTGGATAGCTATGGTTAGGAGGTGTTGGAATCAAGAAAATGATAATCAGTGCTAAAGCGATTACTGCTCCTAGTGACATTAATTTCCATAATGCAATTGGATGAATCGATGGTTTTGTTAAATCGTTTGTCTGTGTCATGATGATTGTAAAGTAGTTAAGTAATAAATCGTTGCTCAAAGATAGTATAAAGTACTTTGTGTTTCAAAGTGTTTTTGAAAAAAATATTTATTCTAATGGGATTTCCTAAAACGTAGGGCTGAATTTCATTCGGCCATGTCGCAGAACGATAGAGGACGTACATCGTGGACGTATGCAATACGTCCCTTTGTGGTATTAATTGTAGGGCTGAATTGTATTCAGCCATGTCGCAGAACAATAGGGGACATACATCGTGGACGTATGCAATACGTCCCTACTTTGTGTTATTAATCGTAGGGCTGAATTGCATTCGGACATATCGCAGAACAATAGGGGACGTACATCGTGGACGTATGCAATACGTCCCTACTATGATAATCACCCTCGTTTTCTGGAAACCTCCACTACATTATAAATCTCATACACCTCAGAAAGGTGCAATTCGAGGTTAGGATACGTAGATTTATCCGTATTCAGCGACATACATATAATAATACCCTGTTCTACCCAATGGTCAGTGATTCGTTTTACCAGAATGCCCCCTTCGTGAATAATAACATAATCCTCCCATTTATGAAGGTAAAACTTATTCTTCCAGTATTTTTTATCGACACTCCTGCCCACTACCACATCCCCCGAACAGATAGAATCCCTAGAATTATTATCCATGCTATCGCCCCGAACCTGAAATGCCCTGTAGATACCCCTATAATGTTTATCAACTATGATAGAATGCTTGGGTAATTCTTCTAAAAAGACAGAATCGCCCCAGCCTGTAAGGTATCCCGCATAGGCATAGTGTTCTACCAAGGGGATATTCATTTGAATTTTCCCATTGCCAATATCAACAAACTCGTTGCCAGATTTTGTTTTATATACATTCTCAGACTCAAGCAGGCCCTCAAGATTACCAATGATTTCGGCTTCCTCTTTTTGAATATCCGTAAGCTTTTGTTTGGAGAGATGGATGAAAAAATCTTCCAATTTTTTATGATCATCCACCTTGGGTTTAGAGCCACGTTGTTCCCAACCATTGATACGACCTCTGGGAATACCTACTTTTTCGGCAAGCTCTTGTTGGGATAAACCAAACTGGATTCTTAATTCCTTGATGTTCACGAAATTATAATTTGTTTCAAAAATGTTTCAGAAATTTTCAATAATTTGTTTCAAAATATTAGTTTTTTGAAACATTTATTCCTATATTTGTATTAATAATAAACAAAGTAACGAAAAAGTATTTAATAGAAACAAGTTTTGTTGAAGTTTTTTTAAAGGAGGTTTAAGAGCAAACCTTCATGGAAGAGGCATGAACAAGCACTAAATCTTTTTAATTATCTATGATTTGTTTTTCTTTATCATTAATACGCCCAAAGGAATTTGTTTCCTCAATATTGCATTGCGTGCTACTTCACCTGTATCGACGACCGTCGATATATCATACGCGCCTTCTTCTCTTTCAATGGGAGGTCAAATGCCCCTTGGGGGCTTTATGTTGATTAATTTTTTATAGTTACACCTATGGTCTATAAACGAATTGGTTCTTAGCCTTTTAATGAAAATCTTTTACACCTGTTGAATCACCTATACTCAATTTTAAAACCAGTAGTACACCTTTTTCTTATTATTGAATACCTGTTGGTTTGTGTTAGAAAATCTCTTACACAAACCAATTATTGCCTCATCTCTGGAACATAACGAGAGATGCGACCTTTTATGCCTATACCGACACTAAAGTAGCCCCCTACGTATCTCTGGCGAGGAGATGTTGATTTTCTCGCTGGAGGTACTAGGGGCAAAAGATATAAGTTTATGAAAAACCAATGTTCAGCACCTAACCTTTCTCTTAGTGGGTGACTTAAGTCCTACTGATTACCCGCATCTTTTAAAAAGTAGAAATGGAAATGTGGTTATTGATAAAATTGGTTTAAATGTACATAAATAGTCTTTAAAACCAAGCGTTGAAGCCCTCATCTCTAGCGAGGGACTTAAGTCCCTCGCTAGAGATAAGTATCTGATTATTAATAATTTACAAACTTATGGGTAATCAATAGGACTTAAGTCACCCGCTAAGAGTAAGGGATTTTTAATGATTCTTTTACACCGATATTAAAAGTAGTCCCCTATGTATCTCTGGCGAGGAGATGTTGATTTTTCTCACTGGAGGTACTAGGGGCAAAATAAAAAACCTAACCACTAAATCACTCATTCATTCAATCACTCAATGACTAAAGTCTCGTATAATTAAAACCGTTAATTTTTAAACGCCGTCCTAATGAAAGTAATTTTAGAAGAATTAAGCCTTGAAAATAGCAATGGCTCAGGGAAAAATGCACACCTTTTTACTGATAAAACTACCTCCGATACCTGTATTATGTTGTCTGGGAAAGGTATCTGCGAGTCGAACAGCGCATCTGGAGTATTGAGCGTGGCGGTGGAGAGTGGATTAGCAATGGATGAGCAAATGAATGTACTTAAACGTTATGACAATGAAAAACGTGAGGAGGATGACGCAACGTTGGGGAATCGTCAAAAAGAAAATGATGTTAAAGACGATGCCCTGCAACGTGCTAGAAATATAGCAGCAATAAAGCTCCAGTTGACAGAACAAGCATATCAATGTGCATACTTGCAGGAACAGATCATCCAAAGGAATACAGAGCTAAAGAGACTGAATAAAGCTTTGGAAGGAGAACAACAAGCCTTGGTAAAGCTAACCGACAGTCGGGTGAAATGGGGTGCTGAAAGTTTTGTTTGTCCCACCTGCAAGCGTGTGCATGAACCTACCAATGTTGAGGCGATGAAACAAAAGATGGTGAAGGTGTTTGAGAAAGATAAGACTGACAAAAAACGCATCATCAAAAAGAAAATGAAGGCATTGAGGTATGCTATCAAGCAGTTGGAGCTGGTGAATGCGGAGGATGCTCAACACTTGAGGATTTATAAAAGTAATAGGAGTATCCTAAGTGCGGCACTAAAAACCCTTGAGGTGGTTAAGGGGACTAGGCTTTCGGATATTGGGTTTGGGGCGTCGGATATCGGCTTTCGGATGTCGGATTTTAGGTATTAGCTTTTGGCTTTGGGTCGTCAGATAATTAAATTACTAAAATCAAAGCCTAACTAACATCAGAAATCAGAAAGCTAACAACTATGACCAAACAAGCATTAATCGAAGCAATTGCTGTAAAAACACATCACGCTGAAGGGCTAGTCTCAGAGATTATCGAGGCATTCAAAAGCGAGGTAATGCAACAAGTATCGTCGGGCAACCAGATAACCATCAGAAGATTCGGAACATTCAAGTCGGTGACACGTAAGGCGAAGGTATTGAGGAAGATACAGTCGAAGGAAATAGTCGAACTACCCGAACGGACGATTGTGAAATTTGTGCCTTCCAAGGAGTTTAAGGTAGAAGGCAGTCGCTCGCTTCAAGCGAGTGACGACTATTAAAAGGCTTCAAGCCGAAAAACAGATGAGCGAGTAGCTAATTTTAAATGAGGATGAGGTTATTGATAAAATGGGTTGAATTGGGCTTAAATCGTCTTTAAAACCAAGCGTTGAAGCCCTCATCTCTAGCGAGGGACTTAAGCCCCTCGCTAGAGATAAGTATTTGATTATTAATAATTTATAAACTTATTGGTAATCAGTAGGACTTAAGTTTCTCGATAGGGTAAGATTATCAAATACTTATAAAAATGGGGTAATCAGTGGGTTTTAAACCTACTGATTACCCACATCTTTAAAAAAATAAAATGAGGATGTGTTTATTAATAAAATTGGTTGAATTGGGCTTAAATCGTCTTTCAAACCGAGCGTTGAAGCCCTTATCTCTAGCGAGGGACTTAAGTCCCTCGCTAGAGATAAGTATCTGATTATTAATAAATTATCAACTTATTGGTAATCACTAGGATTTAACCCCACCAAAACATATTTTCTAACGGTTAGCTTTGTTGACAGCGAATCAGGGTAGTACATTATTAAATATTTCTTCAAACGTATATAAAACAACGTTGACAAATGAGTGGTTATGAATTAACAAAAAAATGGTATGAGTGGTGCGGAAACAATATTGAAATTGTCAAACCTCATCATCATGCTTTATATTTCTGGTGTGTTGAAAAATGCAATCGTCTAGGTTGGGCCGATTGTTATGCCTTGCCTAGCGACGAAGCCATGCACTATTTAGGAATGACCTCTTATAAAACGTACACAAAAACGCTAGAAGAATTGATTGGTTTTGGCTTTATAAACATGTGTCGGAAATCTACAAACCAGTATACTGCCAACATAATTGCTTTGGTAAAAAATGCCACAGCACTGCAGGAGCACTTACCACAGCACAGCAGAAGCACCTACCACAGCACGACAGAAGCAACTACCACAGCACTGCAGGAGCAAAGCGAGTATAATAAAACTAATAAAAACTTAGAAAACTTAGAAACAGTAAAAACAACAACAACAATAACAACAACAAATGATGATGTTGTTGAAAATGAAGTACCTGATTTTGTAAAAGAAGAACAAAAAGAAATTAAAGAGGGGGTGGCGACGGCACCGCAGACGACCTTGGAGGAGATTGAGGCCAATATGCGCAATGCTGCCTTGCTGAAAGAGTCGGCGAAAAGGAAAAATAATATCAATGAGGGAGATTATTACCAATTGTTGGAAAACTTTTTTATCGAAACCCGTGCCACTGATAAAAGAATTTCAAGCGAGTCGGACCATAAACGGCATTTTTTGAATTGGATTAGGATTCAATGTCAAAACCGAGGTAGGCATGGGCCGATGCCCCAAAAAGGGAAAATTCAACATAATTATGATGCAATCAATCAGGCGATTTTTGAGCTTAGCGAGGAGTCGGGGTAGGGTGGAAGGTATAATTCTTCCTATTAGCGGGTGACTTAAGTCCTACTGATTACCCACAAGTTTGTAAATTATTAATAATCAGATACTTATCTCTAGCGAGGGACTTAAGTCCCTCGCTAGAGATAAGGGCTTCAACGCTTGGTTTTAAAGACTATTTATGTACATTTAAGCTAATTTGATCAATAATTACATTTCCATTTCAACGTTTTAAAAGATGTGGGTAATCGATAGGACTTAAGTCACCTGCTAATAGGAAAGCACTCTCTGTCAATAAGTTATATTAAGCCAAAGCACGATAATAATCCCGAAGGGATGAAATATTTATAGCATCAAAGATGCCAACACGCACTAATTCGACCCCGTAGGAGTCGCACAGCTTAGAATGGTGTTATTTGTTTTTTCTATAAATATACCATCCCTTCTGGATTGAGGTTGGCAAAGGTTCTTTTTAAAGAAAATATTATTAAATCAAGCGATGAATACCATTCAACTAAGCCAAAAAATACTGCAAGCTGGTGTGCCTACGGTGGCCCTTGAAAAGCTAACTGAACGCCAGCACGAAATTGTGAAAGCAACCCACGGCACACGCATTGGGCAGATGACCAACGCGGAGGTTACTAAGTTAGCAGGCGAAGTTATTTTTACCGCCAAAATGAGACTAGGATATAGCCAGTCGCAAGGAGATGAATTGAAGGCTGAAATTAGATTGATCATAAATGATTTACGAGAGTATCAGGGACTTACACCAACTGAAATTCATTTGGCATTAAAGGCGGGACTCAATGGTGAGTTTTCGACTGATGGCAAGGTATTCTTTTCCTCCTCCAACTTTGTGCAGTGGCTTCGTAGATGGATAGCTGATAAAAAACAGCCCGTCATGAAACAATATACTGCCCTTGAGCAAGCCAAAGAAAACGTGAAAATACCCCCTACGGAAGCCGAAGAAAAGGAACTGTGTAGGCAGGTAGCCCAACAATATGCCGACATCAAACGCACACATCCCGACTTTGAAGTACAGGTAGCCTCCAGCCTCTACGACGACCTTGAGCGGTTTGGTATCTGGAAAATGGAAGCGAATGAGAAGAAAGAGTTGTTTCAAAAACTACAAAGGAAATATACAAACGCTACTCATCAGGAACTGGTGCTGATGGCTAAAAACATAGCCTATAATCGGTTTATAGCGGAAGTAGCAAAAGGGATATTGATGGCTTGACTTTAAGTTTATGTTCACTCAAATAGAGGCTGTCCAAAGGAAACCATTGCCAAATATTCTTTGGTTTTAAACCTCACCCCCAACCCCTCTCCTTCAGAGAGGGGAGCTTTTGAGCTCAAAAAGCCCCTTCTCTGAAGGAGAAGGGGTTGGGGATGAGGCGACCGACGCTCGGTCTTTCGCAGAATAATATTTGGTCGTAAAAACTTTTTGGACAGCCCCTTTACACCCCTTCAACAATAAATATACCCATCAGCTATCAATAAATATTACATAACCACATCATTTATAACACCACCATAACCCCCTCAAACACGATGAAAACACCTTATGAAATTAACTGTATTTGCGAACACCACTATGTACGTTTTATGGAAAACGGTATGATTCAACACGAGAAATTCAAGGCATATGTCATAGAGCAGTGTCGTATCGTGTTGATAGACCCCAAGAAAAGTAAGGAAAAGCTAGCGACTGAAACCTTGGCACTTAACCAGAAAATAAAGGATACCGCCAGCAAGGTATTTGAAAGATGGATAGCAAACTATCACCAACGAAAGGGCCACCATGATTGGCGATTGTATAATCGGATGTTGAATTTGAAATAAGTGGTGATTCTTGCTTATTCTGAGAGTCAGCGGGTGAGCGGAGAATCTCGAAGGAATACACTATTGATAGTGCCCAAGCGCCAGGTTTGCGTAATCCTTTGGCAGTGAATTAATTCACCGCCTAAAGATTACGCTAATTGGTTGCTAAGAAATAGCATGATGGTGTGTTAGTACTATCTTTTAACGACAAAAAAATGTGCCTTGGCATTGTTAGGCATTTCTTGCTTGATGGCTTCTAACAGTAGGGAATTATGTGCTAAATTCTCCCCAAAAATGAATTGATATTGGGGTATTATAAGTTCGAATTGTTGAGCTGTTCGTTGCATAGCCTTATTTGTTTGTTTGAAATAATCATAAAAACGTATAGTCAAGCAATTTAAAAGAACAAAGAATCTATCATAGATAGATAAAGCTAACCAAAGATAAATGATGATTGTCATAAAAGCAACTTATATGCAAGAGAATTGCGGGTAAGTATAACAAAATCAGGTATTTATACCTGCTAATATTGGGTATTTTGATACAAAATATTGCCTAAAAGCATATACCTAAAAGGGAATAATAGAGAATATACGCACAAGACGGATATTTTAGAGGAATACGTTCAAAAGTATATTGCTTTGTCACTCAAGATATGGAATAGTGGTGTGGAGTAGTTGGATGATAAAGGAGGTGTTTCTTGTCGGTATTGCTAATAATGAGCATGAAAGTGTGATTATTGATAAAATGGGTTTAAATCGTCCTTTTGTCATAGCCATTTTTTATCCCTAGCGAGGGACTTAAGTCCCTCGCTAGGGATAAAAAATGGATTATCAAGTACTTATGGATATGTGGCTAATTGGTAGGACTTAAGTCCCTCGCTAGGAATGCTACGGATTCTTAAGCTTATTAGCCAACATAATAGGGTCGAGTTCGATAAGCTGTAGTGACTTCACCATCTCTTTTGTTGAAGTCTTGTATATTTTAAAATGTGGAGTTTCGATATGTGCCTTGTATGCCTCCACGTTGGCATAAACCTCTAAAATAGTAATATGCGTAGGATTGTTTTTATCGGCTACGGCATTCAAACTCAAAACTCCCGATTCCACCCGTACAGACGTTTCGATTTCGGTCTTTAGAATAGCCTTATAGTTTTCTAATTGAGCAGAATCTACTTCAATTTTTGCCATACGTACCATAAGATTTTTATGTTGTGCCCATGCCCTTGTTGACGAAAATAGGACAATCAATATGCTAATAGCGAAGCAAGTTTTTATGATTTTCATAGTGCTTTATGATGATTTTGTTAAAGAGTTTTTGTTGTGATAAAGTCTTAGTTTTTCGATGACTTGTAGGGATATTTTCGCCTTTGTAGGTAAACGCGCAATACAATAAATGCTAAATATACAAAGCTCATTCAGTAAATAACATAAAACTACCTTAAAAAAAATAAGTAGTTTTGCGATACTTTTTGTTCATAACCCTAGGTTTGTTTTTCGGCTGGAAGCCTTGTAATAGTCGTCACTCGTTAGAAACGAGCGACTGCGTGTAGCAGTCAACAAGGAAATATTATCCACTATTATCCACTAACTCACAACCCACTCAATCACTCATTCACAACTCACTCAAACACAATTCACTAACTCACAACTCACTCATTCACTAACTCAAAACTGGTTCACAAATATTCTACAAACAACTTGCAAAATCAATTATAACGCTTACATTTGTATTCAACTTTGTTGAATAATGGTAAACAGCATAAAACAAAGTGTTCAATATTGAATATATGGCGACAGATGAACCCCAAAATATTAATATCGGAGACCGCATTCGGATATTAAGAACTAACCAAAAAAGAACCTTGCAGGAGGTAGCGGATGGAAGCGAATTGTCGAAAAGTATGATCTCGAAAATCGAGAACAATAAAACGATTCCTTCTGTGGCGGCACTCATCAAAATTGCCAATACGTTGGGGACTAATATTTCTAGTCTGCTAGAAACAGAGGCGTTTTTGAATGCCATCCTCACGACCAAACAAAAGGCGGAGGACAACCTCAGACAAACCGACAAGGGCTATTTCTTTTATCCCTTCGGACAGGAATATCACCAAAAGAAAATGCAACCGATGCTGTTTGTGGCTAGAAAAGGCGAGGTAAAACCGCACCTATTGCACCACGAAGGCGAGGAGTTTATTTATATCATCAGTGGCGAAATGAAGATGACGGTAGGCGAAATCGACTATCACCTCAAAACAGGGGATAGCCTATATTTCAACTGTCTGCAAAAACATGGCATTATGCCTATTTCAGAGGAGGTACATTATTTGGATATATTCGTATAGATAGTTGCGTTAGTTTATTGACATTTTTAAGAAGATAATTACTAACATCTCTTATCCCTAGCGAGGGACTTAAGTCCCTCGCTAGGGATATAGGGACAGGTAAATCGTTTTTCGGCGTAATAAATACATAAACCATATCATTAAAATATTAACATTTTTAAATCAATAACTATGCTCTTAAGAAAAACATCATTATTGCTATTGTTGGCAGCCCAATCTGTGGGGATGTGTGTATAATTACCAACATCTCTTATCCCTAGCGAGGGACTTAAGTCCCTCGCTAGGGATATAGGGACAGGTAAATCGTTTTTCAGCATATTAACAATAAACCATATCATTAAAATATTAACATTTTTAAATCAATAACTATGCTCTTAAGAAAAACATCATTATTGCTATTGTTGGTAGCCCAATCTGTGGGAATGTCTGTCCCAGCCTTGGCTCAGGAACAGTCCCCTGTGGCTATTCAGGTGGATTTAGCCAAGACCAAAGCGCCCATGAAACCCATTTGGGCTTGGTTTGGCTATGACGAACCCAACTATACTTATATGAAAGACGGCAAGAAATTGCTGACTGAAATCTCGCAACTTAGTAAAATACCAGTCTATGTCAGGGTACACAGCTTGCTCGTAACAGGCGACGGCACGGCGGCGTTGAAGTGGGGTTCTACCAATGCTTACACAGAAGATGCGAACGGAAATCCTATTTACGACTGGACGATTGTCGATAAAATCTTTGATACTTTCATCGAACGTGGCATGAGACCCATCGCCCAGATAGGCTTTATGCCAGAGGCATTGTCGAGCCACCCAACGCCTTATCGTCACCACTGGAAGCCGGGAGATAACTACAACGACATCTATACGGGCTGGGCATATCCGCCAAAAGACTATAACAAATGGGCTGAATTGGTGTATCAATGGGTAAAACATTCGGTAGCAAAATATGGTCAGAAAGAGGTAGAAAGCTGGTATTGGGAGCTTTGGAACGAACCCAACATTGGCTACTGGAAAGGCACAACCGAAGAATATATCAAGCTGTACGACTATTCGGCTGATGCTGTAAAACGTGCTTTGCCATCTGCCAAAATCGGTGGGCCAGAAGTAACGGGGCCAGGGTGGGACAAGTCGGCGACCTTCTTAAAAACCTTCCTCGACCACGTAACCAAAGGTAAAAACTACGTAACAGGCAAAACGGGTTCGCCCTTGGATTTCATAACTTATCATGCCAAAGGCGGACCGAAAGTAGTGGACGGTCATGTACAAATGAACATGGGTACTCAATTGCGAGACCTTGACAAAGGCTTTGAGATTGTGGCATCGTATCCAAGCTTGAAAAAACTCCCAATCATCATTGGCGAGTCTGACCCAGAGGGCTGTGCGGCTTGTTCTGAAGACCTAAACCCGCAAAATGCCTACCGTAACAGTACGATGTATTCAAGCTATACGGCGGCATCATTTGCCAGAAAATACGAATTGGCGGAGGCCAGAGGCGTAAACCTTTTGGGGGCTGTAACATGGGCATTCGAGTTTGAAGACCAAGCATGGTTCCGTGGTTTCCGTGATTTAGCGACCAACGGCGTGGATAAACCTGTGCTGAATGTGTTCCGTATGTTTGGCATGATGGAAGGCAATAGGGTAGAGGTTACGCAAAATTTGGCTTATGATTTCAAAAAAGTACGTGACGAAAGTGTGCGTGGTGAGGCCGATATCAATGCGTTGGCTTCAAAAAGTACCAATTCGGCAGGCGTGATGGTCTGGAATTATCATGACGACAATGTTCCAGTGGCAGATGCTAGGGTGGAGGTGACGGTAAAAGGTTTGCCAGCCCTAAAGGTACAGCTATTTCACTATCGTATTGACAAAGAAAACAGCAATGCATATGAAGTTTGGAAAAGCATGGGGTCGCCAAAACAGCCTACAGCCGAGCAAATCAAGGTATTAGAAAAAGCAGGGCAATTGCAATTGCTAACCTCGCCAGAATGGATTAATACTAAAAACGGACAAGCCCTCATCAAAATGAAATTGCCTAGACAGGGCGTATCATTTTTGAGCTTTCGGTGGTAAGAATAAATGCTTGTAGCACGAGTTTCCAACTCGTGCATGATTTCACGAGTTGAAAACTCGTGCTACAAAGGTTATCGTTATTAGTTCGTAGGATAATGTACGACCAGAGGCGTTGTAGCACGAGTTTCCAACTCGTGCATGATTTCACGAGTTGAAAACTCGTGCTACAAAAGTTATCGTTATCAGTTCGTAGGAGAATCTACGAACACGGATTAGATAGCAAACCAACCACCTATTTTATCAACAAACAGTTCTTCATTAAATCCATCGCATATTTAATATATCCCGTTTCTACAGTCTTCTTACCATTGATGATGGCATAGAAAGTATTCACCTGAGATGCTTGCAGGGATAAATGCTTCATCATCGAATCGCGGAACCGCCCCGACCTGAATTTTGCATTACGGCCCCGTTGGAGGGTCTTCCATTGTGCAGTAAGCATGGCGGGTACAAAATCTTTGTCTTCCATCAGTTAAATATTAGTATCGAAAACAAAATTAAGGAAGAGTTTTTGAATTATTGGTGGAGATAGCAGGAATTCACTTGGTAGGGACGTATTGCATACGTCCTAATGCTGTATTGGTTTATATTACGATAAAGGACGTATGCAATACGTCCCTACCGTTTGTTGGGGTTACAGTCCTGCCGTATAATAAGTTTTTTAATGGAAAGCTTAATAATTTTTAAGGTTCAATTATGAGTTTTAATACTTTTGAGACATACTTTTTAGAATATAAAATCTAAACTATAAGACGATGGTAAAGAAAGTTAAAATTGACCCTGCAGGACAAATGGTCGCTGTTAAAATAACCTTTGAAGGTTTGATTATAGCCTCGTATCAGTACGTGCTTTGGGAAGCCCAGAGTAACCAAATACTAGAAAAGAAAGATGGGAATAACCAAAATCCATTTGATGATACTTATTCACTGCCTTTGCCAGTAGCAAAGAATGTTGGTAGAATAATAGATGTAAGAACAAGATTTGTAGGGTTGGATACAGATATATCTAAAGAATACACCATCAGTGTAGCTGTTTTTCAAAATGGAAAAATGATTGATGAGGCTGTTGATAAAGGAGCAATAACGGGTAATAGTCAATTGTCACAGATATATATAATACTTATTTGAAAGCTAAACCAAATAATGTGATGAAAAATAAGCTATTACTTTTGATGATGCTTGCTTTGCCAACTATTAGCATTTCTCAAACTAAAGAGGATTCTTTGAGAAAAGTTAAAAAGGCTGAAGCGGATTCTATATTTCAGAAATTTATAAAAGTAAATTTTGCTGTCCCTGATTTGCCCGCATTTAATGTCTTGGGAAATTCTCCAAGTGATATATTACGACCTACCGATGTAAAAGCCTTATCTATTTTGACATCAGAATTTTATAATGGCTCGTCTATTATTGTTCCTAAATCGTTTGCACTTGAGTTATCACCATTTTTATTGGCTAAAAATAACTCTCTTACTCTTCATGATTATCAACAGAATCAATTTTGGTATAACCTTCGATTGTCATTAGGAACAAATACAAGTACTGTAAACAACCAAAAGTATTCAAACTTAGCCATTGGAGCTAGAATTACCATCATTGATAAAGGTGATTTAAAAAATGATGAGGTTTATATAGATTTACTTAAGAATAGTCTTGCCTTAGAAGTTGACATTGAAAATAAAGCGAAAGAACAATTTTTAAAAGACAAGAATAAAACCATTCAAGAGGTTGCCATGGATGAAGCTTTAAACAAGGAAATGGAGCAATACATTGATAAAGCTAAAAAGAAAAAGCTTGAAGATGAGAAGTTATTATCCACCTACATTAAAGATATTCCAAAATTTAAAGAAGATTATAAGAAAAATAACTGGAATAAAGAAAAACTGGAATTTGCCTATGCCTATTTAGGTGCTTCGCCAGATAGTTTAATTAAAAATATACAAACAAAAAAGCACGCTGCTTGGGGTACTTGGGCTGTACCAGTTAAAAAATGGGGGCAATTGTTAGTGGGTATAAACTATTCATATATGTATGCTGATAGTTTAAATAAACAGACGGATAAAACGGTGAATTATGAATACAATACCTTTTCAGCATCTTCTCGTTTATATTTTGGCTCAAACCGTGTTAAAGGGTTTATTGAAGGGCAGTACAAATTCATTAGTTTAAATGATAAAAGAGATGCCTTTTTGAATACGGGCGGAGAGTTTAATATAAGAGATGGAATATGGCTAGTAGTAAATGCAGGTATCAATTGGCACGACCTTGGTAGTGCAAATAGCAAATCAGGGTTTTATTCAAGTTTAAATCTAAGGTTTACTTTACCAGAAAATTTTAAGATGAATTAAGCACAGTCGCTCGTTTTAAACGAGTGACGACCATCCCATGCCTTCCAGCCTAAAACAAATTACTCATGGCATGGCTTCCCCAATTGGCAGCCATGCCATGAGTATAAATCACGATAATTCAATTAAAGGTAGCGAAAATATCAAATGCTAATAGCCTAAAGAAGTCTCTTATACTTACGTTTCACTGTACTAGAATTTTTAAAGCAAGTTATTATCTGAGCTAAAATATCATCCTTGAGTTGCCCAATAATTTTATAATCTATGTTTTCAATAGGATAAATGTCAAGAAGAGTCGTTGTTTCAAAATCATCAAGTTGATTTCCATATACAAATGTATGTTTAGAGAAAGCCCAACCGTTGGTAGCTATAGGGTTTCCTGCAGGAAAAAAATAGCAATTAAAGTTAGCCTCTATTATTTCAATACAACAATCAGTATTGGTTAAGTCAATATAAGCAGGAACATAGTCTTGGCTACTAGGCAGGCTTGCTAGTACGGCTGTGTCATTAATGACCTTTATAACAATAAAGTATTTAGTTTTTGCAGGAGCCCCATTTCTAAAATAAAAAGGGGTATAAAGTAAAATATTGCCTTCAGTAAACACCAGTTTATAGTTTTAATGAACGAGAAACATTTAAAAACTCCCGATGTTGCAGGTATATTTCTTTTTTGTAGTCATCCCCTTCCAACAATCTTGAAAAATCAATCTCAATCTCAGTATTATTAAGTTGCTTATTCTCAAGCAAATCTAATACATTATTTTCTTTGGCAGTTTTATACCACAGCGAGTGCTCTCTATGGGTGAGTTTCACTAATTGTTCGGCAGTGTAGTTTTTGAAAGTGTCTATCACTAAATCTATCACAGCCATTTCGTTGTCAGAAAACTCATCATCAGAGAACGCTTTATTCGGGGAAATATAGCTATTCCCGTCTCTCTCTTCCCTTTTAATATACTCGTTTAAAAGAATAGGATTGGATGACAAATCAATGAAAATATCCTTTGTAACTGGCCCATACATCCAAACAAAAAACTTTAAGTTCAAAATCGGAAGTCCAAATTTTTTAACTGATGTTTCTTCAATCAAGTAAATGAGTTTGAGTGCTTTAGTTTTTGAAAGGAGAGGGATTTTCTCAGAAAGGTATATAATAGTATTCCCGATTTTATCTATTTCCTCTTTTGTATATGTAAAAAAAAGGTTCATAGTCTTATCTGTTGGGTAAATCATTATACAAAATTACGGCTAATTATAAATAACACAATATAAACAACGCTTTTCTTTTATAAAAATTGCTGTGTCACTCCCCGCAGTCGCTCGTTTCTAACGAGTGACGCCTATTCTAAGGCTTCCAGCCTAAAAAAACAAAAACGCCTTTGATTGTGTATTTTGCAATAAATTGATAATCAATAATTTAAATAACGTATCCTCTTTTGTTATCTTTTTCAAGCCAAGTCGGTAATACCTTATACTCAGCATAAACGGCATTTATTTTATCTAAATATTCGTCATCTGTTGATACTAAATAAGGTGTTTCTTGGTAAATTTCTTTCGATTGCAATTTGGCTAAACTATATGAGGAAAAAAAAGTTACCAGTAAGTTATAAAATTTATGCTCTTTATCTATTCGTATGCCTCGTTCAAACATTCTTACAAAAAAATGGTATGGATTCATTGGATGCAATTCCTTTACAAAATCATTTTCACTAAACATCTCCCAAGTTAGATACATGTGTGCCATTGAATGACCAAAAACACCAGTGCCAGCCATAATGCTTTTACCTTCACTACTTCTAGCTCTATCATTCTCAAAGATGATGTCACTTATTTTTTCTTTTATATCATCAGGTATTAATCTGTTAATTGTAGCCAGCGTATAAATTTCCTCCTGAAGCATATTATTGATTTTAACATTTACTTCATACATTCTTCTAAAACCTTCAAAAAGGAGTAGTTCTTCTGAAATAGAAATGTCTTTGTAAAATTCAGAATTAATATTATTAATTCTTTGAAAAATCTCAGGGTTCGTTTTAAATTTCATGCTATTATGTTGTGTATTTCATCAACGATTAATGCTAATGTTGAATAATCAGTACCAAACGTAGTTATTGTTTTGAAGTTAATAACATTTTAGTAAAAATTCCCCATCGAATCGTAGTTTCCCGCAGTTGCTCGTTTCAACCAGTGACGTATATCCTAAGGCTTCCAGCCTAAAACAAATTCTTGTTTTGTATCTTCTGTTTTATTGGTGGAGATGACAGTAATTCACTCGGTAGAGACGTATTGCATACGTCCTTTTATTCCCATTTGTTTATGCTGCGAAGGACGTATGCAATACGTCCCTACAATTCCCCCCGCAGTCGCTCGTTTCTAACCAGTGACGACTATACTAAGGCTTCCAGCCTAAAACAAATTCTTGTTTTTGTACCTTCTGTTTTATTGGTGGAGATGACTGTAATTCACTCGGTAGGGACGTATTGCATACGTCCTTTTATTCCCATTGTTTTATGCTACCGACCGTCCCCATTCCTATACTATATGCTTGGTATTTCAGCACTTAATACGTTTTTTATTCATTAAAATACAAAAAATAGATATTTATACCTATTCGTTCCTTCATAAATCAGGTATTTATATGCTGTTTTGGTGAATATAATGATAGTAAGTTTGTATGGTAATATTACAAGGGGAGTTCAGCAACCCCTTTATCAAACGAGGTACCTAGACAAACCTTATGACTAGAAAAATAACTATCAAAAACAACACAATCTCATGAGCCAACAACCATCTCTTCCGAATTCAACAGCAGGTCTTTACAATGCCCTCTGTGATGCATTGCACATAAGCAATCAACAATTTCAAATGATTCAAGGTGTTTTGCCAGTGCAAACCACTCCTGAAGGCGTCTATAATTTTGTGGATGGCATTCCGCCTGAATCTGTCGCAACGTTGTACACCAACAACCCTATTAATGGGTTAAATGGTAATATGCAGATTGTCATCAGTGATGCCAAACCTAGCTTTTTGAGTAAGCTTGCTGAAAATAATTATTTCAACCCTAAATATTGGGTGGATGGCAATATTGGCACCGACCCTATCTATGCACCAGCCTTTGCTGATTTGTATAATCAGGTAAATGCGGGGTCGTCGGCAACTATTTATTTTGATTCTGCCACCGCTAATAGCGATATTAGCTCGTCGTGGGCTAAAAGTACTAGCTCAGCAGGTGTAGGTTTCTGGGGAACATCGTCGAGTTCTGTTTCTACAGAATTAAACGAGAAAGCATCGTCTTCGAGAATTACTGTGACCATTACCCTTAATAAATATGCCTATTTGCAAGTACGTGCAGGTGGTTGGTTTACACAAGGTTTCTTTACTGATCAATACAAAAATCCAAGCAAATGGACTGGTGGACAGGATGCTTGGGATCAAGTATTCGGCCCTAGTGGGTCATGCCAAAATGTTTCGAATCAGGTATTGTTAGTAAATGGCTATACCATCACTACAACATCGTATGCTTCTTATTCTGAATACGATTTCCAACAGATTCAAAAAAGTAGTCAGACCAACGTATGGCCGTTCTATACGTCGTCATCTAATTCAATTGCCACACAAAGTCATTCGTATAATGCCGACCAAACCATTACTACTACTATCGGTTGTAATCCGGGTAGCCTACAAATTTTCGGTATGGGTGTTATTCCTACCAGCTTTGCGATGGGTGGTGTTAGCCACTCAAGATTAATCTAAGGTTGTAGGAAACCGAGGCCAGTTTAAAGACACACTTACATCAATAACCAAAACTTCCTGCATCAGTGGCGGCTGATGCAGGCAAGTTGAACAAAGGGTGTAATAGTCGTTAAACTTGCCTCTTTGCTTTATCAACCAAATGGGAGCGTAGCATTGCTGTATTTCACAATTAATCTAAGCAGATGATGAAAAATGAATATGAAAATTTGATATTTGATGGCATTGCCTCGGGGCTTTCGCTGGATATTGCCAACCTAAGGCTGTTTCCAGTGGTGTCTGTCCTGCCTGATAATGATGCCGATTTGTTTGCATTACTTGATATTGTTCCTGGTAGTGGCTTAATTTTTAAAACGAATAATGTTCCAAATTTTAGCGAGACATACTGGAACTTGCTGGAAGCTCAAAAGCCATCAATGATGAACAATTTGGCCATTACCAATTACAAGAAAAAGCAATATTGGATAGAAGGCCCCTCGGCTACGGAAGTACCTATTTATACGCCTAGCTGTAGCGATGTTAAGAATTCGATAGCCACAGGTTCGTCGGTTGACATCACCATCGACTCTGATAACTACCCTTTACCAGATGTTTTATTTTTTCCTTCCTATCCTAGTATCGTGGTAAACCAAACCTTCCTCAACTTTAACAGGGTTGCTAATGGTCAGCGGTTTATCCTCCGCTTACATTTTGATAATACTGCCAACATACCCCTTAAACCTGCGGGGTGGTTCACAAGTGGTGCTTTTAACTACGCTTATCACAATAAAAGTGCATGGGTTGCGGGGGGCGACAAAGTTACATGGGACGCGCTGTTTGGAAAAAATGGTATCCTAAAATATATTAATAGTGGCTTGTTAGTAGCGATGGGTATCACTATTGAGCTACAGGTGTTTGGGAAATATGATGAAAACGTAGTAAAAGCCTTGCAAAATAACCCTGACCTCACGGTCTGGCCTTTTTACTTAAATTCTGAATACCTCACCCAAACCGTAGAACGCTGTGATGACGAAAGCGTAAAGATTACGATAAGTACTGACCAAAACGAAATCTTTATGTTGGGGATGCAAGTAGCAAGTGTAAGTGGGCTGATGAATTGAGTCCCGCAGTCGCTCGCTTCCAACGAGTGACGACTATTAAAAGGCTTCAAGCCTAAAAACAAAGGCGAAATGCTTAATTCACACAGTAGGGACGTATTGTATACGTCCTTTTATTCCCATTGTTTTATACTGCGAAGGACGTATGCAATATGTCCCTACCTGCCCCTCCGCAGTCGCCCGCTTCCAACGAGTGACGACTATTAGAAGGCTTCCAGCCTAAAACAAAGGCGAAATGCTTAATTCACACAGTAGGGACGTATTGCATACGTCCTTTTATACGTCCCAACTGTGTCCACCGCAGTCGCTCGTTACCAAGTGAGTGACTGCGGAATAATGCGTTGCATTTTTGCAATGTAACATTGCAGTACACACTGACATAGTCTAAGACTACGCCAAGCGGGGGTCAAAATCCGAAGACCAAAATCCGAAGACCGAAAGCTGAAGACCGAAGACCGAAATCCGAAGACCAAAATCCGACAGCCATCCCTCAAAATTTCATCATTTAATACCGTTTTTAGGCATTAAAATAGTAAAACCAGATATAAATACCTGCTTTTTGCCAACATAAAACAGATATTTATACCCTGTTTTATTGAGCCCAACTATGATACATTTGTATAAGTAATATTACAAGGGAAATTCAGCACTCATAAACAAATAGATGGTGTCATCATCTAGCTGTTATGATACCACTCACTTGTAAACCTGTGGAGTCCAGAAGCCACTTTAATAAACGGGGCGTTACGGAAAAGCCAAACGAGTACGGAAAAAAACCTTAAACTTTTTTAACTATGGAAAATACCCTACAAACACAAGAAGACGTTGCTGAGATCAATCAAACCACGAGTGGGTTTCAATTTAGAACGCCTGCTGCCATTCAAGATTTTACAGATAATCCAGCGAAACAGGAAGCGATGAATCAGTTGTGGAGTGCCAACCTTGATGGTTTTACCCAGCAAGGAATGTTGAGCAACCCTTGGAATACAATCAATACGCCACCTACGACCAACTATTATAACCCTGTTCAGAATAACCCAAGCAGTGCTACCGCGAATGTGCTATGGAGTGCATTTCCGGGCAGATTAGCCTATAATTACCCAACGGCTACGCAAGCTAGCTTGAATCAAATGGCAGATACGGGCGTGATGCCTGCGCCGATTTCGGATAATCCATGTGGTGATACTGGAAATTCCGTTCCGTATTTCCCTTATGGCCCCAGAGGTTGGCAAGATGAGTATTGCGAATGGGCAGTTACTAGAAACGCGGCTGGAAAAATTACTAGAATAGACTTCACCTGCGAAAACCCTGAATATTGGAATAGCTTGTGGCTGATAGACCCTAATAAAGTTTTGGCATTGTATCAAAACATTTTAGGTAAACCACAAATCACTTTAGCAGACCTAAGCGTGCCTAATATCACTGACCCCATCACCCAAGGGCCTGTTTATAACCCCCTTAATATTTGGAATAGTGGTCCTGTTTCAAGTGCTACACAAGGCGGAGCCATCCACCTTACCAGTACGCCCAATACTTTGCAAACAGAAATAGGACTTGCTACGGCTGCAACCGTTCAGCGCAATAACGCTGATGGTACTACCTCGTGGCCATCAAGCCAATATAATGCCCTCCTTTGTGATGCCCAGTATGGACAAAAACATAGAAACAGCGACCCCAACATTGGCGGTACTGTAAACAGTTTTGTAACAGCAGCCAATGTAGTAACCTTAGCAGACCCTCCGGGGTTATACATCCAGATGCCTGATTTTGCTGGCAATAATTATGAAGCTCCCAACGGCGACGACCCATCTGCTTATTGGACGATTGTAAGAGGGTCAGAAACACTCAATAGTCAGGATGGAACAAAATTGCCCGGTAATTTTATCTTGCATGCCGTGTATGAAGTGCCTGCCGACAAGGACTATACCGTAAGTGATATTACCATTAATGGAAGCCCTATCGAGTGGGGTTCGCAGGTGGCGGCTACCTTTAAAATGCAAATCGTAGCGAGTGCCTATGCAGGTACAAAACCCGCAGGATATGACCCCGTAGCGGATACAGACCCAGCCGATACGTTTGCACAACCAATTCAATTATTTTACGAAAGCTATTTTAACCAAGTATATAATACCAGTGTTCCGAACCCAGTAGATAATCCTATTTCTCTATTGAGTAATAGCACATTTATTCCTCCGACTGTTTTTATTGGAGCAAGCTCGATACAAATGGTGCTTATCTGTGGCACGATTACTTATACCGAAGGAGAACCATCAACCTATCCGACAGTCAGCTTTACCAACTCGGGAGTAACGGCGACGGTGACGGCGGTGCAAAATAATATTTATTATGCCGTTCCGGGGAATAGCAAGCCTAGTGAGAACTTTGCCTTATACCTGACAGTCGCTGTAAGTGAAAATGCCTCTGCGGGAGTAACAGGAGTGTATGTTATCAATCAAGGACAGGTGCTTAGTCAAGCCATGCCCGCATTGCTTTCGGTATTACCTATCACGGTGCAAGCGGCGATTGAATGGCAAAACACTGGGGTACAAGTAGAGCCGTCGAGCTTGTTATCAATTGCTTATGTGAGTGGCTTATGGACGGCCAATCCTCAAGACAATAATGGGCAGTTGTATAATGCGAATGGTACGCCAAGCAATATTCCAGCCAAAGCAGGTTATACCATGCCGGGGCAAAACGAGGGCTCTTTAATCGGGAAAGTAGGGGATACCGTGTTTTTTGTGGGCATGGGTACGACCATTCCATCCAACCTTTCGGGCGAATTATTACTATGTATCAATGATGATTTGAATGGCATTTATGGACAAGGATTTGCGGATAATGAAGGTAGTATTATCGTGAAGGTTACTAGTCTGTAGGTTATCAACCTCACCCCTAACGGCCGTTGGGGTGAGGTTTTAAGTAATATCACTAACACAACGCTCTTAATGGCTCATTGTATCAAATGAACTTACCTGATATGACTATAAAAAAGATGAAGAAAGTATGGCTATTACTTATTCTTCCAATCATATTTATCAATATGATTCCGTCTAATAATAAAAAAATACAGCAAAATGCCTTTGTATCGGCATCCGATTCGTGCGACTGCTATTCAACGAGTTCCCTTTACAACATTCAGGTATATTTTAACAATAATGTACCGGGTGATTTGAAGGCATTCAACAATCAATCACAGGCAGATTGTTTTGCTTGGCAAGAATTCATCTCCTTGAATTGGCCAGTGAATGCAAGTAGTAGTTTTGGAACACCTTACGACTTAGCACCAGTGCAATGGGAAACGTATATGCCCCGAGAAGTTTTGTTCCAAGACCAAGGCGTAAAACCTCCAGTTTGGGGAACGTTGGTGTCGGATAAATATGCGAAAAAGTTCAAGACACAACGCTTGCTCATGAACAAAATGAGTACAAAATTATTAACGTTTACCAGTAAGATTGATAATTCAGACTCGCTCAATACCTTTAGTGCAGATCAAGCAGCCCCACAGGGAAAACCAAGTTGGCTGGGCAGTCAGAACGGCAAGAATGTTTGGTATGAAATTCTGCTTAATAAAGATTATTACGATTTTGTGGTTCAGAAAGGCTATTATAATGCCACCATTCAGCACGATTCCGTAAAGGCAGGGCATCCCATCAATTTCCCTCAGGGAGTTTATCATAGTAAAGTAGGTGCCATAGAATTAAAAGCAGCTTGGATGGAAGTACCCAACCCACAGTCACCGCAGTGGGCAAGGTATAAATTATCACGTGCCACCGTACTAGACCCTTCGACCAACCAATTAAGGACAACGACCGTAGCCCTAGTAGGATTGCATATTTTACACAAAACCACCAACCAGCCCACATGGGTTTGGGCTACTTTTGAACAGGTAGATAATGCACCAACAAGTACGACGGTAGGCAGTCCGCCCTATGGTTATAATTTTTACAATGCTAATTGTACGGCCAAGCAAGTAACAATAAAGACAGCCACAGGCGATTCGGTAGTGACGGTTTCGTGTACTCCTAATCAATCACCCCCTTATTATTTGAGTCAGGCCGCACCAGTGCCTATCCAAATCACTAGGAGCAACCCTATTGATCCAAACGATGCTGCACCAATAAATCAACGAATGCAAAGTAATATCAAGAAAGTATATCCCAATTCGGTTTGGCAATATTATGAGCTAGTAGATGTAATATGGTCACAAAGTGTTCAAAAAGACCCTACCACGCCGATTGATGCACCGAGAAAATTAAATGCGTCATCGATGCAGAGTGGCGTTCCAACTGTTGCCAACACAACCTTAGAAAGCTACGTCCAGAAAACAAATACCTGTACCAGTTGCCATGTTTATAGTACGATTGCCCCTTATCCCTTAGATAGCATCAACAATGATATTTTTGGAGATTTTAGTTTTGCCATTAGCTTTGCCAAGTATAAAACAACTTTTACAAAACCGTCTAGTAGTAACCTAAAAACACCGCATCCAGATCTGAAAAGTTTGAAAAAGACCATGAAAAAAGTGGCTATTCAATACTAGAGAAAAGGTGTGGGAATTAATTAATCCTTTTTCTTAGTTGGTGAATTCATTCACTAGCTAGGAGAAAGGATTTTTGTTTTTTCGCCTTTGGTGGTATTTTCACCACAAAATTATGCCTCAGCCACATCATATTTTTTGATAAATGGTGCGTTGCTTTCGCACTTGTTGTTGGAGAATGAACGCTAACAAGGGGGGGGAACTCTTATATCTAGCGAGGGACTTAAGTCCCTCGCTAGATATAAACACGTTGATTATCAATTGTTTATATGCTTTTCGCCTTTGGTGGTGTTTTCACCGCCAAATTATGCCTCCTCCACGTCACATTTTTTGATAAATGGTGCGTTGCTTTCGCACTTGTTGTTGGAGAATGAACGCTAACAAGGGGGGGGGATTTTTATATCTAGCGAGGGACTTAAGTCCCTCGCTAGATATAAACACGTTGATTATCAATTGTTTATATACTTTTCGCCTTTGCTGGTGTTTTCACCGCCAAATTATGCCTCAGCCACGTCATATTTTTTGATGAATAGTGCGTTGCTTTCGCACTTGTTGTTGGAGAATGAACGTTAACAAGGATGGGAAACTCTTATATCTAGCGAGGGACTTAAGTCCCTCGCTAGATATAAACACGTTGATTATCAATTGTTTATATACTGGTGGGTAATCAATAGGGCTAGAAGCCTTGTAATAGTCGTCACTTGCTTGGAAGTGAGCAACTGCGGAGAGCAATCCCGAAGGGATGAAATGTTTATAGTACCTTATACCCTACCACCACCATTTACAATAATTTGCTGACCATTTACCCAAGCTCCTGCTGGACTAGCAAGAAATGCCACTACACCTGCGATGTCCTCTGGTTCGCCCATTCTTCCTAGGGTCATTGCTTGCCCAATCCTTTCCAATTCTTCTTTTGAAACCTCTTTTTCCATTAAAGGAGTCTTTGTTGGACCAGGGAAAACACTATTCACTGAAATTTGACGATGACCAAGTTCCTGTGCCAATATTTCAGTAACTACTTTGCCAGCGGCTTTACTAGGAGCATAAATACCAAGACCCGCTGCTGGATAAAGTGAGCTTGTGGAAGAAATCTGAATAATTCGTCCACCATTCCTAACGTGTTTAGCCGCCTGTTGCAACACAAAGTAGGTCCCTTTATAATTTACCGCATTGATACGGTCGAAGTCAGCTTCCGTAACATCAGCAATAGGAATACCCATGACCGCAATACCAGCATTGGCTACTACAATATCAATACCGCCAAATGCCGTAGTGACATCATTAAATAGCTTAGTGATTTCGGCTACCGAACTAACATCTGCTTGAAATCTTATGGCTGAGCCCCCAGCTTCTTTGATTTCATTCACTAATTCATCGGCTTGTTGGGGGTTCCCCATGAAATTAACGGCTACTGCAATGCCGTCTTGTGCTAAACGGATGGCAATAGCACGACCGATACCTGTTGCTGCACCTGTTATTAATGCCACTTTTTTTGTTGATACTGTCATGATTGCTTAATGTTTACCCCAAAAATTTGCCTTTTTGTTAATCAAAGCAGTACTGTTACTTCCTGCAAATGCTAGTATTTTCATGGTCTTCGTTTTATTTTGTCAATCTAATTTTTCCGTATTTTCCAGCATGAAAATCCCGATAGGCATCTGCTATTTCGCCTTGGGTGTTCATCACAAAAGGACCTTCGGCTACTATAGGCTCTGTATATTCTTCACCACCAAAAAGTAATATATCAATGGCTACGTCGGATGTGTTTTTTAGCTCAATTTCACCTGCTTCTCTATCAAATTCTACAAACTCTCCTTTTTGAAATTCGGTATCATTTAATACCGCATTTTGCGTGGGTAAAAAAGCAGCAACTTCAATTTTATCTTTTATTTCAAGCGAAAATTGTTTCCCTGCATTCAAATGGACATGATACAAAAACTGCGCTGAATAATTAGGAATAATTGAACTCAATTCTTCGTACTTGCCTACAACTACCTTTATCCATCCGTCTTCGTTAGGTAATGTTTTTATAGGTACTTCATTGGCTTGAATCGCTATGTGGGCAGGTTTTTCTGCTTTGTTTTTTGCAGGTAAGTTGAGCCAAAACTGAAGACCGTGTATATATTTATTGTCCGTTTGGCTATCATAATTAAAATTCTCATCGTGGATAATTCCATTGCCTGCTTTCATCCATTGTGCCCCGCCCGAATATATTTTGCCAGTATTCCCAGCACTATCAAAATGTTCGACTTCACCTTGAAGCACATACGTCAACGTAGCAATGCCCCGATGCGGATGAGCCCCCATGCCATTTTTAGTGATGATTTCTTTGATGGCAGGTGCGACATAATCCAGAAACACAAAAGGCCCAACTTTGTCGGCGTAGCGATTGGGCAACATTCTACTGATACTTAAAGGGCCTAAATCGGCACTACTTCCTTTTGTTGAAAAACTTGTTTGCTTTTTCATAACTATATGTTTTGATGATGTAAAATTGCAGCCGAACGAAGCCCTAAAACGATGAGATTTGATAAAAAAAAGCGTTGACATATATCAACGCTTTTTGAAATTTGTTTAAAACCATACCTTTTCAACTTGATATCGCTATTATTCAGCAAAACTACCACCGCTCATTGCTTTCATAAAAGCTTGCGGATTCCAGTATTCACGGTAGTTTACAATAAGCCCATCACGGAAAGTTACAAAAGTGGCATAGCTCATTTCATAAGGATTACCATTGCTAATTACTACACCCGATGCACTCCATTCAGCAATGGCAACGTTCGCATCATCAGTAGCATAGATTTTTAAGGTAGGGATAGATTTTACATCTATAAAACTTGGGTAGTTACGTAAGTATTCATAAAGCGCTTCACGACCTTCAAACCTTGCAGGCGTACCTTCTGGGGCAAAAGGAAATTCGGCAACTACATCCTCCGCACAAAGCGCTGACCACCCTTTCATATCCTTGGCAAGAAATGTATCTAAACTATTACGAAGAAGTTGAGTAGCTGCTGTGTTTGTTGTATTTTCCATTTTATTGAAATTTAATGTTTTTTCATTATTGATTTAACGATACAAAATTGCATCATAGGCAAGCCCTGCAACGATGAGATATGATAAAAAAAACCGTTGACATTTATCAACGGTTCTGTAAATCAAGCTTTAAAATGGAAAACTACTTCATCGCTTGTTTTCTGATTCTGCTTAAAGTTTCTTTGGTAATACCCAAATAAGAAGCAATGATGTGTTGCGGAAATCGTTGGATAAACTGGGGGTGATTATCTGCAAATTCTTCATAACGTTTTTCGGCAGTATTACTGATAGTAGAGCTTAGTCTTCGTTGGTTAGCAATGGCATTTCTTTCGTCCATGAGTCTTATCATTTTTACCAATGCAGGTATTTTTTCCATTAAATCCAGCATTTCGGCTCTTGTAATAATAAGCATTTCGGTATCTTCCCAAGCATCAATATTATAATTCGAAGGCGTAAGCATAATAGAACTTTCACGGTCGCCTGCCCAATAGTTTTCGATGTACAGGTGTACTATATGTTCAACTCCTTTGTCATCTACACTGTATTGTCTCATCGCACCTTTTACAATAAAACCAACGTATTTACAGACATCACCTTCTTGCAAAAAGTATTGTTTCTTCCTTAGCTTTTTGGGTTGGAAAGTCGCTTCAATTAAGGATTCTTCTTCGCTTGTAAGGGGTAAATTAGCATATTGGTTGATGTATGCCAAAAGGTTTTTGTACATTGGTTTTGATGATTAAATTACGCAGATGCAAAGGTATAAATAATGTTTCGTAATTGTTTGTTCATGGCATCGTTGCTACGTTAGTATTAGTCTAAGACCACGCCCAGTGGAGGGGTGAATAACAATCTTACTCATGGCATGACTTCCCGTGAATTAGAAGTCATGCCATGAGTGTTTTTAAAACCTATTCATATCCATTAGGTCATAACGAAATCTTCTGTTTTGGGGAAGGAACGCATTACTTGCTGAATAATATCAGGGATGGGGTTAAGTAGTTTGCGAGTACTGGTATCAAGCCAAGTGCCGTCTAGCGTTAGTGTGGCACAAACTTTATTTTCAGTGTTGAGGAAAAGATGCCTAATCGTCCACCTAGAGGCATCGGCATTCAGTTTTGCCATTTTTGCTTCTATGGATATGTCTTGTCCTATTCTGATTTCTTTTCTGAAAACACATTCTTCACGAAACAGGATTGGACCAAAATTGTTAGTCTGCATTACATCGAGCGTCAAGCCGAGTTCTGTCAGGATTTCAACCCTTTGCTGTGCGCCAAAATCATAATAAACACTGTGCCTTACATGAAAGTTAGGGTCTAGGTCGGCCCATCTGATGGCTATTTTTTTGTTGAATGAAGTCATAGTTATCTGATTAATGTATAAATTTAGTAAAACTAAACACTATGATATACATTTTCATTACAACACTCGTTGTTTTCATCTGCTGGACTTTCTCATTTTATCATTGGAAAAGTATTCAAAAGCGTAATCACTTTTGGATTAGCTTTAGCTTCTATGTGGGTTTTGCTATTTGTCTTTTTGTCATAATATGGAATACTTACATTTACTTAAAAAATGAAAATGGTAAATCTTTCACTATTGGTGTTTATCTATTTGAGTTATTTTTGTTAGAATGCTCAATCGGCTTTACATTATTTAGTTGGATACTTAAAAAAATCTCTCGCTTGGCGTAGTAGTCTAAGATTACGCCAAGCGATGGCTAGAAGCCTTGTAATAGTCGTCACTCGCTTGGAAGCGAGCGACTGCGGAAAATAATAATACGATGAAAGAGCCCCTTATCATGTTTACTGATAAAGACAAAAAAATGGTTTCAATGAATACTTTTATCGCAGATAAAAGGCTATTAAAAACCAAAAGCGAATGGAATTCAAATATTCAAATAGTTGATTCAGAGGGGCATTTATACTTCATTAAAAGCTTACAACAAGATAGTAGCTTGTTGTTTTGGGAAAGTATCAAAAATGTTGGCTTAATGGTAAAAGTTAAAGCAGTTTTTTTAGAAGAACCCAATCAAATAAATTTTGAGGACTTGAAGAATAGAATTAAAGCCCATATAGCAAAAAATAAAAGTTTTTGGTCGTCATTAGATGATGGTCGTGGTTTAAATAAAATGATAGATGATACAAACAATTTTGAAGAACTGATAAAAATGTTTATTTAAACAGCAAAACCCTCTCTTGGTGTAGTCTTAGATTTCGCCCAACGGGAGTGATTAGCTTATCCATTTACGGCTATTCCTACGTGGTTTATCTTTGGCTTAGTACCACAATCAGCAAGATTACTAGCATCATAAAAAAGAAATAAAAATGTCAAAGTTAATTTCTCAGGATAATATCAAAATGCCTCTAATGTTATTTTTAGAAAAAGATATATTTATCAAAAACGACCCAAAATTTATTGTAAGAAAGTCTTCCTTACCTTTTTACAATAGTAATCACATAATTATTATTGATAGTAACGGACAAGTATTCGATATTGATAGCATTGAATTAACTGGAAACATGATTTGGTGGCATTTTTTTAAAAATGGATTTTATGACTATTATAATGCGTGCATCAAAGTAGCTGATGTTCAACAGATAGACCTCAAAAAGTTCAAGGAGAAAATACAGCGTTTTATTGATGAGAACCCGAAATATGGGTGGAATAGATTTGCACAAAAAAGTGAGATTAAAAGCTTTATTGAATATGCTACCTCATTTGAACAACTCATCAATTATTTTGAATACTTCAAAGCATAACTTAGGCTGAGACTACGCCAAGCAGAGTAATTTGACATACCATCAAGCATTAGAAACAAAAACAGTTAATTGATTGCCTTCGTTGGGCTAGAAGCCCTTCTAATAGTCGTCACTCGCTTGGAAGCGAGCGACTGCGGAAAAACGCTTTATTAAGGAAAGGGCTACATTGTGAATAGGAGGATTTTCTTAAGTTGACGACGTTGAGTGTTAGACTACTACGCCAGGCGTAGGAACATTTTATCATTTATTTGATTTAACATTGCGGAGGAAATTAGAATAGCGTAAATTGTGAAAACAGATTAATTTGTAAACCTTCAATAAATACACTCTATGCGACTAACGAATATATTGATTTTGATGCTATTGTTTTTTTCGTGTAAAAAAGACGATGTAGATGCTAATAGCATTGTGTTGATACCTGATGAGTTTTTTGAGCGAAATCTAATAAAATATGATTCTGATAAGCAAATCAATGGTCAGATACTTTATAAAGATATAAAGGACATAGATACTTTAAAGTTCATTAATGCAGGGGAGTGCCCGAAAACGTTGAGTGGGATAGAGCACTTTACCAATTTAAAATACTTACAGGTGTACTCGGTCGTTATGCCAACCCTAGATTTAAGCCATAATACATCCTTGCGTTATGTAGATTGTAGCGGAGCATACATTGCTGTAGCTGGCGGAATGTATCGGGTATTGAAAACGTTGAATTTAGGAGATAATAAAGAAATAGAAACATTGATTACAGACTATACTTATCTGAAGAACTTTCCGATAAGCCAATATCCAACGATAAAGAAAACATCTTGTATAGCGTGTTTATAAGAGGATTGATAAGTTGGTTTTTGTTACTCGCCATGCTATCACCCTTATAGGGTTAAATGTATCCTGATTTCACGGAATGCTATCATCCTTTCATCCCTTCGGGATTGATTTGGATAAAACTTACTTTCTACGCTCGCTTGGCGTGCTCATAGATTAGAGTAGGTTGGGAGCTTGGGGTTTAGAATGCGATGCCTACCCCACAACCTTATAAAATGCGTTGCATTTTTGCAATGTAACATTGCGGTACACACTGACGTAGTCTCTAAGACTACTTCAAGCCAAGAGATTGTATGAAGTATACCCCATCAGGTATAATTATGTTGTAGTTTTTGATTTTATACCCCATCGGGTATAAAATTATTTATTTACCTTAGCAATTTGTCATGCTACTTGATATTATACCCGAAAAGGTATAATTTAGATAAATCAATTATAAATATACCCAATAGGGTATAATCGTATGAAGATTGTACAATTTATCAAAGAGAAAAGAAGGAATTTAGGGCTGACTCAAACCGATCTTGCCATGAAATCAGGCGTTGGGCTTCGCTTTGTTCGAGATTTGGAACAAGGGAAGCCTACTTTAAGGCTTGATAAAGTCAACCAGATTTTAGCCCTTTTTGGTTCAGAGGTAGGCGTAATTAAAAAGGAGGTTGAAGATGAATAGAAAAGGCAAGGTATTTTATCAAGACCAATTAGCAGGTATTATTACCGAAAACGAAGAGGGATATTATTTTCAATATGACGAGACTTACCTCAATAGTAATGATTGTCAGGCTATTTCGTTGACATTACCCCTTACGGAGCATATTTATTTCAGTAAAATCTTGTTCCCTTTTTTTGATGGACTCATCCCTGAAGGTTGGCTACTAAACATTGCTATTGAAAACTGGAAAGTAAATCGGCGTGATAGAATGGGCTTGCTGTTAACTGTCTGTGGCGACTGTATCGGTGCGGTAAGTATCAAGGCTTTAAATGATGACGACCATGAATAAATGTTTATATTGCTACCAAGACCTAGCCGACAGTGAGCGTGACTTTCACCCGAAATGTGCTAAAAAACTATTTGGCGTAAGTGCTGTTCCTGAGATTGCTTTTGGCAAAGAAGAACTTCAAGAAATGGCAAGGAAACTCATTATCACAAGTATTGCTATAACGGGTGTACAGCCTAAACTTTCGTTGGATTTAGAGAAAATAGATACACGACATCGTAGGTTTACTATCGTAGGTTTACAGGGAGACTATATTTTAAAACCTTTCTCTGATGATTATCCTCAATTGCCTGAAAATGAGGACTTGACTATGAATTTAGCGGCACTGTGTGATATAAAAACGGCTGAACATACGCTAATAAGACTTATTTCAGGTGAGTTAGCGTATTTAGCAAAACGATTTGACCGAAAAAAAGGAAAGAAGATTCATGTAGAAGACCTATGTCAATTAACAGAAACATTAACGGAACATAAATACAGGGCATCGATGGAAAAGGTTGGGAAAACTATCAAAAAGTTTAGTACCAATGCTGGACTTGATGTAATTTCTTTTTTTGAAATCAGTGTATTTTGTTTTTTAACAGGTAATGCAGATATGCACCTCAAGAATTTTTCTTTGATGAGCAATGAAATGGGTGAAATTCAATTGAGTCCTGCTTACGATTTGCTCTCTACAAAGCTGGCGATGCCTCAAGATGCAGAAGAAATGGCATTAACCATCAACGGAAAGAGAAATCGTTTAAAAAAAACTGATTTTGATATCCTTGCCAGTACTCTTGGTATTAACGAAAAAGCAAAGGATAATATTTATAAAAAGTTCAGCCTAAAAATTCCATTGATGTTGGCGAAGATTAGCGAAAGTTTTTTAGACGAAAAATCCAAACAATTGTATAAAGACTTGATTAATAATAGGGCTATTGTTTTGGGGTAGCGTGGATTTTACCCCTCCGCTTGGCGTAGTAGTCAATGACTATGCCGTGTGGGGAGAGAGCAATCCCGAAGGGATGAAAGGATTATAGCATTTGATGAAATTAGGAAACATTTAACCCCGAAGGGGTGATAGATAACTCGTTGTCTATCACCCCTTCGGGGTTTTGATTATGCAATCTTTTTTGTTGGCTATCATCCTTTCATCCTTTCGGGATTTGGCGTTCCCGACTGCGAAACGCCAAATCAATAACACCGATACCTGACATCCGAAGACCTCAAGCCAAAACCCGACGACCGAAAGCTGAAACCCGACGGCCTACCCTCTACCAGCTTCACCTAAAATAGCCTCATACTCCAACTCCACATCGGGAACTAGGCCTGATTGGGCGATGGCGGTTTTTTGTGATAGGAGGGGTTGGTTGCCGTTGGCGGCTAATAGGTTATTGATTACTTCCTTGTTGTCGCGGAGGGTGAAGGGTACTATCTCGGGCTTGATACGTACATTTTGGGCGTCGTTGGCTAGGCTGGTGTTTAGCGTGCCGACGAAGGCTTTGATGATATTGATACGTCGCTGAAGGTATTCGTCGAAAATTTCTCGCTTGTCTTGTACCTTCAAATGGGCATCCAGAAACAACATTTCTAGGGCAATGCCTGAGATTTGGTTAAGCCCTTTTACCGATTCAAAACTAATATCTGGGGTCTGCGTAAGCGAGTAGATTAGCTTGAAAAGTGTGTCGATTTCTAGCTTTACGCTCTCGGGGGCATGGTCCCATGAAAGGTATTGTGCCGTGGCACCAACTGAACCTTGGATGATTGCGCCCGTTTCGCCCTTTTTGGCAAAGCCCTGTATTTCGCCCTGCACAAAAATCTTCGGTGCGCCGTGGTAGTCGTTGGTGTCGGCAAAGTTGGATAATAGCGTTTCTAGTCGCTCGATGATGTGCTGAACGTCGTGCCAGTCGGTTTGTTCTGCCTGCCCGAACACGACGGGGATTTTGCCGATGATGTTGGCGGTACGATTCACTTCTGTCCAAGTTCCGCCTTGTGGTTTTGCCCAAATCAGGGTTTCTTCATCCGTATACGTTTCAAAGTATTCTGTCGTTTTGTTGTCGATGTCTTTGAAGGAAAACTGTCGCGAGAACGCCACCAAGTCTTGGTTTTTGTTGAAGAATGGGTACAAACGGTTGCCGTCCCAAGGCGAAATCGGCAGTACTTTTAGCTTGAATTTCGACGAGAATCCGTACTCGTTGCTAGGCTTGGCGAGTTCGGTGATGTACCAAATTTCGGCAAACTGTGTCGTGCGGAGGATGTCCTTACACATCCTGCGGTTGAAGGAGTCTATCTTGTTATCTTCCAGTATTTTATGCAATGCCGACACTACCGCCTTTTCGTTGTCGGTACTAGGTTGGGCGTGCAATATTACGGGGTTGCCAAAGGCAAACGACGTGGCGGTGGATACGATTTTGTTTTGAAACGCTATCGGAATACGCCCTACTTTCTCTACCCGTTGCTCTTCATTATCGGTACGCACTATCTTGTCGGGGCGTTTGGTTTTGTACAACACACTGTGACCGTCTATTTTATACTGTTTTTGATAGGCTGCTATGTTGATGTCGTCAATGTTCGACTGTAGTATTTGGATGGAATCGGCAATCGATTCGGTTTTGGTGATGTCTATTACTTTCATGTTGTTAGAAAAATTTTGCTAAATCATTAGCGGTTTTATTGAAATTAGGGAGGTGATAATCAAGGGCATAGGCGATTAAATCAACGTATTCGTCGTGTTCCTTGACTGGAAATCCGCAGACTTCATCGACAAAATCGTCGTTCCAATTGTCCGAAACCAAGTACACCCTGCCACATTCTATCTTCGGACTTTGGGCGTTTAAACGGGTAGTTTTGTCGTCCTTAGGCGAGGGCGTTTTGGTGATATTCAAGGACGTTTGTGCCGATAATACTTGGATGATGGAAAGCCCGTTTGCTTTGGGTTCTATCCTGATACTGCTGTTGTGGGTGTAGCCATTTGTAAGGGCGAAGTCGCTCAAGAACCGCAATAGTTCTGGAAATTTATAATATACTTTTTTGGCTTTGGTGATATACAAAGCATTCCCGATTCGGCAGGTGGCTATTATCCCGCTTGGGTCGTTTTCTTCCGAGCGGTTCGTATAGGCAGTATCGGCAAAGAAAATAATGGGTTCGGTAGTGTGTATACGTTCAAACTCATTGTTGGAAATATACTGAAACCATTCTTTTTTAATGATGTTCCCGCCGTCTTCGCTTGGCCACTGTTCATATTGATTGGCATAGCCACGACTGCCCAAATCTACCTTGGCTTCTTCCAAGACAGTCCTGTTCAAACGATTCACGTCTAGCAACCCATTGGTGTAAAATTCCTTTAGTTCGGGCGGACTTACCTTTGTGGAGACCTCCGCAGGTAAGCAAAGATGCCTGATGCTTTCGCCCTTTTTATCCAACAAATACCCCGTGACGTCCTTGTCGTGGAGGCGTTGCATGATGGTGATCACGGGCGTATTTTCTTTGTTTACCTTTCTTGACGACAACGTCTTGGTATGTTCATTAGCCGTCTTGCGGTCGGCATCAGAGGCCGCCTGCGAGGGGTTCAATGGGTCGTCAGAGATAATCACGTGGGCGTGTTTCCCCGTGATAGTTCCGCCCGTGCTAGTCGTGTAGCGTGCACCCGTCTGTGTGTTTTCATAAGCCCCTTTGGATGATTTATCACGCCTGATAACCACTTCAGGAAACAACCTTTTGTATTTCTCTGCCGTAATAATATCCCGACTTTTGACGGAATGTTCTATCGACAAATCGTTGGAATACGAATTGGTGATGATGCGGATGCTTGGGTCTTGCGTCCAGAGCCATGCGGGAAACATAATCGTGCTGATGGTCGATTTGGTAGTGCCAGGGGGAATATTAATGATGAGGTCGTAAGGTTTCTTCTCACGACTGATGATGGACTTTGCGAGGGTCTGGAGTTCGTCGCACAACAAAGGGATGTGCCAGTTGTAAACAGGCTCTTCTTTGATGACAACGTCCCAGAACGACTGTACGAACTCGAAAAACGAGCTTTTGCAAGCTTCCCTTTCAATGGCAATCAGCAGGCTATCAGGTATGTCGATATTAGTTTTCAATTTTTCGGGCGATTAATAAGAGTTGTTTTTTTTCGACTTCGGTAAAATCGTCGAGGTTCACCATCCTGCCAATAGGGGTGGGAGGCTCGCTGTTTTTGGCATTAGTCAAATTTCGTTCGGTTGCGTATAGACCTAAGAGTTTCCTGCGTTCCATGAGCTGATAACGGATTTCGGAGATGTATCGAGGGTTGCCGTATTCCTTTACGTCTCTGGTGGCTTGCTCGGTGTCGGTCAGGCTAATAAAGGTTTCATCGTCAAACAGGCTGATTTGTTCCTTTTCTTTTTTGCTGACCGATATTTTCCCTTTCTGCTTCGCCGAATGCTGTTGATAGTCGGTTTTGGATTTCTCCCAAGCTTCCCACAGTTCGGTAATCGCCATGTCTATGCGTTCGAGTTCTAATTGAATGGCTGCATCGATATTGCCCATTCTCTGCCGTCGCCATTCTTCGACTAGCAAAGCAATATCCGCCCGAATGGTTTGGGCACTGATGGCTTTTTCGGAGGCCATGCGTTGCTGTGCCAACTCGGCTATCTTCCTGACGGAATAACCTTTTTTGTATAAATCAGCCACGATTTGAAGACGATGTTGTTTTTTCATGTGTTGTAGTAAAGGGTATGTATGTAGCACGAGTTTCCAACTCGTACATGATTTCGCGAGTTTCCAACTTGTACATGACTTCACGAGTTGGAAACTCGTGCTACTTTAGTGTTAGGATTATCATTTTATCAAAACAACCACCATCACCACCCCGCCGATATAATTAAGCACCTTGGCAAAAAACAACTTTCTATTGAGTTTTGCCACCACCTTTTCTTTGTCGACTAAACTATTCTGGTAAAAATCTCGCTCGATGGTCCTGAGGGTTAAATCGCCTGAGGTTTGCTCCAAACTCTTTTGCATGATGCTTAGTTTTTGCTGAAACGCCTCTGCATTAATTTTACTTGCCAGTGCATCTTTTGCCGCCAGTTCTGTGAAAATGTAATAACCCTTGGGCAGCAATTTGCGATAGTGGGCAATGGTAGTGTCGCTATTGTTTAAACACACTGTCGATGTAATTTTGGAGGCGTTCGCCTTGCAAGTTGTTGATATAGGTGTTGTTAGTATCAATAGTGCTATCAATCTTGCGAAACTTCTGTTGGATAAGGCTATCATTGTTAGAGGGTTTAATCATTATCTGTGGTCGATTTTCCTGCGGTTTTGAGTGCTTGGAGCATTGTAAAAAAACTACAATCAGCACCACAATCAGGCAGGCAAAGAGCAGGGAAACCTTGTCGGCGGTGAGTTCAGTTTTTAGTTTATTGATTGTTTGCCAAAGCGTAGCGAAGCTCATAATCTTGTCGGGTTTTGCGGTTTGTGGAATGTAATGTCTGGATTTTCTGGAGTTCAACTTCGTTGCTATCAAGGATTTGTTTCATCCTGAGATTCTGTTTTGCCAGCTCGTTGGCCAGCAGTCGGTTTTCAATAATCACCGACTTATAGCCCGTTACGCAGGTGTCGCACACCCCAAATTGGTTCTGAGCGACGTTCTCGACTTCTTTGCGCATCACTGCTATCTGGTTAGTTTTCTGGAGCTTTACTGCTAAATCTGTGGGTGCATGGTGGACTGTCGTAGCCGTTGATTCCTGACAGCTTGTTAGTCCGCTGATGATAAGGCCTGACCAGATAATCAGCGAGGAAATGGTGTTAAATGTACTTTTCATGTAGGTGGATTTTTTTTAAGTTTTCGATGCGGTTAAGCCATCCCCGCAGGAATTTTCGTTGATTGCCCACGCCTATGGCTTGGTAGTAGTGGGTGCGGTATTGGTAGATTTTGCTGTAAAGCTTTCCAGGGTTCGCCTTGTTGATTTTGCGGATGGTTGCTGTCCCAAATACGCCGTCGGGCGTGGCACCTACGATGCGCTGGATGGCCTTTACGTTGGCTTTGTCTTTGCCGGGGCCACAATTCACGAGGATGTCTACGATGGTTTCGGCGATGGCTTGGTTGTGGATGGTTTGGGCGTTGGCGTAGTTCCAGTACATGGCTTTGTAAATGGGCTTGATGTCGTGCTGGGTCGTTAGGGCAAGGTCGAAAGCAGAAACCTTGCCGTCGGCATCTTTGTCGCACGCAAGGGCGATGGCCCGCAGGCAGGCACGTTTGTAGGTGCTGAGGGTCACGCCGTATTTGGTGGCACCTCCGCGGTCGTATTGGGTGACGGTAAACAAGACACCCTCGGCTTTGAGGAGATGCGGGAAATAGCGGTTGAAGTCTGCTGGAAAAGCAATAGCCGACTTCAATACAATGCCCACTGTAAGGATGAATTTTTTTTTGTTCATTTAAAAAAAGGTGTTTTTTCAGGTGTTCAAGTGTAGTTTTTTTGCCTTTTGAAAAATAAATAAAATTATTTTTTCCAGCTAAATTTTCTAGTGTTCGGATAATACGAAGGTTAACTTTTGGGCTAAAAGAATTATACAAATTTATTCAAAAAGGGCATACAACGGTACTTTTTTTTCATATATCTTTGTGCAAGAAATCTACAATTCTTCTGAAAATTATGAAAGAAAAAATCTTAGTCTCGCTCAAAAACAGGTACAAAAATTTGGGTTTGAGTGAAAAGATTCTCGATGGAATTGCCGATATGTTGGCAAGCACTACTCCCGAAGAATCAGCGATTGAAACCGCCGTAGGTGGGGTCGAAACATTAGCCAAAAGTTTTCAGTCGGAAACCGACCGCATCAGAACGGAAGCCACCAAAGCCAAAGCCGACGCCTTGCGAAAAGAGGATGAAAACAAAAAGGGGGGCGCTACCGAACCCGACACATCAGACATGCCTGCGTGGGCAAAGGGGTTGATGGATGCCAACAGACAATTGACTGAAAAGTTGACGGCATTGGAGGCTGGAAAGACAACTCAAACACGCAAAAGCTTACTAGAAGAAACATTGAAAGATGCCCCAAGGGCTTTTAAGAACAAGGTTTTAAAAGACTTTGAAAGAATGAACTTTGGCACCGATGATGACTTCACTAATTACCTAACCGACACCCAAACAGACCTTTCGGCTGTCACCCAAGAGATTGCCAACGTTGGCCTTTTAGCACGCCCCGTACCGATAGCGGGCAGTGGAGGCAAAACCAAAGAACCTTCAAAGGCTGAGCTGGATAGTGTGATGGGGAATATTATGTGAATTAGTTGTGATTGAGTGAGTTAGTGATTGAGTGATTTTTTTTATTCAACCGTGGTATGTGGCTCACAAAACACAATATTGGGATAAGCTAGGCGTGTAATATTACCCGCAGATTTTCGCTGATTTGAAACGCTGATTTTCGCTTCAACTGTGTTCTGTGCCACAGAAAACGGGTGAGTACCTCGGTTGAAGGTTGAAAAAATCACTCAATCACTAACTCACAACTCACTCAATCACAATTCACTCATTCACAATTACATATTCGTCCAGAGGACTACTAATAGTCGTCACTCGTTTGAAACGAGCGACTGCGTAAGATATGATAGAACATAACCATTTCTTCTAGCGGGTGACTTAAGTCTTACTTATTATCCACAATATTGTAAGTATCTGGAAATCTTGTATTTATCCCTAGCGAGGGACTTAAGTCCCTCGCTAGGGATAAGGGTTGAAAGCTCGCTCGATTAGTCATGTTGGGGCGACAGACGCTTGGTTTGAAGGACGATTGAACCCTTAAATCAATAATCACATCTTCATTTCAACTTTTTTAAAAGATGTGGGTAATCGATAGGACTTAAGTCACCCGCTAAGAGGAAAAGAGGAAACTTAGGTATAAAAGATTTCTCCATTATGGATTGATTTTCAATTGCTTATCAATTAGGATAAAACAAATACAGTCATACCATGAAGAATCCCAATATTGTGTTCTGTGTGCCACAGACCACGGTTGAAGCGAAAATCAGCGTTTCAAATCAGCGAAAATATGCGGGTAATATAACACGCCTAGCTTGTTGGAAATAATTCCAACAAGGGCAGAAAAACGGGTGAGTACCTCGGTTGAAGGTTGAAAAAATCACTCAATCACTAACTCACAACTCACTCAATCACAACTCACTAACTCACTCATTCACAACTCACTCAATTGCTAACTCACTAAATCACAATTAATTAAAATGGCAGGATACGCAAACCTTTCAAATCCTGATGAAAGCATTTTATCAGAGAAAGATTCAATCGTTATCATGAATAACCTTGAATCCATCAAAGGTGGCAAAACGCTTGATACTACGGGCTTTGGCCCTACAATCATCAAAGCGGGGCATGTAATCATCCGTGAAACAGCCACGGGACTTTTCAAGCCCATGCCACTCGCCACCAACGACACCGTCTATGGATCATTGCCTTCGGGGCATACCTATGCGGGCATCTTGGTAGCCACCATCAGAACCGCAAAACCCTTTGCAGGTATCATGATTCGCGGCACTGTTAATACAGTAGCCTCACCTTTTTCTTTAACCTCAATTTTGTCGGCAGTAAAAACAGCCTTGCCACAATTGATTTTCACAGCAGACGAATAAATGGAACAATCATTATTTATTGAATGGGTAAACAAATGGTTTCCCGGTATCACTACACGCGTGGTGCAAGAGTTGAACGACGCTAAAAATGAATTGACCTATTTACACAGAGCGTTGTTGAGAAAACAGTTCTCTGCGACAGGTAAATGGGAGTCAATCAGCGTGGCGAACACCGCCATCATGGCCGACGTCGTGGCGATGGATAGCGAATTACCCTTGAAAAAGCGTGACTCAATCTCCAAAGCCAACGGCGACATCCCTAAGTTTGGCATGGAGCTAAAAATGAACGAACAGCAACTGACCAACTTGGACGTAACCATCGCCCAAAACGCCACTGAAAGCCAGATTATCAGCGCTATCTTCAACGATACGCCCAAAGTAATTACGGGTATCTGGGAACGCAACGAGCAGGTGTTTTTGCAGGGACTTTCAACGGGTGTAGCCTTGGTAGACAGCGACAACGTTGGGACGGGCATCAGAATCGACTACGGCTACAAGGCTGATAATAAGTTTGTTGCCTCGGTATTATGGTCGTCGGCATCAACAGCCAAGCCTATCGACGAAATCGAAAATGTGTTTACAAAGGCAAGTCTGGATGGCAATGTGTTAGGTACTATTTATATGGACAAAACGGCCTTTAATAACATGACCAAGGCGACGTCGTTCAAGGAGATGTTTGCTTTCAATGCGGGCTTCTCGGGAGGGTCTATTCCTTCGCCTTCTATCGAACAGGCTCGTCAGGTGATTCTTTCACGCTTTGGGGTAAACCTACAGATTATCGACAGGGCGGTGCGTTACGAGAAAAACGGCGTGCAGACGACCTTCAAACCTTGGCAAGATGGCATGGTGGTATTTACACCAGCGGGACCAATTGGCTCGTTGTTTTACGCTAAATTGGCCGAACAAAATCACCCAACAGCGGGCGTGACGTATTCGGTGACGGATGATTTTATCTTGGTATCGAAGTTCAGAACCAACCGCCCGTCGCTATCAGAATTTACGACTTCCCAAGCAAGAGTAATTCCTGTGATTTCAAATGTGGAAGGGATTTATACGCTTGACTCAAAAAGTATTGGGTGATTTGTTTCATTGAGTGATTGTTTTTAGTTGTGAGTTAGTGGGTTGTGAGTTGTTCTATTGAGTGATTTGTGATTTAGTGAATGAGTGATTGTTTTTTACTTCCGTGGTCTGTGGCACACAGAACACAAAATGGTTTGAAAATACTCATGGCATGACCTCGCTACTCGACTTACCCTTCGGAACATCTCGAAGAGCAAAATATTAAAGAGTAAGGCAAGAAAATCACTCAATCACTCATTCACAAATCACTCAATAGAATACCTACTTCCGTGGTCTCACTCATGGCATGACTTACAAATTATTTGGCAATTATCATGAAACTAGCAAAGTCATGCCATGAGTATTTTCACGCGAATTACTTTGTGTTCTGTGTGCCACAGACCACGGGATTGGAGGTATATCACAAATACTCTCATCAACAACGTTCGCCCAGAGGGCTTCTGCGAATAATCGTCACTCGTAAAATACGAGCGACTGCAAAAGAAAAAAACAATCACTAACTCACTAAATCACAAATCACTCAATAGAACAACTCACAATTCACTAACTCACAACTAAAAATATGCCTTCCATCAAGCAAATCATTCAAGCAAGGATTTTGGAATTTGGGTTTACACTTTCTGAGATTACGTTAGATTCATACATTACAAAGATAGGAATAGATGGCAGTCGCGAATACAACACAGACAATGCCATTGATGCCGACAAGCTGATGTATGCCATTGTACCCATGCTATTGTTAGTACCCAAGGTGTCGGAAGGACAGTACTCACGAGAATACGCCATTGCCAACATCAAAGCCTATTATCAATCGCTTTGCTTGGAGCTTGGTCTTCCCGATACGCTGAATCCAGTACCATCCATCACCGATAAATCAAACCAATGGTAGTATCAACGCAATATCCTTATAGCCTATACCAGTATCAGATACTGGCCTCGAGCCAAGATGCCACAGGCGATTTTGTCAGCAACGGAGCCGAATGGGTGTTGATGGCAAAATGCCGTGACGAAACCACCTCCGCCCAACGAATGCCCACTGTTGATGACGGCATGGCGTATATACCAGATGCGGTAGTGTATTGCGAAGCATCTTGCGAAGTGATAAATGTTGGGTCAAAAGTGCAAGTACGTAACCCTGACGGTAGCGTCAGGCTATCAGGAACTTGCCGAGGATTTTCAAAAGACACCTTTCATAGCAGACTATGGGTTTAATAAAAACATTCGACCTCTTCGGCATCCATAAAAGGCTTGAAAAAGTAAACAAACAGTTTAGGGAAAAAGTAATCCAAAGCCTTGACGAAATAGGTGCCGAATGTGTGGATACCGCCCTAGAAAATGCCGACTATGACGACCCGATGGGAAACCTCCGCAGTTCAATAGGCTATGTGGTGCTGGATAATGGCGAGGAAGTCAACTCAGGAGGGTTCAAGCAAATAGAAGGCTCGTTAGGCATCAAGTATGGTTCGCAGAAAGGGAAAGATTTGGCAGAAGAACTAGCGGGCAACCATAGCGAAGGCTTTGTGCTTATCGTGGTAGCAGGCATGGAAAATACCGCCGAAGAGGAAGCCAAAGGGAAAGATGTGTTGACCTCTTCAGAAGAATTGGCCAAAAAAGAGATCCTGAAAGTACTTAATAAAGTTCAGCAAGAAATGAAAGAAGAGCCATGAAAACACAATTTGACCAAATCGCCACGCTTTACGCCATCTTGAACGATTCGAGCCTGAAAACTGCCATCAGCGGAGGACTGTATAAATTACGCCGACCCGTCAACAGTAGCCAAGAAGACGTAGTCATCAACAGCCTCAGCATCGGCGAAGGCAACTTGCAACGGGGCATCGTCAACGTCAATATCCATGTGCCCGACCTCGTCGTGAAGCTCAATGGCGAAGTTCAGAACCAACCTAATATCAAGCGTTTAGGTGAATTAAGCAGTCTAGCATACGATATTTTAGCAGAAGTAAGCACCAGTACTTACTCGATTTTTATTCAATCATCCACAATTATCGAAGAGAGAGCTATCAACGCTCATTTTCAAAACATACGATTAATTTTCACTTTTTATAACACATAAAATGGCAACAGTAACCTACGGATTAAAAAGCATTAAATATGGCGACATCGCCAACGACGGCGGAACAGCAACAGCCTTTGTTTCAAAAGGATTGACCCTTTCAGACACCTTCAAGATTGAAACGGGCGACAACGAAGTGCAGGAATTTATGTCGGAAGAAAACGACTATCCCGAAGAATCCATCATCACGATGGGTAAGAAGCAGTATAAATATACGGTGATGAATGCCGACGCAGATATTGCAGGATTTTTGTTAGGAGGGACGGTAGCCTCAGGCGTTTGGAACTCACCCGACACTACTTCCAAAATTCAGAAATCTGTGCAGATTGAAACCAAAACAGGGCATATCATCACGATAAACCGAGCCTTGGTATCGGCAAAACGTGCGGGTGAATTCAGTAAAAAAGCCTTGGCAACCATCGAGGTTACGCTGACGGTAATGAAGCCACAAAAGGCAGGCGTGTATGCCGAGACGTGGGAAGATCCATCATAATCAGTAAGATTTGAGTAATGATATAATTGTTAAAAAGCCTGTAAATTTTATGGGCTTTTTTTACAAAATTATTGCTAAAATCGCTATATTTGTATAAGTGTTATGCATCACAATACTCCCCTGAAAAACGGCTTCTTTTTTAATTTTATTAATTCTTTTTAGCTAATTTTATAGCTGAATCACATAAAAAGACCTTAAGATAATAAAATGAAAAAGACCTTAATTATTGGGCTAAGCTTATTAATGAGTACTTACACCTTTTGCCAAACGCCTAGTAGTTTTGATAGAGAAGAAGTAGTGGAAGTAAAAAATACGAAAGCCAAGCTGTATGCCAATGCCCAAACATGGATAACCAAAACTTTTGGTGACTATAAGTCTGTGATTCAATTTGAAGATAAGGAACAGGGGAGGTTGATTATTAAGGGGTTGTCAAGGTTAGACTTAGATTTATATCCTGATATGAAATATGTTATTACTGTTGATGTAAAGGAAGGAAAATATAGATATTCTATTTCAGATATAAATAAGGGTTTTATTACTAGTACAGGTGAGACTATATATAGTTCTGCTGAAGATATTATAGACGTTATAAAGGAAAGAAGGTTAGATATTGATAAGTTAATGACGTTGACAACTAGTGGAATGTCCAGAAAAGAATTGAAGAAGCATGAAGAGGAAATAAATATGCTAAAAAGAGTTTATGAAGACCTTATTAGTTACAAGACCAAAATAAATGGAACATTCAATGAGTTAACTAATTCATTAAAAACAGCTATGAAAAGTAATGATGATTTTTAAGGTTTATTTCTTTAAAAATTGTTTACTAACCCAACAAGATAATAGCAACTTACTCATGAAAAAGACCTTACTTATTGTGCTAAGCTTATTAATCAGTACTTACACCTTTTGCCAAAGCCAGTTTAGTTTTAATAGACAAGCAGAAGTAGAAGTACAGAACAGCAAGGATAAGCTATACGAAAATGCTCGGAAATGGAAATCCAAAACCTTTACAGATGATAAATTTTTTATCGATTATAGGCAAAATTTTGAAGATAAGGAACAAGGTAAATTAATTTTTGATGAGTTTTCTGATATATTGATAAGTATTGTTAGTAAAGCATCCTTTACAATTAGCATTATTGTAAAGGATAATAAGTATAGCTATGAGATTAGATCTGTTGGCATAAATTTTCGTGAAAATCCTAATTATTTTGAAGAAGCCGAAATTTTTATTAATAACACTATAGCGTTAGCAAGGACAGAAATAGATAGCCTAAAAGCTTTACGTACTCATCGGAAGCAAAAAAAAGAATTACAAAAAATTGAAAAAGAAATAGCTTATTATAAAAGTGTCATTGAAGATTTTAACAATGTAAAAGTTAAGATAATGAGTAATTTAGATACTATAGTTGCTTCTTTAAAAACAGCCATGAAAAGTAATGATGATTTTTAAAGTTTTTCGTTCACGTATATTTATTAGCGTTAAAATAGTTGATTTACTTTATCAATAGTGAGGGACTTAAGTCCCTCACTATTGATAAACGGTGCTGATTTAAATTTTATTAATTCTTTTTAGCTAATTTTATAGCTGAATCACATAAAAAAAAGACCTTAAGATAATAAAATGAAAAAGACCTTACTTATTGGGCTAAGCTTATTAATGAGTACTTACACCTTTAGCCAAACGCCTAGTAGTTTTGATAGAGAAGAGGTAGTAGAAGTAAAAAATACAAAAGCCAAGCTGTATGCCAATGCCCAAACATGGATAGCCAAAACCTTTGGTGACTATAAGTCTGTGATTCAATTTGAAGATAAGGAGCAGGGGAGGTTGATTATTAAGGGGTTGTCTGATTTGGGTATCAACTCTTATCCTGATTTTAAATATACGATTACTATTGACGTAAAAGAGAATAAATATAGGTATTCAATTAATGATATACAAATGGGTTTTGGCAATTATGAAGATAAGATTGCAAGTACTTATTCACCATTTGAAGAAAATATTAGTGGACTTAAAACCGTTAAATTAAAACTAGATAATATAACGGCATTATCAACTAGTAATATGTCTAAAAAAGAGTTAAAGAAACATGAAGAAGAAGTTAATAGTTTAAAAGGAACGTATGGAAGAGTTTCTTTTAGAATATCTAAAGTAAAAGAAATTCTGGATAGTATTTCTAACTCTTTAAAAACAGCCATGAAAAGTAATGATGATTTTTAAAGTTTAAAGATTTCTTCTTTTACGTATATTTATTAGCGTTATAATAATCAATTTGTTTGTATTCCTAGCGAAGGACTTAGGTCCCTCGCTAATGATAAACGGTGCTAGTTTTAATTTTATTAATTCTTTTTAGCTAATTTTATAGCTGAATCACATAAAAAGACCTTAAGATAATAAAATGAAAAAGACCTTACTTATTGCGCTAAGCTTATTAATCAGTACTTACACCTTTTGCCAAACGCCTAGTAGTTTTGATAGAGAAGAGGTGGTGGAAGTAAAAAATACGAAAGCCAAGCTGTATGCCAATGCTCAAACATGGATAGCCAAAACCTTTGGTGACTATAAGTCTGTGATTCAGTTTGAAGATAAGGAACAGGGGAGGTTGATTATTAAGGGGTTGTCAAGGTTAGACTTAGATTTATATCCTGATATGAAATATGTTATTACTGTTGATGTAAAGGAAGGAAAATATAGATATGCAATTACTGATATTAAAGTCGGTTTTGGCACTAATAATATTGCAACTTCATATGACTCTGCAGACCAAATATTTGAAAGGTTTAAAGTAGTAAAAAATAACTTAAACAAGTTAACATCACTACCAACAGGAGATATGTCTAAAAAAGAATTAAAAAAGCATGAGGAAGAAATTAATAGCCTTAGGAATGGATATGAGCGAAATGTTATTAAAAGTTTAAAAGTACAACAAACCTTAGATGACATTTCTAATTCTTTAAAAACAGCCATGAAAAGTAATGATGATTTTTAAGAATTAGTGATTTTTCTTTCACGTATATTTATTAGCGTTATAATATTCGATTTGCTTTCATGAATAGTGAGGGACTTAAGTCCCTCGCTAATGATAAACGGTGCTAGTTTAAATTTTATTAATTCTTTTTAGCTAATTTTATAGCTGAATCACATAAAAAGACCTTAAGATAATAAAATGAAAAAGACTTTAATTATTGCCCTAAGCTTATTAATGAGTACTTACACCTTTTGCCAAACGCCTAGTAGTTTTGATAGAGAAGAGGTAGTGGAAGTAAAAAATACTAAAGCCAAGCTGTATGCCAATGCCCAAACATGGATAGCCAAAACCTTTGGCGACTATAAATCTGTGATTCAATTTGAAGATAAGGAACAGGGGAGGTTGATTATTAAGGGGTTGTCTGATTTGAATGTAGAATTTTATCCTAATTTTAAATATACTATTACCATTGATGTAAAAGAGAATAAGTATAGGTATTCGATTACTGAGATAAATATTGGATTTGCAGGTACTAGTAACTTTGTAAGTTCGTATTCATCAATTGAAAAAACGCTTTTGGGACTTAATTCAGTTAAATCAAAATTAGATAACATACTTGCATTGTCAACCAGTAGTATGTCTAAAAAAGAATTAAAAAAATATGAGGAAGAGGTTAATGGCTTAAAAGTAGGCTACAATAGCTATTCTTCTAGAATATCCAATGTAAAAGATATCTTAGATACCATTTCTAATTCTTTAAAAACAGCCATGAAAAGTAATGATGATTTTTAAAGTTTTTCGTTCACGTATATTTATTAGCGTTATAATAGTTGATTTACTTTATCAATAGTGAGGGACTTAAGTCCCTCGCTATTGATAAAGTACCAAAGCTCCTCTATGATTGATATTTCACTCATGGCATGAATTCCAATTGTTTGGTAATTAGGGCAAAACTAACAAAGTCATGCATGAGTAACTTATAGCTTGACATTTAATAGTTTTTTCGGCTGGAAGCCTTTTAATAATGGTCACTCGCTTGGAAGCGAGCGACTGCTGCGATTGTATAAAATTTTTATCACCTACACCCCATGTCTGAACAAGAAATAAACAACCTTGAAAAAAAAGAGATAGACGCTCTGATAGAACGAGGTCTAAAATGGAACTGCAAGAAAAGCTCCATCCTACGATTTGTAGGTTCCGAAACCCGTGAATTTATCATCAAACCCTTTAGCTTAGGCTTAATCCTGATGCTAAGTGCGGAGTTTAAAAAAATAAATTTTAATCCGCACAAGATTGATGACAACTGGATGTCGGAATCGAAAAACCTGATGGCAACCGCCCCAGAGCCCCTTTCGCGCATCATTATGATAGCCGTGTTAAGGAATAAAGTGTTGATTAAATACTTTGGCGGTTTTGTGGCCAACTATTTTCTGAACAGGGTTGAACCCAAACAGTTGCTAGAGTTGGCGATGATTATCAACCAAATGTGCAATCCAACGGATTTTATACTCTCTATCAAATTTCTTTCGATTCATCAGACGATAATCAAACCTCCTCATTTGATAGAGAAAATAGCCACGGAGGAGGAAGAAGTAATACTGGATTAAAATCAATCTACGGTAGTATCGGGATTATTTCAAAAGAATTTGGCTGGAGTTGGCACGAACTGATGTGGCAAATTCCGTGGGTAACAATTCAAAAAATTTTGGCCGATCAACCAAGGTATAATCTGCCCAAAAAAGAAAGTATTGAAGAAAAGACAATGAAGTTCGAAGATTACCTAAAGACCATTCATAAAGTAAAGAAAAATGAACAATAACGGTGGTGCCATAAGCTTTGATGCTTTGATAAATAATTCTCAGTTCTTGAAATCATTTCAGGAGATGGAGGAACGTATCAAGGGTTTTACAAACAAAGCAACAGCGGAAGCAGAAAAAACAGATACAGTATTTTCGAAATTAGGGAAAGCCATTGAAAATACTTTTACGAGCGATAATCTTAGGGAAGTAGCACAGCAAATCATTAAAGTGCGAGGCGAATTTCAAGCACTTGAAGGCTCGCTGAAGGTAATGTTGGGGTCAAAGGAAAAGGCAGATGAGCTAATGGCACAAGTAGCTGATTTGGCTGCCAAAACGCCACTATCACTGACGCAAGTAGGAGAATCTGCGAAGCTGATGGTGGCTTATGGTTTTTCGACAGACACCGTGATAGGGCATCTCCAAATGTTGGGCGATGTAGCACATGGCGTGAATATGCCTATTGAAGACCTTGTGAATACCTTTGGAGCAATCCGTACAAACGGAGTGGCTAGCTTGAGCGACATTGAGGGGATGGCTGGAAAAGGTATCCCTATCTTTGAAGTATTAGGGAATGTGCTGAATACCAACCGTGATGGAGTGGAAAAAATGGTTGAAGCTAGTAAGGTAGGGTTACCTCAAATAGAGCTAGCTTTCCAAAGCATGACTTCTACGGGAGGGATGTTTTCAGGGGTAATGAAGGAACAGGCTAAATCTGTTGATGCATTAATGACCAACTTGGAGGAGTCTATCAATAGGGTATATAATGAAATAGGGAAAGATACCGACGGTTTGGTTGCAGGTACGCTTCAGATGGGTGTTTCGATGCTTGAAAACTACCAAAGCATTGCTAAGATAATTGAAGTATTAGCTATTGCGTATGGTGTCTACAAAGCAGCTTTATTAGTGGTTAATGCGACTGAGGCTGCTGCAATTGCTATAAAAGGAGGCTGGACGATTGCAACACTAGCAGAGTATCAAGCTTTGTTATTGGTAGAAGGAGCTCAAAAGGTGCTTAATGCTACTATGTTGGCGAATCCTTATGTGGCTGTGACAACATTGATTATTGGTTTAGCAAGTGCGGTATATTTATTCAATACAAATACAGCAATCGCCGAAAGGGCACAAAATAAATGTAACCAAGAATTAGCTGAATCTACTAAGAAAATAAACAATTTAAAAGACGAAACCAACAAGCTTAATAATGTTATAAGAAATAACACCTCTACTCATGATGAACAATTAAGAGCCTATGAAGAGTTACAAAAATTGTATCCAGATATGCTTAAAAACATTGACTTGTATAAATACAAGACGATGGATGCGACAAAGAGTCAAAAAGAATTCAATGCTGCTCTTACTGGAATTAAGATTGGAGATATAAAAAATAAAATAGCAGAGGTTGACAAGCGAATTGCAGATAACAAAAAGAGACAATCTGATTTATTTACTAAGCCCCAATTAGGTGTTACTGGAGGAGTTTCTTCTATGCAATTTTACCTAAATAATCAACTAAAGGAAGATAAAGCTTTAAGAAATGCACTTGCCAAACAATATATAGATGTTAACAAAACATTAATTAATGAAAGGAAGGAAGCTGAAAAGGAAGGAAACGTAAAGAATAAAGAGTATTGGGACAAAGAGTTAAAACAACTTCAAACGGAATTTGATAAGCAGGAAAAAAACACAAAAAAGTTTTTGGAATTAAAAGCTACTATTAAGAAAGTTAAAAAGGAACTGAAAAGTTATGAAGTGTCTGATAGTGAAGAAGATAAGCCTCATAATACCCCTGCACCTAAAACCCCTGCACCAACCGCTCCAGCCCCCTATGGTAGTATTGCTTATTGGCAAGAAATATCTTCTAAAGCACAGTATATTTATGAGCATAGTAATAACCCAAGTGAAAAAATCGCACAAATAGCAGTAGTACTTGACGCAGAAAAAAAAGTAGCTGAAGGACGTAAGCAATTGGAAGAAGAGCTCTCAAAGGGTAAGATTAAAACTTTTGAGGAAGAGATTGAGGAGAAAAAGAAACAATATGTTTTGTATGAAAATTGGGTAAAAAATATCAGTAAGGAAGTCGCAGATGCTCATCCTCAGTTTAAAGATTTACTTCCTCAAGGGAATAATTATGTTGATTTTCTAAGTAAAAAGATTAAAGAGTTTGAGACTAAACAAAATGATGTCAATCTTGATCCTACCGCAAAAACCGAAGCACAAGGCAATTTAGTAAAGTATAAGATTGAATATCAGATAGTCACTGGGAAAAAATCTGGTGTGGAGTTACTCAAGGAGGATATGTTGAAGGCTAAAAAAGAAGCCAAAAGTTTGGTAGAGTATCTTGAGTATATTGAAAAGCTAAAAGAGAAATTGAAAGGCGATACTTCTACGGAAGGCATCGCTCAAACCAATACCCTTGTAGAGGAAACCAACCAGACTAATGAGCAAATTGCTACTAATCTGCAAGAGTATTTACGCAATCATGAAACGTATGAAGAGCAAAAGGACAACATCATCAAGAAACATAAAGGCTTAAGAGAAGACTTAGAGAGCCAATATATAGACAAAACAAATGCTGAATACCTTAAAAATAAGGAGAAGTTAGAAAAAGGAGAAAAAAAGGAATTAGATGAACTTAAAAAAACTCAAGACGAAAAATTAGCTTCCTATAAAGCACTTTTGGAGAGCCTAAAAGTGATTGACCTTAAATATTTAAAGGAAAAGGTTGAGACAGAGAAAAACACACTTAAAAAAATAAAAGATGACGGTAAGGAAAATACTGATGATTACATAAAACAATTAAAAGTTGTACAAGACGCTGAAAAAAATCTTAACGACCATCTATTAAGTGTTGTTTCCAAATTCGCTAGTTTAGGTGGCCAATTAGGTGGTGTAATGTCAAAAATGAATGGAGCGATTGGCGATACTGGTCAGTTGTTATCGGGCTTGGCACAAAATGCAGATAATCTTGTCAATGCTTTCAAAAAAGGAGCTACATCTACTGATAAATGGATGACTGGTATCACGGCTACGATTGGCTTGATTGATTTTGTCAATGACTATCAGTTGATGATTCCCCTACAAGCGACAAAGCTTTATTTATCTGGTTTAGTAGGGCAAAATTACAATCTTACGAAATACACAGTATTTACGAAGGCAGTATCAACGGCACAATTATCGACAGAGCAAGAACGAATTACGAAGTTAGAAAATGGCTCGTCGAATTTATTATCAGGCAAAACCTTTCTGCATTTCGGAACCTCCATTCCCGAGGGGGGCAGATACCCGACGGATGGGCCTGCTAGTTTAGGCGGGGTCGGTATCAACATGGCTGTGGGAAGTTCTACGGCAAGGATTAGTCGGGCAGATGGTTCGTATAATGGTTTGGCATACCAGAATTTTATGTATGCCTTGGCTCGTAAAAAGTCGGAAATACAAACTTTAATCGATACTTGGGATACTATTAAAGGCTCTTTAAGTAATAATCCACCTGATGTTTTAACCGATGCGGAGAAGACAAAAATGCTAGCGTGTAGCTACGAATATAGGCTGTTACCTTACTTAGACGGTACCAAACCAATGCCCGATTTCTTCATCTTCGACCACGGGCGAAACGACGGTTATAGTAACGACCTTAGCGTTATTCCTGCACAACGTGACGACAGGCGTTATTTTATCGGAGCGATGAATTATTTAATAGACTTGATTTTAAAATACAACAAATTCGCCCGTATAGCCTTTGTTGGGCATTATGAAAACGATTTGCTCACACCAGTTTCGCAGGCACAAGAGGTACTCGCCGATTATTGGGGCTTTCCGTTACTCCGAATGTGGGAGAAGACAGGTTTTTCACAACAGATTGTGCAAGGTTCAAAATCTCTGTGGACACAAGAGCCTTGGAGCAATTACACAAACGGACAAAACACCACGCTAGATATGAACAGACAACGCATCTATCTCCCCGACGGCATCCATCCCCATGCTGAAGGAGCGGACAAGAATGCATCAAAGTTGCTGACGAAGATTTATGCTAATTTTATTAAGGATTTGGTGTAGGCTCTTTCTTACTGATGGCATGACTTGAAGTCATGCCATCAGTTTTCTTGCGGAACAAATCGAATAGCGTGACGTTAAGTTAAACTTTTTTCTATTAGCGGGTGACTTAAGTCACCCGCTAATAGAAAAAAGTTTAAGAAAATATTTTACCCAAAGCTGGTGTCTTCCCCAGACCTCATTCAGCAAAGGAAATTGCTATCGACTAACGCTCCTCCATTTGTGCTGAAAGACATGTACAAGCTTTGATAAAAAGGCTTTAATTCCTTAAACGTTCAGAGAACGTTTTTATCGTTCATTCGATTTGCCCTTGCGGAACAAATCGAATAGCGTGAAGAACGAGTATTTTGTGATTTTCTATCGGGATTGAACTGATTACAAGTCAGTAGGTCATTAGTTGTTATTTTAAGCGTTTGTTTGTATTATTTGGGTAATGCCAAGTCTGAGAACATGTGTCATCCCGAATTTTGGGTAAAAGTTGTCCATAATATATTGTGAATGGCTATTCTTAATCTGTAAACATGAGTCATCCCGAATTTTGTGGATGGCTTGCCAAATAAAAACCTCCTTGTTTATTTTGTGAATTACGACAAACACAAAAAACAGGAGGTT
>NZ_JAVDUE010000021.1:0-126073 GCF_031456255.1 Arcicella sp. BE140 | reverse complement strand
ACCTCCTGTTTTTTGTGTTTGTCGTAATTCACAAAATAAACAAGGAGGTTTTTATTTGGCAAGCCATCCACAAAATTCGGGATGACTCATGTTTTGTGTGTAATAGTTTTAAAACAACTCGCCAGTGCGGTATTTAGGCACAATGCCCAAATGTACATAGGCTCTTTCTGTGGCTTCTCGTCCTCGAGAAGTACGTTTTAAAAATCCTTCTTGAATCAAAAACGGTTCATATACTTCTTCGATGGTTTCTGCTTCTTCTCCACAAGCCGTAGCAATGGTAGATAAACCAACAGGCCCACCTTTGAACTTTTCCACAATCGTCGTTAAAATACGAATATCCATTTCGTCTAAGCCATTTTGATCAACATCCAACGCTAGCAATGCCATTTCTGCTATTTCTATCGTGATGATACCTTTCCCTTTTACTTGGGCAAAATCACGTGTTCTGCGCAATAGGTTATTGGCAATACGAGGCGTTCCTCGGCTACGACGAGCAATCTCAAAAGCTCCTGCATCATCAATCGGCGTATTCAAAATCTGAGCTGAACGTTTAACGATACTTGTTAGTAATTTCGCATCATAATACTCTAAGCGACAGTTAATACCAAACCTAGCTCTTAGGGGCGAAGTAAGCATCCCTGCACGAGTAGTAGCACCAATTAACGTAAAAGGATTAAGCGAAATTTGCACACTTCTGGCATTTGGGCCAGAGTCTAACAGGATGTCAATCTTATAATCCTCCATGGCTGAATATAAGTATTCCTCCACGATAGGATTGAGCCTGTGAATTTCATCAATAAACAATACATCAAAGGGCTGTAAGTTGGTTAGCAAACCTGCTAAATCAGAAGGTTTGTCTAATACAGGCCCAGAAGTAATTTTGATATTGGCTTTCAGCTCATTCGCTACGATGTTAGATAGAGTAGTTTTCCCTAACCCCGGAGGGCCGTGCAAAAGAACATGGTCGAGGGCTTCTTCTCGCAAGCGAGCAGCCGTTACAAATACCTGTAGATTTTCGAGTACTTTATCCTGTCCGGCAAAGTCATCAAAAGAAAGCGGTCTTAGTGCTCTTTCGATTTCCTTTTCCACCGACGAAAGTGTTTCTTTATTACCTTTTAAATAATCTTCTCTCATATGTTGATGGAAACTAATTGAAAAACATTTGCCATAATCTTATATTTTTCAATTAATTCCCTTTGATTGATTCATTCCGAATGTTCAAAAATACGCCATTTTCTAATCTGATAAAAACATTCTGAAAAGGCTTTAGCTTTTAACCTTTTTTGAGCATGATATTAGAAAATTTTACCTTAATTTGTACAATTATTTCTTGACAAAAAACCATTAACTATATTAACTTATAAATTTAACAATGAATTCAGCACTTTTAGGTGAGTTTGTCGGTACGGCAGTATTAATTTTTTTAGGAAATGGTGTTGTTGCTACTGTATTATTAAAAGGTTCAAAAGGCGAGAACAGTGGTTGGATAGTCATCACGGCAGGTTGGGCATTTGCAGTAACAATGGGCATTTTTGTTTCTACTAAGTTTGGTAGTCCAGCAGCCCACTTGAATCCAGCTGTTACAATTGCCGAAGCTGTAAAGTCTGGCGATTGGTCTAATGCTTTTGGCTTCATCGTTGCCCAAATTTTAGGCGCCTCTCTTGGTGCTACTTTGGTCTGGCTACAATACTTACCTCATTGGGCTATTACTGAAGACAAAGGCTTGAAATTAGCCTGTTTCAGTACAGCCCCAGCTATTAGAAGTGCCTTCCCCAATTTTCTCGCAGAATTGCTTGCTACAGCAGTAGCCATTGTTGCCTTGGGCTCATTTGGCACTATTGAAACAGGCTTAGGGCCTTTTGTCGTAGGTATTTTGGTTTGGTCAGTCGGACTTTCTTTAGGAGGGGCAACGGGTTATGCCATCAACCCTGCCAGAGATTTAGGTCCTCGCATAGCTCATGCTATTTTACCGATTGCTGGCAAGGGTTCTTCCGATTGGTCATATGCTTGGGTACCTATTGCTGGGGCGATAATAGGGGCATTAATTTTAAATTGTATAAAATAAATTTTGCTTATTTATGGTTGTTATTTAATGTGTGGCTTAATTTATGCTATCAATTATCGTAGATTATTTTCTTATAGTAATTCGGTGAAAGATAAAATATTGATTATTAGCTAGAAGATATTCCTATCAACATTTTATATTTTTATATCATTGGCCTTTTGTTTCATGTAAGATTGATAAAAAATCATTATCTTACTGTAATAATTTTCCAATCGCCATACTATATCAAATTGAATAGAAAATCATGCTATTTTTCTATTCATTACTATAAAATTCTCTGTTGAAAGTTTAATTTTCCACTAAAAATTTATTTGCCTGATTCTTAATAAGTAAAATGAAAAAAATGTTAATAGACGAAGTACAAAGCAAAAACTTTAAAGCGTTTAGTCATCTTACAAACTTGGCTTCTTTACTTTGCGATGTACCTTTGGCTTATATAACAGTTTTTGATGAAAATTTAGCATATCCTACTAACACGCCACATTTGGATAGTAACGAGCAATCGTTCGCGTCAAACTTACTCTTACTTTGTAAAGAAGTAATCAAATCAAAATCAAGTATTATTATTGAAAATACCCTAAAGCATCAATCTTACTTTAGTGGTGTATTACCATTTGCCGAAACTGCTATTATTTTTTATGCAGGTTTTCCGATTAATAATGCACAGGGCAAAGTGTTGGGAGTACTTTCTTTATTAGGATATGAAGCAAAAACACTAAGCAAAAAACAAGAACAAGCCCTAGAAAGCTTGTTAGCCGAAATTGCTGATAAACTCACGAATAATACAGTTCTTGATAGTTACCATTCGTTTGTTAAAAGTTCGACTGATTTAATTGCAACTTTAAATACAGAACTGAAATTCATTAATGCCAATACTTCATTCCATCAGGTATTAGGTTGGGAGCACAACGAAATTATAGGAAAATCGATAGATGAATTAATTCATGCAAATGATAAATTAACAAGTATCAATCGCCTAAAAAATATTTTATTGACTAATAGCTCTGGTCAGTTTGTTAATCAAATTAAAACGAAAGAAGGCAGCTATAAAACAATTGAATGGTTTGTGCTTTCTAGTGCCAATAGCAGTTTAAATATCTTTGGCAAAGACCATAGTAAATTACAGCAAAGTGAAATAAACGTTTCTAGGCTTGCTGAAATACTGGATATCACTAATAATGTAGCGCGTGTTGGCAGATGGGAAATAGATATAGAGAAAAAGACTTTCTTTTGGTCAGCAATTACGCGGGAACTACACGAAGTTGCCCCTGACTATGAACCTACTTTTAAAGAATCCCTGTATTTCTTTAGAAATGGTAAAAGTAGAAAGGCTATCATCAGAGCCATTATCAAAGCTGTTAAATATGGCGATGATTTTGACATAGAAGTACAAATCATTACACAGAAAGGTTTAAAAAAATGGGTAAGGGTAACGGCAAAGACAATTATTGAACAGCATAAATGCGTTCGGTTGTATGGTACTTTTCAGGATATTCATGAGAAAAAGGTAAAGGATAAGCAAATATCTTTGAGCGAAGAAAGGTTCAGACAAACCTTTGATAATGCTGCAACAGGTATGTTTATTGCCGAACTTGCCACGAGTACATTTATCGAAGTAAACGAGGCTTTTTCATCCATTACTCAATATGACAAAACAGAACTTTTGTCATTAAATATCAGAGACTTAATACATCCTGATGATTTAAAGATGAGTGATGATTTCTTTTTAAAACTCTTGTCGGGGGTAGCCTCAGTTATCTCTTTTCAGAATCGTTACATTACTAAAAATAATACTAACGTTTGGGTTGAGCTAGTAGCAACCATCGTCAGAGACCATAAAGGAAAACCTCTTAACGTAATCGGGCAAGTACAAGATGTTACTGCTAAAAGAACGTGGGAACGCAAACTGTTATTAAGTGAGGAAGAACATCGCGGTTTCTTTGAAAACTCACAAGGTCTGATGTGTACACATGACCTTGAAGGAAACTTTTTAACTGTTAACCCTGCGGGTGCAGCCCTATTAGGCTATACTACAGATGAATTTTTGACTAAAAGTCTATTTGATATTACCCCTGAAAGAACTAGAGATAAAATACAAAGGTATCTTGAATCAATTGCGGTGAATCATTCATACAAAGGGTTAGTGAAGGTTGTACATAAAAATGGTTCATTTAGAACTTGGCTTTCAAATAATGTATTAGCTGAATTGTTAGATGGCAGAAAATATGTTATCGGAAACTCTGTCGATATGACAGAACGGATTAAAATGGAGCGTGAGTTGATAAGTGCCAAAGTATCAGCAGAAAGAAATGCCCATGCGAAGGATGTTTTTCTAGCCAATATGAGCCATGAAATACGTACGCCGATGAATGCCATAACAGGTTTTGCTAATCTATTAAAAGAAACCAAATTAGATTCGGAACAAAAAGAGTTTGTATCAAATATTAATACTGCGGCAGAGAATCTTTTAGGAATAATTAATGACATTCTGGACCTTTCTAAAATTGAATCAGGTCATTTAGTGATAGAATCTGTTCCTTTTAATCTTCATGAACTGGTTAAGAACGTAAAAGCAGTGCTTACTTATAAAGCACTTGGCAAAGGGTTGGAACTAGACTGTTTTGTGCCTGATAATATCCCAGTAACAGTAATTGGAGACCCAACAAGGCTGAATCAGATTTTTTTAAACCTTACCAATAATGCCATTAAGTTTACCGAAAAAGGTTCGGTAAAAATCGTGCTAGAATTACAATCAGAAACAGACGAAGAATATTCTATTTTATTCAAAATCATGGATACGGGTATAGGAATACCCCAAGATAAACAAACCGTCATATTCGACCGTTTCGCTCAGGCGAACTCGGATACTACCAGAAAATATGGGGGTACGGGCTTAGGGTTAAGTATTTCTAAACTATTAATAGAAAAACAGAAAGGTAATATCTTTGTAGAAAGTCAGCCAAATGAGGGGTCAACTTTTTATTTTAACCTAACTTTTAGAAAGGTAAATGATACGGTAATGTTAAAACAAGAAACCCATCTTTTACCGATAGACCCTACTCACAAAGTAAAAATATTATTAGCGGAAGACAACGTATTAAACCAAAAGCTTGCATTAAAAGTATTAGAGCGATTTGGCTTTTTCCCTGAGCTTGCTGAGAATGGAAAAATAGCAGTAATGAAGGTACAAAAGCATGAATATGATGTAATTTTGATGGATTTGCAAATGCCTGAAATGGACGGCTATCAAGCCACAAGCTATATTAGGAATACGCTTAAAAATAATACGCCCATTATTGCCCTGACGGCACATTCATTAATAGGCGAAAAAGAAAAGTGTATGGCTGTTGGTATGAATGATTATATTACCAAACCTTTTTCACCAAAAGATTTGTTTAACAAAATAGTAGGCTTTATTAATGGCAAAGTACATGAAAATATAAATAACGTAAAAGTATTAGGATAAAATTTTATGTCATGTTTAAATGGCATGAATAATGCTTGTATTGACATAGGTTTTTTATCAAAATTTGACCATTGCTAAAAATGAAGAGTAGTTAATAAATGATATGAACCCTTGTTCATAATTTTTTTTGAGTAAACAGCAAATTAATTTTTGTATTCTAGCATAAATTTCTTTGCAAAATACGAAGTCATACTTTGGAATAGTTATTATTTTTGACTGATTGTTAGCATTATTTGATAGTATCTACTAACAATATCCATTGTCGACTCCTTATTATTTTATTAAATATACTTCGATCATGGAGAAAAATGAATTACCCATACCAGCAAATGAAGATTTGCGGTTAAAGGCATTAGATGAGTATAATATACTTGATACTTTGCCCGAAGAAGAGTTTGATAGGCTTACAAAATTAGCATCTGTAATATGCGGAGTACCTATTTCTTTGATTTCGTTAATTGATAAAGATAGACAATGGTTTAAATCTAATATAGGTTTAGACGCTAATCAAACGGCTAGAGATATTTCATTTTGTCAGTACACTATTGTAGGAGATACAATTTTTGAGGTAGAAGATGCTCTTTTAGATGATCGATTTAAAAATAATATACTCGTTAATGATTTTCCAAATGTTCGATTCTACGCTGGTTATCCCTTGATTGACCCTGATGGATATGCCCTTGGTTCACTCTGTGTTATTGATAATAAAGTAAAAAAACTCAATGAAGATCAGCAGTTAGCATTAACGATTCTAGCGAAGGAAGTAGCGGCACAGCTTGTGGCGAGAAAAGAAAGAATGGTACTCAAAAACTACGAGAAGCTATTCTTAGAGTCGAGAGACATGATTTGTATTGCAAAAATTGAAGGATATTTAAAAAAAATAAATCCAGCATTTTGCAAAACGCTGGGATGGGATGGCGTAGATTTAATTGATAAATCATTTTTTAATTTCATACATCCAGATGATATTGAGGCAACAAAACAGGAAATTGATAAACTAGAGAACGAGACTACTAGCTCATTAAATTTTACACATCGTTTTAAAACTAAATCTGGCGGTTATAAATTCTTGGAATGGGTAGCTACACCTGATAAAGAAACAGGAACAATTTATGCCATTGCCAGAGATATTACCGACTATAAGCGATTAGAAGTTGAAGTTGAAAAACTTTCTGAAATTCAGAATATTATTCTGGATGGTACAGAGTATTCTATCATATCTGTTGACCCTAATAATAGTACTATTAAAACATTCAATCGTGGTGCTGAATTGATGTTGGGGTATAAAGCAGAGGAGGTGATTGGTAAAGTGACTCCTGAAATCATTCATGATAAAGACGAAGTAGAAAAACGAGCCAAAGAATTATCAGAAGAACTACATACCACGATAGAACCGGGGCATGAAGTATTTCATGCGAAGGCGAGATTAGGAGTAGCAGACACTAATGAGTGGACTTATATTAGAAAAGATAAATCTAGATTGACAGTAGAACTTTCTGTTACTTCTTTAAGAGACAACCACAATGTCATTACTGGTTTCATGGGAATTGGTAAAGATATTACCGAGAAAAAGGTTTGGGAAAACCAACTTTTAATGAGTGAAAACAGACATAGAGGGTTCTTTGAGAATACGCAAGGGCTCATGTGTACTCATGATATTTATGGTAACTTTCTGACGATAAATCCTGCGGGAGCAGATTTGATTGGCTATACGAAAGAAGAAGTTTTAGAAAAAAGTTTGTTTGATATTGTTCCAGAATCTTCTATCAAGGGAGTAAAAATGTATCTTCAAGAGATTACAGCTACTGGTAGAAGCAAAGGACTGATGAAGGTAATCCATAAAAACGGGTCGCATAGAACATGGCTATATAATAATGTACTGTCTGAGCTTATTGAAGGACAACAATACATAATTGGAAATGCTGTAGATATAACAGATAGAATTCTGATGGAAAAAGAATTAATAAAAGCAAAAGAAACGGCTGAACAAAATGCCCTTGCGAAAGATACTTTTTTGGCTAATATGAGCCATGAGATTCGTACGCCCATGAATGCTATTATTGGCTTTTCTAATTTATTGAAGGATACTGAATTAGAAGAGGAACAACGTGATTATGTATCAAATATCAATATTGCTTCTGAAAACTTATTGGGAATCATCAATGATATTCTTGATATTTCAAAAATCGAATCAGGCCATATTGTTATTGAAAAAATATCATTTAACATCAAAGATTTATTGAAAAATGCCAAAGCTGTTTTAAATCATAAGGCCAAAGAAAAAGGACTGGAATTAAGCAGTATCATTGATGAAAATATTCCTACGTTTGTTATTGGTGACCCTACACGTTTAAACCAGATTTTACTGAACCTTACGAACAATGCTATTAAATTTACTGAAAAAGGTAGGGTAAAGATTTTAGTGGAGTTAAGCAAAGAGTCTTCCACAGAATGTGTAATTTTGTTTAGTGTAATGGATACAGGAATAGGCATTTCAAACGAAAAGCTAGATTCTATTTTTGACAGATTTACTCAGGCAGATAGCGATACTACTAGAAAATATGGTGGAACAGGCTTGGGTTTAAGTATTTCCAAATCATTAGTGGCACTTCAAGATGGCCAACTATGGGTGGAAAGTAGCCCAGGCAAAGGCTCAACGTTTTGTTTTAGCTTACCATTCGGTATAGATGTTAAGGACAAAGTCAACGATAATGATGCTAAAAACTCAGTACTTAAAAGTGACCGACAAATAAAAGTACTTTTGGTAGAAGACAATCCTTTGAATCAAAAATTAGCATTAAAAGTACTCTCTAAATTTGGTTTTGATGTTGATTTAGCTGAAAATGGAAAAATTGCTACTGAAAAGGTGCAAATAAACGAATATGAAGTAATTTTGATGGATTTACAAATGCCCGAAATGGATGGGTATCAAGCTACTGAATATATTAGAAAACAATTACAAATAAACACGCCAATTATCGCAATGACTGCACATTCATTGGTTGGAGAAAAGGAAAAATGTATTTCGATTGGTATGAATGACTATATCCCAAAGCCTTTTGTCCCTCAGGAATTATTTGAGAAAATCATAAATTATGCAGAACTAAACGATCAAAACAAAGTTAGTACTATGGAAGAAAATCTAGATGGAATCGTGGATTTATCCTATTTACAGGAATTATCTGATGGTAACAAAGAATTTGAGCAAGAGATTATTGAGTTATATTTAAGCCAAATGCCTATTGAGTTTGATATCCTTAGAAAAGCTATCAGCGAAGTAAATTACCCCGGCATTAAAGCGACAGCTCATAAATTAAAATCTTCTTTCTCATCAATGGGTGTCAATGAAGGTGGCATTTTAAAGTCACTTGAAAGCAAAGCTTTAGCCAAGGAAGATATCGAAATCATAAAATCTGAATTTGCTCAATTAGAAATTATTTTAGCAAAAGCTGTTAAAATACTTCAGGGAATATTAGCAGAATAAAAAAAGGAGGGTTTAGCCCTCCTTTTTTTATTTTAAAATTTCTCTGGCTATCACCATCTTCTGGATTTCAGAAGTGCCTTCATAAATCTGTGTTATTTTTGCATCCCGCATCATTCTTTCTACGTGATATTCTTTCACAAAGCCATATCCTCCGTGTATTTGTACAGCCTCAATAGTAGTATCCATTGCCACCTGCGAACAAAATAGTTTCGCCATTGCCGCCGACTCTACGTAACTTCGATGCTGGTCTTTATCAAAAGCGGCTTTGAAACAAAGTAAACGAGCGGCCTCAATACTAGTCGCCATATCAGCAAGTTTAAACTGGATAGCTTGGTGTTCAGCAATGGCTTTACCAAATGATTTCCGCTCTTTTGCATATTTTATGGATAATTCATAAGCCCCAGAAGCAATACCTAAAGCCTGAGCAGCAATACCAATTCTTCCCCCATTCAAGGTTGACATGGCGAATTTAAAACCAAAGCCGTCGGCACCAATTCTATTTTCTTTCGGTACTTTCACGTCAGTAAACATCAAAGAATGCGTATCTGACCCGCGAATACCTAATTTTTTCTCTTTCTTACCTATCTGGAACCCTTCCATGCCTCGCTCGACAATCAAACAATTGATCCCTTTGTGCCCTAATTCCGGATGCGTTTGTGCCATTACGAGATATACGCTAGCTCTACCACCATTGGTAATCCAGTTTTTAGTACCATTCAGTAGGTAATAATCCCCCATATCCTCTGCAATAGTATGTTGAGAAGTAGCGTCTGAACCCGCTTCTGGCTCTGATAGAGCGAATGCCCCGATGATTTCCCCTTTTGCTAGAGGGACAAGGTATTTTTGCTTTTGTGCTTCAGTGCCGAAAGCCTCTAACCCATAACAAACCAAAGAATTATTCACAGAAACCATTACCGAAGCAGAAGCATCTACTTTAGATAATTCTTCCATGGCTAATACATAAGAAATAGTATCCATACCGCCTCCACCATATTCAGGCGAAACCATCATTCCCAGAAAGCCAAGCTCTCCCATTTTCTTCACTAATTCTTCAGGAAAATATTCTTTTTCATCACGTTCAATTACTCCGGGGAGTAACTCTGTTTGAGCAAAATCACGAGCAGCTTGTTGTACAGCTAGGTGTTCTTCAGATAACTGAAGATTAAAGCCTTGAAAGATTGAATCACTCATGTTAAATAAAGTTTTAAATTTTTGAGATTAATATTCAAATATATAAAATAGTATGCTTGCATAACAATTTACCCGACTTTATTTTTTTCTTCTTCATTGATGTTCTTAAAAGTCCACAAAAAAAGGAGCTAAGATGCTCCCTTTCTATTATTATGCTAATGCCTGTTTCCAATCTTCTATTAAATCATCAATACTTTCTAATCCAACGGATACCCTCAGGAGGTTCTCTGGTGTAGGGCTATCAATTCCTTCTACAGATTTACGATGTTCTATTAAACTTTCTACACCTCCTAAGCTAGTTGCGGTAGTGAATAGTTTAAGCTTTCCCGTTACAGCCATAGCATTTTGTGCATCCCCTTTTATTTGTACCGACAACATTGCACCAAAACCATTCAACATTTGCTTTTTAGCAATTTCGTGTTGAGGATGGCTTGCTAATCCTGGATAATGAACAACTTCTATCTGTGGATGTGTACTTAGAAATTCAGCTAGTTTTTTAGCATTATCTGTCTGAGCTTTTACTCTTAAAACCAACGTTTTGATACCTCTGGCTACCAACCAAGACTCAAAAGGAGAGGGTACACCACCTGTTAATCTTTGAATATTTCGTAGTTTATTTGATAATTCTCCTTCTTCTTTAATGATTAATGCACCACTTAGTACATCGCTATGCCCACCAAAATACTTAGTAGTAGAATGCATCACGATATCTGCACCTAAATTGATAGGTTGCTGTAAAACTGGTGTTGCCCACGTATTATCTACTGCTACCAATGCACCAATTTCTTTCGCTATTTTACTGATGGCTTCGATGTCAGTAATTTTTAATTGTGGATTAGAGGGCGTTTCTATCCAAAATAGTTTTGTATTGGGCTGGATAGCCGCTTTTACGGCTGATAAATCGGTCATATCGACGGTAGTCAATGATAAGCCCCATTGTCCAAATACCTCTGTAATCAATACATTCGTAGCATAATAAGCATCGTCTGGCGTGATGATGTGGTCACCTGATTTTAGGCTTTGAAACAATGCCGTAGTGGCAGCCATACCCGAAGCAAAAGCCAAGCCTACGGCTCCGTTTTCAAGCAATGCCATACTTTTTTCTAATAGTTGACGATTGGGATTATCCGCTCTTGAATAAACGTATCCATGTGCATAAGAGCCGTCAGTTTCACGCTCAAAAGTAGTTGATAAATAAATAGGCGAAATAACAGCTCCTGCATTGTCATCATGCATTTGGGTAGACTGTATCGCTAATGTTTCGATTTTCATGCGTATAATGAAGTATTTGTAATCCTTTCTTCAAAATAACAAAATCTGTTCATCATATCACAGTACAAAGGCTAATTTAAGGTATGTTATCTTTCATTATTGATAAATAATATCCTATATTGTTTATCAATAATTCAGCAAAAACTAAAATCAAACTGATTCATTTTTCCCCCTTTGAATCAGTCAATATTAATAATACTCCTTGGGGAGGAGTCTAAACTATGGAAAATAATTCTAGACGGGATTTTCTCAAGAAAAGCTCATTAGCTGCTGCAGGTTTCTATATCGTACCTCGCCATGTATTAGGAGGAAAAGGGTTCATTGCTCCCTCAGATAAACTCAACATTGCTGCTATCGGTTGCGGAGGCAAGGGTTGGTCGGATATCCTAGGGGCTTACGATAGTGGTAGGAACAATATTGCGGCTCTTTGTGATATCGACGACAGGCAAATGAAGCAATCGGTCGAGAAGTTTCCTGCTGCCAAAAAGTACAAGGATTTCCGCATCATGCTCGAGAAAGAAAAAGATAACATTGATGCTGTAACGGTTTCTACACCAGACCATACGCACTATGTGTCGGCAATGGCAGCAATGAGTTTGGGCAAACACGTTTATGTACAAAAGCCATTGGCACATAATATTTACGAAGTTCGTAAAATGACTGAAGCTGCTGTACAGCAAAGAGTAGTAACGCAGATGGGAAACCAAGGGTCTTCGGGAGATGGTGTGCGAAGAATGATGGAATGGTATAAAGCAGGGTTAATAGGTGAAGTATCACGCGTACACGTTTGGACAAACCGTCCTGTGTGGCCACAAGGAATTGCGAAACCAACTGCTAAAGTAGAAGTACCTAAAGAGGTAGATTGGGATTTATGGCTAGGCCCAGCACCTTGGGAAGACTATCAGCCAGGGTATCATCCATTCAACTGGCGTGGTTGGGTAAATTACGGGACTGGTTCTTTGGGCGATATGGCTTGCCACATGATGGACCCACCTTATAGAGTATTAGGCTTGGGGTATCCTTCAGAAGTAGAATGTAGTATTGCAAATACTGCTTGGACAGAACCCTTCAAAGAAGGCTATTTCCCTGAGAGCTATCCTGCGGCTTCGATGATTCACTTGAAATTTCCAAGAAAAGGCAAATCTGATGTAAAAATGACTTGGTATGATGGCGGATTAATGCCTGAGCGTCCTGATGAAATTCCAGCTGATGTGAAGCTAGGCGATTGGAGTGGCGGTGTATTATTAATGGGAACTAAGGGCGTAATGATGTGTGGTGTTTATGGTTCAAACCCTACGCTGTGGGGCAATGATAGCTTAAAAGCAAAAGGCGAAAAGCTACCAATAACGATAGAAAGAGTAGTGGGAGCAGACGGTGCCGGCCATTATCAACAATGGTTACAGGCTTGTAGAGATGGTTATGGCAAGCATAAACCTTTGAGTTCTTCTTTTGATTACTCAGGACCAATGTCAGAAGCTGTACTAATGGGTAATTTGGCGATTAGAAGCTACTTCTTCCGTTCTCCTAAAAAAGACAAGCAATGGCTACAAGAATTTGATTATAACGGCAGAAAGAAACTTCTTTGGGATGGTAAAGAAATGAGAATCACCAATTTTGACGAAGCTAATCAGTTTGTGAAAAGAGAATATCGTGAGGGATGGAAGTTGTAGAAATAATAAGGGAGAACAAAATAATTTTGTTCTCCCTTTCTATTATGGAAATTTAATTTCTTTTCTGGGAATGAAAAAACCTTTAATACAATTAAGATTCCTAATACAAATCTGTATATGGTTTTTAATTTGAATTCCTGCACCTTCAAAAGCTGGCCCTCCTTCTGTAAAAACACCTCTTACTGTATCAAAATGTTTTAATTCACTAAATCCATTTCTTGAAATATCAGCATTAATCTTCTCATCGATTTTTTGGTGCAAATATTCAATTACAGCACAATCCAATTCTCTTAATACTAAATCATGATATTTATCTTTGGGTACGTCTTTATTTCTGGGAAGTTCTTTTCCGGTAAAATATAAATCTTCTTTCATTAACTCATAATACGATGAAAGGATATTTATGTACTCTGAATCGGTAAAATCTAAACAGTAATCAAGTTGATATACAACTCCTACGACAGATGGCGTTATAAGTTTTCCTCTATCCTTTTTATCTAATGCCCATCTAAGAGCACGTTCGTAGTTATTTTCCCAAATATAAAATCCATTGCCAAGCCAATCGAAACTCTCTTGGCTCTTTTTTACAATATCAGGTCTAGTAACTAACTCGTTTCTCACAGATTCATCACATCCATGAAAACCAAGCATTAAATTTGGTCTTTTACTATACATTATTTTACAGTCTCAACAACCTTACTCAGGTTACTATAATGACTTGTGAAGTTTTCTTTTCGTGTTAAAATTTTTGCTGACTGTAACGAAGCAATCACTTTAACTCTATCTTTCTTCTCAGATTTAATTTGTTTAGCTAATGAAGCTAAAAGCTTTATTTGATTTCCTTCCATAAGAATGATTATTTAAATCTTATCTATACAAATCTAAACGTTTTTTTAATATCTCGATTCTTTACGATTCAATCTTTTCATATGTTATTTCTTATTATAATCAAATGCTTGTAAATTATAAATTGAGAAGCGTTGAACAGCTTCAACAACTTTTTGAAAGTTGTTATATCATTAACCTTAAAACCTCTTAGGGTTAATATGAAGTTTAATCCTCACAATCCCTTACTTTTGTATTCAAAAATATAGCACATGAATTTTGACACTTTATCAGCAACACGACAAAATCAATTAATAGCTTTCGACCGTATCCTTACTATCATGGACGAACTCAGAGAGCAATGTCCTTGGGATAAAAAACAGACGATTGAATCTCTCAGACATCTAACGATTGAGGAAACTTATGAACTTTCAGATGCCATTATTGAAGGCGATATGAAGGAAATTAAGAAGGAAATCGGAGATGTGATGTTGCATTTGGTATTTTATTCAAAAATTGCTTCAGAAACTAATACTTTTGATATTGCCGACGTATTGAATGGTTTATGTGAAAAATTAATCCATCGTCACCCGCATATTTATGGGGATGTAAAGGTTGAAAACGAAGAACAGGTTAAGCAAAATTGGGAGGCTTTAAAGCTGAAAGAAGGGAATAAATCGGTGCTAGAAGGTGTTCCAAAATCATTGCCATCTTTGGTAAAAGCCATGAGGATTCAGGAAAAAGCAAGAGGTGCTGGTTTTGATTGGGAAGAAAAACATCAAGTGTGGGAAAAGGTAGAGGAGGAAATGGATGAATTCAAGAACGAATTTAATGTTATTGACAATCAAGCAATTAACATCGACAAAGCTGAAGGTGAATTTGGAGATTTACTTTTTTCTTTGGTAAATTACGCAAGGTTTATTAACATTAATGTAGAAACTGCTTTGGAGCGAACTAACAAAAAGTTTATCAAGCGTTTTCAACACTTAGAATTAAGAGCGAAAGAACAAGGCAAAGCCTTACAAGATATGACCTTAGCTGAAATGGATGTGTATTGGGAAGAAGCCAAACACCTATAATCAGCGAAGGACGAAGAGTCAAAATTTAATTTTGAGAGTGAAACAAACAAACCCGTCAGTCTTTGACCGACGGGTTTTTGATTGTTAACGTATATAGACCTTTGTAAAACAATATGCTATTGCTATATTTTTTTCATTTTTGGTCATCAACGTATATATGTACTTTTATAATACTCCTTCAATTTTATACACCCACGCATAGTCTGAAGGGTTTGTTGCGGGCGAAAGTGCTGGAGGAGTGATGGTTAATTTATCTCCTTTAATACTTGTTTTTATAGTTCCTTTAAAACCTAACATTTGCACTTTGCCTGTTTTAATACCTGCTACAACGATGGGGCTATCTTGCCACTTAGTAGTGATTACATACAAATCTTTTCCTTTGGCAGTAAAATACACTTTTGTGTCTTTATCTACCTTCGGGCTATTCGTCCATTTTCTAGTACCATAAATAGCATCTCCATTTACTTTTAGCCATTTACCAATATCTCGCAAACGTTGTTGCATAATTACGGGAATGGTACCGTCGGCAGCAGGGCCAATGTTTAATAACAAATTACCTCCGCGTGCTACTTTATCTACCAAAATATGAATTAACTGTTCTGACGTAGAATAATCATCTAACATTTCATTTCTACTAAAGCCGAAAGATGAACCTATTCCTCTGCATTCCTCCCAAGGATGATTTATTTCCATACCTGTAGCGTTTTGGTCATGTACTAAATCATACTCTGTTGTATAAATTCCTCCATGTTTGGCCCTTGTTTCTTTGCCCCAACGGTCGTTTACTACAATATCATTTTTGGCTGGCGATTCATTGTATAGCCATGATAGAAATTCTGTGCTTTTCCACGTTTCAGATGGATGGTCCCATTCGCCATCTGTCCACAGTACATCTGGCTTGTAGCGAGTTACCAAATCTTTCATCTGCGGTATCATGTGGTCGTCAACATATTTATTCACGTTCGCTTTATAAAGCGGATTGAACCATTCGTACAATGAGTAATAATAGCCCATGCGTAAGCCTTTATTACGCACAGATTTCATTAAATCTCCCGCTAAATCTCTATGAGGATTTAAATCAACTGAATTCCAATTCCACGATTCTTTACTTGGCCAAAGGGTATATCCTTCATGATGCTTCGACGTCAACACTACATATTTTGCTCCTGCATCTTCAAATACTTTTGCCCATTCGTTAGGGTCAAAAAGTTCGCATTTAAAATCCTTGGTAAAGTCTTGGTACTGAAAATCTTTGCCATAGGTATTGTTATGAAACTTTGTGAAGGCTGCATAACTTTTACGATTGGGGTCAGATATTCCTTCCCAATACCATTCTGAATAACGGTCATAAATGCCTACGCCATCTTTAGCAGTAGGTCCCCAAGCGGGTACAGAGAAAAGCCCCCAGTGAATAAAAATACCAAATTTAGCATCCTCAAACCAAGCAGGAACTGGTCTGGAATCGATGGATTCCCAATTGGCTTCATACTTTTTTTGGGCAAGTATGTTATTGGAAATCAGGGCAAATAAGCAAACGATTAATATTTTTTTCATAATCAAGGTTGAGTAAGTTTTAGTTTTTACAATTGCTAAAGCAAGATGTTATTAAAAATACTCTATTTCTTTAATGCATAAATACGCACATAATCTACTTCCATGCGTTGTGGGAAAACGCTTTCATCAACCCCTTTTACTCCTCCCCAATTTCCACCAACGGCTAGGTTGAGTAGTAGATGGAATTTTTTATCGAATGGATATTCTGCAAAACCCTTCCCAGTATTCTCAAAAGTAAAATATAGCTTAGCGTCTATGTACATTTCTATTTTATTGGGCGTCCAATCTAGCCTATACTCATGAAAAGCTTTATCGAAATCATCCACCATCATATTGGTTGTTACTTGTGTACCAATTACATGGTTAAAAGATTTTGTATGTATCGAGGCGTGTACTCTACCTGGGTCATACCCAACGTGTTCCATAATGTCTATTTCACCATTATCAGGCCAATACTTATTACTATAACTTTGCTCGGTTGCCAACATCCAAATAGCAGGCCAAGTACCCCTTCCTGCTGGTAGCTTGGCTTTGATTTCAAAACGACCGTATAAAAAATCGCCCTTGTCTTTCGTTACTAATCGAGCAGAGGTATAACTATTGCCATTAAAGTTTTCTTTGATAGCTTCAATGACTAGCTTTCCATTTTCAACCCTAGCATTTTTAAGGTTTTCTTTGGTATAATATTCTAGTTCATTGTTACCCCAACCGCTTCCACCTACGTCATAATTCCACTTTTTGCTGTCGGGCAATCCATCTTTATCAAATTCATCTGCCCAAATTGGCGTACTTTCGAACTCGTAAACAATTGGGGCTGTTGGTGCGGGGATGACAGGGGTGGGTACTTGTGCTACCGTGCTTTCTTTGGAACAAGCAGACACTATTATCAAAATACTGATAACAGAGCATAACGTTAATTTATTCATGAATTGAGTGTTTTTGATTTTATGAAGTTAATTTACTGATAAACTATCACATTACTATATGTGTTTGTTTTGTATGGCTATCTTTTGTAGGTGCTTTTTTGTAATTTTATAAATACTTTTTAAAGGGCATTACTCTTAAAAACTTCATCTAAAATCGTATTATCCTAAATAATATATGGACTTCAAACTTGTTTCAGAATATAAACCTACTGGTGACCAACCCCAAGCTATTGCGAAATTGGTAGAAGGGGTTCAAAATGGCGAACAATCTCAAACATTGCTCGGTGTGACGGGCTCAGGTAAGACATTTACTGTGGCTAATATGATTACACAGTTGAATCGTCCTACCTTGATTTTGAGTCATAATAAAACGTTAGCCGCACAGCTTTATGGAGAATTCAAACAGTTTTTCCCAGAAAATGCGGTTGAATATTTCGTTTCTTACTACGACTATTACCAACCAGAAGCCTTTATTGCTTCTACCAATACTTATATCGAAAAAGACCTTGCCATCAATGAGGAAATTGATAAACTTCGTTTGGCAACTACTTCTGCTTTAATGTCAGGTCGCAGAGATGTTATTGTTATCGCTTCGGTTTCTTGTATTTATGGTATGGGGAATCCAGAAGAGTATCGCAAAAGTATTCTTCGTTTTGGTGTGGGTGAAATCATCTCTCGTAATCAGTTTCTGTATCGCTTGGTAGAAATCCTGTACGCCCGCACTGAGGTAGAATTTACACGGGGTACTTTCAGGGTAAAAGGCGATACCGTTGATATTTGTTTGCCTTATGCTGATTTTGGCTATCGAATTATTTTCTTTGGTGATGAAATAGAGGCTATTCAACGCATCAATCCACAAACGGGCAAGAAGATTTCGGACGAAAAAATGATTGCTATTTTCCCTGCCAATCTTTTTGTGACTGGGAGGGATGTCTTGATGAATGCCATCAATTATATCCAAGATGACTTGGTATCACAAATCAAGTTTTTTGAAAGTGAAAGTCGAATGCAAGAAGCTGAACGCATTAAACAAAGAACAGAGTTTGATTTAGAAATGATGCGAGAATTAGGGTATTGCTCTGGTATCGAAAATTATTCTCGTTATTTCGACCAACGCAAACCTGGGCAAAGACCATTCTGTCTCTTAGATTTCTTTGCAGATGATTTCTTATTGGTCGTTGATGAAAGCCATGCTACCATGCCACAAATCAGGGCTATGTGGGGTGGTGACCGTTCTAGAAAAGAGGCTTTAGTAGATTATGGTTTCCGTTTGCCTTCGGCGATGGATAACCGTCCGCTTACTTTCCAAGAATTTGAGAATATCACGGGACAAACCATATTTGTATCGGCAACACCTGCCGACTATGAATTAAGGCGTTCGGAAGGGGTAGTAGTAGAGCAAATTATTCGTCCGACAGGATTACTTGACCCAGAAATTGAAGTACGCCCAAGCTTAAACCAGATTGATGATTTACTAGAGGAAATTTATATCAGGATAGAGCGTGAACAAAGGGTTTTAGTAACGACACTGACCAAAAGAATGGCAGAGGAGTTATCTAAATATTTGGATAAAGTAGGGGTAAAATGTCGCTACATTCACTCGGAAATCAAGACGTTAGAACGAGTTGAGATTCTTAGAGAATTGAGAATGGGTGTGTTTGATGTGTTAGTAGGAGTAAACTTATTGCGTGAAGGGTTAGACTTACCAGAAGTATCTTTAGTAGCCATTATGGATGCTGATAAAGAGGGTTTCTTACGCGATATTCGCTCATTAATCCAAACAATAGGTCGTGCGGCTAGAAATGACCAAGGCAAAGTATTAATGTATGCCGACCGTATTACGGGGTCCATGGAAAAAGCGATTGATGAAACCAATCGTAGAAGAACCATTCAGATGGAATACAATGCTGTAAATGGCATTACACCAAAAACCATCTTGAAGTCGAAAGAAAAAATCATGGAGCAAACTTCTATTGCTGATGTAATGGGTAAATCTACTAAGAAAACCAATTATTATGAAGAATCTAAAGAAGTAGCGATGGCCGCCGACCCAGTAATGGCGTACATGAGCAAAGATGAATTACAAAAGCAGTTGAAGAAAGTAACAGCAGATATGGAAAAAGCCGCCAAGGAACTAGATTTCGTTATCGCAGCCAAATTGCGTGATGAAATGTTGGGTTTGAAGAAGATGATTGCGGAGAAGGGGTAAAAATAATGAACTATTAAATTGACTGTTTAATAAAAATACTTAATGGAAAATTTGCCACCATTACCTGAAATTGTTTTTATAAGCGAACAATTTGAACACTCAGAAATAAAACCTTTTAATAAGAAGGATATTAAAAAACTTTTGAATCAAATTAAGAAAACAGATAAACTTTTATTTGACGAAAAAAATTATTGCCCCATAAAATCAAAACTTTCCACTGTAGAACTTATTTTACACAAAATTCTAAATGAACTGTCAAGAATAGCTAAAAATGAAGGAATAGACCCAAGCTTACACGATGTAAAGTTTCATAATTTAGCATCTTGCAAATATTCCATTGAGGATGCGCAATCTGCGATTGATGAATACAAAAGAAGTAATTATGAAAGACATAGTTACTTGGCTTATTTTGGACTTCTTCAAGCATTTCAAAACCAGCAAGATTCTTTGAAGAACTTTTATCAACTAATCTTTAATAAAAAAATACGAGATGCTCTTGAAATTTTTCCCGAATTTAAACAAATAAGAACAATTAGAAATAAAGTCTTACACTCAACAGAAAATACAAAAAAGGAAGGGGAATTGTTAATAGTCAAAAATTATGTTATTATACAGAGTTCTATGAAAAAGAATGGATTTGATTTGATAGAGAAAACGAAAGAAACGAATACAAGAACGGGAGATAATTTACTACAAGAATCAAATTTAGAAAAAATAGACTTATACTATTTAATTGAGTTACAGGAAGAAAAAGTATTATTTGAATTAAATAATTACTTTAGAATACTAAGAAAATGTAAAACTTTCAAGCAAGTAGAAAATATTTGTCCAAAATAAGTTTAAGACATCTTTCCCTTTCATTATCAATCAAAACTAAATCAAGAAAGAATCTTTACCTCTTTTAGTCATTTTTTTCCCTTTGTCATTTACGCTTTGCTAAGCAAGAAATCATTGATGAATTCAATCAGAAATATCAACAGTATACTGTTATTTCTGATTGAATCTGGCAACTAGCTGAACTTGATATTTGGAGGATAAAACATCTGAATTGTTAATAACCGAATTGACGAATGCGGGCTTCCAAGTAAAAAGAGGTGTTGGAGAAATGAAACTGTTTTTGCGGCTACTTATGGTTCGAACTTATTAGCAGGAAAGAGAAAACCGCCTTTGGATTATAAGAAATAACGTTCCTAAATTAACTTTGATATTTCTTAGAGAAACAATTAATATTTTTGGGAGTTCTATTAAAGTTATTTGAGTATTGAATGATACTATCTTTAAGAAAATCACTCACTCACAATTCACTAAATCACCATTAAAATCCATGTACAAAATTTACGGTATCGCCAACTGTGATACAATGAAAAAAGCCATGACTTGGCTAAAAGAAAATGATATTCCTTTCGAGTTTCATAATTATAAAAAAGACGGGCTTACTAAAGAGAAAGTGGAGGAATGGCTTACACAAAAACCTTGGGATGTATTAATTAATCGCGCAGGCACTACTTGGAAAAAATTAAGTGACGAAGAAAAGGCAACCGATACCCAAACAGCTACCGAATTAATGTTAAAGCATACTTCTATCATTAAACGACCTATTATTGAAGCAGATAATATCGTTGCGATAGGCTTTAAACCAGAAATTTACCAAGAAATCTTCCAATAAAATGGCTCTTTTATCAGATGAATCTCCCTTAAAAGCTTTGATGAACAACTTTGCCCAAGCGGGCGAAGTTGTTTATATCGGCGTGCGTCCAGCCTCTCGTCAGCCTGTGATAGGGGTTGAACAAACGATGGCTCGTATCGGAACGGGGCTTGATGGCGACCGCTATAAAGGTAATGCGGATAGCAAAAGACAAGTAACGTTGATTCAAGCTGAACATTTGCAGGCGATAGCCTCTTTTTTAGGAAAATCCGAGATTGATCCTGCTTTAGTCCGCAGAAATATTGTGGTAAAAGGCATTAATTTATTGGCTTTAAAAGAAAAGAGGTTCAAAATTGGAGAGGCTATTTTGGAAATGACTGGACTATGTCATCCTTGCAGTAGGATGGAAAGTATCCTTGGCGAAGGTGGCTATAATGCCATGCTTGGTCATGGTGGTATTACTTGCAAAGTGATTGAAGAAGGCAATATTAAAATAGGTGATAGCATAGAGGCATAGCTAAGGCTAAAAAGACAAAATTCTTTTTATAGGAGGCTATCACGCTTTTTAGGAAATTACATTTTTCTTATAATATACAAAAGCCCTTATAGGAATGGGATATTCCTATAAGGGCTTTTGTATGCTCTAAAGTGCTAAATAATCAACATTTTAAGCACATTGAGCATCATTGAGACGTGGAATTATATATAATTTTTCAATTATCTACTAAATCGATAGGATATATTATTTCTATATATTAAATTTGAAGCCAAATCATATAAAACCTCCCATTTATGAAAACAAAATGCCTCTTAACAAAGCAATTTTCGACAAATGTAAGCTCGAATATGCTCTTTAAAACAACACAAAATATGCTTTTAGAAAGCTGTTGTTGTTGTTAAATCTATTAATAATTATACCACATACCATCTGTTTTAGATGAAAATTCTTAAAGATTTTACAAAAAATATTATATAAAAAACAATTACAATGAAACATTTTTTCAAGCTAGCTTTATTAATTGGAGTAATTCTTATTCCCAAATTTTTATCCGCCCAAAACGCACCTACTATCAATGCTACTATATCAGGTAGAGTTGTTGATTCACGCACTAATGAAATTTTAATAGGTGCTACAGTATCAATTAAAGGAACTACCAATGGTGCAGCGACTGATACAAATGGAGAGTTTGCACTTGTTACTGGTCAAAAACTTCCTTTTACTGTGGTTGTATCATTTGTGGGATATCAGAAAAAAGAAGTAATCGTAAGTGGAGATAAAATAGAAATCAGACTTGACGAAAACACGAATGAACTTACTGACGTTGTCGTGACTTCAAGACGTCGTCAAGAGTCTATCCAAGATATTCCCATTCCTATTTCAGTAATTAATGGTGCAAAAGCTGAAGATGCAGGAGCATTTAACCCTAACCGTTTGAAAGAATTGATTCCTTCGGTACAACTTTATTCATCAAATGGTAGAAATACAACGCTTAATATCCGCGGATTAGGTTCGTCATTCGGTCTTACAAATGATGGGATTGACCCAGGTGTTGGTTTCTATGTTGACGGTGTGTATTATGCAAGACCTGCTGCTACTGCAATTGACTTTGTTGATGTTGACCGTATTGAGGTATTACGTGGACCACAAGGAACGCTGTTTGGTAAAAACACTACTGCGGGTGCATTTAACATCACAACAAGAGCCCCGAGCTTTACCACAGGAGCAACTTTTGAAACTAGTTATGGAAATTATAATTTCATTCAGACAAAAGCCTCTATTACAGGCCCTATTAGTAAGAAATTAGCCGCTAGAGTTTCATTCTCTGGTACGCAAAGAGATGGAACAATCTTCAATACTACAACTTTAAAACCTACAAATTCCCTAAATAACTTAGGTTTTAGAGCTCAGTTACTTTATACACCATCTGAAAATGTAAATATTACTTTTGCTGGGGATAACGCTCGTCAAAGACCAGATGGAAATGCAACAGTTGTGGCTGGTGTAGTTACTACGCAGCGTGCTGCTTATCGTCAATTCAATGCTATTATTGCTGATTTGAATTATAAATTGCCTACTACCAATCCATTCGATAGAATCACTGATGCTGATGCCCCTTTAAGAGTTAATAACGATTTCGGTGGTGCTTCGATTAACGTTGATGCTAAAATTGGAAAAGGAACACTTACTTCAACCACAGCATGGCGTTACTGGATTTGGGATCCAACAAACGATAGAGACTTTATCGGTTTACCAGTGCTAACAAAATCTCAAGGTAACTCAAGACATGACCAATGGACACAAGAGGTACGTTATGCAGGACAGTTTTCTGAAAAATTAAGTGGGGTTTTGGGTGTATTCTTGATAGACCAAGTATTAACATCTGACCCAGTTCAAACAGAAGAATCAGGTTCGGCACAATGGAGATTTGCACAAAGTTCTACTTCTGCTTTATGGAAAACCCCAGGATTATTTGATGGTTTTGGTACAAAAACAACATCACGTCTTCACACGTTAGGTGCTGCTGTATTTGCTCAAGCTGACTGGTCTATTACAGATAAATTACACTTATTACCAGGTCTTCGTTTCAACTACGACAAAAAAGATGTTGATTACAAGCGTGAGGTTTACGGAGGCTTACAAACGACTGACCCTGCATTATTAGCCTTAAAAAATGGGCTTTATACCAATCAGGCTTTCAACTTTAGTGTAAATGAAAATAACGTTTCAGGACAAATAACGTTAGCTTATAAACCAAGTAAGTCATTAAATGCATTTGCTACTTATGCCAATAGTTATAAGCCAGTTGGCGTTAACTTAGGAGGCTTACCAACAGCTAATGGTGTAACATTAATTGAATTAGCAAGAGTAAATCCAGAATATGTAACACACTATGAAGTAGGGGTAAAAACAAGACCAACTCCTCAGACTTCATTAAACATTACTATTTATGATACTGAGATTAAAGATTACCAAACACAAGTTCAAACGGCTGAAGTTGGTGTAAACAGAGGTTATTTAGCGAATGCTGAGAAAGTAAGAGTAAAAGGTGTGGAAGTAGACGGAAGTATTAGAGTAAGCGAACATTTATCTTTCACAGGTGCGGTTTCTTATACTGACGGAAAGTATGTTTCATTCAAAAATGCTCCAATACCATTGGAAGAAACAGGAGCAGCATCTGCTTTCAAAGATATTTCTGGTGGTGATTTACCGGGTATTTCAAAATGGGCTGGCTCATTAGGTGGTGAAGTTACTGGAAATGGTAAATTCTTAGACTTAAAAGGTAAATATTTCCTTGCGCTTGATGCTTATTATCGTTCTTCATTCTCTTCAAGTGCCTCGCCATCAAAATATTTGAATATCGATGGTTATACCTTATTGAATGCTCGCGTTGGTTTCCGTGCATCAAACGGTATCTCTGTAATCATTTGGTCTCGTAATTTAACAAATACAGACTATTTCGAACAATTATTACCTGCGGCTGGTAATGCTGGTCAATATGCAGCTGTGTTAGGTGACCCACGCACATACGGTGTAACACTTAGATACGCTTTTTAATACAACTGAATAATAAATACTTTAAGTAAAATAGACCTCCACCTTAGGAATACTTCCAAAAGGTGGAGGTCATTTTATTGATATTAACATTACCCCGATAGCCTGACTCACATCTTCAAAAATGCATTAAAATGGACAATGTTTTTAATTGCTATCATTCCAATGCCATATAAACAGTAAATCCATAGCGGGCATTCAAACAGATGATATCTTAATATTTTATTGTTATTTTACCATTCTATCGCTAAAATAAAACCTTTATAGCTAAAATTTTATCTATTCTAATCTCTTAATAAATACTAGAAGTAAAGAATTATTAAGTTATAGCTGTTAATATACTACCAATGTAAATGATATAATGCTCTTAATCAGTTGTATAAAAGCTTTAAAAATTACAACGACACATTATTTTCTTCATTAAAATAGGAATAGTGATTGCTATTTTTGATAAAATTGAAAAGATAAACTTATAAGATTGAGTTTTTTTAGGATTTCCTTGATTAATATTGTGAATAATTATTTAGTAACAGTAGTAAAACCGCCAAAATAACTTTAATCTTATTTCTGAATATTTTGAAAATCTCATTTATCGGTTCTGGAAACGTAGCTTGGCATCTATCTCAAGCACTAGAAAACATTGGTCATAGTGTAGAGGAAGTATATAGTCGCAACCCCAAACATGCTGAAGCACTTACTAAATTGCTTTACAATGCGTCTGCCCATCATTCTCTTGATTTCAGGGATTCAGCGGCACAAATATTTTTTCTTTGTGTTTCTGACGATGCCATCTCTGAAGTAATCAAGCATTTAACCCTTCCACTTGATGCCATACTTATCCACACTTCTGGGAGTAAGTCGCTTCATGAGATGGATGAAATGCTTCGGGTATATAGCGATATTCCTATCAAAACAGGCGTATTTTACCCCGTTCAGACCTTTTCTAAAGTGTTCCACGTGAATTTTAGTACAATTCCCATCTGTATTGAGTCAGACAATGAGAGTGTGGAAAACTTGTTGATAACTCTTGGGCAAGAGCTTTCGGACATCACTTATGCCGTTAATTCAGAAGAAAGAAAAGTACTTCATGTGGCGGCCGTATTTGCTTGTAATTTCACCAATCACTTATTAGGCATAGCGCAGGAATTGATGGAAGAGAATGACCTTGAATTTGATTTATTGAAACCGCTTATTCATGAAACCGTTAGAAAGGCACTAGATTCTAAAAATATATTCAATGTTCAGACAGGCCCTGCCGTTAGGGATGATCAAAAAATAATTAATCAACATTTACTTTTCTTGAAACAATTGCCCGATTATCAACATATTTATCGTGCTTTATCAGAAGGGATTTCTCATCAAAAAAACAAATGACTTTAGACGCTTTTAAGCAAATCAATACTTTCGTATTTGACATTGATGGTGTAATGACAGACGGCTCGGTACACGTTTTAGATACAGGAGAACATTATCGTACTTTTCATATCAGAGATGGCTATGCGATAGAACGTGCCGTGCAAGCTGGCTATCGCCTTTGTGTCATCACAGGTGGTAAACATGAAGGCGTACGTAAAAGATTACAGAACTTAAAAATTCATGATGTATTTATGGGTTCTGGGGGAAAAAGCAAAATCCAGATTTACAAAGATTGGTTGGCAACGTCTGGTATTTCGGAAGAAAATATCTTGTATATGGGCGACGATTTGCCCGATTATGAAGTAATGATTCGCCCAGCAGTGCTTTCAACTTGTCCTGCCGATGCATGTGATGAAATTCTAGCAATTGCAAAATATATTTCTTCACAAAAAGGTGGCAAAGGTGCTGTTAGAGATGTGATAGAGCAAGTAATGCGTGCGAAAGGGGAATGGTTGAAGTTTGAGCAATAAAGAACAATAATGGTTAACCTTTGGGTATAAACCGTGGTTTGGAGCAAAAGTCATATAGTCCAAAATCCTTTAGTCCTCCAAACAAAAAGCGGTAACCGCAAGGGTTACCGCTCAAATATTCTAATGTAAAAGTCAAATGAATTTCCTAAAGTCATACAGTCCAAAGTCCTTTAGTCTTCCAAGGAAATAACCTCAAAATTACTTTATATGCTTTTGATAAGTCTCTAAATCTTTATCTCCACGACCAGAAAGGTTAATTACTACTACTTCGTCTGGCTTTGCACCTAATTTTGATAATACCGCTAAAGCATGAGCAGATTCCAACGCTGGAATAATTCCTTCTAATAATGAAAGCTCCATCGCAGCATCAATCGCTTCTTGGTCTGTTACATCAAAAAAAGTAGCTCTCTTACTTTCAAATAAATGAGCGTGCATTGGTCCAATTCCTGGATAATCTAGTCCTGCTGAAATAGAATGAGGCTCAACTACTTGTCCATCTTCTGTTTGCATCAGAATACTTCTACTACCATGTAATACCCCTGGTTTACCTAAAAAGGTAGTAGCTGCCGACAATCCAGAATTAACGCCATGTCCTGCTGCTTCTGCTGCAATCAATTTTGTTTCTTCGTCGTGCAAGAAATGATAAAAAGCACCCGCCGCATTAGAACCTCCGCCTACACAAGCAATTACATAGTCTGGATTGGTCTTACCTGTTTTCTCTTTCAACTGTACTTTTATTTCTTGTGAAATAACCGACTGAAAGCGTGCTACCATATCAGGGTAAGGATGTGGCCCCACTACCGACCCAATGATATAATGGGTATCAACAGGATTGTTAATCCAGTGACGCATCGCTTCGTTTGTTGCATCTTTAAGCGTTTTTGAACCACTAGTTGCTGATACCACTTTGGCTCCTAACATTTTCATACGTGCTACATTCGGTGCTTGGCGTTGAATGTCTATTTCACCCATGTAAACAATACATTCTAAGCCCATTAAAGCACACACTGTAGCGGTGGCCACACCATGCTGACCAGCACCTGTTTCTGCTACAATTTTGTGTTTGCCCAAACGTTTTGCCATTAATATCTGACCAATCGTATTGTTTACTTTGTGTGCACCTGTATGACAAAGGTCTTCTCTTTTTAAATAAACAGTAGTATTATATTTTTCAGAAAGACGTTTTGCTAAAAACAAAGGAGTAGGACGCCCCACATAGTCTTTCAAAAGTGCTTCAAATTCTTGTTTAAACGAAGGCTCAGCCATAATGCTGAGGTAGGATACTCTTAATTCTTCAACATTAGGATATAGCATTTCAGGAATAAATGCTCCGCCAAATTGTCCGTAATATCCTTTATCATTTACATTAAATGTTTCTGGTGCTATCATATTGATGTTAAGATTGCTTCTGTTGGTTTTAATATCTTTATTAATTCATTGATTTTGGGGATGTCTTTCAAGCCAGGCGCTAGTTCAAATTTACTATTTACATCTAAAGAATGAATTTTTAAGCCTGTTAATTCCATGGCTTTAGAGGCGTTGTCTAGGTCTATCCCTCCGGCTAAAAAAAATGGTTTGTCGTTATCATATCGGCGGAGCACCGCCCAATCAAACGTGGTGCCGTTTCCTCCTTTTAAATCCCCTTTGGTATCAAACAAAAAATAATCACAATAAGGTTTATAATTCAGGAGTTTCCCAAAGTTGAATTGACTATCGATTGAAAAGGCTTTAATGATATTAACACCTTTGAATTTGAGGTTTCTACAAAAATCTGGCATTTCCTCTCCATGCAATTGAACATAGTCTAAGGCATACCTCTTTACTTTATCTAAAATATACGCTTGGGTTGCATTAACAAAAACACCTACTTTCTTTACAGTATGTGGAAATGATTTCAATAACTCTTCATCTAGTTCCTCTCCGACAAAGCGGCTTGATTTTTCGAAAAAAATAAATCCCATATAGTCGGGACCAAGTTCAAGTAACTCTTTGATATTTTCAGCGTTACGCATTCCACAAACTTTTAGTCTCATCTTATCAAGTGGTCAAATACATTTTATTCATTTTGCTTAATTACTTAACAAAGTTAGTGAAAATCAGCGATTTTTATTACTCAATAATATAGAGAATCACAAGGAATTGCCTTGTTTTTCTCATAAAATTGGAATTATAATATTAACCTTATGTGTATCTTGAAGGTTTAAGCTTTCTTCAAAAAAAACTTTTTCCTAATTTATTACCTCATAAGACGCTCATTATTGGAATCCAAAACTAACGTTATTCATAAAAAACTGAAATCAATTCTGCTACACAAGCAGGCTTTTCTTGTCCTTCTATCTCAAAAATACAGTTCATCGTTACTTTCAATCCCTTTGGTTGTACTTCTTCTGCTTCCAATACACTCGCTTTCATGCTCACTTTGCTTCCCGCTGGCACAGCCGTAGTGAACCTTATTTTGTTGGCCCCATAATTCAATCCCATTTTCACCGATTCAACCTTGAAAAGCTCGGCCATAAATTTGGGCGCTAATGATAATGTTAAGAACCCATGAGCTACTGTTTGTTGAAAAGGAGAATATTTCTTAGCCATCGCTTCGTCCACATGAATCCACTGAAAATCGTAGGTAGCTTTGGCAAAATCATTAATCATTGCCTGTGTAACAGTTGTGAAAGAGGTTGTACCGATTGTTGTACCAATACTATCTTTTAATGCGAGAAGGTCTTTAAAAATTACCATTGTGAATAATTGAGTTGAAAATGAATGTCACAATTTACGGTTTTTGAACGAACAATAAAAAAAGCCTCCGTTCCCGTAGGTTGGAGGCTTCGTATCGCTAGAGGTTAAAAATTCTGTTAGTATTTCAGGCTATCAGTAATTTTAAAAGGATTGTTACTGATTTGTTGATTCAAAATAACAACAAAATTCTAAGGCTTTGTCTCAATGAAATGTTAATACTTGTTAATGAAATGTTAAAATTATTGCTGTAAAAGAACAAAGCCTCAGCAATACGATTTACTGAGGCTTTATTAGCGCACGACTAGGATATTTTAGTCTTTATTATTGATATTTTTCTTATCAAGACTCATTTGATAGAAGTATGATGCTAACAAGCCCAACCCTCCAAAAACGAAAATCATTGAAAAATGAGCTGTGTCGCCATCAATGTTTATAAGGCTTTCTAAAAGGCTTCCCATTAATAGACCAACCCCAAAACCAATTAACACAAATCCCCAACGCAAAGAATGGCTTGGATTTACGTTAAAGCTTTTAGAGCTTCTTTCAGGTGGAGCAATTCCTTTGGCTATCATGGCCATTTTTTCGTCGTTATCATACTTACGCAAGAACACAATCATTGTAAAGGTACCGATGATTGCTACAATTGGCACCATAATGCCAACGATGGGTACTAGGCTATCTAAATTTTCCATTGTATAAAAAAGTTTTTTGTTTTTCGTGAATTTTTAAATTTTGCCGATATGATGTGATAAAATAGATTTAGGTTACAGGTATTTTAAAAAATAAAAAAAAGTTATCTTAGTGTAACCTTTTTAGCGAATGTAGCATCCTATTCATGTGAAAATCAAAGAAACAGATAATTCAATCATTCAGCGCATTTTGTCAGGTGACAAGTCGGGCTATAGAGAGCTCGCCAATCGTCATAAAGACTATGCCTTTACGGTTGCCTACAAAATTGTAGGTACACGTGAGGATGCGGAAGAAGTTGCCCAAGATGCTTTCATTCAGGCTTTTCATGCATTACCTAGTTTTAATCAAGAAGCGAAGTTTACTACTTGGTTTTACAGAATTGTATTTAATGCAGCATTGATGTTGAAAAGGAAGAAGAATATCGTAGCTGACGACATTACACTATCTGAGGCTGCTCAAGAGGCTACCGCTGACACTAGCAATGAATTAAAAACTAATGAGCAGAAAAAGTACATTCAGCAGGCCTTGAACAAGCTTTCACCCGACGATGTTACGATGATAACGCTCTTTTATCTGAAGGAACAATCTTTGGAAGAAATAGCCCAAATCGTCGGAATTTCAGCAGAAACAGTGAAAGTAAAACTTTGTAGGGCCCGAAAACGATTAGGAGAAGAAATGAAAAGGATTTTAGGAAATGAAGTAAGAACATTAATCTAAGTTTGAAAGATTTTCAAACGAACAATAATATGAAAGAGGAAGAGATTTTTGACATTCTCGATGGCTTGGCTTCTGAGGAAACAATTATTCGCCATCAAGCTTTGCTGATAAACGACGAGACATATCGCTCGCTTTTTCAGGAATATGCAGATACCCATGCTTTGCTAGAAGCAATGCCTATGGAAAAAACTGCCGTTAATTTTACGGATAAGTTGATTGACCAATGGGAATTATCGCAAGTACAAGTATTGGAAAGAAAGCCAAGTAGACTACCTTTTTACTTTTTAATTGGTGCAGGTGTTATCTTGATAGCATCATTGCTTGTTGTGTTCTCTGTGAGTAACTTATCAACAGTGCAAGTGGATTTGAATCCTACGTTGTCAATTATCAGAAATAAAGTGTTTATCAATAGCTTATTGACTATCAACTCAATATTAATTTTAAAGTTTCTTGATAAGAAATTCTTGAAGCCTTATTTTGAGAAGAAATATCATGTTAGCTTGTAGATAGAGATATTCAAAGGCGCTTTTAATTTCTATTAGCAGGTGACTTAAGTCACCTGCTAATAGAAATTAAAAATCTTATTATCACTAGAGAGGGACTTAAGTCCCTCCCTAGTGATAATAAGGGCGTTTTAATATAGCTTATACCAATAACTTATCCGCTTTCACCGCCTCAAATTCACTTTTTTCGCTTTCGCACATTGGACAACAATAATTATTTGGTAAGTCTGCAAATTTTATTCCTGCTACAATACCATTTACGGAATCGCCAAAACGACTATCATATATTGTAAAACAGGTTTTACATTGAAATATCTCGACTTCTGCTTCTTTATTGATTGTTGCCTTTTTTACAACAGGAGTATCTATTTTATGGACTGCATAAAAACGCTTCGATAAGCGTTGTAACATTTCAGGAACGTGTGCTTTGTTTACTCCCTTTTCAAACAATGTTAACGTACGTGTATTAGGATTAAAATCTACAGTATGATAAATATCAAATACACTTGAAAGCCCTGCAAAAATCTTTCTCTTTTTGATGACTACCGACCCAAACACTTCTGATTTAGAGCGTGTTTGAATGGCGAAACTCAATCCAAAAGTACGTACGTCTTCATCATCAAATTCACGAATGATGGCTTTTTTCAAGGCTAATCCTTCAGGCGATAAATCTTCTACTTGCCAGTTTAGCTCATTCGCTGCATGCCGAACGTTGATACCATATTTGCCCAGTAATTTATCCCAAAGGTTACGGTGTTTGTTCTCAATGGCTTTGATGATTAATGATTTCCAAGGCGTTGTACAAATCTGCCCAACTTTTGTTTCAAGGCATAAATCACAAATTTCTATGAGAAAATCAAGCGGGAAGGTTTCATTTCTACGATAAATGCCCAACCATGTTTTTTCGCCATAGCGATTGAAGCCCTCATAATAGGGTAGGGAGAACTTAGGCAAAACTAATTCTTCCCGAATTACTTGCGAAATGATTTCTCCTTTGGCAATTACTTTTTCATACACTTCGTTTTCTTCCATTTCGCCTGCTTCTAAGATTACCTCTTCTATTCGCTGACAAACTTTGGGGATTTCTAAGGTATAAATCAATATCGGAAAACAAAAAACTTTGTTCGATTGCTTAAAACGCACATATAAATACCAGAAATTTTGAATAGGAGAGGCGATGAAGTTTAAATTGCCTGTAAAGAAGGGCGTGAACGACTGCTGAGAATCAGAAATATTGATTTTTAGCTGTGGTTCGTAATCAAATCTGTCAAAAATATCTTTATAAATTCCTTCTGATATCCACTGACCCGTTGGGAATACTTCTTCTGCACAATACGAAGAAATAATATTAGGTTTTTTATCTGAATCCTCCTCAAACGCAATATTAGTTTCGTCCAATTTTTTCTTTAATTCTACTATACCACTTCCACGAACGATTTCAGACTTGACATACATCAGTAATTGTTGTCTTGCTCCGAAGCTCACTTCCCTAACCCCAGCAGTTTTAGCTGCTAAAAGAATACTTTGTAAAGTGCCTGGCGATACTATTCCGCCAGTTAGATTTATTTTAAGTAATGAGTAATCTTTCATGATTGATATTTTTTAAAAAATAAATCAAATATATAAATATTTAGCACAACTTCATAGTCATTTATACTTAATATACTGAAAATCAAAGCTATATTATAAGTAAAAACTTCGTATAACTATTTTGATATTTTATATAAATACATTTTTTAAAATTGTATTATTCCTATAAATATGATTTTTTTTAGAGGAACTTTCTTGAAAAAGTGAAAAAACTTGTCATTGTATGATTGAGTTATCAAATTCCTTTTATAAGTTTACATCGTCAAATGAATGACACAAATAAAATTCTAAGAGCTGAGTTGAAAATTAAATTCAATTTCATTTTCATACCAAAAGCATCTTTTATTAAGTGACGTCCAGATAGAAAATACTTTTCGATACTGAAAATAAATCTTAAAAAAATACAAATTATCCTTTTAATAACTTTCATCATTAATAACAATTAAATAATAAAGTCATGAACAAGAACACAGTTAAAGCATTTATCGTAGCAGTTACTATGGTTTGCTTATCAAACGTAAATACATTCGCTTCAAATCTTGATGAATCTGCTAGCCTAGTAAAAAGCAAAATTGCTCAAGTAAATAACTCATTAAGCTTCAACGTTTGGGTAGATAACGTAGCTAGCAAAAAAGTAGTAGTAGTAGTTACTGATGCTGACAAAAACGAAATTCACCGTGAATATGTTGATACTAAAGGTGGTAAATTCGCTAAAACTTTTGATTTCTCTAGCTTAGCTGATGGAAAATATACTATCGAAGTAATTAGCCAAAATGTTAACGTTGTTGAATCAAAAACTTTTGAGATCAAAACAAACCTTATCACAAACCGTGACGTAGTTGTAGCTATCCGTTAATCTCAAAACATTAACGACTATGGCAAAACAGCATTTTAACCTCTGTACAATGAATTTAGGGAAGTATGTCTAGCGATATCTTCCCTATTTTTATGCCCAATATTATGCTTCTGCCAATACTTCCTTTAATGCATTTTCCAAAATTGCTCTTACTTCGGGTCTGCAACTTCCACAACCCATGCCTGCCCCCGTTTGTGAACACAATGCTGTAAAATCTTTACAGCCACCAGCAATGGTATTTTTCAGATTGCCTTCGCCTACATTATTACAAGAACAAACTAATTTGCCCATTACAGGGTCAGCTTTTTTGCCACTTCTCAATAATTCCAAACGCTTATCCGAAAGCTCTATTTCGTTAGCAATCAACCCTTTGAATTCTAAAAACTCAGATTTATCTCCAATCAGAATGGCTCCTACCAATTTATCTTTGTGGATAATACATTTTTTGTAATATCGTTTGGCTTTATCTATAAAAATAACTTCCTCATATTCGGGTGATTTAGGTGTATCAATCATTCCTAATGAACAAAGCTGAACTCCTTGAATCTTCATGATATTCATCGAAAGCGAACCTTTGTAATAACTAGCATAGTCGCCTGCAATGTATTTCGCAATTACGTCTGCTTGTTGTTCGGCGGCGGCTGTAATACCCCACATTTGTCCACGCCACTGTGCAATTTCACCAGCCGCAAAAATACTTTCGTCAGATGTCTGTAGATAGTCGTTTACAACAACGCCACGATTTACTTCTATGCCTGCGGCACGGGCAATCTCAACATTAGGTGAGGTTCCAATCGCAAATACTGCTACCTGAGCATCGATTTTTCTACCCGATTTTAATCTTACACCCTCAAATTTATCGGTACCATACAATGCAGAGACCTCGTCGTTGAAATAGATGTCTATTCCCAAATTTAAGATTTCTGATGTGAGTAGTTCCGAGCCTAATTGATCTAGCTGTCTATCCATAAAACGACTTGTACGCTGTACAATGGTCACTTTGATGTTCATTTCACGCAAAGATGCGGCCAGTTCAAGCCCCAATAAACCTCCGCCAACAATCAAAGCATGAGGATTTTCTTGTTTTAAAAATGGCATTAAACTATCTGCATCTATTCTAGAACGCATATTGAATATGCCGGGAATCCTCGGAATCGACGGTGGCATAAATGCTCTTGAGCCCATGCCTAGAATCAGGCGGTCGTAATTATGCTCATTTCCTTCTGAATCTACGATTACCTTATTTTTGCGGTCGATATTGACTACCTCTATGCCTTTATGAACATGAATGTTTGATTCCACAAACTGGTCTTCACGCAATTTTACCAATTGAGACCAGTCTTGAGCGCCCGAAATGTAATCAGGCAACATTACTCTGTTATAAAAAGGATATATTTCTTTGGAAAAAACATGGATTTCATCGGTCTGATTCAATTCACGATACGACTTGATAAAACCTAACCCTGCTGAACCTGCACCAATAATGATAATTTTTTCATGCGGTTTTACATAAGCACGCACCTCAACGGCTGTGAATTTAAAATCAGGTTCTTTAGAACGTGGGTCATAAAGACTATTGGTTAAATTGTTGGTTCGACCAAAATCATTTCCTAAAATTTTACCAAAGTGCATCGGCATAAAACACACTCCTTGCTTTATATCTGTTGTTATTTTTGCTTTTACCTGTGCTTTCCCTCTACGTCCTATTATTTCAACAATTTGATTATCAACAATCTGTCTCGCTAGTGCATCCTCTGGGTGAATTTCCAGATAAGGCTGTGAAATGTGCTGATTTAGTTTATTTACTTTCCCCGTTTTAGTCATCGTATGCCATTGGTCACGAATACGACCAGTGGTCATAATCAAGGGGAAATCTTCATTCAAGCTTTCAGAATTGTTTTCATCTGGCACCGCATGAATTTTTGCTTTTTGATTTAAGGTGTAGAACTTGCCGTCTGTAAACAAGCGTTTTGTTCCTCGAACATCAACATTAGGATTATCAAGATTTGAGCTTAGGGTTTTTGGTAAAGCCACAACATCTTTTGAAAAATCTGCTGTTTCTTCGTTTCTCTCAAAGCTATTTTTTCCTACTAATTGATTCGATGGATAAGGCCACTGAACGCTTCGATTTTCTTTTAAAATCTCATAATTAAGCCCCGAAATATCAATGTTTGTTCCTTTGGTTGAACGACAATGCTCGTCATAAACATCGGAAAGGGAAGTGTAATTAAAGGCGTCGCCAAAGCCCATTTTTTTAGCGAAAAGATTAATAATTTCTGTATCAGCCATTGCCTCGCCCGGTGCATCCACCATCTTAGGCAAATAAGTAATGCGTCTTTCCGAGTTGGTCATGGTGCCTTCCTTTTCTAGCCAAGCTGCCGCAGGCAATACTACATCGGCATATTTTAACGTATCCGAACGACTTGAAATATCTTGAACAACCACAAATTTGGCTTTTTCTAAAGCCTTTTCTACCAAGGTAACATCTGGCATACTTACTAACGGATTCGTACATACGACCCATATTGCTTTCATTCGCCCCTCTGCCAAAGCGTCAAACATTTCTGTAGCGGTAAAGCCCGGTTTATCAGATATTTTTGTTCCACCCCAAAATGCCTGTACTTCATCACGATGAGTAGGATTTAATAAATCACGGTGTGCAGGTAACATATTCGCCAAACCGCCAACTTCACGACCACCCATCGCATTGGGCTGTCCTGTTAATGAGAAAGGGCCATTGCCTTCTTTGCCAATTTTACCTGTAATTAAATGTAAATCTATCAAGGACAGGTTTTTATTCACCCCCACGACAGACTGGTTCAAGCCCATTGTCCACATCGACAAAAAGCCTTTGGCTTCGTGAATATATTGTGCTGCTAATTCAATGTCTTCCACAGCTACACCACAAATCTCAGCCGCTTCTTCCAACGTCCTTTGCATTACCTGTGTTTGATATGCCTCAAAGCCATCCGTATTGTTGGTAATAAAATCTAGGTCAATCCAATTTTTTTCAATTAATACTCTTCCAATGGCATTGGTCAATGTAATATCTGTTCCGGGTTGGAGTTGCAAGTGTAAATCTGCTTGAGAGGCTGTTTGCGTGCGTCGTGGGTCAACCACAATTATTTTCACCGCAGGGTTTGCTTGTTTGTGCGCTTCTACTCTACGCCAAATAATAGGATGACACCATGCAGGATTAGCACCCGTCACAAAAAAACAATCTGCCAATTCTATATCATCATAACAAACAGGTACGGAGTCTTCACCCAAAGTAAGTTTATACCCTACTACTGCCGACGACATACACAAACGAGAATTAGTATCAATATTATTAGAACCAATAAACCCTTTGATAAGCTTATTGATTACGTAGTATTCTTCAGTAAGGCATTGTCCAGAAACATAAAAACCGACAGAGTCGGGACCATATTTTTGGATAAAAGTTTTAAAAATAGCAGCAGTACGGTCTAAGGCTGTGTCCCACGAAACCCTTTGTAGCGGCATATTTCTATTAAACCTCATTTCAGGATAAAGCAATCTATCCGATTTATCCATTACGGTATAATGTAAATTCATCCCTTTTGAACACAGCATTCCTTTGCTTGAAGGATGGTCTTTGTCTCCTTCAAGGTTCAGCCTACCGTTGCCCAAATCAGTTACTTCAACGCCGCATCCAACCCCGCAGTAAGAACAGGTAGATTTATACTTTTTAAGATTCGATTTACTGCTCATTGCTTCTGATGATTTACAATATTCACATTAATTTCAATTTTTCTGTCCCTTGAATAATCCTACTTATAAGGGACTTAAGATCCTATAACTAAGTATTTTAGTGTCAATATTATTAATATAGTTAAAGTTTTAATTTACATAGTGATATTTTTACCTTTTTAGGCTAATCTAAAAAACTTTGTTTCGGCATCTCAAACATTTTTTCCGAACCAATCATGAATAAAAAGCACTCATTGAAAAGTAAAATGATTTTTATTCTTTTTTATTTGCGAAAATGGCTTATGTTACTTAGATTTGTCTAACGCTAATGAAAAAAGGCTACACAAATTTGCCTGTGAAAAGGCAATTTTGGAATTTTTAATTAATCATATAATTTGATTGTATTAATACTTAACCATTCCAAAATCTTATCTCCTTCACTCCTCCGCCAAGGATTAGGGACAAATCCCGAAGCTAATAACTTCGGGATTTTTTATTTAATCCTCTATAGAAAACTTATCAAACAATAAGCTCAGTAACTCATCGTGGACTCTGATATATTCAGGGTCATGAGTGATGTCTTTTTTGTTTCTAGGTCTTTGCAAATTGATGTCTACAATTTTTTTAATTGTTGCCGCTGGACCATTGTTCATTACTACCACTTTATCAGCTAAGAAAATAGCCTCTTCAATATCATGCGTAACCATTACAATGGTTTTATTACGATTATCCAAATTCCAAAGCTTCAATAATTCAATGTGCATCGAACCTTTGGTCAGGGCATCTAACGCACCGAAAGGTTCATCCAACAAAAGGATACTTGGATTGATAGCAAAAGCACGAGCGATGGCTACACGCTGTTTCATTCCTCCTGATAGCTGACCTGGTAATTTATCTTTATGAGGTGTTAAATTCACCATTTGAATGAAATGATCAACAATCTCGTGTTTCTCTTTCGAGTTTTTATCTTTAAAAACTGAATCTACCGCTTCATAAATGTTTTTGTAAACCGACATCCACGGAAGCAATGAATAGTTTTGAAAAACGATTCCTCTATCTGGACCAGGACCTTTTACAATATTGCCATTGGCAATTACTTCGCCAGATGATGGTGTTACCATACCCGAAATAGTATTCATCAAGGTTGATTTACCACATCCTGAGTGACCAATCAAGGCTACTATTTCTCCTCTTTTTACGGTTAAGCTAATGTCTTTTACCGCTGTAAAAGTACCTTTTGCTCCTTTGAATGCTACTGTTACGTTTTTGATGTCGATAGCAGTCTCACGGTTACTTATTTTATGAAAATCGTTGGCTGAATCAGCTAACTGACTTGTATTTAATATGTTAGTCATGATGGAATAATGATTTTGACGTTAGAATGAATATTCAAAATACAGTTTCGGATTACTTTTTGTCCCAAGAGAATGCATTTTGCAAACCATTGAAAGCTTTGTCAAATAATAATCCGACCGTTCCGATAATCAAAATTGCTACCAGAATTTTTTCTAAAGAAAGACCATTCCAACTATCCCATACAAAAAAACCAATTCCTACGCCTCCCGAAAGCATTTCGCCCGCTACAATCACTACCCAAGCAATACCAATGGATAAACGCAAGCCTGTAATGATATGAGGAATGGCAAAAGGCAACATTATCTTGGTTAAGTATTTCCATTTAGAAAAACCAAAGGCTTTGCCTACATTTTTATGGTCGTCTGGAATACTTGATACGCCAAAAGCGGTATTAATAACTGTTGGCCATAAAGAGGTAATAGCAATGATAAAAATAGTAGCTCCATCTGAAGCCTTGAAGGCTAATAAACCTAATGGAAACCAAGCCAAAGGTGACACTGGACGAAGGATTTGAACGATTGGGTTCAATAATTTCATCCCAATTTTTGTTGAACCCATCAATAAACCCATTGGAATGGCAATTAAGCTTCCTAAAGCAAAACCTGTTGATACTCTTCCTAAAGAGCTTAATAATTGAATGCCTATGCCCTTATCATTAGGACCGTAATCATAAAAAGGGTCTGCAATAAGTTCTTTAAAAACTACCCAAGTAGAGGCTGGACTAGGAATTTCAGCCTTGGTAATCACTGAAATAAGATGCCATATTCCTAATAGGATGGTCATACTTGCCAAAAAATAAAGCGTATTGATAGCTATATCTTTGATAGAAATTGATTTCATGATTTTGGTGTCTGTTGTCACTTATCGGTCAACTATCTGTAAAGTTTAGTCAACCGATAAGTGCTGACAAACTTTATTTTTTAGTTGCTTTTAAGTAATCGTCGATATTAGCTGGGTCGAAAACAACATCATAAGTAGTTTTGAAAGGCTTCATATCTACCTGAACAGGCACGCTCATTTCTTTGGCTACTTCTGCAAACAAATCATCAAGAATCAATTTTTCAGCAATGGCTTTATAATTAGGTTCTGTTTTTAAATATCCAAAACGAACATATTGTGCTAAAAACCACATGGCGTGAGATTTATGAGGCGTATTTACAACACCATTGTTATAAAACGTCATGTAATCTCCTTTGTATTTCTGCACGCCCAACTCACAGCCTAAATCGCTTGAACCTAACAAACGTGCCTCAATTACTTGTAACGGAGCATTTACATAATAAGGTTTCGTTAACCAGCTAGCCGCTTTTTTACGATTGCCCATATTATCCAACCATTTGCATGCTTCCAGAATAGCTTTCATTACTTTTTTCAAATCTTCTTTCTCTTCAGCAGCAAACTTTGAATTAACTACCAACGCCTTTTCTGGGTGATGTTGCCAAATATCTTGTGAAGCAATGTGTGTAAAACCAACGTTCTGAGCCGCCGCAACACCATTCCAAGGTTCGCCAACACTAAAGCCTTCCATGTTATCTACCCGCATATTAGCAACCATCTGTGGCGGTGGAATCGTGATGATACCTACCGATTTTTGATTTACACCAGCGGCTGCTAACCAGTTTCTCAACCAAATGTCATGTGTTCCTCCTGGGAAAGTCATGGCAAAGGTTACTTCTTTTCTAGTCTTAACGTCTTTGATGGCTGCCGCTACTTTGTTCATTTCTTTGTAGCCTACTAAGCCACAAAAATCTTTAGAAAGCGTAATGGCCTGACCGTTATTATTCAACACCATGGCGATTTTCATCTCTGACCCTGCTTTTCCACCGACGCCTGTATAGACAGAAAGTGGCATTGAGAACAAACAGTGTGCACCGTCCAATTCACCATTCAATACTTTATCACGAATATTAGCCCAAGAGGCTTCTTTTGAAAGTTCTACATCTACGCCATATTTAGCAAAAAGCCCTAATTCTTTGGCTGCTACAAGTGGCGCACAGTCGGTAAGTGGAATAAATCCTAACTTAATTTTTCTTGCTGGTGGATTCACTCCTGAGGCTGAAACAGCCACAGAAAGTACCATTAAACACAGTACAGTGATTGATTTTTTTAACAGAGTTTTCATGTTTTTTTGTTTTAGTATTGTAAATACTCCCTGTTTCGACCCCCATCGAAGCAAGAAGGGATGTTATTGAGTGATTATAAGTGATGAATTGTGAGTGATGAGTTGTGAGTTGTGATTAAAATATTGTCATGTAGTCTTTTAATCAAAAATGACATCATCTAGATATAAAATGCTTAATAGCAACATAATTATCTATTTTTAATAATCACTAATTCACTAACTCACTAACTCACTAACTAAACCACTAATTATTTTATCGCTACTGGTTTAGCGTAAAAGAAATCTGGACGAATATTTATCATGGCATAAAACCATGTTCCAGTTTTGTTAAAACTGGCCGCTGCAACATCGGTAGTAGCTTGTCCTTTAGCAAATGGCATATTGGCGGTTGCCATCATTACAGAATAGCCTAATTCAAGATTGGTAAACTTATTCATATTGTAATTCAATGTGAAATCTATCTCGTTACCTAAATCTGTCCCTACCAATGTCCCATCGGCCTTTGTCGTTGCTTTGTTTAAAGCAAATGTGTGAAAGTCAGCTCCCACTGTTAGCACATTCGTCGTGTATTTTGCTTTAAAATATCCATTATTCAAACCTCCAGCAGGCGAATTAGTACCTACATAAAAGTAATCCATATATCCCCAATGTTTGTGTGGTGTTCCGTATAATGGGTCAAAACGATTATTCTTTCCTGACGAGCCTTTATAATTGTTTGTCGCACTTGATCCATCGTTGCCCGAAAGCACATCATATCCTAATGTAAAGGCCCATCTACTTTTTTGATAAGTGGCTGCCAACGTATAGTGATAAGCATCCATGTCATTTCCTTCGCGGTCTTTGCCTGTTTGTCCGTAGTAGGCTCCTTGTAAAGCGATTTTTCCGAAACCAGAAGCATTACCAATGGTATGATTAATCATCAAACCATAAGTTGTACGGCTACGTGACTGGCTATAATCGAATACATCGCTAGCACCCGACGAAACAAATCTTCTTCCATACACATATCCTGTTGAGGCACTCCCTACAGAATCTAAGCGATAAGCACTGAAATCGTCTTGAAAGAATAAACCAGAAAACTTTGTTTGGTTAAACTTACGACTAATGTAAACACTTTTGAAAGACTGATAGTCTTGCGAGGCTCCATTGGTTGATGGAGGGTTTACCCATGCCAAAGCACCACCTGTTTTTACTGAATTTGCTCCGATTCCGCCACCTACTGTCAAAGGAATAATTCCTGCTGGTGTTGGCACTAAAACACCTGTTGATGTTCTGGTAGTAGCACTTAAGTTCGCTGGTACATAGCCTGTGCCAGTAACACCAAAAGCATCTGAGTTTTGATTATAAGCAAGCCCAATATCAAACTGCCAGCCGTGGTGTACACCTTTCAACAATACCATGTCGTGTCTACGACCTTGTTGTAACCAATCGAGGTTACCAATTAAACGAACATCATCATAAATCAATTCTTGGCGACCAATTTTGATACTCAATAAATCAACTAATTTAAATTTAATGGTTGTATCGGCTTTGTTAGCTAATGTTACTTCTGCCCAACCTTCATGAAGCATTAGTTTCAAACCATCTCCATTAGAGATAGAAGAAGCATCTTGCCCCCAAACACGCACATCTTGAATAGCAGCACCAAAGGTTACTCTATCCCATTTATAACCAAAGTTTAATCTTGTTCTTTGAGAAGTAAAAGCTGCCGATTTAGCATCGTTAGCGACTAAATTTCCCAATCCATTACGTACTTCTGTACGCGTTCTCATTTGCCCTTGCAAAGTGAATTGCGCTTTTGCGACAAATTGGGTATAAACACCCAAAATTAAGACTAATGCAAGCTTAGAAATGTAAGATTTTTTCATACTTTTGTGATTGATTGTGAAAAATTTTAACAGAGTTTACGCAATTTCGCCCGAATCGAGACCCCCATCTCATTCGGGTTTTTCTTTAATGTTGAGTCGATAGCCCCCACCATCAACTCAAAATTCTACTTATTTTAGAATGGTTAATTAATACAATATTTCAAAAAACGTTTCCTCAAAAATTTTGAGCGATTGTTTGCAAGCACGTACTGCTTGCAACATTGGTTTAAAGAGGATTAAGCAATTTCTAGGGTTTGTTCTGTTACTGGTAAAGTCTTTTTCTCGAATTTAATAAGTGCTGTTAATCCCCCAATCACCGCTACACTTATTCCAATATAAATGAATGCTTCTGCATAAGTAATGGTTTCTGACTTGAACAAAAACCCTGCTAATACACCGCCTAAATTTCCTCCTGCACCTACTATACCTGCTACCGAACCTACATTTTTTGAATCGATAAAAGGTACAATGGCATAAGTTGCTCCGTTAGCCATTTTCAAAAACATGGCAAAACCCAACATCGCTATTACGGCAAAACCTATTGAGCCTGTCTGAGCAAAAAGCATAATTCCTAAGCCTTCCATCACTAGCAAGCCTGCTAATAACCAGCCCTTGCCTTTCATTCCGTACACTTTCCCTACTTTATCTGCCACAATTCCACCGATGGCTCTGGCAAAAAGATTCATAAATCCGAATGCGCCAGCTAATAAACCTGCTGTTTTTAAATCGCATGAGAAGTTTTCAGTAAAATAAAGTGCTGCTACGTTATCAAATGTAATTTCGATACCAAAACAAGCACCGTATGCTAAAAACAAAATCCAAGTACGATAATCTGATGCTGCCGATGCGAAAGAGCCTTTTTGAACTGCTTCTCTTTCAATATTAGCGTAGTTGCCTGTAGGTGTATCCTGAGTGAATTTATAGTAAACAAAAGACATAATCAGCAAAATCACTCCCGGAATTATCATGGCAAATCTCCAAGCATTATGATTGGCATATCCTGCTCCGACAAAGGCCGCAAATACCAATGGCATTACCATATTGGTTACACCTCCACCAAGATTGCCCCAACCTCCAGCTACAGCGTTAGCTGTCCCTTTGATACTTGGTGCAAACATTGCTGAGGTGTGATATTGCGTAATGACGAACGATGCTCCAATGACACTAATGGCTAACCTAAAAAGCAAAAATGACTCATAACTATTTGCCAAACCGATGGTCATTACTGGTATAGAGCCTATGGCTAATAACCATGTATAAGTAAGTCTTGGCCCTAGTGTATCGCATAGGCGACCGATGATTAAACGTGCAAAAATAGTGGCAGATACTGAAGCAATAATGATGTTCCCGATTTGACCTTTTGTTAACCCTAAATCGTCTTTCACGATTTTCATTAAGGGTGCGATTCCAAACCAACCAAAGAAACAGAAAAAGAAAGTAAGCCAAGTAATGTGAAATGTTTGCATTTGAATGCCTTTGAAAGAAAATACATTCAAAGCATCAAGCGGCTTGTTTGTACTGATATTTTTCATAACCTTTTTTTAAAACAGAGAAATTATCTTCTTAAAAATTTCTCCGATTTGTAAAATCTATCGCCCCCACGATAGACTTTTTTCAACGGATGCTGAAGGGAAGAAAAAATTGTATTATGTAAAATTTTAACGTAAATAGAATATTTTTGGGTTTGTATCGAAAAAAGATAATACCCTTTCGCCACTACTTACTTTTCTTGTCTTGAAACAAGAAAAGTAACAAAAGAAATTCAAGAAATTCCGAATCGCATCGGCGAACCGACTCGCTTCGCTCAAACAGCGGAATTTCAGAAAAAACGTACAATACTCTTAATCTAAAATACTATCTGGTAATTTTTTTAGTAATTACTTTACAACACATTGATCACTAAACTTTTCGATAAATGAAGGGTGTAAACTCACCACTTCACCGATTACAATCACAGCAGGGTTTGATATTTGCTGTTCTTTCACAATTGGCATAATAGTAGATACTGTTCCAATAGCAAAATTTACATTTTCACGCGTACCATTCTGGATAATCGCTATGGGCGTTTCGCCTTTACCATTTTGTTGGAACAAGTCACAGATTTGATTCAGCTTACTCATTCCCATTAAAATCACTACCGTCGCACTTGACTTTGTTGCTAATGCTATATCTTTTGATAATTCTCCTGATTTTGTTGTTCCTGTTATTACCCAAAAACTTTCTGAAAAACCTCTTGTTGTTACTGGAATGCCGATGGAGGCTGGTGCGGCAATGGCCGATGTCACGCCTGATACTACTTCACATTCAATATTAAAATTCCGAGCATATTCTACTTCTTCAAAACCTCTTCCAAATACATACGGGTCTCCACCTTTCAACCTCACTACATGACCGTACTCTAAGGCCAAGCTTACTATTTTTTGATTAATCTCTTCTTGTGTATAAACATATTTCCCTAAGCGTTTTCCTACATAAATACGAAGTGCTTTAGGATGAGCAAACTCCAATAATTCTTCATTGGCAAGTGCATCATATAATACTACATCCGCCGATTTAATTGCACGAATACCCTTTACTGTAATAAGCTCTATGTCTCCGGGGCCGGCACCAATTAAAGTTAATCTTGGAATATTCATATTTTAGTATTTTATACCTGAACAATAATGATTATAAATACTTAGTTGTGATTTCGATACAAACATTGCATATAATTGTTAATAATCAAAATAAAAGTTTTAAAAATTATTAATTTTCTCAAAAAATTTGCAAAATCATAAAAAATAGGTTTAAATTTGAACACGAAATAAGCATTTTTACGTATTTTAATTAAAAATAGGTTTATATTTAAAGTGCAATTATTCATAATCATATTTTTTCTAAAAATAGTTATAAATACTCAATTTTGTAAAACACACCAACATCCTTGATATGATATAAAATAAATACTTAGTCAGCATCTACATAACTGAAAACATCAAAGCTTTTTGTATAAGTATTAATCATTAAAAGTATAAATCATAATCTTGTATCATTTATGAAAAAGAAAATTGTCGTAGTGGGGAACGGCATGGTCGGTTATAAGTTTTGCGAAAAACTTATTTCAAAAGATGTGTCTAAAAGTTTTGATTTGGTCGTTTTTGGCGAAGAGTCTCGCCCCGCTTACGACCGTGTACATTTGTCTGAATACTTCGCTGGTAAAACGGCTGATGATTTAACAATGGCACCAAGCAGTTGGTACACAGAAAATGGTATAACACTATACCTTTCCGACCCAGTTGTAGATATTGATAAAGATGAGCAAACGGTACGGTCGCACCATGGTATTGTAGTAAACTACGATTACTTGGTATTAGCCACTGGTTCTGCGGCATTTGTGCCACCCATACCGGGGGTAGAAAAAGATGGCGTATTTGTTTATAGAACCATTGAGGATTTGGATTTGATGCAAGCACATGCCAAAACTGCTAAAAAAGGAGCAGTAATTGGTGGTGGCTTATTGGGGCTAGAAGCCGCCAAGGCTTTATTAGATTTAGGTTTAGAGGAAACACATGTAATAGAATTTGCCCCAAGGCTGATGCCAAGGCAAATAGATGAAGCTGGTTCTAAAACTCTTCAAACAAAACTAGAAGCATTAGGATTACAGATTCATCTAAATAAAAATACTCAGGAAATTGTCGGAAATGGAATCATTGAAGGGATGGCATTTGCTGATGGTTCTAAGTTGGAGGTAGATATGTTGGTGATTTCAGCAGGAATTAAGCCTCGTGATGAAGTTGCCAAAATAGCAGGACTAGAAGTAGGTTCACGTGGAGGTATTATTGTCAATGATAAACTACAAACTTCCGATCCAAATATTTTTGCGATTGGCGAATGTGCTCTGGCACACCACATGATTTATGGATTGGTAGCGCCTGGTTACGAAATGGCCGAAGTTGTAGCAACGTCTATCATTGGTGGCGAAAAAGAGTTCAAGCCATTTGATATGTCGACTAAACTAAAATTAATTGGTATCGACGTAGCAAGTTTTGGTGATGCTTTTATTCAAGAGCCTAATGCCCAAACTATCGTATTTGAAAATACTGCCAAAGGTGTTTATAAGAGAATCAATATTTCAAACGATGGCAAGTATTTGTTAGGAGGAATTTTGGTAGGTGATGCCGAGCAATACAATATGTTGTTGCAAAACACTAAAAACAAGGTGCTTTTACCTGCCGACCCTGAAGATTTGATGTTGGGTTCAAGAGGCGGTGCAGAAAGTGCTAGTTCGGGAGTGATGGCTTTACCAGACGAAGCGTTGATTTGTTCATGTGAAGCCGTAACGAAAGGAAACATTTGTCACGAAATCATCGAGAATAAAGTAACTACGCTTGATGGCATCAAAAAATGTACAAAGGCGGGTACGGGTTGTGGTGGTTGTGTGCCAATGGTGAAAGACTTGATTAATGAAACGATGAAGTCGCAAGGTGTTTTTGTAAGAAATATTCTTTGCGAACATTTTGATTATACTCGCCAAGAATTATTCGACCTCGTTAAAATAAAAGGCTATAAAACCTATAATGATGTATTAGATCATTTGGGCAGGGGAGATGGTTGCGAAGTTTGTAAACCCGCGGTGGCATCTATCATTGCCAGTTTATGGAATGAGATGATTTTGGAAAGAGGCAATGCCACTGTTCAAGATTCAAACGACCGTTACTTAGCCAATATCCAGAAAAATGGTACGTACTCGGTAGTACCTAGAATTCCAGGGGGAGAAATTACGCCTGAGAAATTAATTGTAATCGGACAGGTAGCTCAGAAATACAACCTCTATACAAAAATTACGGGTGGACAAAGAATAGATTTATTCGGTGCGCACGTAAGTGATTTACCAGACATCTGGGAAGAGCTAGTGAATGCTGGTTTCGAGTCGGGTCATGCTTATGGGAAATCGTTGAGAACTGTCAAATCTTGCGTGGGTTCTACTTGGTGTCGTTTTGGCGTACAGGATGCCGTTTCATTTTCAATTGAGGTAGAAGAACGTTATCGTGGTTTGCGTTCGCCACACAAGCTAAAATCGGCTGTTTCTGGCTGTACACGTGAATGTGCCGAAGCGCAATCAAAAGACTTTGGGATTATCGCTACTGAGAAGGGATGGAATTTATATGTATGTGGGAATGGTGGTGTAAAACCTCGTCATGCTGAACTATTGGCTACTGATATTGATTCGGAAACTTGTTTAAAATACATCGACCGTTTCTTGATGTTCTATATCAAAACAGCTGAACCACTTACCCGAACTGCTCCGTGGCTGGACAAAATGGAAGGGGGCATTAATTATTTAAAATCCGTGGTGATTGATGATGCCCTTGGTATGAACAGCCAGTTTGAACAAGAAATGCAATTTTTGGTAGATGCTTATAAATGCGAATGGAAAGAAGTAGTAAACAGCCCAGAGCTACGTAAGCGTTTTACACACTTTGTGAATGCTCCTAAAATGAAAGACCCTTATGCTAGATTTGAGCCAATGCGTGAGCAAATCAAAGCAGCGGAGTGGAAGTAAATGAAGTTTAACGTTTTATGGGCTGATAAGTTCAAACAAACTTATTAAGCTCATTCAAACCTCAATCATACATATAACAATGATAGCAGAAGAAACAATAACTTGGCACGTAGCGTGCAATATTGAAGATATACCAGAAAACGGAGGAGCTTGTGCCCTTATTGAAGGCGAGCAAATAGCTATTTATAATTTTTCGCGTCGTGGTGAGTGGTATGCTACCCAAAACCAATGCCCACACCGCCAACAAATGGCTCTTTCGAGGGGAATGATAGGCTCAACAGGGGCAAATAATGAACCGAAAGTAGCTTGTCCTTTTCATAAAAAAACGTTCTCGTTACAAACAGGAGAATGCTTGAGTGGAGATGAATACACGATTAAAACTTACCCTGTGAAAATAGCAGACGGGCAAGTGTATGTTGGGGTATAGTATCGAAGATTTTACAAATTGATATTCGCAAAAACTTGCAAAATATCAATTTGTAAAATTTCAATACATGATTTTTCAAAGAAAATTTTTCAACAATCTCATAATCAACAAATTACTTGAAAACTATAAATGATTTTTTCCGAAAGTTTGGTATATTTCAAGTTATGAAGCCACTTGATAGTCAAATTTTCAACAGACTCACTCGCCTCTATGTGATTGCCCTCACGATGGTGGCGTTGCTGTCTATGTCTGGACAAATTATTATTCAAGTATTTCTGAATTCGTTGATTGATGATTCACATGTGGTGAATATTGCAGGGAGACAACGGATGTTGAGCCAGCGGCTTTCTAAAACGGCTATTTTGTTGTGTCGACCAGATATTTTTCAGGCTGATGCTGAGCATTATTCACAAGATATTAAGGAAATTATTACCTTATGGAAGCAAAGCCACGAGGGTCTAAAGAATAAAAACCTAACAACAGACGGCAAAGCATATACAGTAAGGAATAGCCCAGTGATTGATAGTATGTTCAGAGAGATAGACCCTATCTTTCAGACCATACTCACGAATGCGCAATTAATCAGCGAGCATATCGATAAACCTGTGGCGAATCAGGACGAAGCGATGAAAGCTGCTTTGAATCAAGTATTGGTGAACGAAAGACTTTTCTTGAAAATGATGAACAAAATCGTTTTTCAGTACGATTTAGAATCAAGATCAAGGGTTGATTTGACCAAAAACATAGAGCTGTTTTTATTCCTTGTTTTATTTAGTATTCTTATTTTGGAAGGAATCATCATCTTCCGTCCGATTGCTAATTATATTCGAATTGTCATTAAAAAACTGACGGACTCTGAAAGTGAATTACGCCTAACCAATGAAAGGCTTCTACAAACCCAACAGGCTTTAGTGCAAGCAACTGAAGAGAAATTCAAACTACAACTAGCAGAAGAGAAGGTTCGTTCGGCATCATTGATGGAAGGGCAGGAAATGGAGCGTAAAAGATTAGCCCGCGAATTGCACGATGGCATCGGGCAAATGTTAACGGGTTTAAGATTGCATGGTGAAAAAGTAAAAAGCTTTTCATTCATTAATCCTAAGCAGGATAAATCGTTTGAAGAATTACAAAAACTAATTCAAGAAACCATTGAAGCCACCCGAACAGTAGCTTTCAACTTAGCACCCTCTGTGTTAAGTGATTTTGGCGTTACGCCTGCTATCCGAATTTTAACGGAACAGGTAGCCAAAATGTCGGGAATTAGTATTGAATTTCAAGAGAAAAAAATACAACGCTTACCAGAAAATTTGGAAGTGTGTCTTTATAGAATTACCCAAGAGGCGATTCATAATGCAGTAAAATATTCAAAGTCGGAAAAAATACAAGTAGAAATAGCGGAGAATGAGGGTTCTATTCGATTGACTATTTCTGACAATGGCATTGGTTTCGACTTACCAGCTATCCGAAAAACGTTGGGTGGTAGTGGTTTAAAAAATATGCAAACAAGGGCCGAATTGTTGAATGGCTCGTGCAAAATACAATCAAAAGTAGGAAGAGGAACAAACATCATTGTGAGTATTCCTATTGGAGTAAACAACAAACTAACTAGCAAACGGAAAAAAAATACCGAAAGGGTAGCGTAAGAGAGAGGTTGAATATCTTAAAAAAAATTAATAAATTCATATTCTCAAGCATTACTTAAATTTTGGTACTAAGTATTTTTAAAAACTTTATCTTTAAAAATCACTGTCTGTATATAATCAATTAAAAATTATGAACCCAATTACCGTATTATTAGCAGATGACCACGACGTTGTCAGGAAAGGCATGAAAATGCTGTTGGAAGACGAAGAAAGTGTTAAAGTAATCGGAGAAGCGTCTGATGGGCTAGATGCTATCGAGAAAATAAAAGCTTTGTCGCCAAATGTAGTGATTCTGGATTTGACGATGCCCAAAATGACTGGTATAGAAGCAGCAAAAATTATTTCGGAAGAATATCCCGAAGTAAAAATCCTTATATTCTCAATGCACAACAACCGTGAATATATTATTAATTCGGTTGAAAATGGGGCAAGTGGTTATTTATTAAAAGATACTGGCAAAGACGAACTTATGCGGGCCATTAATGTGGTAGCTGAAGGAAGAAAGTATTTTCCACCTGAAATTTCAGAGGTCATTATCGACGAACTGCTTTCTAAAACTTCTGGAAACCAACCAGATACTAGCAGACCAATATTCCAAAAAATTACTCCGAAAGAAAAACAAATTCTTGAACATATTGTACAAGGCTATAATAGCCGAGAAATTGCCGATAAGTTGTTTTTAAGTATTCGTACGGTTGATAACCACCGTGCTAATATGATGAAGAAAACAAAAGCCAAAAACACAGCTGATTTAGTGAAGATGGCTATTGGCTAGTTATCGCTTTAAATACGACAAGCGTTTGTTTTCGTCCATTCGTTCAATGGCATAACGCAACATGGTTCTTGGCATTTTTGTGAGGTGTTCTTCCAAAAATTCTTCCAAAGCCAACTCATCTCGTTTACCAATCTCACGTAACATCCATCCACAGGCCTTGTGCATCAAGTCGTGTGGATGTGTGAGAAAAAGCTCTGATAGTCGGAAACAGTCTAAAAATTGCCCTTTTCTGATAAAAGCCATTGTAGAAACTACAGCTATTCTTTCAGTCCACAAATGCTTACTATTGGCTAAATCATACAATACCTGTCGGTCTTTATCCAATAGATACACGCCTAATATTTTATAGCACGAACAATCTACCAAATCCCAATTATTGATTTTAGGGAGATTATTCAAATAGAAATCAACTATTTCTGTCCTTTTCTCTTCATTTGCCTTCTCGAATTGTTCTACCAGTATCATCAATCCTGTAAACCTAAATTCGTGGATGTCATCATTTAGCAAAAGCTGTATATCGGCCAGACTAATTGTTTTCCAGAACTCTTTTACCAACGAACGGACTTCTGGATTAGTAATACCGATAAAAATATCGCCTTCGCCATATTGTCCTTTTCCTGTTTTGAAGAAACGAGCCGTTTGTATAGCCCTTTCAGGTTTAGCGAGGTTCAAGAGTGCTTGTTTTAGCTTTACTAACATGGCTAGAATCTATTATTACAATTTTACTGACATTATTAAAAGGGACTATTTCGGTAGATTTGGTTTTGGGATAATACAAAAAAATGAAATTACTCGTAGTTCCCACCAGTGTTGGAAATGAATCTTTTATCGTCTGTGGCCCTGAATTATAATATATTTGTACAGTTTGACCTTTTCCTGCTTTTATTTCTTTGCTTTTATAGCGTGCATAAATATAAGCCGACTCGGGAATATATAATAGCAATACCATCATATAGCTCCAGAAATAATAACTCCCTGTTTGTTTAAACCATCTAGTCCAAAATTTTTCTTCTTGTCTAATAAAAAATTTGGGGAACTTAATCATCAACCATTTATTTAGGTAGTAAATAGAAACGATTAAAATGACCGTCATTATAGTAAATAGCAAATAAAAGGGGTCTTTGAATGCAATTAGGATAAAATCACTTACTTGTGAATAATCTAAAATATTAATATCAAATATCAGAAAATAAGCACCACTAAAAATCATTCCGATAGCCGTCAAAAGCAAATAACTTACCGAAAAGAACAGTGTTTTATCATTTTCAAAGACCTTGAATAGGTTTTTTACTTTCTCTTCAAACTCTGTATGGGCTATAATAGTTTTTGATGGTGTTGGTATCATTTAGTTAAATTTTATTCCGAAACTAACATTTTTATTATCTTCTTCCTCTTCTCGGGTCTTCTCGTTTGGTTTTGCCAAAAGCCTTTTTACGAGCATCCTTTCCTGAAGATATGTGTAGTTTTTTATTTTTAACTTCCTTTTGTTTTGCTTTTACTTTATGGTCTTTCTTCTCATGGAAAGCCCCTTTGAAATCTGGGTCTTCGCGTTTTTTCTGCTCATCTATTTCACGCAACATAATCTGTTTTTCAACAAATGGTGTTTGCAATACTTCTAGCTCGGCAGGTAGTGGTTCACGAGGTATCGGCATTTTAATAATCTTCTCTATTTTACCAATATGATATTCCTCCGCTTCTGTCATGAAAGTGATAGCTTCGCCTTTGTTGTTTGCACGACCTGTACGACCAATACGGTGTACATAATCTTCATAAATTAAAGGCACATCAAAATTCACTACATGGCTTACCATCTGAATATCAATTCCTCGAGCTGCCACATCGGTTGCTACCAATACCTGAATGTTTCCTTCCTTGAAGTCTTCCATCGAGTTTATTCTGGTATTTTGCCCCTTGTTGGCATGAATCACCCTAATTTTGTTTTCTCCAACTACTTTTCTACCTAAGTATTTAAAAATATTATCGGCAATCTCTTTACTTCTGCAAAAAATAATTGTTCTGTTAAATGTTTCGTGGTCACGCATCAACATACCCAACAGGTTAATTTTGGTCATGAAGTTGGGCACTTCAAACAAACGCTGTTTTACCATATCTGCTGTAGTAGCTTGCGGGCTCACTTCAACTTTATGCGGAAATTCAAGAAATTCGTGTGAAAGGTTCTCTACTCGTGGTGGAAAAGTAGCCGAAAACAATAGGTTTTGTCTCTTCTTCGAAGGGATTACCTCTAAAATCTTACGGATTTGTGGCATAAAGCCCATATCCATCATTTTATCAGCTTCGTCTAATACCAATGTTTTTAATTCTTTTACGCCAATCTCGCCTTTTAGGTATAAATCCATAAATCTACCAGGTGTAGCAATCACGATATCCACACCTGCTTGTAAGGCTTCTATCTGCGTTTTAGGTCCTAATCCACCAAATAAAGCGATATGACGAATATCTGTATATTTGGCCAATTGTTTTACGGCTTCATCTATTTGCATCACCAGTTCGCGGGTAGGAGCAAGGATTAATACACGCATCATTTTGCCTTGGGCATACTTTACCTTCATCAGGATGGGTAATAGATAAGCAGCTGTTTTTCCTGTACCTGTTTGGGCAATTCCTAGTACATCGTGCCCACCCATTACTAATGGAATAGCTTGCTCTTGAATAGGCGTAGGTGCTTGATAGCCAGCTTCTTCGATGGCATTATATAATTGGCGATTGAGTTGAAAATCTTCGAATGTCATAATTTGTAAACGTTAACTGTCGTCAGCTTTCTGACGATAGCTTTTGCTGAAAACATTTACAAAGGTACGAAAATAAAGTGTATCAAAGGTGTAGAAACGAAAAGTGTAACCCAAAGAAAGTCTTTGAGTTACGCTTTCACATCGAAATGTTAATCCAATAAACCCTTATAAGAAGAGTCTTTCGGAGGATTGATTTCTTTTTTACTTGAGTCTGACGGACCATCTAACGTAATCAAATTGAACTCGCCTTTATTATAGGCATCCAACATCGACTGCCCTTTATCGGTTAACACGCCATTTTGAATATCCACAGAATTAATAAAGTCCATTGAGTAATCCATTGCTCGCTTCATTTCACCCAATTTCTTACTCATGTCGTCCTGAATGTATTCCATCGACTCATCAAAGTAAAACTTCTTGTCTGGATCTCCTTTGAAAATACTAATCGCTGTTTTCAAGGCATTAGAGCTAGCTTTTACGATTTCGTATTCGGCCTCTTTGTGTTTTACTCTTATTTCTGTTTCCTTGATGATATAATCTGCCGACGACTGTACTTTTTCCATGAATCCTAAAATAGTTTTCATATTACGTTGAAGTGGCAACAATTTTTCATTCATTTCCTGTAATCCTGCCGCTTCTAAACTTGCTAATGACGCAGCTTCTTTCATACCGGGCTTATCAGTCATGCTATTAGCCTTGTTTGCTTCCGCAAACTTAACTTTGATGTTCTCGTTGTTTTCACCGATTTTCTTATTCAGTTTTACTAACTGTCCTGCCAAAATATCTATTTGCTTAGACATCTGCTCGCGTTTTTCACGTAAATCTGAAATATAGATTTTCATAATGGCAATCGGGTCAAGTTGAATGATTAAGCCTGTTATTTTTCGCATGAAGGTTTTAAACAAAAAGAATACCCCTGTACGAATGTCTTTGCTAGTAATTAGAAAGATAAAAAAACCTAAAACTGCTAATAATCCACCTAGATAAAGGGTATTGGAAGTAACTTTTATCAAGAATTCAACTACTATGTTGAAATAGTATAACCCAAAAGCACCAAGTGCTGCCAAAAAGAATAAGGAAGTAATACCTTCGGGTTTACTCCAAAACGATTTTGAAGGTTGGGTTCCTCCAATTTGTGATAAATCTGCCATTATTTTAGATTATTTAATATTTTGATTTAGAATGAATTTATTTCAAGTAGGCTACAATCTTTGCGATATCACCCTTTATTTGTTCGACAAATGTATGATAGGTAGTTTCATAATTACTTTTATTAATCGTAATTTTTCCACTCTGTTCTGAAATATCATCTGTCAATTTATTGATTTTTATCTTGTTTTCATCAATCTTACGCTGTAAATCAATTATTTGCTTTGCTATATTTTCATTTTCATCTTCGGTTTTTTTCAAATCATTCTTCAAACCGCCTACTTTTTGGCTAACTGCGTTTTCTACATCCTTCAAGAATCCTTGTCGGTCAGTATCCAAAATGCCGATATATTGTTTGGCCGTATCCGTCAATACTGCTACATCAGTAATACCACCCATTACTTTGAAACTAGCCCATGCAGCTTGAAATTGTTTTTCTTCCGAAAGCCCAAGGCCTGTCAAGCCTTTTAGTGCCTGCATGTATTCAAAATAATCAGGTCCTTTTAAATTTGAATTTTCGAGCAACTGAACGAAGTGGTCTATAAATTTTTTATCGACTACGCCCTTCTCTATACCTTGCGGTATTATCGCAGGTTCTACTGTTTTTTCAACCTTCGGAATAGGAGGAGGCGTCTGACTGCTAGTATTTGCTGGAGTAGCAGTTTCTTCAGTAATAAAAAAACTTAATAATTTTCTTCCGATACTTTTTTCTTCTGCTGCCATTTTTTGATTTTTTCTGTTTTAGTATTTAATCTTACCCTCAATCATTATTGACCTATACAATATTAATATGCTTTTATCGAGAAACCCCATTCAGTTGTAAGAATGGTTACGGGACTTGATGATACCATAAAAAATTATGATAATTTTTTTAAATAGATGCAACATTATAATTCCAGCTTGCATCTTATGTCTGAGATTCAGAAAAACGAGCGCTTTTTACATCTCAAACACTCATCAATTTTAAAGCATTCGCTTAAACCAAAAATCAGTTGTATATCAAGAAGATTTACCATTTAACTAGTAAAACAACCGATTATGGTATTTTGTATTGCAAGGTACTGGCTTTTACCCATAACTTTGATGCATCAAAAAGGAATTAAACAAAAAATACTCTAAACATTAATAAATATACTAAACCGAACAACTATTGTAATAAAAACGAACACCTCTAAATCTCGTTAACTTTTACAAACAATTAATAATCAAACACTTATAAATTATGGCACAAAAATCTTAGTAAGTAACACAGTAAACAACAACAATGTAATTTCTAAACTTTTATTTATCATAAAATTTAATTTAAAATCTAAACAACTTAAAAAAATGAAAACTTTCGTTAAATCTTTCGCAATTGCAGTATTATCAGTAATGTCATTTGTAGCAAGCGCTACTAACACTAATGAGCCAGCAAATACTAAAAAATCATTTGCTGTGGGAATGTACCAGACAATCAACACTATGAAAATGAATGTATTGATTGAGAAATCGACTAATAAGAATTTATATATTTCATTGAAAAATGAAAAAGGGGATGTGTTGCACAAAGAAAAAGTAGGAAAAGCTAATGAAAAATACCACGGAAAATTTGATTTGAGCGAATTGCAAGACGGAAAATACAGCTTCGAAATCACTGATGGCGAAAGCAAAATTGTAAAAACAGTAAACATCGGTACTAAAACTCCTGAGCCTACTTCACAAGATCGTTTTATTTCTTTGAATTAGTCTTTATTTAACCTCAAATCTATTTAAGAAGCTATTTAATTTCTAAATCTGGCATATTAATTATATAAATCAGGCCGTGATACGATATTTGCTCGTATCACGGTTTTTTTGTTTTTTAAGGTGAAAAAACATTAACATATCATTAACACGCCCCCCTAAAATAGCGATTCACCCTAATGCGTTTTACTAATATATCATCAAAATGGTAAAAGTATTGATGCTAATACTAAAACTGGTGTAATCACAATAAACCGTCAAAAAACATGAATATCAAATTATTTAGCTTGCTAGTTTTAACAGTTGGATTAGCAAATTCAGGAAAAGCTCAAGATCGTAATTATTCAAATAGAGACTATCAGAACAGAGATAGAGACTACCAGCAACAACAAAATTATCCTGACCGAAATCGCGATAACCGTGATGATAGAAATGATGATAGATACGATAACAACCGTAATAATAATTACGGCAACAATGGCAATAATAACAACTATGATGTATATGCCAGATGTGATGACGGCAGTTATGGAAGTTATAGCTACGACAGAAGAAATCCGTTTGATACCCGTAACCCTAACTACGACCCTCGCAACCCCTTCGACCCTCGTCCTGTTTACGATCCATATCGTCACAGTCGTTGGAATGAGATAGATTTTCGTAGTAATGCCGACCCTTTTGATTTTTGTGACAATAGAAGAGTTTGGGCTAACAGATATTATCCAGTAGACCCACGTAATCCTTATGATATTCGTAATCGTTATCTAAATCGCTATAACGGTGGTTATGCTAGAAGAGCGCCATCTCGCCCAGTAATTGTCGTGACAGTACCTATTTTTGGTCGTGGTCATGGTCATCATGGTAGAAGAGACTGGTAAGCATCGTATTTTTTTCCGTAAAGCCCAAAGGATAAGCCTCCACAACTTAACCTTTGGGCTTTAATATTTTACTTTCTCTTCAAAATATAATGCCCAATTAGCAGTATAAATTTAAAAGTCTCGACTCTTTGCTATAAGTTATTTTTTCAAATTTACATCAAGTCTATTTTATGAAGATTTACCAAGCAATTAGTGAACGTGAGGCAAAGACCTTTACCACAGAGCAATTAAGAGAAAACTTCTTGATTGAAAGCATTTTTAAGACCAATGAGGTACATTTTGTATATACTCATTATGACAGAGTAATGGTAGGAGGTGCGACGCCTACGACGGTTGCTCTTAGTTTACAGACGTATGATAATTTGAAGTCTGATTATTTTTTAGAAAGAAGAGAAATTGGTATCATCAACGTGGGAGGTAATGGTACGATTGAAGTAGATGGCGAAAGCTTTAATTTATCAAAACTGGATGCGCTTTATATTGGCAAAGGCGTGAAAGAGGTAGTTTTCAAAAGCGATGATGCTGGTAGCCCTGCACAATTTTTCTTATTATCTGCTCCTGCTCATCAAAAATTTCCTACACAAAAGATGGGAAAAGAAGAAGCTTCTCCCGTTTCATTAGGTACAGTAGAAACAGCCAATGAAAGAACCATCTATAAGTATATTCATAGAGATGGTATTCAAAGTTGCCAAGTAGTAATGGGATTAACTGTTTTGAAAACAGGGAGTGTTTGGAACACCATGCCTGCTCACGTACACGATAGAAGAATGGAAGCTTATTTATATTTTGATTTGAATCCAGAACATAGAGTATTTCACTTTATGGGACAACCACAGGAAACTCGCCATATGCTTGTAGCCAATCATCAAGCTATTTTATCACCACCTTGGTCTATCCACTCTGGTGCGGGTACGTCCAATTATTCTTTTATCTGGGCAATGGCAGGCGAAAACCTCGATTTCACAGACATGGATTTTGTTAAAATCTCAGACTTAAAATAATTACCTCTTTTACATTCTCAAACCATCCATTTAACTATGAAAAAAATCTTTTTATGCTTGTTATTAAACATTTGCGTGTTAGGCATTTCGGCACAGTCCAAAATTGATGTCAAAAAAGAATTTGAATTTGCGGCCAAACAATATGAGGGGATGCTAAAGGCACATCCAGATTATACCAAAACGCCACAGTCGACCAATGCAGATGGCAGTCCACGCGATATGCCTACTGAATGGTGGTGTAGTGGCTTTTTCGGTGGTTCGCTTTGGTATATTTTTGAAGAAACCAAGAGCCCTTTCTGGAAAGATGCTGCTCATCAGTGGTCTATGGCTGTCAAAAAAGAGCAATTCAATACAGGCACACACGATTTGGGCTTTATGTTGTATTGCCCATTTGGCAATGGCTATCGCCTTACAAAAAATGCTGAATACAAAGATATTATGCTGACAGGAGCGAAGTCGCTAGCGACTCGTTTCGACCCTAAAGTAGGGGTTATTAAGTCTTGGAATAAATTTCGTCAATACACTTATCCCGTAATCATTGATAATATGATGAACTTGGAGTTTCTGTTTTGGGCGGCCAAAGCATCTGGCAACAAAGAATTTTATAATATTTGTCTTTCACATGCTGATAGTACACTGAAAAATCATTTTCGTCCAGATGGCAGTAGCTATCATGTAATTTGCTATGATGAAAAAGGACAGCCTTTAGGAAAATTTACTCACCAAGGCTATGCCGATGGTTCTGCATGGGCGAGGGGGCAAGCGTGGGCAATGTATGGCTATACAGTGATGTACCGCGAAACGAAGCAAAAGAAATACTTAGCGATGGCTGAAAAAATTGCTAATTTCTATTTGAACAACCCGAATTTACCTGCCGATAAAATTCCTTACTGGGATTTTAACGCACCCAATATTCCTAATGAAGAAAGAGATGCTTCGGCTGGTGCTATTACAGCGTCGGCTTTGTTAGAATTATCAACTTATACAGGCAAAAAAGGCAAAGACTATTTTAAAGCTGCCGAAACGATGTTGACAAGCTTGGCTAGCCCTGCCTATAAAGCTAATTTAGGCGAAAATAATCATTTCATTCTGAAACATAGTGTTGGGGCAAAGCCCTTAAAATCAGAAATCGATGTGCCTTTGGTATATGCCGACTATTATTATTTAGAAGCATTGTTAAGATACCAAGCACTAATGAAGAAGAAAAAGTAATCGTTTCATTTTCAATCAATTAATCATAACGATATAGGTTATTTAGGAAACCCTCGATAATTTATATCGTTTTTTTTACCGAACTGTTCTATACTTGTCTATATTTACCGTACAAGGTAAGATAATAATATACCCATAAAAACTTATCTTTATCAAATATTTACTAATCTCTAAGTAAAGTACTATTTCTTCAACAAAGGGAGGCTTTATTTATATCATTCAACCAGTCCTAATTTTATTATAACTTATGAAACTTAAATTTCAGGCATTATTACTGTTGTTGTGCTTTTGTACAACAATTCTTTTTGCCCAAGGTTCTAATCCCCTCAAAGGGAAAAAGATTCTTGTTTTCTCCAAAACAGCAGGGTTTCGTCACTCTTCTATTCCGTTTTGTACAAAAGCCATTCAAAAAATGGGCATTGACAATGGTTTTGAAGTAGATACTACCGAAAACGCTGATAATTTCAATGAAGCTAATCTTAAAAAGTACTCGGTTGTTGTTTTTAACAGCACTACGGGGAATGTTTTAACAGAGCCTCAGCAAATTGCTTTTGAGCGTTATATCCAAGCAGGTGGTGCTTTTATGGGTATTCATGCGGCTTCGGATACTGAATACGACTGGCCTTGGTATGGCAAGTTGGTAGGTGGATATTTTAATGGTCACCCAGGCAAAAATGTTTCGAATGTACAGAATGGTAAATTTATCATTAAAGACCGTACGCATATTTCTACAAACTTTATGCCTGAGACTTTAGAGCGTAAAGATGAATTTTATAGCTTTAAAAATTTCAATACAGATGTAAAGGTTTTATATACTGTTGACGAAAATTCTTTTAAAGAAGGTAAAATGGGCGATTTCCACCCAATGGGCTGGTACCATGAGTTTGACGGTGGTCGTTCTTTTTATACTAACTGGGGACATACCAACGAGACTTTCTCGGAAGAGATTCCGCTTAAACACATTCTTGGTGGCTTACAGTGGGCGGCTAGTGGCCCTGCTTTAGATTATACTAAAGTAAAAAGTGCTTTACCTCCTGAAGAAAACCGTTTCGTAAAAACTGTATTGGATGAAAAACTAGACGAACCAACTGAACTAGTGGTGTTAGACAACGGTAAAGTATTGTTCGGTGAAAGAAAAGGTATATTAAAAGTATATGACCCAAAGAAAAACGCAACTAAGGTTGTAGCAGATTTAAGCGTTTATTCAAAATTTGAATATGGCTTGATGGGCGTAAATATTGACCCTGACTTCAACAAAAACAAATGGATTTACTTGTACTACGCTCCGTCGGTAGGAATGGTTGGTGCTGATACAGCCAATCGTTTATCTCGTTATGTGTATGATGATGTAAAGGATTCGCTTTATTTAAGTACTGAAAAAGTTGTTTTGCGTGTGCCTGTAAAACGCACAGAATGTTGCCATACGGGTGGCTCTATAGCTTGGGACAGCAAAGGAAATTTATTCCTGTCAACAGGTGATGATACCAACCCTTTTGCTTCGCAAGGTTTTGCACCAATTGATAATAAAGTGGGTCGCTCTGGTTGGGATGCTCGATATACTTCTTCAAATACCAACGATTTAAGAGGTAAAATTTTGAGAATTAAGCCTAGTGCTGATGGTTCTTATACGATTCCAGAAGGGAATCTATTCCCAGTGGGTACTGCAAAAACTCGTCCTGAAATATATGTAATGGGTAACAGAAACCCATACAGAATATCGGTTGACCAAAGAACAGGCTTTTTATATTGGGGTGAAGTAGGGCCTGATGCTGGCGAAAATTCACCGAAATATGGTCCTCGTGGACACGACGAAGTGAATCAGGCTCGTAAAGCTGGTTATTTTGGCTGGCCTCTTTTTGTGGCAGACAACCGTGCTTATAACCAAAGAGACTTTTATAAGGATAGTACTTGGACAAAATTTGACGCTGAGCATCCTATTAACGATTCTCCACACAACACAGGTTTACGCGAATTACCTCCTGCTCAAAAAGCATTTATTTATTATCCTTACGCTGATTCTCCTGAATTTGGGGCAATCGTTGGTAAAGGTGGACGTAATGCAATGGGCGGGCCTGTATATTATTATGACGACTTCAAGGCTGATTCAAAGGTAAAATTCCCTAAGTATTTAGATGGAAAATTCTTTGCCTATGACTGGATGCGTGACTGGATTAACTTGGTAAGCATGAAACCAAACGGAGATTTTATTTCGATGGAACGCTTTATGCCAAACACGAAGTTTAGCCACCCAATGGATATGCAGTTTGCCAAAGATGGTTCATTGTATTTGTTGGAATATGGACAAAACTGGTTTGCTCAAAACGATGATGCTCGTCTTTCACGCATTACTTTCAATGCTGGCAACCGTAGCCCCGTAGTCGTAGCAAATGCTGATAAAAAGGCGGGTGCATTGCCTTTGAAAGTAAATTTTTCTTCGGCTGGTACATTGGATTATGAAAATGATGTGTTGAAATACGAATGGACTTTTGCCAAAGGAGCAGCCAAAAGCACTTTGCCTAACCCAAGCTTTACTTTTACAAAAGCAGGCGTTTATAAGCCCGTTCTGAAAGTAACAGACCCTGCTGGAAACGTTTCGACGACTACTTTAGAAATAAAAGTAGGGAATGATGTTCCGAAAGTAGAATTAGCGATAAAAGGCAATAAGACATTCTATTGGAATGATGAAAAAATAGCTTATGAAGTAAAGGTATCGGATAAAGAAGATGGCTCGTTGGCTAATAAAAAAATCAAAGAAGACGAAGTACAGGTAAACATTGATTACTTAGAAGGTTTTGACAAAACTGTAATTGCACAGGGACACCAAGCAAACCTAAGTGCTTCATCAGGCAAACGTTTAATAGACTTATCTGATTGTAAATCTTGTCATTCACTTGATAAAAAGTCTATTGGACCAAGCTACAAAGAAGTTGCTAAAAAATACAAAGGAAAAAGTAGAGCTTTTAGTGAGTTGGTAGAAAAAGTAATCAAAGGTGGCGGCGGTGTTTGGGGCGAACAAGTAATGGCGGCTCACCCACAATTAACAAAAGACGACACAAAGGAAATGGTGAAATATATTCTCTCGTTGTCTGATGACAAAAAAGCAAGTCAACCAGTTAAAGGTGAATATGTCACCAAAGACAATGGCAAAGCTGGCACTTATATTTTCTCGGCAAGCTATACTGATAGAGGTGCTAGTAACTTAGGATCATTGACAGGTACAACAGCGCTTACGTTGAGAAGTGCGAAGTTTAAAGCGAATTCGTTTGATACGCAAAAAGAAACAATGAAATATACACTTGAAGGACTAGGAGAAGCAGTTATTGCAATGTCTAACAATTCATATATCTCATTCAACAACATAGACTTAACGGGTATCGCTCAATTTAAGTTAGGTGCTTTTGCTACTGACGACCGTACAGCGGGTGGTTCGGTAGAATTGCACATTGATTCGCCCACGGGACAATTATTGGGTACTGCTGAGGTAACTAAAAATGCTAACACTCCCGTAAGTATTTCATTGAAAACACCTGTTGTTGGCGCACATAACTTATTCTTAGTATTCAAAAATGCTGATGCCAAAGGAAAACCATTATTTGCCCTAGTAGATATTACAGCAGGTAAATAAACAAATTATAATACTATTTACAAACAAGAAGAGGTTGCCAACACTGGCAACCTCTTCTTGTTTGTAAATATAAAGCTGATTTTTTGACTAGTTTTAAACGCCCTTCCATTTAACAGCACAACCCACCGACTTGGTAAAGTTATTAACTACTGGTCTGCCTGCTAAAAGATTACTTACAGCATCATCTACATATCTTTTTGTTACGGCATTAGCATCCTGCGTATTATCATCAATGCCACCGATATATTGTAAAATATATTTGTCGCCTTCTTTCTTCACTACATAAGCCGATGGAGTTCTAGATACACCAAAAGCCTTTGAGGTGGCTTGAGTTTCGTCTTGAAGATAAGCAAAAGTATATCCTTTGGCTCTGGCTACAGCCTGCATGTTTTCAAAAGAATCTTCTTCATAAGCACTCGGGTCGTTCGGGTTGATTGCCAATACAGGATACCCCTGCGAAGCAAACTTTTTATCCAATGCCATTATTCTACTTTCGTAAGCCTTTGAAAAAGGGCAGTGGTTACAAGTAAAGACAATAATATATCCCTTTACAGAACGATTATCAGCCATTGATACCATGTTGCCTGTGGTACTTTTTAATTTAAAATCAGCCACCACATCACCAATGGCATACCCTTTGTCTGCACTTAATTTATGCTCTTCATTGGCTGGAGTAAACGCCAATAATCCCGTTAAGACTATTCCTAGTAAAAAAATCGTCTTTATATTTTTTATATGTGTTTTCATTGCTTGATATGTTTATTGTATCTAATATAATTTAGAAGTTATATCGCTTGTTTGATTTAATATTTAAATATAAATCTTGTTTGTTGCTACGGTATTCAGTTTTGTATGGTAACAGTCCACATTTTTTTTAGTTCCTCCGTAAATATTTCAACATTTACTTTGCCTTCAAAAAACTTCCGTTTCTGCATTTTTGTATTGATTATCAGCGTGGCAGGAATACTTCCCGACCATTCTTTGTCTATCAAATCTATCCAATGATTATAATCTGGTTCATCCAAAAGTACTACTTTCGATTGTACTTTGTTGCGTGCTAAAAAGCCCTTCACACTGGTTTCCGCATCTTTAGGGAAATCCATACTTATTAACAAAAATTTTACCTTCTTAGTGCTATATTCAGTATTCAATCTTTCAAAAAAGGGTAATTCTTCTAAACACGGTCGGCACCAAGTTGCCCAAAAATGCATGACAACGGTGGTATCTGATACTTGATTTAATACTTTTTGTAAATCTTCAAACTTCACAATGTCAACTTTCTTGGTTTGATTGAAAGCCTCAAAGTTAACTACGTAAATTAGGAAGATAAGTATTATTCCAAATCGTATTGAAAAGGGGCTAATCTTCATCATCATTAACTTATAAAAATGGAACTTCCATGTTAATTTATTAACGTTAAACCTGCATAATAATGTACTTGGTATACGTTGTTGTGGTAAAAGAAATATTATAATATTTTACCTATACACTTAACTACCTTACTATGAGATTATTATGAAACATACTAGCAAATAAAAATTTGCGATTTTTTTATAATAAATATACTTACTTCCTTTCTGTTTTCAAAACATAATGCGTATCTTTGCGACCCAATAAAATTATAACTAATAATAAAATGTACGCAATCGTAGAAATCGCTGGTCAGCAATTTAAAGTTGAGAAAGACCTTTTCCTCTACACCCACCGTTTGGCGGGCGAGGAAGGCGCTGCACTGGTTTTCGATAAGGTTCTTCTTGTCGATAATGACGGAGACATCAAAGTAGGTCTTCCAACTGTAGCAGGTGCTACTGTAACTGGTAAAATTTTAGCTCACGTTCGTGGAGAAAAAGTAATTGTTTTCAAAAAGAAACGTCGTAAAGGATACCAAAAACAGAACGGTCACCGTCAAAATTTAACTAAAGTCTTAATCGAAGGAATCTCATTTTAATATTTAATGATTAATTTTATTCGTTAAGAGTTTCCTCAAAGCGAAAATTAAAACGTTAAATCGATAAACTAACAAAACAATGGCACACAAAAAAGGTGCGGGTAGTTCGAAAAACGGTCGTGAGTCGCATAGTAAGCGTCTTGGAATCAAAATTTTTGGAGGTCAGCCTGCAATTTCAGGGAACATTATTGTTCGTCAAAGAGGTACAGCCCACAATCCTGGTCAAAATGTAGGTCTTGGAAAAGACCATACTTTATTTGCTTTAATTGATGGTACTGTTCACTTTAAAAAAGGATTTAAAGGACGTTCTTTTGTAGAAGTACTTCCTGCTTAATAATGGCAAATAACTAAGGTTATACCATTATAATTCTTGAAAAGAGATTAACGCTTGAATTTATTCAACTGTTAATCTCTTTTTCTTTTTATCTTAATAAGAAAGGTGAAATTTAATATTACTTTCTTATTAAACTCTTTTAAATTTGTTCTTAAACAATCATCAATCCATTGAACTATAAACAATTATATGTTTATAATCGATGGCTTTTTTTGTTTTGTACAATCAGGATTTGAAAGACATTCACCAATATGAATCCAAACCTTTAAAAACATTTGGAATTTAGCATTAAATGCCATCTTCAATGGAGATGGCATTTTTTTGTAATATTCTCTGAACTCATTTTATCAAATATTTTGTTAATAATCATATAATCAAGTGTTTAATTATTTATTATTACAATATTTTACATTTGTATTATAATTTTTTCAATATGTAAACAACAATAATATGAGACACAGCTTAGCCATTTTCCAACGGTATGATTGGAGAGACTTTCAGGCAAAGAAAAATGCCACTAGAAAGTATGCGAACAACAAAAAAGCACCAGAGGTTGCACATCCAGAACACGATAAGGTATCATTCGACTGGATAAACTAAAAAAGCCGTCCCAAACGAAATTGGAACGGCTTTTTTGTATCTTCTATTATCCTTATTCTACAGGGAATGGATATTCTTCTACGTAAACATCTGTAAAAATCTCTGCTGGGTCTGGCCAAGGAGATTCTTCTGCAAATTTAACCGAAGCTTCTACTCTTACTTTGATTTCAGCATCAATCGCTGCTAGTTCCTCTTCTGTAGCAAGACCATTATCTAAAATTGCTTTCTTTACTTGCTCGATAGGGTCACGCATTTTGTATTGCTCAACCTCCTCTTTCGTACGGTATTTCTGAGGGTCAGACATTGAGTGACCTCTATAACGATATGTTTTAAATTCTAAGAAAGTTGGTCCTTCTCCAGCTCTAGCACGGTCAGCCGCACGAGAAACCGCTTCATGAACAGCCTCAACGCTCATGGCATCTACCGGTTCAGAAGGCATATCATACGCTTCGCCGATTGTATAAAGGTCTGTAACGTTTGAAGTACGAGAAACCGATGTTCCCATGGCATAACCGTTGTTTTCTACCACAAAAATGGCAGGTAGTTTCCAAGTCATTGCCATGTTGAATGCTTCGTGTAAAGCACCTTGACGAACAGCACCATCTCCGAAATAACAAATTGCTAAGTTTCCAGTTTTGTTATATTTTTCAGCAAAAGCCAAACCTGCTCCTAATGGAATTTGTGCACCCACAATACCATGTCCACCCACAAAGCCAACTGATTTATCAAAAATGTGCATCGAACCACCTTTTCCTTTAGAGATACCAGTAGCTTTTCCGAACAACTCAGCCATGATAGTATTAGGGTCTGAACCTAAAGCTAAAGGAATACCGTGGTCACGATATGCTGTGATATACTTGTCGCCGTCTTTCAATGCAGATCTTGCTCCTGATGAACAAGCTTCTTGTCCGATGTAAAGGTGACAAAAACCTTTGATTTTTTGTTGTCCATACAACTGACCAGCACGTTCTTCAAATTTGCGTTGAAGTACCATTGACTCGTACCAGTACATATAGGTCTCCTTCGAGTATTTTACTTTGTTTTCAGCTTTATTTGCCATTTTCTACAATTATGAATGAGTGATTTGTGAATAAGTGAAAGTGTAAGCTTCACCTTGACACTGCTTATTCGGAGGTAAATCCGATGCTAAACTGCCTGTGATTTGCAATCCCATCAAACAGTCTTTAATTTGCACTACGAAATTAGTACAAAACAAAGAACACACAAAGTATTTTGTATTATTCATTGATGCTTAAATACATGTTTTGTCAAATTTTATCCACAATTTCCAATTCAATCCCTTTTTATTTTCTTTTCATGTATTTACAAAAACTTAGTTTGACCAATTTCAAAAGCTACGACTACAATACTTTCGAGTTTTCGCCTCGGGTAAATTGTATTGTTGGCGAAAATGGTATTGGCAAAACTAATTTATTAGACGCTATTTACTTTTTGGCTTTAACTAAAAGTTCTATCTCTAATCAAGATACCCTTAGTATCAATCATGACGCTGATTTTATGATGATTGAGGGCAATTTCGAAAGTGAAAAAAATACACTCATTACTGTTGCTTTACAAAAGGGACAAAAGAAGGCTGTTTTGCATGACAAAAAAGCATACGAAAAGCTATCAGAACATATCGGAAAATTCCCAGTGGTGTTGCTGTCTCCTAATGATACGGATGTAATTCGGGATGGGAGTGAGGAAAGAAGAAAATTCTTCGACGGAGTGATGGCGCAATTGGATGCAGAGTACCTTGAAAATCTATTGCAATACAATCGCCTGTTATTACAACGGAACTCTTTACTCAAACAGTTTGCCGAACGCCATTATGTGGATGATTTACTGTTAGATATTTATACAGACCCTTTGGTGGAAGTCTCTCTCAAAATATATCAGGCTCGTATCGTTTTTACGGAGAATTTCCTACCTATTTTTAAAAAGCATTATGAGGTATTATCTGATGCCAGAGAGAGCGTAGAAATGATTTATGAGTCGGAGGTAGGCAATGATGACTTTGTTGCCTTATTTCGAAGAAATAGACACCGAGATTTGGCTGCACAGAGAACAACACTTGGAAGCCATAAGGATGATTTCATTTTTGAAATCAATGGCTTTACCTTGCGTAAATTTGGCTCGCAGGGACAACAAAAATCTTTTGTGATTGCACTTAAACTGGCTCAATTTGAAATGTTGAGTATTGCGAAGGGTTTCGCACCAATTTTACTCTTAGATGATATTTTTGATAAGCTTGACGACAAAAGAATCCAACAGTTGATTAATATGATGACTGATGGAACATTTAACCAAGTATTTATTACCGATGCTCGTCCTGAAAGAACAAGAGAATTATTGGAAAAGCTAGTTGTAGATATTAAGTATTTTGAAGTAAAAAAAGCCTAACGCATTGAATATTTACGTTAGGCTTTTTATTTATTTTTCTGTGAATTTCACTCCTGCATAATTGGTCTTGATGGTAATCTTGGTGGCTGAGCCTTTACCTATCTTTCCTTTATAAACCTTGGTAGATTTCCATCCCATCGTACGGTCGTCAACTTCTTTATTATCATCAGGATTTACTGTTAGCGTACATTTGCCTTCTGGATATCTAAAGTTGGCATACGTAGTCGTTACTTCAAAATCAGCATTACAATCGCCCGTTACTGGTAATTTTACCGCTGTATAATTTGAACGAATGTCTAGCGTCTTCAAGGTCTTCGATAATTCTGCTAACTGAACGCCATCTGAATAACTGATTGATAACTTTCCAGTTTGGTTAATTTTACCAATTTTTCCACTTGAATACTGAATTGTTCCATCCAGATTATTAATGTCATCTAAAATCATCGAACCATAATTGTTAGTCAATTTTAGGTTGTCTGCCTTTTCGATATTTAGTTTTGAATAAGCAATGTGCAAATCGCCATCATCCATTTGTTTGATATTTCCTGAGCCATATTGCACAAAAATATCTTTCTCTCCGCCTGTCAATCTATCAGAAACAAAGCTTCCATAATTAGACGTAATCTTCAAGGGAGCTGAAAACTGAGGAATAATCGTTTTGCCATATTTATTTGAAACCGTCAATGAATTAGACTTTGGCATGTAAATCATATAGTTAATCTCTACGCCTCGTTTTTCATTTACTTTTTTACCGTTGCTACTGCTCCAGTTAAAAGTATTTGTTAAGCTATTTGCCCAACTCCAGTTGCCGTTACCATTGGTTCTCTCATCGGTATCAATCATTGTTTTAAAGGCTATTTTGTCTCCTTCTTTTCTTTCAATGATTTCTACGTTATCAATAAATGTTTGGGCTTGTGCTTCTGTATTACCGTAACCTGTGATAGTTATATCTACTTTGATTTCATTTTTATTCCAAAGCTCTACTTTTACTTCTCCGTGTTGGTTGCTAATATTCAAAAAGTTTTTAGCATCCACAGGATAAGATTTACTAATTACTTTTTTCTTTTCTACAGCTGCCGTTTCCTGAATAGTTGCCTGACCATACTCTGAATTATAAGTGATTGCCCCTGGTGTTGGTGGTGTAGGAGGCATAGGTGGCATTTCGCTAGCTCTACCTATTACCGCAACGCTATTTAATGTTCTTGCCGTATTGCTTCTAGTTGTGGCAATACTAGCCCTTACATGGCTCTGATATTCTTTTACTTCTACAGAATCATGTACATAAACGCTTACTTGTTGTGCAAAGGTGCTGTTGATTATTAAAACACACAATGCTACTATATTTAATACTTTTTTCATGACATTCTTCGATTAAACTGTTTACCTCAAATGCTTTTCATCGGATTATTCTGATAATCTTTAATTTTCTGAATAATGGATAATTGCCTGTTTAAAATATCTAATTGTACTTGTAAATTTTGAATCATCGCTTGAACTAGCTCTTCCTGATTAGGCGTCTGGGGTAATTCTGCTTTCAGGTTCTGATAGTCTTTGTTTAGCTTCTCAATTTCTGTGGCAAACTCTTTGTAAAGTACTGGGTCGTGAGCCTCAATTTGCCTGATTTCCTCTCGCTTTGTTTCAATCAAACTTGCATACTTAACCATTTTATCGCCGTATTCGGGGCTTACTGTAGCAATAATCTTATCTGTATTTTCTGATTTGAAACCAAGGTCATGTATAAAATAACAACCTATTAATATGGCAAGGCCTGCTGCCAATGCCCAATATTTTTGTTTGAAAACAATGATTTTTTTCTTTTCAACAAAAGGTGTTTCTCCCGGAAAGGCATCTAAATTCCCCAAGCCTTTGTCTATTTTATCCCATAAACCTACAGGGATTTCAAACTGATCAAAGTTTTCACGGTTATCACGAATGAATCTTTCTATTTTTGTCTTTTTCATAACGCTGTAAGCCTCCTCTCTCTTAATACAAAAGAAAAGGTCTTTATTGTTTTAAAATTTCCAACAATCGTTTTTTGGCTCTGATGTATTGTGTTCGCGAAGTTGACTCTGCCACGCCCAAAATCTCTGCGATTTCTTCGTGGTCATAGCCTTCTAATAAATACAAACAAAGTACTGTTCTGAAACCATCAGGCAACTGTTGAATGGCATTCTGTACTCTTTGAATATTAAGTTCTATTCCTTCTTCGTCGTACGTTTCCGTATCAGGAATTTCTACTGCTTCTTCAATATCAATCAATTGGACTTTTCTATTACGCAAATGGTTTAAAGCCCGATTAATTACAATCTGTTTCAACCAAGCGCCAAAAGTACTTGTTTGTCGAAAATCATGGATTTTCTGAAAAGCATCTAAAAAGGCATCTTGCAGGACGTCCTCTGCTTCGCCAACATGATTTACTATTCGGACAGCAACATTGAACATAGCCTTTGCATAAAGCCTATAAATCTCGTACTGAGCCTTGCGATCACCCCTACGGCAAGCCTCCACGAGTGGCAAATGTTTGTCTATGTAATGTGTTTGTTCCAGTGCTAAAGGTTGAGGATTCATAGTGTTCAAACTTCTAACCTTCAAGTTAAGCAGTTTTCATCTATTGACAACCAATAACTTAAATTCAAACTAATGACACAGAACAATTTAGGAATGTTGCATTTTGTTAAAAATTCTTAAAATATTTTAAAAAATTTATCGTTTAACGCTCTTACTCAAAAATAATATGCCATCAATAGTATTATTTACGACAAATGTCGTTATATTTACGACATATTTACAATAATAGCATCCATGAAAAAACAAAATATTTTACCTATATCAACTTTGATTGTATTGCTAGGCGGGCAAACAATCATCAATCGTGAAATTAGACATGATTTCGACCTGATTGAAATTGCGAAAGAGGGTTTACCTAAACAAGCGTTAGACAGTTTGGCTAAACAAATTTCTTTTTCAAATAAAGAGATGGCTGACATCTTAAATATTTCAGAAAGAACTATTCAACGCTACAGAGAAGACCAACGCTTGGACAAAGATGCCTCTGCGAAATTGATACGTTTGGCAAAATTGTACGAGCTTGGTCAAGAAACTTTTGGAAGTCTTGAAAGATTTAATGGCTGGATGCACTCTCATGTGCCTGCTTTAGGAGGAAAACGTCCTACTGAATTATTAGATACTTCATTAGGCTATGAAATCATTGAAAGAGAATTAATATATATTGAACATGGTTTGTTTTCATAAAAACCATGTTTAAGTAGTCTATGTAAAATAAACGACGTTAATGTGTGAAATAAAGTGGTGTATTCAACATATTTTAATCCACATCGGTGGATAGCTCACAACTCATCACTCACAACTAAAAACTGTTACTTAACTACGCCCTAACACATTTAACATGGAAGTTTTTAGAATTAGTAAACTTATAAGAGCCCGCGATTTATCGGGTTTCGGAGCAAGTTTAAAAGGACAGCGCTGGAATAGGAGAGGCACATCGGTGCTCTATACCGCTTCACACAGGTCTCTCGCTTTATTAGAGGTATTAGTACATTTAGGTGAATATTACCCACAAGACGAGTACGCTATCATCACCTTAGAAGTGCCAGATAACGAAATTACGTTGCTGGATGCAACAAGTTTACCCAACGATTGGGCTAGAATATTTGAAGCAGGCATATTAGCTTCTTATACAGATGAATGGTTTCATACTGAGCAATCGATTGCTTTGGGGGTACCCTCTGCGATTGTTGCACAAGAATATAATTACCTTATCAATCCTTTGCACCCAAATTTTTTTGATATTAAGATTAAACACATAGAACCATTCACTTTTGACGAAAGATTTTTCAAGGATGTCATCGACTAAAAACGCCCAATATTGGATTGAAAACTATCAAATGAATGCTCATCCAGAAGGTGGATACTTTGCAGAAACGTATCGGGCGAGTGAAAATATTCCTCAAACGGCTCTTCCAACACGATTTAAGGGAGATAGAAGTTTTTCGACGGGTATTTATTTTTTGTTAGAGAGTCATCATATATCAGCGCTTCATCGAATTGCGTCTGACGAAATGTGGCATTTTTATACAGGTTGTGCGTTGAATATTTATGTGTTGGATGATAACGGTACTTTGGAAATAATTCGATTAGGGAATAATCCTGATAAGGGCGAGGTATTCCAAGCAGTGGTTCCTGCTGGAAAATGGTTTGGCTCAAAGCCCGTTGAAGAAAATACTTATTGCTTAGTAGGCTGTACGGTTGCTCCGGGTTTTGACTTTGCAGATTTTGAAATGAAAGATAGAAAAGCATTGTTACAATTATTTCCTCAACACGAGGACATCATAACAATGCTTACTTATTAAACCTTTATGTTCTTTTATCATTATTTTAAAGCCATTACCTGTGTTGTGACAGGTTTACCTGCAATATAATCTTTGGCAAATATTCTGTAATTATCGAAAATCTGACGAGTAGCTATTCTCAATGCCTTTTCATCAATAGCATGTGTTTCTGGCGCTGCTATACCTGCCGCATAGCCCATCCAGATTGGACGATTACTGTCGTTTTCGACAAACTGTAAGAGGAGCGTACCCTTTCTGAGTTTTACTCTTCTTAGTTCTTCATTCATGCTTTCCTTACCTAGTCCTCTAAAAGAACGTTGGAGTACCGAAAGGTTTACATCACTTGGAAATAGTGCATAGAATACAATCAAATTGGGTTGCTCTTTAGAGTCAGCATAACCCCTTAGCTTCATCTGATTGCCTATTTCATCAATCACTGCTTGAAATTTATAGGTTGTATCAATCATGGTAAACTGTTTTTCAACCGTTGTGAATGACTGATAGTTTGGCTTGAATACCTCATCTTCGATTTCTCTATGACAAGCAGAACCAATTTGAAAACTGTTACGATTACAAGACACTAAAGCAAGGAGTGCGACTACTGCGAAAAGATAGATTTTTTTCATAACGTAAACATTAATTTAAAACTTGAAACTTATAACTATTTGATTTTTAGTTGATTTTCTGGAATCTAAAAACAAAAATGAATTTTCAAAGGCAAAAAGCCGTTCTAATAATAAGTACGTAAAAATTTAAGAATAGTCTCTCTAGTGGTGATTTAATCAGCAGTTATAAAAGTTTTGATTTAAAAGATTAAATCAAATTTTATAGGTCTTTGTTTGATAAGTAAGGAATTATAATTTTTAAAAAATGAATACAAAACCAATAATTCGTGTAGATGTTGTTTCGGACATCGTATGTCCTTGGTGTTATATCGGTAAGCGAAGGTTAGAAAAAGCTATTGAAGATACACAAAGTTCTTGTAATCTGCAAGTTATCTACCATCCTTTTCAACTAGATCCTAGTGTGCCTACGGAAGGAATACCTTTTAGTACACATATGGAAAACCGCTTTGGCCCTAATTATGCACAAAAATTTCATCAGGTTGAACAGGCGGCCTCATCAGTTGATTTAGATTTTGACTTCGAAAATCTTCCAAAGGCTATCAATACTTTTGCTTTTCATAGAATACTTACGGTTTCTTTGCATGAAGGGATTCAAGCTGAAGTAAAAGAAGCTTTGATGAAGGCATATTTTGTGGATAGAGTAGATTTAACCGAGCAAAGTGCTGTAGTAGCAGTGATGGCTCCATTCGGTTGGTCTGCTGAAAAAACGTTGGGTATTCTTAATTCAGATGAAGCATCTGATGAAGTAAAAGAAGAAATGCACTATTTCCGCCAACAAGGTATATCGGGTGTCCCTTTCTTTATTTTTGATAAAAAATATGCTGTTTCGGGTGCACAGCCTTCAGCGGTTTTTAAAGAAATCTTTGAAAAACTAGCTGAAGAAAAACAAGTAGCGGCGATTTCGGGAGATGTTTGTGATATAGATGGTGAGAATTGTTAGGGTAAGATATTAATTTGGTAGAGGTATTTAAATTACCTCCACCAAATTAATATTCGTTGGTCACGAGTTGAAAACTCGTGCTACATTTTTACTAATGTATTGCCACGCATTACGGGTAAAACATCGTATAAGTCATGTTGTAAACAATAAGCAATATCTTTTTGAATACCCAAACGCTGTAATCTTTTTACGTGAGAAGACGACGCAACGAATGATAATAAATCATTTTTTGATAATTCGTATTGACGTAACGCCATCAACGCAGAATCATCTTCTACCATAAATTCTTCTTGTAAACGTTCTACTAAAGCTCCTGCAAAAAGTGTATCTTCCAAGTTTGGTTTCCCTTTCCATCCTGCACATAATACCAAAATATCGTATTGTTGGTCTTTTAAATAATTGGCTAATGCCCCTAAATTCAAGAAAGACCCAACCATTACTTTTACAGCCGACTTAGATTTTGTGATAGCCAACGTACCGTTAGTAGTAGTAACACAGATGGTTGCACCATTTACTTTTTCAGTCATGTAGCTGAAAGGTGAGTTATCAAAATCAAACCCTTCAGGCGTTTTTCCATCACGTTCAGCAGCGGCTAAGTATCCTTTTTGTTGATAACTAATACATTCATCAATACTCGATACTGGAATAATTGCTTCTACACCATTGGCAAAAGCAGTTGTCATGCACGAAGTCGCTCTAAAAATATCTACTACAACAACTATTGAATTTTCGATATTATATAAATGTAATAACTCGGGACTGATACAAACGTCAATTTTTTGCATAATTTCAAAAGAATCTAATACAGACTAATTACTTTAAGAAAGGCATTTTGGTCACTACTGCCTTTAAATATTTATTACGGATATTGATATATATTTCAGACCCTACTTTGGTATATTCCTTAGTAATATAGCCCATGCCAATACCTTTGCTTAAGGTTGGCGACTGTGTTCCTGAAGTTACTTCACCAATAATATTGCCTGCGGCATCCATGATTTCATAATGTTGGCGAGGAATCCCTCTATCTATCATTTCAAAGCCTACTAATTTACGTGTTGGGCCGTTCTCTTTAATTTTTTTATGAAATTCAGAATTGATAAACTCTTTATTGAATTTAGTGATCCATCCTAGGCCTGCCTCAATCGGAGAAGTACTATCATCAATATCGTTTCCGTATAAACAGTAACCCATTTCTGTACGCAAGGTATCTCTTGCACCTAAGCCCACAGGCATGATATTAAATTCGGCTCCTGCTTCAAAAATAGCTTTCCACATAGCCTCCGCATCTTTGTTCCAAACGTATACTTCAAAACCACCTGCACCCGTATAACCTGTTGAAGAAATCAATACGTCGTCAATACCAGCTACTGTTCCCGCTTTAAAAGAATAATACTCCATCGACTCCAAATCTAAATCTGTCAATTTTTTCAATGTATCAATGGCTTTAGGCCCTTGAACAGCAAAGAGACTCAATCGGTCTGAAATATTTTCCATTTCTACACCGAATGTATTGTTCTGTTGTAGCCAATTCCAATCTTTTTCGATGTTTGAAGCATTTACTACTAAATAATATTCGTTTTCGTTCCAACGATATACCAAAAGGTCATCTACAATTCCTCCTTTATCATTTGGCAAACATGAATACTGCACTTTTCCATCAATCAATACCGAAACATCATTAGAAGTAACATATTGTAAAAACTCGGTTGCTCGCTCACCTTTTACAACAAACTCGCCCATGTGCGATACATCAAAAACACCTACCGAAGTACGTACTCCAATGTGTTCTTGAATAAGGTTTGAATATAAAACTGGCATCGAATACCCCGCAAAAGGTACCATTTTTGCACCAAGCGCTACATGAACATCATTAAGATGAACATATTTTAAAACTTCTGTTTGTTCCATTGGATGTTGATTGAAATTGCTAAATGAATCCAAAATTATATGGATAGTAAGAATATCTTTTGTTATATTTTTCACAAAAGTAACAAAGTATCCTGAGAGGTTTAAATAATGTGTGAAAAAGCTGTAAGCTTTGAGCAATGAGCAGTGAGCGATAAGCATTATGCTTTAAGCAAGCACGACACATCTCATTGCTCAAAGCTCACCGCTCATTGCTCAAAGCCTACAGCTACTCCTGATATAAAACAGTCAAAACGGTTTGTCCCACTGCCTTTAAAGTATTTTTATCAATAACCGACATATTGTCTTGGTGAGTATGGTGATAAGCGCCAAATGTTTTAGGGTCGTTCGGGCGCAACTCTATAATATCAATCATTTGAATTTTGGCTACGTCGTTTACTGGGACGTGGTCGTCCACCAAACCTCCACCATCTGCATCAATAAATAAGGTAGAATAGCCTAATCTGCTAGCAATGTCCCAAACATTGCGTACTACCATTGGTGCATATTGCATAGAAGTACCCTCGTGTGGGAAAACTGCGCCTTTGGCACCTACCATATCTAAATTGATTCCGTAGTAAGCCGTATAATTATCTTTATGCTTATGACTTGCCCAATATTGCGAACCTAAGCACCAAGAATTTTGTCCGTGTTCGCCTTTATAATCCTCTGGCTCGCCTACGTCTTCAGTATCAAAAAAGATAATATCAATTCCTACATTTGGTTTTGTTTTGGCTTGCTGAATATTTCTGGCTAATTCTAACAATATGCCTACGCCACTTCCTCCGTCGTTAGCACCATCTATGGCTTTATTTTTATTGATAGAGTCTTTATCAGCGATAGAACGAGCATCCCAGTGAGCAGTCAGTAAAACTCTTTTTGTGGCAGTTGGATTAATCGATCCAATAATGTTCTGAGAGTTTAGTTTTTTACCATCGAAAGTAGTTGCTACAAAATTTTGAGTAGTTACTTCGCAACCAAATTGTTTTAATTTGGCAACCAACCAAGCGGCACATTCGTCGTGGGCTTTGGTGTTGTTTACTCTTGGGCCAAATGCTACTTGCTTTTCAACAAAAGCGTAAGCAGAGTCTGCATTAAAATCGGGAGCAGGATTAAGGGTTATTTCTTCCTCAGGAATGCTTTCTGAAGTACTTTTTTCTTGACAAGATTTAAAATAAACTGCAACCCCTGAAAAAACAAAAATTGCCAATAGGAGTAATGCTATTCGATTCGTTTTCATTATTAATTTCTGTAATAAGTCTTTTTAAAATTGATGATTAACGCAAGAATAAACTTGCCATTTCTGATAAAGAAACAATCTTCATCGTTAATTCGCCACTTGGCGTATAGCTTGGATTTGAAGAAGCAAAAAGTTGTTCTACTAAGGTATTCATCTCTAAAATCGTCAAGGAATGATTCCCAAAGCGACCAGCCGAGCGTTTTGCCATTGCTCTAGCCAAGTTTTCTGCTTTATCAAGGTGTAGTTCAGATTCATTTTGTTTGAATTGCTCTAAAATACCTTCTATCATTTCCTGCTCGTTTTCTTCGGGCGAGTCGGCAGGAATGCCGTTTACCATAAAAGAATCGTGTTCTACTACGCTCAAGACAAAACCTAAGTTTCTGATTTCATCTTGAATCTCCAACAACAAATGGAAATCTGCTGTGGTCAATTTTACTTTTGTCGGAAACAACAATTGCTGTGATGCACCGCCATTTTTGCGTAAATGTTGAGAGAATTTTTCATACAAAATTCTTTCATAGGCAGCACGTTGGTCTATTAACAACATCCCAGATTTTACCTGAGAAATAATATAGCGATTATGGATTTGGAAGGTAGTAGCCTCTGAATCTTGCGACGCTCGTTGAGGGCGGTCACTTCCAATATCGTTTGCTTTACTTTTCAATAAAAAGGAAGTAGCCTCGCTAGGAATGCCAAAGTCTGCTTGGGTTTGTTCTATCGATGGTTCTTTTTTCTCAAAATCATCTAGCTGACGGTTGAGTCCTTCGTATAATTTATTCCAATTTGTCAGATTTGTTCGCTCTCTAAAAGGCGCTTCGGGTCTGCTAAACCCATTTACTGTCGAAACCTCCTTCGTCTTTTCAAAAGGCGAGCCAGTGAACTGGAAAATATTATTGGTAAAGTTTACGTCTGTTTCAAAGTCTAAAGAGGGCATTAAATTATGCTGGCTCATCGATTTCCGAACAGCAGCTTGTACGATAGCATATACTGTACGTTCATCATCAAACTTAATTTCGGTTTTAGTCGGATGAACGTTTATATCAATATGAATCGGATCTATTTCAATGAAAAGTACATAAAATGGATGCGAACCTTCGGGAATCAAGCCTTCAAAGGAACTCATCACAGCATGATTCAGATAGCTATTTTTAATAAAACGGTTATTAGCAAAAAAGAACTGCTCTCCACGTGTTTTTTTAGCATACTCTGGCTTACCAACATACCCTCTGACACTTACGAAAGAGGTTTCCTCTTCGCAAGAAGCCAATTGTTCACGATAGCCCTTCCCGAATAAATCTACAATTCTTCGGCTTAGTTTTCCTGCTGGTAAATTATATACTTCGGTATCGTTGTGATGTAATGTAAAAGAAATTTCAGGATTGGCTAAAGCTATTCGTTGAAATTCGTCGATGATATGACGCATCTCTACAGGATTTGACTTCAAGAAGTTTCTGCGGGCAGGTACATTAAAAAACAAGTTTTTAACTTGAATACTCGTCCCTTCTGAAGTAGAAACTGCCTCTTGTGCTTTTAAATCTGAGGCATCTATTTTTATCAAAACGCCTAGTTCATCTGTTGCTCTACGGGTACGCATTTCAACTTGTGCTACAGCGGCAATAGATGCCATGGCTTCGCCACGAAATCCCATTGTTCTGATTTTGAAAAGGTCTTCTGAGGAACGAATTTTGGAAGTAGCATGTCGCTCAAAACACATTCTGGCATCGGTTTCTGACATACCTAAGCCATTATCAATCACTTGCACTAAGGTTTTTCCTGCTTCTCTAACGATTAATTGAATGCTGGTGGATTGGGCATCTATGGAGTTTTCCAAAAGCTCTTTCACCACAGAAGCTGGTCGTTGTACGACTTCGCCGGCGGCAATCTGATTCGCTATCGAATCAGGAAGCAGTTGGATGATATCTAACATTTTCTGTAAACGTATTTTAGGTTATTCTTTTAACAACGGTGATTACCCTAATTGTCCCTCTAAGTTCGTGATAAATGCAGGGAATGCCAACAAAAAATCTACTTTTGGTGTGGATAAGTAGCTAATTGACTTATTATCAGGGCATAAAGTATCATGTTCGGCAAGAGAGCTTTTTAGGGTATAATCAGATAAAGTAACTCATTAACAGACACTTGCCAATAACCAGCGTAGAAGAAAATAAGTATATTTCAGTAAGTATTTAGCAATTTTTTAAGCAATAGCCTCATAAAATGTTATTTTTTTTAGGCTGTTCTAACATTTATACATTTCTTAAAACTAATTTTACATTTTAACTGTTCACTAATAGCTTGTTAGTGTTATGATTAACGAATCGTATTGATATTAGACCCCAATCAAGATACAAATTAAATAGAACTCATGTTAAAACAACAGATATTAATCTATACAGAATCAACCCCAAACCCAAATTCAATGAAGTTTGTTTTAAACTTTATTGTAGCTCCTGAAGGCTTATCGTTCGATTTCGCAACGCCATCAGATGCAGTAGCAGAAGGCAAAGAGTCGCCCTTGGCTGTAGCTTTATTTGGCTTTGATTTTGTCAAACGAGTATTCATTTCATCTAATTTCATCACAGTTACGAAAGATGAAGAGACAAAATGGGAAGATGAATTATTCGGCTTGAAACAATTTTTGAAAGGGTTCTTTGAAGAGAAAAAAGAAGTTTTCACAAAGTCGACAATTGCTGCAAATGATGTGATAGGAGGAGAGGAAGATTCTGAAACGGTAGTTAAAATCAAAGCTGTGTTAGACCAATATGTTCGTCCAGCGGTAGAGTCTGATGGCGGTGCTATCAATTTTCACTCTTTCAATGAAGGAACTGTTAAAGTATTATTGCAAGGCTCATGCTCTGGCTGTCCATCATCAACGATGACTTTGAAACAAGGTATTGAAAATTTATTAACCCGTATGGTTCCAGAAGTAAAAGAAGTAGTAGCAGAAGGCGTATAAAAACGTTCTTTAGGCTTAATTTTTCTTAAATTACATAGATTAGACCTGCAAGGCTTCCGAAACCTTGCAGGTCTTTGTATTTTTGCGTCATGACAGAAAAACGTTGGATTTATAAACCCATTCCACCCACTGATAAAATCAAACAAGTAGCTGAGGCAATCAATGTTTCAACAGAAATTGCTACGCTCTTGGCTCAGCGAGGAATTAATACCTTTGATGAAGCTAAGGCATTTTTCCGACCAGACCTTTCTAATCTGCACGACCCATTTTTGATGAAGGATATGGACGTTGCCGTTGAACGGTTGACAAAAGCGATTGCATCTGGCGAAAAAATAATGATTTATGGTGACTACGATGTAGACGGCACTACTTCGGTAGCTACTTTTTATGGTTTCTTGAAAAACCACGTTTATCAAAATGCGTCTGACTGTCCTTTAGAATTTTATATCCCCGACCGCTATGCTGAAGGCTACGGGGTTTCGCAGGCAGGTGTTGAAAAAGCTGCTAACGAAGGCTTTGGGCTGATTATTAGTTTAGACTGTGGTATTAAATCAAAAGAGAAAATTACTTGGGCCAAAGAGCATGGCGTTGATTTTATCGTTTGCGACCATCACCGTCCCGATGATAATGACTTGCCTCCAGCAGTGGCGATTCTCGACCCTAAAAGAGCAGATTGCCCTTATCCTTACAAAGAATTAACAGGCTGTGGCGTCGGTTTTAAGTTATTACAGGCTTATTGTAAAACGCACGGTATTTCAGAAACATTGTTATTACCTTATCTAGACCTTGTGGTTACTTCTATTGCTTGTGATATTGTACCTATTACAGGCGAAAATAGAATTATGGCTTATTATGGTTTGCAACAATTGAATTCAAATCCAAGAACTGGATTAAAGGCATTGATGCAATCGGCAAGTTTGGCAGGGAAAATGGATATTACCAAAGTGGTTTTTGGACTAGGGCCAAGAATTAATGCTGCAGGAAGAATAAAGCACGCTTATGATGCCGTTAATTTATTATTGACTGACGACGAAGAAGAAGCCACCAATTTTGCCAATATCATCGCCAAACATAATACAGATAGAAAAGGTTTTGATACAGATATTACCGCCGAAGCGTTGGCTATTATTGAAGACAATGCTGGATTGAAGAGTGCTAAAAGTACCGTATTATTCAAAAATGATTGGCATAAAGGCGTTATCGGTATTGTAGCGAGCAGATGTATTGAAAAATATCATCGTCCCACTATCATTCTTACAGAGTCACATGGTCATGCTGCGGGTTCGGCTCGTTCTGTACCAGGTTTTGATGTGTATGATGCTATCGAAGAATGTGCAGAGCATTTAATTCAATTTGGAGGACATACTTTTGCGGCAGGTTTAACGTTGGAAATCTCTGAGATAGAAAATTTTAGGCGTAAATTTGAAGAAGTTGTCAATCGAAAAATATTACCTGAACAGCTTTCGCCTATGATTGATATTGATTTGAAATTGCCTTTGATAGAAATTTCAGATAAATTTCACAGAATCATGTGTCAGATGTCGCCCTTTGGTCCACAAAATATGACACCCGTTTTTGTTTCAGAAAATGTTTACTTACATGGACAGCCCATTAAAATGAAAGAGAAGCATTTGAAAATAAATGTTTTTCAAGAAGGCTCCCCCGCTTATACTTGCGTAGGATTCGGAATGGTGGAGGATTATTTTAATCATTTACACGAAGGCAAGCCTTTTTCTATTTGTTATACCATTGAAATTAATGAATGGCAAGGCAGAAAGTCTTTTCAGTTGATGTTGAAGGATATTAAAGTTTAGATTGCTGATGTGCTAGCCTAAAATATTAAAATTAATAGGAGGATTATCCTTCTGATTCAAATCATGATTTTAAGAACAGAAAATTTAGTTAAAAAGTACGGACAGCGTGTCGTAAATGATAATGTTAGTTACCAAGTAGCACAAGGTGAAATCGTGGGACTGCTAGGCCCTAATGGTGCAGGCAAAACTACCTCTTTTTACATGGCTACGGGCTTGGTAAAGCCAAATTCAGGTAAAGTGTTTCTGGACGATTTAGAAGTAACCAATCTACCCATGTACAAACGTGCTAGGCTAGGTATTGGCTATTTGGCACAAGAGGCTTCTGTTTTCAGAACGCTTTCGGTGGAAGAAAACATTTTGGCCGTACTAGAAATGACTAAGCTTTCTAAACATGAGCAACGTGAAAAAACAGAACAGCTTTTGGAAGAGTTTTCGTTGACACATGTTCGTAAAAATTTGGGGCAAGTACTTTCAGGTGGCGAACGTCGTCGTACAGAAATTGCTCGTGCCTTGGCAGTTGACCCGAAATTCATTTTGTTAGATGAACCATTCGCTGGGGTTGACCCTATTGCGGTAGAGGAAATTCAAGGGATTGTAGCTAAGTTAAAATATAGAAATATCGGTATTTTGATTACCGACCACAACGTTGATGAAACGCTATCTATCACCGACCGTGCATATTTACTTTTTGAAGGAAAAATATTAAAAGCGGGCACCCCTCAAGAACTTGCAGATGACGAACAAGTAAGACGATTATATTTAGGTAAACATTTTGAATTGAAGCGGAAGATTTAGCAATAAAGTATAACCAAAATACTACAAAATGAATAAGATTGAATTCCTAAGTAAAGAACCTGTTCAAGCTTTCATCAAATGGATTGCACCTAAATTAGATGGAGATGATAGCTTTATACATTCTTACATGATGAAACGCCCCAAAGGTTCTGTTTGGGAATGTAATTCTATTTATTCTGCTTTTGAAAACTACAAATGGGGCTTCACTTGTTATCACCCAATTAGACAGATTAGATTTACAGGAAAAACCTTTGAAGATTGTAAAGTCTTGTTGGAAGAGTTAGGTGATGGGTTGAGAAAAAGTGTAGATAATAATGATTCCGAATTATGTCAAAAATACTGTATTGCCATATTAGACTGGGGTGGAGTAATGCATGGAAATAAACAAAAAGTAGAGGCATTAGGAGCAGATATTTCTTCATATTTGAAAAACTGTACCGATAAGCTAAATCCTAATATATTTGATACAAAAGGTAGCTATTATGAAGATATAATAATGACTGCTGGTTTCACAAAAATATATTCTTTGCTAGTGAATGATTTTGTAATATATGATGGACGTGTAGGTGCGGCTTTAGGACTTTTGGTAAGAATGTTTTGCGAAGAAAAAGGTTTAAGTATTATTCCATCAGAATTATTATTCGCTTTTGGAAATGCAAAAGGAGATGTTTATGGAATAGATAACAAGAGGAACCCAAGCAATAACTTATATACCTTTCCTCTACTAACTCAAAATAAAAAACATACTGAAAATAATATCAGAGCCAATTGGTTATTAAAGGAAATTTTGGACAAAACAGAATCAAAATTTAGCAAAATTGACTCAAGAGAACAATTAAGAGCATTTGAATCAGCTTTATTTATGATTGGATATGATGTTTCACAAGCAAATCACCTTAAGTTTAATAAGGCTACAAAAAGATTACCAACTTGGGGTGGAAAAAGCACCTTTGAATATGATGGTTCTGTAGAAAATGGAACAAAGATTAATTTTGGTTCAAAAAACATTGCTTTCGTTTCTAATGAGCAATATCAAATGCTTCTGAATACATTCCTTGGTAAAACAGTTTGTATTGGTACAAGCAGGACATCGACTCCTTCAGGTAGTTTAGGAGAATGGTTAATTAATAATATTACTAAAACTGCTATTGCTTCTTATGTTGGCGCCATCTTAGTAGAAGAAGGCTATGCTTCAAAAAACAAAGATGTAATTATTTTTAAATAATTTATATTCATGCCAAAAACAGAATTGAACAAAGAGATTCTTAAACAGTATCTTAAATTAAGTGAAACAGAAATTGCTCATCATCAGAGTGTTCTTGAAAAGGGAGGCAAAACTATTGATAATTTTGACAGCTTTATGGAAAGTTTTGAATTAAGTCGCCAAGATAGAAAAATGCCATTTAGAGATTAAACTCAATATTTTTCCCCTTACCTCATCACTTCCTTCAAAACCGTTAAAGACTTTATTTCTCCTAAAGTATCCACATGAAGTCTGTAAAATAAGATAATGGATTCTAATAACTGATTCCTTGAATGGCGGTCTATTTTAGGAGATTGGTGATAGGGTGTATTCAATAAAACATCTAATTGATTTTCGAGTGTTTGATTAAGGACAGGCAAATTATGAATCCTTAATTCATTGGATATTTCATGCGCATTCTCAGGTGAAAAACCCAAATACGTACCTAATTGCAATAAAAATTGCAAATGAAAGTTCTCAAAATGTTCTTCTACTTCATCTAGCCATAGGATAGAATTATGGAGAAATTCAAACAAAAAATGATTCCCTGTTTCCTCTTTTAATGATTTTCCAAGAATTTCGGTAATAAAAAGCGCTATTGATGATTTATAAATATCGTAAGGTAAGGTATGAAAAGGCGTGCTACACTTAATCTCTGCTATCCGATGAATTTGTTTATTGGCTGCTGTATTTTTTCCTTTCTGATAAATCACCAAATCTAATAAAGTGAGGGGTTGAAAAAGTGCTATTTTGTTTTTGGATTTGGCACTTCTAACACCATTTTCAATATACGTTTGTATCCCAAATTCTTCTGTAAAAATATTCACGATTACAGAAGTTTCTCGGTAACGAATATAATTTATTACGATGCCTCGTGTTTTATTCAACATACTTTTATGCTTGGGGTTCTTCTCTACGCCAAACTAATTTATCCACAGGGATTTTCTGTTCTATTTTATCTCTTAAAATATCCATCATTTCTTCTACAGGCATTTCTGCATCAAAACGTATAGGCTCTTTAAAGGTAACAGATAGCGTAGTATTGCTTTTTTTAAACCGTAACCCTTTTTTATCAAACGCTCTACGAAAGCCATTAATTACAACGGGTACAACAATCGGGTTATGGGTTTTAATCAAATGAGCCGTTCCTTTTCTTAGCGGAGCATAGGGGGTAGTCGTTCCTTGTGGAAAACTTACCACCCAACCATACGATAAACCTTTACCTACTTTATCTTCTGCCGAAGTATCTACTTCTTTTTTAACATCCTTGCCCTTTTCTCTCCAAGAGCGATTTACCAAAATAGCACCTGCCTGCGAAAAAACCCTTGGTATCAAGCCACCATCTTTCATCGTTTCAGAAGCTGCTACATAAAATACCTTCGACCGTGGTGCTAATAAATAAACAGGAAAATTGACTGAATTTCTGAACCCCCATTTTACACTAAAGAAAATATGATAGAGGCAAATTACATCCATAAAATAGGTTTGATGATTCGATAAAAAAAGCACACCTTCTGTTGGAAGTCCCTCCAAATATTCTGTTCCGCTAATGTTGGTTTTATTGATGCCTCTGATACGAGAGTAAGTTACCCACCCCAACACAATCATAATAATGCGTTTTAAAAACATCGAATTGCCAAAGGGATCTCGTTCAAAAAAACCGAAGACATCAATCATCGGAAGTAGTTTTTTTATATGTTCATTCATTGTTTATGGTTTATCAATAAGTATTTTCCTAAGCGTTAAATTCGATATATTCATTCAAATAATCAATACTTGTAAAATCGAAGATAGATAATTTTTGGTATATTGTTTAAAAAATTGTTCTTCTTGATAACCTATTGAAGCTTTTCATGTTATGTTTAACAAAGGCTTTTTTCCTATTTTCTCAAATCTTGATACAATTATGAATGTACTCATCACTGGTGGCTCGGGTTTAGTTGGCACACGTCTTAGCCAAATATTATTGTCTAAAGGTTTCACGGTTTCTCACCTTAGCCGAAAACCTACAGATGAAACAGGCAAGATAAAAATATATCATTGGGATATTGATAAAGGCATATTAGACACAAAGGCTTTGTTAGAAGCCGATTATCTAATTCACTTAGCAGGTGCGGGCATAGCAGATAGTAGATGGACTGATGCACGAAAAAAGGAAATCATTGATAGCAGAACGGAGTCTTTAAGATTGATTATTACCCATTTAAAAAACATTCCACATAAAATCAAAGCTTTTACTTCCTCCTCGGGCATTGGTTTTTATGGTGCTGATACTGGTACGAAACACATTACAGAAGAATCTCCTGTGGGTGACGATTTTGTAGCTGAATGTTGCATCTTATGGGAAGCGATGGCCGATAATGTATCAAAATTAGGTATCAAAACGGTAAAACTTAGAACGGGAATTGTATTAAGTACTAAAGGCGGGGTTTTAGCAAAAATTCTGGGGCCTATCCGTTTTGGCATTGGGGCAGCTTTGGGAACTGGCAAACAATATCAATCTTGGATTCATATTGATGATTTATGCGAGCTTTATATAAAATCTCTTCTAGATGATACCATGAATGGTGCTTATAATGCCGTTGCTCCTAATCCTGTTACTAATTTTGAATTAACTAAAACCTCTGCTGAGATACTGAAAAAGCCATTTTTTATGCCAAATGTTCCTGCATGGGCTTTGAAAATAGTTTTTGGCGAATTAGCTGATGTGGTATTAGGTGGAAACTATGTCCTCAATCAAAGAGTATCCTCTGAAACCAATTTTCAATACAAGTTTATCTATGTAAAAAAGGCTTTAAAAGATTTGTTGTAATAGTATAACAGGGTTTTGTCCTTAATCGTCAAGTGGTAGGTTTAGTTATTTTTAAGCGATTGATAAATGAATAACATTGCTTTTTTACATCCACAATCACGCTGTTTTTTTGCCACGTTAAACTGAACTTATCTTCTATTTTGGTAAAAATAGCTTTTCTTGACAATTCTATGAGTGAACCTATCGTAAAAATAGTAGCGATAGTACAAACGATATATAGCATCAAAAGTGAAAGAGATTCTTTGCCTCTGACCTGACTAATGAAATGAGCTATCTCTTTCCTAATCAGGGGGTGTTCGTGTATCAGGTAAATTCCAAAAACTGCGCTTGAAATCAGGTTGATAAAATTGCTTTGGACTTTAATATTTTTAAAAGTAAAGAAAAGCATTATCGCTGCAAATATCAATAATGGATTGTTATAGGAGAATAGGCGCCAAACAAAAGCAAACTTATGAATATCGACAAAAAATAGTGTACCACAAAAAAGTACAAGTGCCGAGACTAGAAAGAAGCGAATGGGTTTTTTGATGATAATGTTTATCTTTCTCAGAAATCTGGCAAGGATGTAAATTGTAATAAAATGAAAAATTGTAAATCCATCGCCAGACACTGTTTTGAATATAAAACCCGCGAAACAGTCTAGGTATAATAACCCCAATAATAAAAACATAAGTTGTTTATTTTCAATGCCATCAACACCTTTGTTGAGAAATGGAGAAATAAAGTAGAGGGCTAAATATACGCCTAAATACCACCAAACATTACCAGAAATCGGAAAAATAGACCTAACTAAGTCTTCCCAATCAAACATCGAATGATTAAAAACTGCAAATAATAGAGAAATGATCAATGAATAAAAAAGTGCCTGAAACAAAATAGAGACAAGTACTTTTAATTTAAATTTCACTCCATAATATCCGGATATAAATACGAATGTATTTACGCCAACAATGACAAAACTATTGATGAATAGTCCAAAATAGAGTTTGTTTTTATCATGGTGAAAGAAATCATTCACCATATTTTCAAGGCCAAAACCATGAACAATAATATGGTGAGTAATAATCATAATCATTAACACTATCCGCAATAGCTCAATGTTTGATTCTCTGTTTTTCATCTTTAGATAATTAAAAGGGCCGTTATTTATCAAAGTTTGGGTGTATTATTGATAGGTACTTTCCCATCAAATATTATTTGTCATAGTAATCTCAAACTATTGCCAACAATGGCATAGCCTTCGGTCTATTCTTTTTTTAATAAAAGCAATATTTCGATAAAGGGATTTTAATGAAAAAGGCGGTTGCTTAATATTGTAAAGTAAATTTTAATAAAGGAACTGACACGTCATTTCCTCTTTTATCAATGAATTTGGGCGGTTCAATTGATACTTTTGTTTTCCTAGTAGTCTACAGATTTTTATGCATCAAAAGTAATCAAATTCTACAATTTTGCTATGGTTTTAGTTTTCTGAAAGCTATTTTATTTTATAATAATCTAGCACATCTATTTATTTCCATATTCTGAATCTTCATCAGCGTTTTTTAATGGTTATATAATTGCGGTTATTCTCACAGTTTTTTTATCTTTGAACAAATCTGAGATTTACATTTTAACTTATTCAATTGCTAGGAGCTTTTAGTTTTTTAGCTACATAATTCACATGAAAAACATTTTAATTTATTGTGGTTCTTCGTATGGCAACAATGAAATTTATAATAAAACTGCACAAGAGGTAGGAGAAACACTAGCTAAGCAAGATTTACGATTAGTTTATGGAGGAGGCAAAGCTGGCTTAATGGGTACTGTGGCTGATGCTGTACTTGACAATGGCGGAGAGGCTATCGGAATCATTCCTTCTTTTATGGAAGCTTGGGAAGTACAACATACAGGTTTAACCGAGTGTATCGTGGTAGAATCAATGCATGTTCGTAAACAATTGATGGCTGAAAAAGCAGATGGCGTTGTCGCTTTACCTGGAGGATGGGGCACATTGGATGAATTATTTGAAATTCTTACTTGGCGACAAATTGGGCTTCATCGTATGCCAGTAGGGTTGCTTAATACTAATGGCTTTTATGACGATTTGATTATGATGATAAACAAGATGGTTTCTGAAGGTTTTGTAAGAGCCGTTAATCTTAACTTCTTGATTATCGACGATAATATTGAATCTTTATTAGAAAAAATGCGTAATGATGCTACCGAAGGCGAAATCATTGGCAAACGGATAGAACGTGCCTAAAACAATGTTTTAGGCTATTTTTCGTTCAAAAGTAAATGAAGATTGCGCCACACAAGCTATGAAAAATATTACATTTCTTATTTTTTCCCTTATTGTTTTGCCATGTATACCCGAATCTAAGGCTCAAAACAAGCCTGAAAGTTTGGGGAGTGCTGTTAATTCTGAATACTCTGAATTAAATCCTGTGATTGCTCCAGATGGAAGGATTTTGTATTTCGGCAGAAAAAATCATCCACAAAATAAATATGGTGTAGCAGGTACAGACCAAATTGCGGGTTCACAAGACATCTGGTTTTCTGAAAATGTAATGGGGGCATGGTCAACTGCTAGAAGGATGCCTGAAAGCTTAAACCGTGATCAATATAATTCTATTCTGAGTATCTCGCCCGACGGACAAACTATTTTATTAAAGGGGGCTTATGTGAATGGACAATATGAAACACGGGGCTTTTCTATTGCTAAGAAATCTACCAATGGTTGGGAAATTCCTAAAAAGGTAATTATTCCTAAATATGAACGCCTCAGTAAAGGTAAAAATGAATACGGCTTTCTTTCAAATGATGGAAAGGTGCTATTGATGGCTTTTTCGGAAAAGAAAAACTCTGATGAAGATGATATTTATGCTTCTTTTCTAGAAAACGATGGTTCGTGGTCAGAGGTAATGAATTTAGGAGATGAAATCAATACTAATTTCACCGAGACTACGCCTTTTTTAGCTCCTGATGGTAAAACGCTTTATTTTTCGAGCAATAGAGCAGGAGGAAAGGGCAGTAATGATATTTGGGTAGCCCAAAGAAAGGATGATAGTTGGATTCATTGGACAGAAGCTATCAATATTGGTGAGCCTATTAATACGGAACAATACGATGCTTATTACACGATTTCGGCTGCTGGCGATTATGCATATTTTGTTTCGGGTAATAATTCTTTAGGGAAAAAGGATATTTTCAGGTTAAAATTAGAAATTAACAAACCTATAGAACCTAAGCCGAGTGAAAGTACACCAATCGGGGGAAATCCAACGAGGAAATCGCAAGATAGAAGACCTGTTCAGCCAGCTCCTACCAAATCAGATGCCGTTGTTTTGGTTTCTGGAAAAGTAATTGATGGTAAAACAGGTAAAATTCCACAAAATGCGCAAATCATTTATGAAGATTTAAGCACAGGTAAAGAATTAGGGATTGCTACGCCTGACCCTATAACTGGTATTTACAAAGTAGTATTACCTTATGGAAAGAATTATGGTATCAGTACTAAAATTGATGGCTATATTGGCACTTCCCAGAACATTGATTTAAGTAAAATTACGGGAAAATACCTTGAAGTAGAAGGCAAAGATATGACTGTAAAGCCTATTGAAGCTGGTACTAAAGTTGAAATGAATAATATTTTCTTTGAATTTGGTAAGGCTAATTTAAAACCAGAATCGTACCCAGAGTTGAATAGAATAGCCAATTTCTTTAAAACGAATACTAAGCTGATTTCAGAGGTAAGTGGACATACGGATAATGTAGGTTCGGATGAAGTAAACAATAGACTTTCACAAGAACGTGCCGATGTGGTGCGTAATTATTTATTGACACAAGGCGTACCTGCTGAAAGAATTTCGGCAAAAGGGTATGGTAAAAACAGACCAAAAGTAGCGAATGATACCCCTGAAAACCAAGCTATTAACAGAAGGGTAGAATTTGAAATTTTGAAGAATTGATTTTATGGTTTAGGCGATAGGCTGTAAGCATTAGGCTATAAAATTTTATTGATAGGATTCTTTTCTATCTGCGATATTTATCTCCAAAAATCTGCGGGTAAAAAAAATCCACCTTATTGCCGCTGATTTTATTCGCTGATTCTTTTTATCTGTTTATAAAAACAAAAAGTATTACACACAAGATTATTATTGATTTTAAACTAATTTTATTTAACTAAAACACATAAAACTATGTCAAAGGATAAAGGAGCCATAAAGGAAGTAAAAAAAGAGCCTGCTAAAACACTTAAAGAAAAAAGAGCGGCTAAGCAAGAGAAGAAGAATAGTAAAAGAGATTAAATACAAAAATCCTCAGTAGATAAATTACTGAGGATTTTTTGTTTCTTATTTTTCAAAAAACTATTATTTTGGTCAACGTTTGATGGTTAATTACACGTCTTTTTTTCTCTATTTTGTTTTTGTAAGTAAGCTATTGGTCGAAGGAAAACTATCATGAAAATCATAGGAATATACATAAGTAGCCAAAAACCTAATAATGGTACTAGCTCACTGCCAACCATTGCAACTTTATAATAAATAAAAAGCATTGCATTATTTAATGGAAAAAAAACAAATAAGAGAGTTAGGTTTTTGGATTTCTTCTGTAGATACCAAAACTGGGTTATAAGTCTTATATATTTCATTTAAGTGTATTTAACATGTCTTTCTTTTCTCTATTTTGTTTTTGTAAATATGCATATGGAGGAAAAAAAAGAATAACGAACGTAATAGGCAAATAGAAAAATAATCCAAACGATATATATTCTAGTGAAAAACTCGCCTTAACTCCTGCCATTACTATTTTATAGTAATTATAAACACCTACAGTAATTAATGGGAAAAAAAAGAGCAAATTAAATAGATTATTAGATTTTCTCTGTAAGAGCCAAAACCGGGTTATAAGTCTTATATATTTCATTTACAGTGTATTTGACATGTCTTTCTTTTCTCTATTTTGTTTTTGTAAGTAAGCATATGGTCCTAAAAAAAGCACAATTAACGTAATAGGTAAATAGATTAGCAGTCCAAACCACATATATTCTAGTGAAAAGCTAACCTCAATCCCTGACATTACTGTTTTATAGTAATTAAAAAGACTAATCATATTTAATGGAACATATATAATTATTAGAACGATATTTTGGGATTTCTTTTGTAGGTACCAAAAGCGAGTTATGAGTTCCATGTTCGTAGATTTAAGTTTATTTCTTCTCTTTATTTATCTCAATATTTCTTATAGAAATGTTTGACAAGGTAGTAATATTCCAACCATTTCAGTTCTTAGAAACTATAATTTTTAAGAACATTTTATATTCTCATTATTCTCTTCCTTACCATATTAGTCTTAAAACTTAGTAAATCAAATAAAATTGGTCAACAAATACACTTTCAAAAACTTTATTATCTACAAATACTTATCAATAACCTATTGATAAGCTCAATTATAGCTAAAACCTTCCTGATTTTGACGATAGATTTTTATCTTTGAGGAAATACTTCATTAAACAATTTAAAAATCATTATGCGAAAGCTCTCCTTTATTTTGATGCTACTGTTGGTAGCGTCTGTTTCGAGTTATGCTCAACACTCAACAGTAAAAGCAAACTATGCATTAGCGGCTAAGTTTTCTGCTAAAAAATTAAACAAAATGATTTTCTCGACCAGCGTTGATCCACACTGGCTAAAAAAATCAGACCGCTTTTGGTATGTTTATGAAACTACCGAAGGCAAAAAATGGTATATCGTCGACCCGCTAAAGGCTGAAAAGAAACTTCTTTTTGATAATGAAAAACTGGCGGCTGCCATCACTAAAATTGTAAAAGACCCTTTTGATGCACAACACTTGGGACTGGATAGTATGCGTTTTGTCCGTGATGAAAACTGGATTCAGTTTGAAGTAAAAAGTACGCAAGACTTAGTTGAAAAGAAAGATTCAACCGCTAAGAAAGATGCTAAAGTTGTCAAGGAAAAACCAAAAGTGAAAAAGGTATTTTACTTTGAATATAACCTTAACACAACCGAATTAGTAGAGTTAAGTGATTTCAAAAAGCCTAAGAAAAAACCAGTATGGGCAAGTATCTCTCCAGATGGCAATACCATCATTTTCGGTAAAAAACAGAACTTGTATTTGATGGATAAACTCAATTATGAGAAAGCCCTCAAAAACGAAGAAGATAGTACCATCGTTGAAATTCAATTGACAAAAGATGGTGTAGAAAACTTTGGGTACCATCGTGAATCTCTATCTTTTGGTGACAATGAAACCAATGTTGACAAAGAGAAAAATAAAAACAAACGCAAGCCCGCTTCTATCTTTTGGAGTCCTGATAGCAAGAAATTTGTGATGACTCGTACTGATAACAGAAAAGTAAAAGATATATGGGTAATCAACAGTGTGGCAGACCCACGACCGACGCTAGAAACTTATAAGTATTGGTTGCCTGGTGAGAAAGATAGCCCGATAGAAAATATCATTCTCTTCGATGTTGCCAGTAAAAGTCAATTAGAATTGAATGCCGATTTATTCAAAGACCAAAGCATTAGTATTTGGAATACTCCCCCCCTTGCCAATACTCGAGATGATGATTATCGTGCTAATGTATGGTTGGGGACGAAAGATAAATTCTATCTGACTCGTGCCAGCAGAGATTTAAAAAGCATTGATGTAATGGTAGCAGACGTAACGACGAACACTGTAAAGCCCATTATAGAAGAGCGAATGAATACTTATTTGGAAACTCGCAAGCTTGGTTTGGTGAATGGTGGAAAAGAATTGATTCATTGGAGTGAAAGAGACGGATGGGGACATTTTTACTTGTATGATGAAACAGGAAAATTGAAGAATCAAATAACATCGGGGGCTTTTCATACCGAAGAAATCATAGGTATTGACGAGAAAAAACGAGTGCTGTATTTCACTGCCAATAACCGCGAAAGCAACGAAGACCCTTATTATTTACACACTTACCGTGTAAATTTTGATGGAACAGGCTTGAAATTGCTGAACGAAGGAAATTTTGACCATGCTTCTAGCATCAATGATAATCAGCTATATTTTGTTGATAATTTTTCAAGGGTGAATACTACGCCTAAAGCGGTTTTATACAACACAGATGGTAAAAAGCTCTTGGATTTAGAAACTACTGACTTATCATCTTTACTATCAGCAGGTTATAAATTCCCACAAACATTTAAAGTAAAAGCTGATGATGGTATCACTGACCTTTACGGCGTAATGTACAAGCCTTATGATTTTGATAGCACTAAGAAATACCCAATCATAGAATATGTTTATCCTGGTCCACAAACAGAAAGCGTTAATAAGTCTTTCAGTAAGGGCATGGATAGGATAGACCGCTTGGCTCAATTAGGTTTTATTGTCATTACGGTGGGGAACCGTGGGGGTAATCCTGCTCGTAGCAAATGGTACCATAATTATGGTTATGGCAACCTAAGAGACTATGGTTTAGCAGATAAAAAAGCGGCGATTGAACAGTTAACCGACAGGTTTTCGTTTATCGACATCAACAAAGTTGGTATTCATGGACATAGTGGAGGTGGTTTTATGAGTACTGCTGCGATGTTGGTCTATCCAGACTTTTTTAAAGCGGCTGTTAGTAATGCAGGGAACCATGACAATAGTATTTACAACCGTTGGTGGTCTGAAAAACACCATGGTGTAAAGGAAATTATTTCTGAAAAAAATGATACGAGTTTTGTTTATAGCATCGAAAAAAACCCTGAGATTGCTAAGAATTTGAAAGGTAAATTGTTATTAATTCACGGAGAAATTGATAATAATGTGCACCCTGCTAATACTATTCGTGTGGTAAATGCTTTGATAAAAGCCAACAAGCGTTTTGAGATGCTTACGTTGCCTACTCAACGCCATGGTTTTGGAGATATGACGGAATATTTCTTCTGGAAAATGGCTGACCACTTCACTAAATATCTTTTAGATGATTTCAGTGATAGGAGTGTAGACATCGAAGAAATGAATAAAGAAATAGAACGAAAACGATAATTTCATTTTCTTAATCTTAAAATAAAGCTTTTTTAAAACTAATTCGCTGATTTTAAGGTTAAATTTGTACCGAATTTTTCGCCACGAATTGCTCAGATTTTCACCAATCGGGCGGTTCGTGGCTATTGTTGTTATTGAAGATAAGAATATGCTCGTAAAAGATTTCCTTACCCTGTATCGTGAAGATGGCTTTGTGCAGATGATTGCTGAACAAATTAAAGTACCTAAAGACTACCCTCATATTCAAATAAAGGGCTTTATTGGTAGTTTGGATGCCGTAGTGGCATCTGCTTTGCATTTACTCAACGAAAAGCAATCTCACCTGTTTGTGCTTTCCGACCGTGAAGAAGCGGCTTACTTTATCAACGATTTACAAAATTTAGTGGGTGAAGACCGAGTACTGGCTTTTCCGATGTCTTACAAAAAGGCTTATCAATACGAGGAGGTGGATAACGCCAATGTATTGATGCGTGCTGAAGTATTGAACAAACTCAACAATAATACCGAAGGTGTATTGATTGTTAGTTATCCAGAAGCCCTCTCTGAAAAAGTTATCAACAAACGTTCGCTTACTAAAAATACTTTTACTATCAATGTATCTGAGAAATTAGATACTGCTTTTTTAGGAGAAGTATTGGCTAGTTATGATTTCGAGAAAACCGATTTTGTTTACGAAGCGGGGCAATATTCTATTCGAGGAGGTATCGTAGATGTTTTTAGTTATGCCAACGATTTGCCTTATAGAATTGATTTGTTTGGCGACGAAGTAGAAAGTATCAGAACTTTCGACCCTGAGTCTCAGCTTTCTGTCGAATCTATTTCTCGCATCAATATAATTCCTGATGTACAGAATCGACTGATTCAAGAAACCCGTGAGCCTTTCTTTAATTTCTTACCCGATAATACGCGTCTTTGGTTCAAAGATGTGGAGTTGACGCTTGAAATTATCGAAAAGTCTTTTGAAAAAGTTGAGGTTAATTTCCAAGAAATTATTGCCAAAAGTGGTGGTATCAAGGTTATTTCAGAGCCCAGTCAATTATTCGAAACTCGCAGAAGTTTCCTGAATCTGATTAAAGAATTTGGTACGATTGAATTTGGAAAAAGATTTTATTTTAAATCTGCTCATGAAAAAATTCAGTATCAGGCAAAAGTACAGCCAACCTTCAACAAAGATTTCAAAAGATTAGCTGATAATCTTCGTGAAAATCAAGCTTTTCATTATACCAATATCATTACTGCCGACTCGCCTAAACAGCTTGAACGACTAGCGACTATTTTTGATGAAATTGATAGAAATGTTCGTTTTCAGGCAATGAATATTTCTTTGAGAGAAGGTTTTATCGACCAGCAAGCTAAAATTGTTTGCTATACCGACCATCAGATTTTCGACCGTTTTCATCGTTTCAGAGAAAAAAGCAAGTATTCAAAATCAAAAGCACTGACCCTCAAAGAATTACGCTCTTTACAAGTTGGCGATTTTGTTACGCACGTCGACTATGGTATTGGTCGCTTTGCGGGTTTAGATAGGGTAATGGTAGGCGATTCTGAACAAGAAGCCATCCGATTAATCTATAAAGACAACGATGTATTGATGGTTTCGATACATTCTCTCCATAAAATTGCGAAGTATTCGGGCAAAGAAGGGGGACCACCGATTATGTCGAAATTGGGCTCGCCAGAGTGGGAAAACCGTAAGTCGAAAGTAAAGAAGCAAGTAAAAGACATTGCCAAGGAATTGATTTCGCTCTATGCCAAGCGTAGAATGGCGCCTGGTTTTGCTTTTTCTAAAGATACTTTTATGCAGGTAGAACTGGAATCGTCTTTCCTGTACGAAGATACCCCAGACCAAGCAAAATCGACGGCTGATGTAAAAGCCGATATGGAAAAACCACACCCGATGGACAGGCTAGTATGTGGCGATGTGGGCTTTGGTAAAACGGAAGTGGCTATTCGGGCAGCCTTTAAAGCGGTCGCTGATTCAAAACAAGTCGCTATTTTAGTACCTACTACGGTTTTGGCAATGCAACACTTTAGAACTTTCCGTGACCGTCTGGAAAAATTTCCGTGTAGAGTAGAATACATCAATCGTTTTAAGTCGGATAAACAAATCAAAGAAACTTTGAAAAGAGTAGCTTCTGGTGAAACAGATATTCTGATTGGTACGCACAGAATTGTGAATAAAGACGTGGTTTTCAAGAATTTGGGCTTGATGATTATCGATGAAGAGCAAAAGTTTGGTGTAAAAGTAAAAGACCGTTTGAAAGAAATGAGGGTAAATATTGATGCCCTGACGCTTACGGCAACCCCTATTCCGAGAACACTACATTTTTCATTGATGGGTGCGAGGGATTTATCTATCATTGCCACACCTCCGCCAAACCGTCAGCCAGTTACGACTGAATTACAAATATTTAGTGAAACCCTGATTCGTGATGCCGTAAGTTACGAGCTAAAAAGAGGAGGACAAGTATATTTCGTGCATAACCGAGTAGGAGAGTTGGAATCTATCGCCAACCTGATTTTACGCATGGTTCCTGATGCCAAAGTGGGCGTTGCTCACGGACAAATGGAGGGTGATAAATTGGAAAAAGCCATGATGAATTTTATCGAAGGGCATTATGACGTATTGGTTTCGACCAACATTATCGAAGCTGGTCTTGATATTCCAAATGCTAATACGATTCTTATCAATCACGCTAACCATTTTGGCTTATCCGACCTCCACCAAATGCGTGGGCGTGTGGGGCGTTCTAATAAAAAAGCCTTCTGTTATTTATTAACTCCTGCTCTTTCATTACTTACCTCTGAGGCTCGTAAAAGATTAAGTGCTTTAGAAGAATTCTCTGATTTGGGTGATGGTTTTAAAGTAGCCATGCGTGATTTAGATATTCGTGGGGCAGGCAATTTATTAGGAGCAGAACAAAGTGGTTTTGTCAATGATTTAGGGTATGAACTCTATCACAAGATTTTAGATGAAGCCGTTCAGGAGTTAAAAGAGACTGAATTTAGGGCTTTGTTTGAAAAAGATTTAGTTGAAACGGCCGAAAAATTAAAGATTGATTGTCAGATAGAAACAGATATGCAAGTATTGATTCCTGAAAAATATGTATCAAGTATTTCTGAAAGACTTTCGTTGTACACGCAACTGGACGATATGAAAGATGAGGAGGAATTATTGAAATTTGAAGCCATGATTACCGACCGTTTTGGGCCTATTCCTCCACAAATGTCTGACTTAATTGAAATTGTGCGTGTGCGATGGATTGCCGAATCATTAGGAATGGAAAAAATATTATTGAAAAGTAATAATTTGAAATGTTATTTCGTTCCCTCTGAGAATGAAAAGTATTATAAATCAGCAGTTTTCGGCAAGGTTCTTGAATATGTTAAACAACATTCAAGAAAGTGTTCATTGAAAGAAGTAAAAGGTAAGCTGATGTTGTATTTCGATAAGGTTACGTCTATCGAAGAATTTAAATGGATTTTAAAAGAAATTGCTAAATAATAAAGTTTAATATTCATTATATGTGGCTTTTTATTCGTAATATTCCATTTGTAATCATAAGAATTAATATTCTTTGAATATAAAACCCGCAGAATTTAGACTGTTTAGCTTAAATTTGTAGTCTTTTCTGTAAATTGCATCTTTCCTAACTCAGGACATTACTAGTTTTAAAATTATTCTTATCACGACAATCAAATTAATTAACAGATGAAGTTGTCTCTCAAATTAATGACAATTCTTGTAGCAAGCCTTGCATTGGCAAGTTCTTGTAAATCAAAGAAGTCAACGAGTGTAAAAATAGGCAAGAAAAGTACTGCTACTGGTATTGCTTATAACAAAAAAGGAGGTTTTCAGATTGATAAATCCTTCAAAGGTCAACCAACAGGTCCGAACTTAGTATTTGTAGAAGGCGGACGTTTTACGATGGGGGCTTTAGAAGAGGATGTTGTCAATTCAAGAGATAACTTAGAAAGAACCGTTTCTGTACAGTCATTTTACATGGATGAAACAGAAATTGGAAACGTTCACTATCTTGAATATTTGAATTCGGTCATGAAAGACTCTTCTCAAGAATTCTATGAATCAGCATTGCCTGATACATTGGTTTGGAAAGATGAATTAGCTTTTAACGACTCTTATGTAGAACAATATTTACGTTATCCTGGCTTCCGTATGTATCCAGTAGTGGGTGTATCATGGGTACAAGCTTCTGATTATTGTACTTGGAGAACCGCTGCCGTTAACAACGACATCGCGATGAAAAGTCAGAAGAAGAAAAAAGGTAAAAAAGGTGCAGAAAGCAGAACTACTCCTGTTTTTACAGCAGGTCAGCGTTTAGCGATTGAATCTGGAAAAGTATTACCTGCTTATCGTCTTCCAACTGAAGCAGAATGGGAATATGCTGCTAAGGCAATGATTGGTACGCAGTATGAAGATGAGAACCAAACTAACCAAAGAATTTATCCTTGGGATGGGCCAAACATGCGTGCTTCACAAGGTAAGAAAAAAGGTTCTATGTTAGCCAACTTCAAACGTGGACGTGGTGACTACGCAGGTATCGCTGGTAAATCAAACGATGGTGCTATCATTACTACTGAAGTTTATACTTATCCACCAAACGATTTTGGTTTATACCAAATGGCTGGTAACGTAAACGAGTGGGTATATGACTTATACCGTCCGTTATCTTATGAAGATTTCAACGATTTGAACCCAATCCGTAGAAATGATTATCTAGATGTGGCTAAAAATTACGATAGAAAAAATAACAACTCGTTAGTAGACAATAAATCAAGAGTTTACAAAGGTGGTTCATGGGCAGATGTAGCTTATTGGTTAGCACCGGGAACACGTAGATTTATTGATCAAGATTCTTCTACGTCAACGATTGGTTTTAGATGTGCCATGATTAGAGCGGGCTCTAACAAATAATATTTTTACCCATTAGGAGGGCGGCAGAATTTGATTCTGTCGCCTTTTTTTATGCCATTGCTAGGGTGAGTATGGAAATGTCCTTTATATCGAATTCTTGCAGGCTTAAAACGCATGATTCAAGGGTTGCACCTGTTGTTAAGGTATCGTCAACTACTACTACTTTTTTTCCTTTTAAATATTCCTGATGTTTAACAGCAAATACGTTGTCCATATTTTGGTATCGCTCTAATCTTGATTTGGTTACTTGCGAGGTTGTGTTAGTTGCTCTTACTAAAATATCATCTCGCCATTCAATATTTAGGCTTTCGGATAATCCTTTCGCAAAACAATCTGACTGATTATACCCCCTGCTAATTAACCTTTTTTTATGCAATGGCACTGGAATAATCAAATCAAAAGCTTCTTCAAAACCATTTTCTCTCAGTTCCGCTCCGTACCATCTTCCTAGCATTTCGCCTACTTCTTGATTACCCTTATATTTTAGCTCATGCATCAAGCGTTGAACTTTGCCACCCTTTATAAATTTTAAATAGCTCATAACGTGTTTTAGCTCAACTTTGCCCAAAAATTTCTGCATCAATACATTATGGTTTTCAAGGTGCAAATTCGTCTTCGGTATATCGAATCTACAATGTGTACAAATTACAGCTTCGTTCAGTTGGAGGGGCTCTAAACAAGCTGAACAAATTCTAGGAAAAATTAAGTCTATAAATGCGTTGAACATGATTTAAGCAATGTTGTTAAGGTTAGAAACTGATTACAATTTTTTCTTTGTATTTTGCATACAATTTAACATCAATCAAACAATAATCATGAGTTTAGTCGCAGAATTTAATGAGTATAGAAGCAAGATGAACGATAAAATCTTGTCTTCTGATAATAAAGTAATCAAAAGAATTTTCAATCTGGATACCAATACTTACGCTGAGGGTGCTTTATCTGAAAAGACAAAAGAGATGATGGGATTGTCGTGTTCGATGGTTTTGCGTTGTGATGACTGTATCAAATATCACCTCGGAAAATGTTTTGAGCTAGGCGTGACTGATGCGGAAATGCAAGAGATTTTTTCTGTGGCTACCTTAATCGGTGGAACAATTGTTATTCCACATTTGCGTAGAGCAGTTGAGTATTGGGAAGAACTTCGGAGTGCGGAGTAGAGAGTTTTGAGTGCTGAGTGAAGAGTTGTGAATGTTGAATATTTTATGAAGATGAAGGTATGTTTCTACAAAAATCACTCATTCACAATTCACTAACTCACAATTAAATAAAAGCTTACAGCTAAATAAAAAATATGGAAATAGAGAATCTGGCCCAGCAATGGGATATCTTATTAGATAAATTAGAACAAGCGCTTGGGAAAAAACCTGCTGATTTAAATGCGGTGCTTTTTCTGATTGGCGTTCAAGAATTAGGGAAAGGACATCAGTTTTTTACCAAAGAACAAAAGCAAGACTTAATGCACATTGCTATTTGTAAGGTACTTAGCTATAGCGGTATTTATGAATTAGAAGGTACTGATCAAGACGGTTGGCCGCATTGGAAATTGATTCAGCCTTTGCCTTTTGTAAATGTAATCGAACAAGAAAAATTGTTGAAAGCTCAAGTTATAGAATATTTTGAAAGGGAAGTTTTTGTATGAAAATCATCACTTATAATGTCAATGGCATTCGTGCCGCCATGAACAAAGGGTTTATCGATTGGTTGAAGGCAAGCAATCCAGACATGATTTGCTTGCAAGAAATCAAAGCTGAAGAACACCAAATTGATAAACTTGTTTTTGAAGACTTGGGCTATCATGTCTATTGGTTTCCAGCCGAAAAAAAAGGGTATAGTGGGGTAGCTATCCTTACTAAGTTCAAACCAAACAACATTGATTTTGGTTGTGGTTTGCCAGACTATGACCGAGAAGGAAGAGTACTTCGTACTGATTTCGACACGTTTTCATTGATGTCTGTTTATATGCCTTCGGGTACTAGTGGCGACGAACGTCAGGGTTTTAAAATGAAATGGCTGGATGATTTTTATGGTTATACTGATGACCTTAAAAAGTCAATTCCCAACCTTATTATTTCTGGCGACTATAATATTTGTCATCATCCGATTGATATTCACAATCCTAAATCTAATGCAAACAGTTCAGGTTTTTTGCCTGAAGAAAGGGCATGGGTTACTAAATTTTTGGATAATGGATTTATAGATACTTTTAGACATTTTAATAAAGAGCCACATCACTATACTTGGTGGAGCTATAGAGCAGGAGCAAGGGGCAAGAATTTGGGATGGCGTATTGATTATCATTGTGCCACTGAAAGCATGACAGACCGCTTGATTCGTTCGGCTATTTTACCAGAAGCAAAGCATTCAGACCATTGTCCAGTGTTATTAGAAATCGCTATTTAATAGATAGGCGAATCAAGCAAGAGAGTATCCCAATGTTTGATTCGCTTTTTTATTATTAATTAATTTACCCTAATTCTACATTTCATTACTTCTTTTTCGTTAGGTATTAAATATTTCATGAGAATCTTCAGGATTAAACCTTAACAATATGACTACTTCACCCATCGCAACCTTACTTATGCGGATTGAAGAATACAAGCAAAAGTATTATCTCAATCGACTTATCAAAGGCAGTATTTTTTCAGCGGCAGTTATCTTGTCCGCTTTTTTGGTTTTTAACGTCCTTGAATATTTCGGTCATTTCGGCACTACTTTCCGCACTATTTTATTCTTTTCTTTCTTATTGGCCTTCTTGATTTCGTGTATTTTTTGGGTGATTAAACCCTTGGTGTTTTTATACGGAAAACAGAAACCGCTTTCGAATGAGCAAGCTGCCGACCAAATTGGAAAGTATTTCCCAGAGGTTGGCGACAAGCTAATTAATACCCTACAGCTTACCCGAAACATTGATAAAGAACAAAATGAATTGTTGATTGCTTCTATCAAACAGAAGTCACAGCAATTGGGCATTGTGAAATTTACGGATGCTATCAAGATAAACGATAATAAAAAATACGTGAAGTTTGCGGCCTTTCCTGCTATTCTAATAGTAGGTATCTTGATGCTATATCCTTCATTTTTCTCAAAAAGTACTGAAAGGATTGTCAACTTCAAAAACGAATACCAAGAAGAAGCTCCTTTTAATTTCCTGCTTGAAAACAGCAATCTACAGGCTTTTAAAAATGAAGATTTTACCCTGAATCTTAGCTTACAAGGCAATACGATTCCCGACGCCGTGTATGTAGTTTATAACGACAGAAAGCTAAAAATGGAAACGACAGATAAGCGTCATTATACCTACACTTTTTCTAAAATTCAAAATAGTTTCGATTTCCAGTTTGAGGCTGCTGGTTTCAAATCTGGTCAATATGAAGTAGAAATGGTCAACAAACCAAGTTTGGCATTTTTTGATGTGAATGTAAACTATCCTGCTTATTTGAATAAACCTGATGAATCTTTTAAAAATGTTGGCAACCTCACTGTTCCAGAAGGTACGGCTATCGAATGGGATTTTAATGTTACCAATACCGATTCTATTTCGATGGTTTTTGAAGGGGATAAAAACACTTACCATGCTGACAAAAAACTATTAGGTGGCGGTTTTGACTTTAATAAAAAAGTAAAAGCTTCTGGTACTTATAAAGTGTTTTTGAAAAATAAATATGCTTCTAATGCTGAAGGCATCAGCTTTTATTTAAATGTTATTCCTGATAAATATCCGCAATTAAGTTTAGAGCAATACAAAGATTCTACGCTTTATAATTTAATCGTTTTAGGTGGAAATATTGCCGATGATTATGGAATCAGCCGCTTGGCTATTTTTTATAAAGTACTCAGGAATGGGCAGAACAATCAACAAAATTATGCTAGTTTGGGTTTGCCAGTAAATCCTAATCAAGCGATTCAAAGTTTTTATAAACAATGGAATTTGGATAGTTTAAAACTGAATCCTTCGGACAGGGTAGAATATTATGTGCAGGTTTGGGATAACGATGGTGTAAATGGTGCTAAGTCTACTCGTTCACAAGTCATGAATTATGCCATTCCTGACAAGCAAGCTATCGATAATCAAATTGAAAACTCTGTTGATAAAACGCAAGCCCAATTAGAAAAGACTTTCGAGAAAGCACAGAAACTGCGTAAAGAAATTGCTGCTTTGGAAAATCGTTTGAAAAACAAAAAGGAGTTAGATTATCAAGACAAGAAATTGGCGGAAGAATTGATTAAAAAGAAAGCCGAGTTGATGAATGAAATCAAAAATCTGCAAGACGCCAATAAAGATTTGAATGATAAGCAACAGCGATTCAATGAACAGAAGCCAGAAAATCAACAGAAAATGGAAGCGCTCCAGAAAATGATGAATGATTTGATGGACCCTGAAACTCAGAAGTTATATGAAGAATTGAAAAAAATGCTTGAACAAAATCCTGATGATAATAAAATGCTTGAACAAATGGATAAGCTCAAAAACAAAGAGCGTAACATGGAAAAAGAATTGGAACGTATGCAGGAGTTATTTAAGAAATTACAATTAGAACAAAAGTTGGATAAGAGTATCAAGGATTTAGAAGACCAAGCTAATCAACAAGAAAAACTTGCTGAGAAAAACGAAGCCTTAGATAAGAATAATAAAACTGATGCTGATAAGCAAAAGGAAGCTGATGCCAATAAAAAAGAACAAGAAAAACTGAGCAAGGCTTTTGAAGAGGTAAAGAAAGATTTGAAGGAAGCTGAAAAGATTAATAAAGAAATGAAAAATGCTGAACCTATGGACATGGGTAAAGAACAGCAAGAAGATATTTCTCAAGATCAAAAAGAAGCAGAAGAAAAATCTGAGAAGGGTGATAACAAGGGTGCTTCTCAAAAACAAAAGCAAGCGGCCAAACAAATGAAGAATTTGGCTCAGCAATTAGCCAAGGAAAAACAAGAACAGGAGATGAAACAAAACGAAGAGAATATGGATGACCTTCGTGATATTCTTGAAAATCTTGTGAAGATTTCATTGAACCAAGAAAAGTTGATGAAAGACTTTAGAGGTATGAATCCTTCAGATCCTAGATTCATAAAACTTTCGCAAGAGCAAATAAAGATACAGGATGATGCAAAAGTGATTGAAGATAGTTTATATGCTTTATCAAAAAGGGTCTTACAAATTGAATCTTTCGTAACACGTGAGATGAGTAATATGAAAGGTTTTATGGCTGAAGCTTCAAAACTTATCAAAGATAGAAAGTTACCGATGACCACATCGAAACAACAATTTGCGATGACATCCATGAATAACCTTGCTTTATTGCTTTCTGATGTATTGAAACAAATGCAGCAAAATCAGCAAATGATGATGCAGAGTGCGGGGAAAGGGAAAACAAAAAGCAAAGGGAAAGGCAAAAGCCTAAGTGAAAGCCAAAAGGAATTGAACCAGCAAATGCAACAGACCATGCAAAAAGGTGAGAAAGGGCAAGGGGGCGTTTCGGAACAATTAGCTAAAATGGCCAGAGAACAAGCTCAAATCAGAAAGATGCTTCAAGAGTTTTTGGATAATAACAAAGGAACTGATAAAGGCAAAGGCTTGGGAAATGAAATAAAAGAGATGATGAAGAAAATGGAAGAAAGCGAAACAGACTTGGTAAATAAACGCTTGAATCCAAATTTGATGAAACGTCAACAAGAATTATTAACTCGTTTGCTTGAATCAGAGAAAGCCATGCAAGAACAAGAAGAGGAGCAAAAACGCAAAGCAGAGTCTGCTCGACAAGATTTAGCAAGAAAGGTTCCTCCACAGTTTCAACAATACGTTAAAGATAAACAAAAGCAAACAGAGTTGTTGCGTACTGTACCACCCAACTTGAATCAGTATTATAAACAACAAGTTGATAATTACTTCAAACAAATTAATTAGTGTAAACGGGTCTTGGATTTTATCTGAGACCCGTTTCTTTTTTCTTCTAGTGCTTTATCTCTGTCATTCTCTAGATTTCCTTCTTGCTCTCTAAGTAGCTGATATTCACAAGCTGAATTTTATATTGTATCTTTGTGAACGAATTATTTCAAACTTAATAATGTTATTAGACAATGATTGTTTTTTTCAACGAGGATATTGATTTTAAATTTAGCCAGAAAAATCAGTTAAAAGCTTGGTTAAAAAAAGTGGCTGAATTAGAGGGCTTTAAGGTAGGAGACCTCAACTATATATTTTGTTCGGATGAGTATCTTCATAAAATCAATGTTGAGTATTTAGACCATGATACCTATACTGACATCATTACCTTTGATAATTCTGAAGAAGAAGAAATGATTGAGGGTGATATTTTTGTAAGTATTGAAAGGGTAAAAGAGAATTCTCAAGAATTAAAAACCGAGTTTCTTGATGAATTTAAGCGTGTGCTAGTTCACGGACTTTTACATCTTTGTGGTTATGATGATCATTCCGACGAAGACGAAGCACAAATGAGAGAGATTGAAAGCAAATATATTTCAATTTTCAATAGTTGAAATTTTACATTTTATTCAAACACTCCACGTGGAACACTTGTAAAAAATATGTGTTTTTTACGTCCTGTTAAAAACCTTCAGAATCACACTTATTTAGTTTTAAATAATCATTAAGATGGCTAAAGTTTTTCTTTATAGATAAAAATATACAAAGCTATAGTATTACTTAAACAAGGTGTCGTTAGGATATTAAGGAGAAATGGGTCTGAGGGTGTATGCTCTAAATAATCATTATCAAATAACAAAAAGGATATTCGAGATAATATAAGATTGATTATAGCTATAAAATGGTATAGGATGAGGAAATAAGTAAGCATTAGATATGTTTCACAGGCTTATGAAAAAGAGGATTTAATATTTGGTCTCCTAAGCCCTTAGTAACAAAAATAAGAGGTTATATTAATTATCATAAACAGCATACTATTTGCCATTCTTAGAGAAAATAAAACAAGAAGATAAAAATAAGTGTAATAGTAGATTCAAATATCAATTAATAATATGTACAAAGAATATGATGTTATCGTAGTAGGAGCTGGTCATGCTGGTTGTGAAGCCGCTCACGCAGCAGCAACGATGGGCTCGAAGGTATTACTCATTACGATGAATATGAATACCATAGCTCAAATGTCTTGTAATCCAGCCATGGGTGGTGTGGCTAAAGGACAAATTGTGCGTGAAGTGGATGCTTTAGGTGGAATGTCAGGAATTATTTCTGATAAAACAATGATTCAATTTAGGATGCTAAATCGTTCCAAAGGCCCAGCGATGTGGTCGCCTAGATGCCAATCGGATAGAATGAGGTTTGCTGAAGAATGGCGTTTGGCTTTGGAAAGAAACACTAATGTGGATTTTTGGCAGGAAATGGTTTCAGGACTATTGGTTGAAGATAATAAAGTAGTAGGTGTAAAAACACAATTAGGCATTGAGTTTAAAGCTAAATCTGTTGTATTAACCAATGGAACATTCTTGAATGGATTGATTCATATAGGCGAAAAAAACTTTGGTGGCGGTAGAACAGCCGAAGGAAAAGCAACGGGTATTACTGAACAATTGGTACAATTAGGCTTCGAGGCAGGTAGAATGAAAACAGGTACGCCACCAAGAGTAGATGGTAGAAGTTTGGATTATACTAAAATGGAAGAACAAAAAGGAGATGAAAATCCAAGTAAGTTTTCTTATTTAGATACTCCTTCTTTAACTGAGCAGAGAAGCTGTTGGATTACTTATACCAATCAAGAAGTACATGATGTATTAAAAACAGGTTTTGAAAAATCTCCGATGTTTGCGGGTAGAATAAAAGGATTAGGGCCAAGATACTGTCCTTCGGTGGAAGATAAAATCAATCGTTTTGCTGATAAAGACAGACATCAAATCTTTGTAGAACCAGAAGGCTGGAATACTGTGGAAGTTTATGTGAATGGTTTTTCAACATCATTACCCGAAGATGTGCAGTACGAAGCATTGAAAAAGATTCCTGGGTTTGAAAACGTAAGAATGTTCCGTCCGGGCTATGCGATAGAATATGATTTCTTTCCGCCTACACAATTGAAGCAAACATTAGAAACTAAGTTGATTCAGCATTTATTCTTTGCAGGACAGATTAATGGAACAACTGGATATGAAGAAGCAGCGTGTCAGGGATTAATGGCAGGGATAAATGCCCACCAAAAAGCCCAAGACTTACCAGAGTTTACTTTATCTCGTTCAGAGGCTTATATTGGGGTTTTAATTGACGATTTAATTAATAAGGGTACAGAAGAGCCATATAGAATGTTTACGTCAAGAGCAGAATACAGAACATTGCTTAGACAGGACAATGCTGATATTCGCTTAACAGAGAGGGGACATTCAATTGGGTTAGCTTCAGAAGAAAGATTGAATAACGTTAATAACAAGAAAGAACAAACGGCAGTATTAATTAATGGTTTGAAATCATTGAAAGTAAAACCTGAAGAAGTAAATCCTGTTTTGGAAACAATTGGTACGGCATTGTTAAGAGAAGGAACGCCAATCATTAATTTATTGAAACGTCCTGATATTGATGTTCAAAAGTTAAAAACATTATCTCCAGAAGTAGCAACTTATTTGGCTAATTTTAAAGATGAAATTTTGGAACAAGCAGAAATCAATGTGAAATATGAAAGCTACATTGAAAAAGAGCAAGTAATGGTTAATAAACTATTGAAATTTGAAAACCTTAAGATTCCAGCAACTTTTGATTATGCTAACTTAAAGGCTATTTCAAATGAAGGTCGCCAAAAACTAGCAAGGATAAGACCTGCCACTATTGGTCAAGCTTCAAGAATTAGCGGTGTATCGCCTTCTGATGTTTCTGTACTGATGCTTTATATGGACAGATAAATAGTGATAATAATAAATACAAAAGACTTGTAAGCAATGGTTATCGCAAACCAAAACCTTACAAGTCTTTTTTGTACCTTTGTGAAAATTAACAACCATGGAAAAAATAAGCACTTGCCCAATCTGTAAACAAAGTTCATTTAGTAATTACCTTACTGTTAAAGATTACACGGTAAGCCAAGAAACATTCGAAATCGTCAATTGTAATACTTGTGGTTTTAAATTTACTAATCCACGTCCCGAGATAGATAAAATAGGAGCATATTATAAAGCTGAATCTTATATTTCGCATACTAATACTTCTAAAGGACTTATCGCTAAAATTTATCATTCTGTTAGGAAATATACACTAAAAGGTAAATTAGAATTAGTTAATAAACTGTATCCTGCAAAAGGCAAGTTGTTAGATGTTGGCTGTGGAACAGGGATGTTCTTGAATGTATGCAAAGAAAATGGTTGGAAAGTATTTGGTATTGAGCCAGACGATGACGCAAGGGCAATTGCAGAACAAATTAATCAATCTACTATTAAGACGGATGTGTTGAGTTCATTCCAAGATGAGCAATTTAACATCATTTCTTTATGGCATGTATTAGAACATGTGCATCAATTAAATGAAACGATTGATTGGCTCTATGAAAGACTCGCTGTGGATGGTTCGCTCATTATAGCTGTTCCTAATCATGAATCAGAAGATGCCGCTATTTATGGCAATAAATGGGCAGCCTATGATGTTCCAAGACATTTGTATCATTTCTCACAGAAAACAATAAAGCAACTTTTTGAACAACATAACTTCCGTTTGGAAGAAACCCTCCCTATGAAGTTTGATTCCTTCTATGTTTCGATGTTGAGTACTAAGTATCAAACGGGGAGAATCAACTATTTCAAAGCCTTTGTAGATGGTTTGAAGTCTAATATCAAAGCAGAGAGTAATCAACACAATTATTCAAGCTTAATTTACATATTTAAGAAGAATTAACATTTTTCAGACACTTTTCCACAACCCTCAGAGTTTAACAAACACTGAGGGTTTCTTTTTGTAAAATGGTCAACATTTCTATAAACCAATTTTTTTAAGCAATTTTGGGTTAAGTAATAGGAGTTTTCCAGAATTTAAGCCAATGTCATTTATTTTATCCACAAAGTTTTCAACATATTAACATGAAAGTGAAGAATTTAGTCTTGATAAGTTTTCTTAGTTTTATACTCATCGAAATCCTCTTTAGCTGTGCACAAATCGTAGCACCGACTGGTGGCAAAAAAGATACATTAGCTCCCGTTATTGTTAAAACATTTCCGAATAATCAAGCTACCAATTTTTCAGGAAAATTGATTCAATTAGAATTTAATGAATATGTAACGGTGGATAATATCCAACAGCAATTATTGATTACGCCAAATATTGAAGGGGCTTATCAAACCAAACCTTTGCCTAAAGGTGTAAGACTCACTTTCGATAAACCCTTCAAACAAAATACTACTTATAGTTTAAATTTCAGAAATGCCATAAAGGATATTACTGAAAGGAACATTGCTAAAAATATAAGATTGGTTTTCAGTACTGGAAAAATTATTGATTCATTGATTGTAAGCGGTAAAGTATTTAATCCACAAATCAATAAACCTGTTTTAGATATGACTGTTGGTTTATATACCTATTCGGATACATTGAATCCTAAAAAAGAAAAACCTTATTACTTTACAAAGACAGATAGCTCGGGAGTTTTCAAAATTGAAAATGTGGCTTCGGGAAAATACAGAATTTATGCCATTGCCGATGCCAATAATAATTTACTATATGAAGAAGCCAAAGAATTGATGGGTTTTGTAAAAGATACTATCGACTTAAAAAGTAATTTATCGAACCTAGAAATCAATATGGCTAAGATGGATAAAAGTCCAAACAAAGTAGCTAAAACCAGAAATACTGCAAACTACTATTATATAGAATATAGTAAAGGGATAAAAAATGTAAAAATTGACTTTTTAGGAAGAAAAGATACGTTGGCTTATCAACAAATTGACAGTAAAAACCTTAGAATATATAATACTATTAACAATTCTACCGATACTGTAAAAGTAAAAGTATCAGTTACGGATTCATTAGATAGGGTATTTACACATGACCAAAAAATCAAATTTAGGGTAAAAGGTAAAAAAGATGAAAGTGTGAAGGAGGAGTTTAGTACGAAAATAGCGCCTACTAATAATGAGGATATAGATTTAAAAGAAGTGGGTTATACTATCAACTTTTCAAAACCTATTATTCAATATGATATTAGTAAAATTGAAATCATGAATGATACCCTTATTAGGATACCTATTACAGAAAAAGACATTACATGGAGCCAAGGAAAAACAAAATTGCATATTCAGAAAAATGATAAAAAACCAAAGGAATTTGTAAGAGTCCGTATCCCAAAAGGAACATTCATTTCCCTCGAAAATGATACTACTTCAAACATTGAAAGTTTTCATCCAATCAGAGATCCTGAGAATTATGGTATCATCGAAGGCGAAGTTAAGAACCCCAACAAAAAGCATTTTATTATTCAATTATTGAATGAACGAAATGAGATAGTTCAAAAAGTGGACAACATATTGAAATACGAATTTGCCTTTCTTAAAGCGGGTATTTATTATGTAAGATTGATTGTGGATGAAAATCAGAATTCTCGTTGGGATGAAGGCGACTGGCAGACCAATACACTACCAGAAAAAATAATCTATAATCCGAATAAGATTAAATTGAAACAAAATTTCGTTCTATCTGGAAATGACTTTACAATTGACTAAATATCAAAAAATGGTCAACCTTCTGTGGATAAGTTGTGAAATAGGGCAAATAGCCTTTCAAAAAAGTGGAAAAGTAGGGGTTTTATACCCCTTATTTTTGTGGATAGAAATAGAGGTATTGTGGAAACAAAAAATGGACATTTGGAAACGTGGAAAACTATCTATTTAATCCATATTTTTATGACAAGTTAACAACATAAAAACTCATTGTGAATAATGTTGAGAAAAAGTTAAAAGTTATACACAAATATGTGGATTAAAATTAATGATATTGTAAATCAATTAGTTATGTGTTGATAAGTACGTTTTTTATGTTGATAAAAAAAACGATATTAACAATTATCTGTGAAAATAATGTTTCACAATACTCATCCACATATCCACAGTATAATAGAAGTAATAGTTTTCTTTTTTATAAAAAATTAAATAAAAATTATTATGATTAAATATAAGATGTTGTTGAAAACTTTTTTGAAGGCTCTTTGCTTCGCCATTTTTATCATGGGGTCTTTTGATGTTTTCAGTCAAGATGCTCAGTTGGGAATTGAATACCTGAAATCGGGAGAATATGAAAAGGCGAAAACGATTTTTCAAAAATTGGCTAAGAACAAAGAGACTGTAAAAGATATTTATAAACCATACTTGGAAACTTTGGTGAAGTTGAAAGAATGGGACGAAGCTGAAAAGTTTGTTAAGAAACAAATCAAAAATGCAGATGCCAACCAAGCTAAATATTTAGTTGACTTAGGAAGACTTTATCAGTCAACTGACAAGAAAGACGAGGCTAAAAAAAACTATGATTTGGCGATTGATAAAGTAAAGGCGAGTGATGATGAAATGATAGATTTAGTGAATTACTTTGCCATGCAACATCAAACAGACTTAGCTATACAAACAATTGAGGTATCGAGGGCTTTTACAAAGACGGAAGATAAATACGCTGTTCAGCTAGCAAATTTGTTCCGTATGGAAGGGAAAGTAACGCAAATGATAGAAGAGTACCTAAAGTTTGGTTTAGTGACTGATAATCAAGAAATGGTACAGTCAATCCTTCAGGATGAGTTGAAGGAAGACAAAGAAATAGAAGAATTAGAGAAAATACTCTACGCAAAAGTTCAACAATATCCACAGACGTCTTATTATACCGATATTTTGATTTGGCATTTGATTCAGAAAAAGGACTTTTATAAAGCTTTTGTTCAGGCTAGGGCATTGGATAAACGCTATAAAAAAGAAGGTATTCAAGTGACAGACTTAGGCTTTATGGCGCATCAAAATAAAGACTATGTCAACTCAGGTAAAATCTTTGAATACTTGATTAAAGAATATCCTAGACATCAGAACTACCCATTGTGGAGAAGAATGTTGATTAATGCCAAAGAAGAAGTACTCAAAACCACTTATCCGATCAATCAATCGGACATTAGATTGCTCATTGGCGAATACACTAAGATGCTGGATGAATTGGGAACAAATCAAAGAACATTGGAAGCCCTAAGAAGCAAAGGGCTTTTGTATGCTTTTTACTTAAACGAAAAAGATACTGCCATTGCTGTTTTAGAAAAAGCCATCAAACTTGCCAACAATGATCAGTTTTTTGTGGATAAGTGTAAATTAGATTTAGGAGATATATACTTGTTGAAATCTGAACCTTGGGAAGCCACGTTATTATATTCACAAGTGGAAAAATCAGAGAAAGATAGTCCGATTGGGTATGATGCTAAATTAAGAAATGCAAAATTGGCGTATTTCAGAGGAGACTTTGAGTTAGCCAAAGAAGTATTGGATATTTTAAAACAAGCGACTACGCGCGAAATTGCTAATGATGCGATGGAGCTGAGTTTACTGATTCAAGAAAACACAGGTTTTGATAGTACAGAAGCTGCCTTAAAAGATTATTCTACTGTTGAACTCCTCCTTTTTCAACATCGTAATGAGGAGGCTATCGCTAAATTAGGGGAAATGGAAAGGGTATATCGTGGAAATCCTATTATGGATGATTTGGTTTTTCTAAGAGCAAATATCTATTTAAAGCAAGGGAATGTGGATAAAGGAATAAAAGATTTGGAATACGTCATCCAGAATTTTCCACATGATATAAAAGGCGATGATGCCTTGTATCTATTAGCGAAAACATATCAGGATGTATTGAACCAATCCACAAAGGCGATGAAATTATACCAAGAATTGTTGATAAAGTATCCTGGCAGTATTTATGGGGCAGATGCTAGAAAAAGATTTAGAAATTTGAGGGGAGATACAATAAATTAATTACCTAAACGTATTACTATCAGGCCTGTAAGCTTATCCACTTACAGGCTTTTTTTGTGGATAAACCGCTAAATATGATTGTATGGTTTGAAACTCTACTTGATTGCTTTAAATAAAATTTGCTAAGACCATTTTAATCAAAGTGGCCTGCTTTTTTATTTTTTGTGTCTATCCTCTAATTATTCACAATCAAGTAAAATAGCCATGAAAAAACTCTTCTCTTTAGTCTTCATTATTAGTCTTGCTTTTTGCAGTGAGTTGTCCGCTCAACAACCAAAAATCGTTTTTGCTTGTAATTATTTTGGTAAGAAAGTATTACCTCAAGACATTTGTCCACAGACTATGGGATACATTTCTGAAAGCCATGCCGCAGAAGTAATCGGAAAATTTGCCAAAAAAATGGGACAAATTCATAGCAAGTTTAAAGTAATGCAATGTTCAAATACTGATAATTGTTTTGCGACTATCATTGAAGGACAACCCTATATTATTTATGACCGTGACTTTTTGGGGAGAGTAGAACGGACAGCTCAAACTGACTGGGCGGCGATTTCTATCTTAGCACATGAGATTGGGCATCATGCCAATTTCCATACCATAGACGGAGAAGGAAGTCGTCCTGAAAAAGAATTAGAGGCTGATTATTTTTCAGGTTTTTGGTTACACCAAATGGGTGCTACTTTAGAACAGTCACAACAAGCTATTCAGCATTTTCAAGAAGAGTTAGTAACTTCTACACATCCGCCCAAGTCGCAAAGATTAGAGGCCATCAAAAAAGGATGGCTAGAAGCTGATAGCGATAAGTTGGTGGAGGTATCGAGAGTATCAAAAAATGACCAAACAAATGTTCATTCGGATATTGATAGAAAAATTGAAAATATAGAAGTTGTTGAAAATAAGTTACTTAGTGCCAATGAAGCTTCCTTCAAGAAAACAGGTTGTGTGACGGGTAATTGCAAAGATGGAGAAGGGCTATTTGTCCACAAAACACAGGGTAGTTATAAAGGAATGTGGAAAAATGGTAAAAGAGATGGTTATGGAATACAGTATTATCCAAACGGAAATAAAATGTATGAGGGAGAATATCGAGCAGGCAAACGTGAAGGGAACGGGATTTATTATTTTCAAAACGGAGAGCGATTTGAAGGCAAATTTTTAAATGATGGTACAACAGATGACGGATACTATATCTTGAAGGATAATGAAATAAGTGAAATAGAATTAACCTATTTATATTCAGATGGTAGAAAAGAAATTATCCAAATTGTTAATGAATAGGATAGAATGTGGATAAAAGTAAATTTTAGGAAAAAATAGCTATTAATAATTCCCTGTTAAATTCTTTGTTTAAAATACTCAAAAAATACAAAATAATTATGCTTGCATACTATTTTCATTTATGTAAACTTGTTATCTTTGTTTAACGCTATTGTAAAATATAGGGTTTAATTTGTATTTTATTTTGAAGAGGCATCGAATAAACTAAGATAGTCATGAAGAGCAATCCTAACATTACCAGAGTATTTGATTTACTACCTAATTGTGTACAAGCAGTAAATAAAGAAGACACCTTCGCTAGCAAAGTAAAAGGCGAATGGAAAAAATATAGTGCTACCGAAGTAATAAAAATCGTTAATCAAGTAAGCATTGGCTTAATTAAATTAGGGGTTAAAAAAGACGATAAAATTGCGCTGATTTCTAATAACAGACCAGAATGGAATTTTATTGAGTTAGGAGTTCAGCAATTAGGTGCTGTATTGGTGCCGATGTACCCAACCATCACCATTGAAGATTATCGTTATATATTTACGGATGCAGAAGTGAAATTGATTTTTGTTTCCGACAGAACCCTGCTAGCAAAAGTACTTGAAGCTACCAGCGTGTTGGAAGGCATAGAAGGCATCTATACATTTGATCATTACAAGGATTCAAAACACTGGTCAGAATTATTAAAGTTATCAGAGAATGAGGATTTCGCTCAAATAGAACCTTATAAATCAGCTGTTCATCCAGACGATTTATTGACATTGATTTATACTTCGGGAACTACTGGCAAGCCCAAAGGAGTAATGCTGACACATGATAACATCATTTCGAACATTGATGGATTGGTGATTGGAAAGCATTTAGAATTATCATCTAATGACAAAGCCCTTAGCTTTCTTCCGCTTTGCCACATCTATGAGCGTACCGATGTATATGTGTATATGTATTATGGCGTTTCGGTATATTATGCTGAAAGTATGGATACCATTGCTGATAATTTAAAAGATGTTAAACCTCAAGTTTTCGCCACTGTTCCGAGATTGCTAGAAAAAGTATATGATAAGATTGTAGCGAAGGGTTACGAATTATCAGGTATTAAGAAACAGCTTTTCTTTTGGGCATTGAACTTAGGATTAAAATACGACCCAATGAAGGATATGGGTTTTTGGTATAATACACAGTTGAAAATTGCGAGAAAATTAATATTTAGTAAGTGGAAAGAGGCCTTAGGAGGCAATATTAAAATCATTGCTTCTGGCTCGGCAGCTTTGCAACCTCGTTTATCAAGGGTATTTTGGGCTGCTGAAATTCCGATTGCTGAAGGCTATGGATTGACTGAAACTTCACCTGTAGTTTCATCAAGTATTTTATCTGATTTTAGGGTGGGTTGCGTAGGTACAGTATTACCAAATGTGGAGTTGAAAATTGCTGAAGACGGAGAGATTTGTGTAAAAGGACCGTCTATCATGAAAGGCTACTACAAAAGACCTGATGCTACTGCCGAAGCGATAGATGCGGATGGATGGTTTCATACAGGAGATATAGGAGAGCTTTTTGAAGGACGTTATTTGAAAATAACAGATAGGAAAAAGGAAATCTTCAAAACGTCTGGCGGTAAATATGTAGCACCACAGGTAATCGAAAATAAATTGAAAGAATCAGTATTGATTGAACAAGCAATCGTGGTAGGAGAGGGACAAAAATTCCCGTCAGCTTTGGTTGTACCTGAATTCAATGCCTTGAAAGAATGGTGTATTAGAAACGGTGTAGAATGTAAAGATGCTACTCAGATGATTAAGAATGATAAGGTAAAAGAGAAAATAGATGAGGTAGTAAAAGATTTGATGAAGAGTGTTGCTCAATATGAACAAGTAAAAAAGGTAGAATTATTACCTAAATTATTTACCATTGAGTCGGGAGAATTAACACCAACATTGAAGCTAAAAAGAAAAATTATTCATAATAATTATAAAGAGTTGATTGAAGGAATATATAATTGATATTGTACATGAGTTAGTATTGAATAGAAATATTACTCATCTCGAATTATAAAATCATAAAAAAAGCGGTCGAAATTATTTTTTTTCGACCGCTTTTTTATGATTGATGAATACCGAATTCCTACTGTTTGAGCGAAGCGAGGCGGTTCGCCGCTGCGATTAGGAATTCTTGATTTTCTTTTGTTACTTTTCTTGTTTCAAGACAAGAAAAGTAAGGTCTTTCGTAAGGGAATATTATTTTTTGATATAAACAATCGATAATTTTAACATATACTCTCTCGACTATAAAGAAAGTAAGTATTGCTTAAAGCTTGCAAAATCTTTAGTCATCGGTATCGCTACTTTTTCTTTAGATAACAATGCTGATAATCTTTCAGGAATTTCTACAGAAGTGCCTAGAGCATCTTCTACCACATCTAAAAATTTAGCATAATGAGCAGTAGAAAGCAACACTCCTGCAACTTCTTCCGATAGCGTATCTGTATAGGATTTCAACCCTAAATATGCCACGGCAGTATGCGGACACATTACATAATTGGTTCTTTCAAAAACTTCCTTCATGGCAACTTTGGTTTGCTCATCATCGCTTGAATCTCCCACAATATGTTTAACAACCTCTTCGTAAGCATCGCCCGCTAATAAACGCATTCTTACAAAATTTGATGGATTACCCACATCCATTGCATTTGAAATAGTTTCTTGAGATGGCTTTGGCTCATAATTGCCAGTAGCCAAATAGCTCGGAACAATGTTATTTACATTGGTTGCTGCCACAAACATTTTTACAGGCAAGCCCATTTTCTGGGCAATTAATCCTGCTGATAAGTTTCCAAAATTTCCACTTGGTACACAAAAAACAACAGGTTTTGTATTGCCTGCTTTTTTCAATTGTGCGTAAGCATTGAAATAATAAAACGATTGAGGAATCAATCGACTAATGTTGATAGAATTGGCAGAAGCTAAATTGATGGTTGAAGACAGTTCTTTGTCTAAGAATGCAGCTTTCACCAAAGCCTGACAATCATCAAAAGTGCCATCTACTTCCAAAGCCGTTACGTTCTCTCCAAGGGTTGTTAATTGCTTTTCTTGAATATCCGAGACTTTGCCAGTTGGATATAAAATGGTTACTTTAATACCAGGCGTTTTATAAAATCCCTGTGCCACAGCTCCGCCAGTATCGCCAGATGTTGCCACAAGAATGTGAATATCTTTATGAGACTTTTGTAAAAAGTAAGACATTAACGATGCCATGAACCTTGCCCCAAAATCTTTGAATGCCATAGATGGTCCATGAAACAACTCTAATACATAAGTATCTTTTTCAAGATTAACCAAAGGTGCATCAAAATCGATAGCTCTTTCAACAATCATTTTAATATCATCCTCAGGAATATCGTCGCCCAATAATGTCTTCGTTACTTCAAAGGCAATTTCTGAAATTGATAGTGTTTCTATTTTATCAAAAAAAGAAGAGGGTAAAGTCGGAATAACATGGGGCATATATAAGCCATTGTCTGGAGGGAGACCTCTAAATACTGCTTCTTCCAAAGAAACATCATCACTTTGATGATTTGTGCTGTAAAGTATCATAATTATTTGGAACAGATAAAACCTTCAATTTCAAAACCTTCGTGGCAAGAAATCTTGTAAATTAGTATCATCAAAAGTCTGATTCACTTTTAAGGATTGACTATTAAAAATGGCTTACTGCTTACAGCCTAAAGCTTATAGCGGTAAAACAATACAAAATTAGTTCAAAAGCCTGAATTACAGAATAAACATTTTAATTTCTGTTGTTTAACATCATATTCATTTTAATACCTAACACCCATGTATAAAAAACTACAAGCTTATCTACGTGATTTTTTCGCTTTTAATCAAACAGAAATAAAAGGCTTTGTTTTGCTTATTTTTTTAATCTTTTTGCTCATCATTTTTACTTTTATTTTTGATTATCTTCCTGAAAAACAAGTTATTAATGATTCAGTGAATCCGAAGAAGATTGAAGCGTTAATGGCAAAAATTGAAATCAAAGAACGTTCTGAGCATCCTACAGAGCATGAAAATAATTTTTCCGATAAATATGCTAAAGAAAATGCCTTTAAAGAAGAGGCTAGAACCATTACATTATTCAAATTTGACCCTAACTTATCCAATACCGAAGACTTACAAAAGCTAGGGATAGCTCCATGGTTAGCCGAACGAATAGTCAATTATCGAAATAAGGGTGGAAAATTTAGGAAAAAAGAGGATTTGAAGAAAATCTATAGCTTCCCGATAGCCCTTTATGAAAAGCTAGAACCTTATATCGTTTTAACAAATTCGTCAGTACTTCAACCAAATGTCAATAGTATAAAAGTTGAGTTGGTAACAGAAAAGAATTTGCCAACAGCAAATGTTACTAAGGATAATTTCAAGCCAGTGAGTTTTGATTTAAACAGAGCTGATACCAATGACTTAAAGAAATTAAAAGGAATTGCTTCTAAGCGAGCTATCAGGATTATTCAAGAACGGGAGAAGCTTGGGGGCTTTTATTCAATAGAGCAAGTACGCAATATTTGGGGATTAGATTCTATTTCAGTTGACGAACTATTGAAATATGGGACAGTCAGAAATCCTCAACTCAGGAAAATCAAAATTAATGAGGTGACCCTAGAAGAATTCAAACATCCTTATTTACGTCCTTATATTGCTAAAGCCATTATTGCATATCGCCAACAGCACGGAAATTTTTCGAGCCGAAAAGATTTAGAGAATATAAAGCTTTTGGATGAACAAACAATCAACAAGCTTTTACCATATCTAGCATTCTAAAACAGTAAAACGAGATTCCATCTCGTTAAAATTAAGTTACAAAAATTACGAGATGGAATCTCGTTTTACGGAATAATATGATACCACTTTCAGACTTACTCGTTTTTATTATTGCCGCTTTTGGGTTGGTCATCACGCCTGGCCCCAACATGATATACCTAATATCACGTTCTATCTCACAAGGCAAACAAGCAGGAATGATTTCACTAGCAGGAGTCATTGTTGGTTTTCTATTCCATGTCATCATGGTCTCTTTCGGACTTACGGCTATTTTGATGGCTGTACCTTTTGCTTATTCCTTTCTCAAATGGCTAGGTGTTGGCTACTTATTGTATTTAGCTTGGAATGCCATCAAGCCAGGAAGTAAATCATTTTTTGAAACAACGGCTTTGGAAGACGATAGCAATTTCAAACTTTTTCAGATGGGATTTCTCACCAATGTACTCAACCCTAAAATTGCTGTTTTCTATATGTCGTTCTTTCCACAGTTTATTAAACCTGAATATGGCAATGTATTATTACAGAATTTTCAATTAGGATTTACCCAAATGACCGTCAGTTTCACAGTGAATTTCATGATTGTCATGTTTGCATCCAAAATAGCATTTTGGTTTGGTAGTAGACCCACTTGGATTAAAATTCAAAAATGGCTTATGGCAGGTATTTTGAGTAGTCTAGCCCTAAAATTAGCCTTTGATAAAGCCAAATGAATATTTATTCTAGCTATTGTTCAATGAGTTATGAAATAAATAAGCATTGACTTTTGAAGAACCTTTTCTATAGAAATAATAAAAAAGTAATAAGTTCATAAATAACCCATTTAATAAATCCGTAAACTACACACAATAATGTTTCAAAACCCTTTTTCATTTGAAGGTCGTATCAGAAGAAAAGAATATGCAATCTCTCTTTTTATATATTTTACACTTTTTATATCTTTTGGAATAATAGATGTCTTTATAGGCGAAGAAAATATCTTTAGATTAATATTAAGGATAGTATGGATTTTCTTGATTTGGTTTAAACTTGCGCAAAGTGCGAAGAGAAGTCAGGATTTAGGGAAAGCGTGGTGGTTTCTATTTATGCCTTTTTGTGATCTTTGGTTGTTGTTTAAAACTAGTCAATATGGAAATAATAAGTATGGATTAAATCCTAAAGGTTTAGGAAACCCCGAACCTGAAAATTTATAGACTTAAAGGAGGCTTTAACTTTTTATGACTAATGGTTTTTCCATTCCAAATACTCCAACCTCATACAATGTCCACAAGGACGAAAACCCAAAACTACAGCTTCTTGAATATCTTTAAAGAAGACTCGGTTTTGGGTTTTCATTCTTTTGCCAGATTTACAATTGAGCTTTCCATAAATCTTTAATGACTTATTAGCACCCACTGTAATTTGCTTGTCTTTGATTAAAGACAGTAATAAACGGTTTGTTCCTTTTTCGTCTAGTATATCTTGATGTCTTATCATTTGGCATCATGAAAAATAATCCCGACTGTATAACGATTTCCACTATGGAGTTTACTAACCCCATGTTTCATGGGTGAACGATAGTAGCCCCTTGTTCCTTTGGCTGCTCGAAAGTTGGTAGTAAAAATTACCATGTCGCCACGGTTCGGTTGTAATACAATTGCCTGAGATTGTAACCTCGGTTTTTGTTCAATCAATACAAATTCTCCGCCAGTATAATCTTCCTGAGGTTGAGATAAAAACAATACTGCCTGAAAAGGAAAATACAACTCTCCATATAAATCTTGGTGGAGGGTATTAAAGTCACCTGTTTCATATTTCAAAATCAGAGGTGTTGGTCTGTATTGATTTTGTTGCTGACAAGCTTCAATAAAATCTTCATGCTTTTCGGGATAGGTAAGATTGATACCTAATTTTAAATTCCATTCGTTTGCTATTTTAGACAAAGGAGTGTAGAGGTCATTCCTTAAATAAGCAATGCTTTCGGGTAGAGGATACGAAAAGTACTTGTATTCGCCTTTTCCAAAATTATAACGTTTCATTACAATAGTACTTCTATATAAATTGGATTGCGAATATGAAGCTATCAATTCGTCAGAAACATCCCGAGGAATCACTGCCCGAATAACAGCATATCCCTGTTCATCCAAATCTTGTTTAATACTTTGCCAGTTAAGTGAGTTGATATTCATGTTCAATGTAAAATTGTGAATGTGTGAGTTAGTGAATGAGTAATTAAATATTTTGGTGTTTAGTAATAATTCACTAAATCACAACCGCGGCGGCGGACCGCTCCTCATTCACTCAATTTTAGAGGCTTCCCATCCAACGATAGCTTTCTTCCGAATAGTCCCCCAATGATATTCTCCTAACTTTCCTTCTTTTCTAATTACTCTATGACAAGGTATTAAGTAGGCGATAGGATTATTTCCTACTGCCGTACCGACTGCTCTAACGGCCTTGTTATGTCCGATACTATCTGCTATTTGTTGATAAGTCGTTAATGAACCTTGTGGAATTGTCAATAAAGCTTCCCAGACTTTTAATTGAAAATTGGTACCTTGTACTAATAGATGTAGTTTGTCTAGCGAGCTAAGATGTGGTGTAAAAATGCGTTGTACATATTGTTCGGTGACAGAAGGGTTCTCTTCGATAGTAGCAAAATGCCATTTTTGTTTGAAGGTCGCTAAATCTTCATCTTTAGAAATCTCATTGGTAAAAGCCATTCCACAAATTCCTCTTTCGGTAACGGCCATAAAGCATTCTCCGAAAGGAGTATCATGATAAGCATAATCAATGTGCAAACCTTTTCCACCACTTTTGAATTCTTGGGGAGTAACAGCTTCAATACCTGTAAACAAATCATACACTCTGCTTTGGCTCGACAGCCCTGCTATCTCTGCTGCTTCTATCAAAGTGGCAGTGTCCTTGATTTTAGCTTTTAAATAGTCGGCTGTTAAAAACTGTAAAAACTTCTTCGGACTAACGCCTGCCCATTCAGTAAAAATTCTTTGAAAATGAAAAGGAGAAAGATTTACTTTTTCGGCCACTTCTTCTAAGGAAGGTTGTGCAGTAATATTGTCGGTAATGAACTCAATCGCTTTAGCAATACGTTCATAATGATATGTATCTGTTGTCATGTTCTTCTTAAATTAACGCTACAAATGTCGATTGATAAAAGAACATCCTCAACCCGAAAGTTGCTTTTTTTCAGATACTAGAAGACTTTAGGATTAGAGGATATTTAGACCTGAAGAAAAAAGGATTAAAGAAGGTAAGAAATTGTGTAAAGAATGTAAAATAAAATAGAGTATGTTCTTTTCTGAAATACTTTAACTTTTCAATTATTTTTTATACACAAGTCTTTCACTCTACAATCTCAAGTCCTTCAGTCCTAAAGTCTTCCAGTCCCAAAAAAATTCCTTAATTTTGCATCAAACCAAAAACTTCATCAAATGTCAACAGGATTTTTTAGCGTACCAACGCCCAAAAATGAGCCAATCAACTCATATGCTCCTAACACCAAGGAGCGAGAAACACTTATTGCCAAGCTTACTGAAATGCGTGGTACAGTAGTAGACGTACCCATGTATATAGGTTCTGAAGAAATAAGAACAGGCAATAAACAGGCTTTGACTTCCCCACACGACCATCAGCATATTTTAGGATATTATCACGAAGGTGATGCTAGCCACGTAAATCAAGCCATAGACTCAGCATTGTCAGCCAGAGAAGCATGGGCAAGTTTACCTTGGGAAAATAGAATGGCTGTTTTCTTGAAAGCAGCAGACCTTTCGGCTACTAAATATCGTAATGAGTTAAATGCTTCAACGATGTTAGGGCAATCAAAAAATGCCTATCAAGCAGAAATTGATGCAGCTTGCGAATGGATAGACTTCCTACGTTTCAATGTACATTTCGCTACACAGATATATGCTGAACAACCTATCTCTTCTGAAAACGTTTGGAACAAATTAGAATACCGTCCCTTAGAAGGATTTGTATTTGCCGTAACACCATTCAACTTTACAGCTATTGCAGGTAACCTTCCTGCGTCGGCAGCCTTAATGGGAAATGTTGTAGTATGGAAACCATCACCACAGCAAATCTATTCTGCGAATGTATTAATGAAAGTATTGAAAGAAGCAGGATTACCAGATGGCGTAATAAACCTTATTTATACAGATGGACCACTAACAGGTGATATCGTATTCAAGCATCCACAATTTGCGGGAGTACATTTTACAGGAAGTACTAAGGTATTTCAACATATTTGGAAAACAATCGGAGAAAATATCCATAAGTATAAGTCGTACCCAAGAATCGTAGGAGAAACAGGAGGGAAAGATTTTGTAGTAGCACACAAATCAGCTGATGCCAAAGCCCTAGCAGTAGGCTTGGTGCGTGGAGCATTTGAATACCAAGGACAGAAATGTTCTGCGGCTTCCCGTGCTTATATTCCCAATACGCTTTGGGAACAAACGTGGGAATATATTCAAACAGACTTAGCAGAAATAAAAGTAGGAGGTGTAGAAGACTTTTCAAATTTCGTGAACGCCGTGATTGATGAAAAGGCTTTTGATAAAATCGCGGGATATATAGATAATGCAAAAGCTTCGGACAAAGCCAAAATAATAGCAGGCGGAAATTATGATAAATCGAAAGGGTATTTTATTGAGCCAACGATTATCTTGACAGAGGACCCTCACTACACTACGATGTCAGAAGAAATCTTCGGGCCGGTACTTACTATCTATGTATATGACGCAGAAAAGTATGAAGAGACGTTGGATATCGTAAACACCACTTCTGATTATGCTTTAACGGGAGCCATCTTTGCTCAAGATCGTTATGCTTTAGAGATTGCGAATAAAAAGCTAGTAAATGCAGCAGGTAATTTCTATATCAATGATAAGCCAACAGGAGCAGTGGTTGGACAACAACCATTCGGTGGGGCTAGAGCATCAGGTACTAATGATAAAGCGGGTTCGATGCTAAACCTATTGAGATGGGTTTCGCCTAGAACGATTAAAGAAACATTTGTATCGCCAACAGACTATAAGTACCCTTTCTTGGGATAAATTGGATATAAATCTTGCTAAAATCACTAAAAGCGGTCAGTCATTTTAAAAATGATTGACCGCTTTTTATATAAATTTTAACGTAGATTGAAGTTTGAGCATTTTTTTTCAAAAAAGTTTCCATTTTTTTATTGTTAATAACATCTTGGTTTTCAGTGGTATTATGGTGGTGGTTATGGATTATTTCATAAAAGTTTAAAAAAAAGTTTGCATTGATGTTTGGTGGTTTAGAATTAATCCTACATCTTTGCACTCCCAAACGACGCCAACGGGCTAAGGAAAGGGAAAGAGTTAGAGTAATTAGGAAGATAATTACTAGCGAGATTTAAAAATCGGAAGTAGGTTTTTAGGTTAAAGAGTTCTTTGAGATATTGGTAGAAATGATTAATAGAATT